>NZ_VCHX02000328.1 GCF_005768555.2 Streptomyces sporangiiformans
TCGGCGGTGGCCGTCCGCCAGGGGCCCGGAGAGCGCCGGGCCTCGGCGGTGGTCGGCGGGTTCGGCAGTGCCACGACGCGGCTCACTTCACCCACAACTGTCCGACGAGCATGTAGAATTGCTTGCTGAACTGGTAGTTGCCGACGCGCTTCGACGTGAAGTCGATGATCTTCGGGTTGATCAGCGGGGCGACCGGGGACTGCTTCATGATGTCCTGGTCGATCGTGCCCCACTCCTGGTCGGCGCTCTTCTGGTCGCTCTGCCCGGTCTTCAGCGCCGCCTTCATCCGCGCGTCGATGCCCTTGTCGCAGAAGCCGGAGATGTTGATGCTCGAGTCGCTGCCGGGATGGAACGAGGCGCAGGACAGCAGCACGTTGAGGAAGTCCGAGGCCGCCGGATAGTCCTGGTACCAGGACGTCAGGGCGAGCTGCACCTTGTTCTTGGTGTTCTGGATGTAGGTGAACTGGATGTTCCCCGACAGCGGTTTGAGCGTCGCCTTGTAGCCGAGCTGGTTGAGCAGGCTCTGCAGATACTGGCCTATCGATTTGTTGACGTCGTCGTCGCTCACGACGATGCCGACCTTCTGCCCCGCCGTACCGGACTTCTTGACCAGCTCCTTGGCCTTGGCCAGGTCCGGGGCCGACCAGGTCTTGCCACCGCCCTTGGTGTACTGGCAGGAGTCGGCGTGTCCGGGGAAGCCGGGCGGCAGGATGGTGCACGCGGGAGACGCGAGGTTCTTGCCGCCGTACAGCCGGACGATGGCGTCCCGGTCGACCGCCCAGTTGATGGCCTGTCGCGCCATCTCGTTGTCGAACGGCGCCATGTTGACGTTCATCGTCAGATACCAGAACGCGGTCAGCGGGTTGACGTGCGCCTGGGAGGCGTACTTGGTGCCGATCTCGTTCAGGCGGTCCGCGGGCGGCGGGTCGTACATCCAGTCCGCCTCGCCGTTCTGGACGGCGGTCACCTCGGACTCGACGGTCTGGCCGAAGGAGTACTCGATCACATCGGGGTAGCCCTCGGGTTCGGCCTCCCGCGACCACTCCTTGAAGTGCGGGTTGCGGACCAGCTTCAGCTTCCGGTTCGGGTCGTACGAGGCCGCCATGTACGGGCCCGTCGTCGGCAGCGGCTTCGTGCCCGCGTCCTTGGCCGGCGAATCCTTCGGTACGACGCTGGCGTGCGGGACCGCCAGCTTGTACGGGAGCTCCGGGTCCGCGGCGGTCAGGTTGATGGTCACCGTACCGGCCGACGCGTCGCCGACGACGCCCTTGTCGAGCGTGCAGCCGGCGGGCTTCTTGATACAGGCGTCCGCTCCGACGATGCCGTTGTAGAAGGTGCCCGCGGTGGGGCTGGAGACCTTGAAGATGCGCTGGAAGGACGCCACCACGTCGTCGGTGGTCACGGGTTTCCCGTTGGAGAACTTGATGCCCTTGCGCAGCGTGAAGGTGTACGTCTTGCCGCCGTTGGTGACCTTGGGCATGGCCGTGGCCAGGTCCGGTACGACGGTGAACGACTGCTGGCCGCCCACCTTCTTGAATGCCAGCAGACCGTCGTACATCGACTGGTACAACTGCCAGTACTGGAGGGTGTAGTTCACCTGCGGGTCGAAGCTGCCGGCGGCCGCATGGGCGACCAACCGCAGGGTGCCGCCCTTGTGCTCCGGCTGGAAGGCGGATGATCCGGACCCGGAGGACGACGTGGTCGGGTTGGAGGCGGTGCCGTCGTCGGAGGACGAGCAGGCGGCGGCGGTGAGGGCGAGGACGGTGGTGGCGGCGACGAGTGCCGTCCGTCTGGTGCTGCGGGACATCCGAACTCCCGTGGGTGGATCAGTCGGTGGAGTCGAGGAACGCGCCGACGACCTGGAGGTAGAGCTCCTCCTCTTCGACGTGCGGCATGTGGCTGGAGTGCTCGAACATGTGCCAGCGCACATCGGGGATGTGGTCGGCGAAGGGCTTGAGGGTGGTGGGAGTAGCCTCGTCGTACCGGCCGGACACCAGCAGGGTCGGTACGTCGATCAGGTGCAGTCGGTCGATGACCGACCAGTCCTTGAGGGTTCCGACGACGTGGAACTCGTTCGGCCCGTTCATCGTGTGGTACACGGTGGGGTCGGCCGCGATGTTGTCCCAGGTGGCCTGGACCTCGGGCGGGGTCGGGACCACGCGGCAGACATGGCGCTCGTTGTAGATCTGTTCCGCGGCCCGGTATTCGGGGTGGTCGGTGGTCCCGGCCGCCTCATGAGCGAGCAGGGTCCGCTGGACCTCGGGCGGGAGAGCGGCCCGCAGTTCGGCCGCGCCCGACAACCAGAGCTCCATGGACGCGGGGGAGTTGGCGATGACCAGGCCACGCAGTCCGGCCGGACGGCGCACCGCGTGCTCGGCGGCGAGCATGCCGCCCCATGACTGGCCGAGGATGTGGTAGGCGTCAGAGATCCCCAACGCCTTGAGGAGATTGTCGAGTTCGTCGAGGAAGAGCTGGACGGTCCAGAAGTCGGCGCCCTTGCCGGGCAGATGGGTGGAGAGTCCGGTGCCGAGTTGGTCGTAGTGCACCACGGGGCGGCCCTGCTGGGCGATGCCCGCGATGCGGAGCGTGTAGTGGTGACCGGCGCCGGGTCCGCCGTGCAGGACGACCAGAGGTGTCCTGCCCGGCTCGCCCGTCGTCCGGTACCAGGTGGACCATCCGTTGAAGTCGACGGTTCCGGTGTGGTTCGGTTCGGGGATCGCCACTGGAGAGCCTCCCAGACCAGCCGGATCGAGCCAGTCCGTGTCTCGAATGAGGTGGGTGTGACGGATGGCTGACATACTGATTGGGTAAATGCTCAGTCCACAAGACCTTTTAGTGGTGCCGGGGCAGAAGTAACTGCGTTTTTACCTGTCAGGCACCCGTGACCCGACCCGAGCGAACCGATCGGCCCGTTCGACCGGTTCGACCGTTCGACCCGAGGAGGACAGCTGCCATCCGCACCTCAGCCACCCGAACCAGGAAAGCCGCCTGGACTGCCGGAGCCCGCCGAGCCCCTGGGACGCCCTGAGCGGCCCGCGCACCCACAGGGGGATGCCGCACCGGCGACCGGCTCGGAGCGTGCCAGCCCGGAAGGCGCGGGCTCGCAAGGCGCCGACGAGGTGGACGCCGGCCCGCAGGACGAGTTCTCCCGGATGCTCGACCGTGCCCTCCTCGGTGGCGCTCCCTCGCCGGAACTGCGACCGGTCCGCGTGGCATCGGCGGTCGACGAAGTCTCCGACCGGCTGCTCACCGCGATCGCCGTCGGAGACTTCCTGCCGGGCGAGCGGCTGCCGGTCGAACGCGAGCTCACCCAGCTGCTGCGGGTGAGCCGCCCCACCGTGCGCGAGGCCATCGGACGTCTCCAGGCGGTGGGCGTCATCGAGATCCGCCGCGGCCGCAACGGGGGAGCCTTCGTACGCGACAGCTGGACCGAGTCCTCCGGGGCGGCGGTCCGCCGCACGCTGCTGCCCCGATGGGAACAGTTTGAACAACTCTTCGATCTGCGAGGGCTGGTGGAGGGCATGGTGGCCGCGACGGCCGCCCGACGCCGACGGCCCGAGGACCTCGATCCGATGCGCGAGGCGCTGGCCGCCCACCTGTCCGCGCGGACACCGCGCGAGGAACAGGCCGCCGACAGCGCGTTCCACCGGAGCATCTGCGAGGCCACCCACAATCCGCAGATCGCCAGGCTCAGCCGGGACCTGCTGACCCGGATCAGCCTCGGCTTCCCGGTCGAACCGTGGGGCAAGGGCGAGCGCTCCCACTTCCACCGGGCCGGCGGGGACCACAAGGCCCTGTACGAGGCCATCGCGGCGGGTGAGCCCGAACGGGCCGAGGAGATCGCCCGGAATCACTTCACCATCAGCGCCGACATGATCCGCGACGTACTGGCCCGGGTACGGGCCGCGCATCCCTCCTGACCCGTCGCACGGGGTGAGCAAGGCCCACGGTCACGCGCCGTGCTCACCCGGTGCCATCCTCGTGCCCGTACGTGTGGCTTGCCTCAGCCTGGATACGTGGGCTGGACGGCACAGAAACCGTTCGGAAGGTCACGAACATCATGGGCAGTCAGAATCACGACGAAGTCATGGGTGACTACGTCTACCAGCCGGAGGGCCCGGAAGGGCGAGAGGACGAAGGCATCCTCGATCCGGAGGACACCCTCAACGATCGCGGGTCCGACCCGTACGAGGAAGGCTGGTCGCCGCCCGAACGTCCCCTCGGTGTGGAGCACGAGGGTACGACCGCGCGGGAGCGGCGGGAGGGCGAGAGCCTGGACCGGCGGCTGTCCGAGGAGCGGGCGGATCCGGCCCTGGAAGAACTCGACGACGGCGACGACGTGGGCGACCTCCGGGGCGGCGAGGGCGAGCCGCTGGACGACGAGGTGGGGAGGGACCGCGCGGGCCGCCTCGTCGCTCCGGACGAGGGAGTCCGCGAGGACGCCGAGAAGGACATGCTCGCCGAGGACGTGGGCATCGACGGGGGAGCGGCCTCCGCCGAGGAGGCGGCCGTTCACCGCATCCCGGACGAGCACGACGACGCTCTGTAGTCAGGAGCTGCCTCGGGCCGCTCATGCGCCAGCGCCGCCCACATCCCGGAGGTCTGCCATGGAGTCCGCCCTGCGCCCGACGCACGTGAAAAGCCCCGGCTGGACGGGGGAGACCAGCCGGGGCCGTATGCGGTGACTTGCAGCCACGTAAGGAAGAACGGCGCACCACTCGCGATCGTTCCCGGCCCATCCCGGAACCGTGTGTGAGCCGGACCACGTCCTGATCGTGCGCCGCCGCCGGGCACCGCGCCCGCGCCGGGGCGTCACAGCAGCCGGTAGGTGAGCAGACTGATCGCCACGTACTGGCAGATCCACGCGGCGATGGTGAAGGCGTGGAATATCTCATGGAACCCGAACCAGGCGGGGGAGGGATCGGGGCGCCGCAAGCCGTAGACGACCCCGCCCGCCGTATAGAGGATTCCGCCGGCCAGAGTCAGCACGAACACCGCCACACCCGCGTGCCGCACCAGAGGCCCGAAGGCGGGGGCCAGCGACCAGCCCAGCACGATGTACAGCGCCGTGTACAGAATCCGGGGCGCATAGGGCCACAGACAGCGGAAGAGGATCCCCACGCCCGCACCGATCCAGATCTCCCACAGCAGGACCGTACGAGTGGTCCCCGTCAGGCCCAGCACGACGATCGGCGTGTACGTTCCGGCGATCAGCAGGTACACGTTCGAATGATCGGCACGCCGCAGTGCCTCGTACACGCGTGGCGACCAGGCCCCGCGGTGGAAGACCCCGCTGGTAGCGAACAACAGCAGGCCACACACCGCGTAGACCGCGGCAGCGGCCCGAGCCTCACCCGCGGGCGCCAGGGAGACCAGGACGATGCCCGCGGCGAACACCAGGGGCGCCATGCCGGCGTGCAGCCAGCCACGCAGCCGGGGCTTGACCTCCTCGATCAGCTCAACTACCGACAATTCCCCAACCACCCCGACGCGTTCCGACCACCTGTTCCGCCGCGTCAGCCTACTTGGGCCCAGGGACGGGTTCCGCCGTGCCCGCACCGCGGGCATCGTCCGGCTCCCCCGGACGGATTCCGCCCGCCGATCACGGGTACCCCGTGCGGTGGACGTACGGAGCGGCCACAGTGATGATCAAGAGAACGACCTTGCGTGAGCCACCTCGTGCCGGTGCCTCACCGGGAAGGCTTCCTTCATGACAAAGAACGGTCTTCCGGACAACATCCGGGCCTGCCTGTTCGACCTGGACGGGGTCATCACCAAAACGGCCGTCGTCCACGCGGCAGCGTGGAAGGAGGCCTTCGACGCGTTCCTGCGCGAGCGGGAAGGGGAGGACTTCCGCCCGTTCGACGCGGCCGGGGACTACGAGGAGTACGTGGACGGAAAGCCGCGCGCCGACGGCGTACGATCCTTCCTCGCCTCCCGCGGCATCGAACTGCCCGAAGGACGGCCCGACGACCCCCCGGACAAGCCGACGGTCCGGGGACTGGGCAACCGCAAGAACGAGACCCTGCTGGAGAAGATCCGTACCGACGGTGTCGAGGCGTACGAGGACACCTTGCGCTACATCGACGGCGTACGGGCCGAGGGCATGCGCACCGCCGTGGTCTCCTCCAGCGCCAACTGCCGTGACGTGCTGCGCGCGATCGGCGCGGAATCCCTGTTCGACGTACGGATCGACGGCGTGGTCGCCGCCGAGCGGCGGCTGCCGGGCAAACCCCGGCCCGACACGTTCCTCGCCGCGGCACGCGACCTCGGCGTCGAGCCCTCGGAGGCCGCCGTCTTCGAGGACGCGCTGGCCGGCATGGACGCGGGGCGCTCCGGTCACTTCGGCTACGTCGTGGGCGTGGACCGCGTCGGTCAGGCCGACGCCCTGCGCGCCCACGGCGCGGACCGGGTCGTCGAGGACCTCTCCGAGCTGGAGGTCGCGGAATGATCAGCCACGCGTCCTACGGAGTCGAACCGTGGTGCCTGCGCGAGAAGGAGCTGAAGCTCGACGTACTGCCCCAGAGCGAGTCGGTGTTCGCGCTGTCCAACGGCCATGTCGGCTGGCGCGGCAACCTCGACGAAGGCGAACCGCACGGTCTGCCGGGCTCCTACCTCAACGGCCTCCATGAGGTCCACCCGCTGCCCTACGCGGAGGCCGGCTACGGCTACCCGGAGTCCGGGCATACGGTCATCAACGTGACCAACGGCAAGATCATCCGCCTGTTGGTCGACGATGAGCCCTTCGACCTGCGCTATGGGCGGCTCGTCGCCCACGAGCGGGTCCTGGATCTGCGCACGGGCCTGCTGCGGCGCACCTGCGAGTGGACCTCTCCGGCCGGCCGCACGGTTCGGGTGCGCTCCACCCGGCTGGTGTCCTTCACCCAGCGGGCGGTGGCCGCCGTCGCCTTCGAGGTCGAGGCAGTCGACAGCCAGGTCCGTGTCGTGGTCCAGTCGGAGCTCGTCGCCAACGAGCAGCTGCCGACAGCGCCGAGGGATCCCCGGGCCGCCGCGGTGCTCGAGTCGCCGCTCGAAGCGGAAGAGCACTTCACCTCGGGCAATCGACTGCGGCTGGTGCATCGCACCCGGCGCAGCGGGCTGCGGATCGCCGCGGCCGCCGACCACAAGGTCAGCGGGCCGGACGAGACCCGGACGAGCAGCGAGTCCGGAGACGACATCGCCCGGGTGACGGTCACCTCCACGCTCGAACCCGGCCGAAAGCTGCGCCTGGAGAAGTTCGTGGCCTACGGCTGGTCGGGCACGCGGTCCCTGCCTGCCGTGAGCGATCAGGTGGACGCGGCGCTCGCCGCGGCCGACGACACCGGCTGGTCGGGGCTCGTGAACGAACAGCGGGCCTACATGGACTCGTTCTGGTCCCGCGCGGATGTCGAAGTCGACGGCGACGAAGAAGTCCAGCAGGCCGTCCGCTTCGCGCTCTTCCACGTCCTGCAGGCCGGTGCGCGGGCGGAACAGCGGGCGCTCCCGTCGAAGGGCCTGACCGGCTCCGGATACGACGGCCATGCCTTCTGGGACACGGAGATGTTCGTGCTGCCTCTGCTGACGTACACCTCGCCGGGCGCTGTGGCCGAGGCGCTGCGCTGGCGCCACTCGACCCTGCCCGCCGCGCGGGAGCGGGCGACCCAACTCGGCCTCCAGGGCGCGGCGTTCCCCTGGCGCACGATCGAGGGTTCCGAGGGCTCCGCATACTGGCCCGCCGGCACCGCCGCCTTCCACATCAACGCCGACATCGCCGATGCCGTCGTGCGCTACGTCTCGGCCACCGGCGACGAACAGTTCGCCCGCGACACCGCGGTCGAACTGCTGGTGGAGACGGCCCGGCTGTGGAGGTCGCTCGGCCACCACGACGTGCACGGAGCGTTCCACATCGACGGCGTGACCGGACCCGACGAGTACAGCGCGGTCGCCGACGACAACACGTACACCAACCTGATGGCGCGGAACAACCTGCTCGCGGCCGCCGACATCGTCGAGGGACATCCCGAGCAGGCCGTCGCGCTCGGCGTCGACGAAGAGGAGAGCGCGGCCTGGCGGGACGCCGCCGAGGCCGTGAACGTTCCGTACAACGACGATCTCGGCGTGCACGAGCAGCACGCCGGCTTCACCCGCCACCAGCATTGGGACTTCGCGGCCACACGGCCCGACCATTACCCGCTGATGCTGCACTTCCCGTACTTCGACCTCTACCGCAAGCAGGTGATCAAGCAGGCGGACCTGGTGCTCGCGATGTACACCTGCCCCGCGTTCTTCGACGAGGAGCACCTGGCACGCAACTTCGCCTACTACGAGCCGATCACCGTCCGCGACTCTTCCCTGTCGGCCTGCGTCCAGGCGGTCATCGCGGCCCGAGTCGGTCATCTGGACCTCGCCTACGACTACTTGGTGGAGACGGCGGTGTTGGACCTGGAAGACCTGGAGAACAACACCCGCGACGGGCTGCACATCGCTTCCCTCGCGGGGACGTGGCTGGCTCTCGTCGCCGGCTTCGGGGGCATGCGTCACAGCGAGGACACGCTCGCATTCACGCCCCGGCTGCCGGAGAGGCTCCGCCGGCTCGCCTTCAACGTGCAGATGCTGGGCCGATGCCTGCGGGTGGAGGTACACGCGACAGCGGTCACGTACACGCTGCTGGTCGGCCCCTCCCTGACGATCGGCCATTACGGCGAGTCGATCACTCTCACCCCCAAAGAGCCCCGCAGCCGGGAGATCCCGCCCGTCAAGCCTTACCCGGCACCTGACCAGCCACCTCACCGCAGGCCGAACGCCCACCACTGAGCGCGACGACACCGTCTTCGAGTTCGGCCCCATGGTCGAGCCGGGAGAAGGGAGACGAAGAAGTCCAGCTGCTCGCGGGAGGGAATCACCCAGTCGATCACGGGCGTGAAGCCCGCCTCGGAAAAGTTGTTCGCGAGCGTGCACAGATTGCGGTTACACAGCTCCACTTGCCGTGCTGCTTCGTCGGCAGGCTCGCCAAGTGGCGAGACGCGGTGCGCGCAATCGTGTCAGCGTGACTGCTGGTCGGCAGCGGTATTTCCCAGGGCGCGGTGCTCAGCGAACTGCCCACATGCCTCTTGGATCGGGGGTGTCGTTGCCTGGTCAGGGGAGCCCAGCCAGTCGCCGATGAGCGTGACCGCCTCCGCCACTGTGGCGCGTGGGGCGCCGGAGGATTCGACGGAGGTGCGGGCTATCGCGGCGATTTGGCGGTCGGTGAGGGCGAAGGCCGTGCGGGCTGTTTCGTACTCCTCCAGCAGGCCCGGCCCGAACAGGAGTGGGTCGTCGGCGTTGAGGGTGCACCGGACGCCGGCTTGCAGCAGAAGCGGGAGGGGGTGGGCGGACAGCGATCCCACGACGCCGAGGGCGACGTTGGAGGTGGGGCAGACGTCGAGGACCACGCCTTCCGCAGCCAGGCGGGCGACGAGAGCCGGGTCCTCAACCGCCCGTACGCCGTGGGCGATCCGTCGCGCGCCGAGCACGTCGAGCGCGGCGCGGACGCTGGCCGGACCGGCGAGTTCCCCTGCGTGCGGGGCGGAAATCAGCCCGGCATCACGGGCGATGGCGAATGCCTCGGCGAACGGCTCAGGGCCATATCGGGCCTCGTCCCCGGCCAGGCCGAAGGAGACCACCCCGTTGCCCGCCCGCCGGGCCGCGAGCTGGGCGGTCTCGACGGCCTGCGAAGGGTCCGCGTTACGCCGGGCGAACACCAGGACGCCGAAGCCGATGCCCAGCCGGGCAGCGGTTCGGCGGCCCTCGTCGATCACCACGTCCAGCAGGTCGAGCGCGGCGGCCGGATCGTCCTCGTAGGTCAGGGGGTTCACCTGCGGCTCGATCCATACCGCTCCGTCCGCGGCGGCGTCCTCGACCACTTCGCGCACCAGCCGCAGAAGGTTCTCCCGCGGGCCCTCGCGCACGAGCCGCGCAGCGAGGCCATACACGGGCATGAAGTCCTCGAACGACTTGAAGCCGCTTGGGTCCGGCGGTCGTTCGCCGCGCTCGCCCGCCAGTTCCGCGAGCGTGGCGGGGCGCATCGCGCCTTCGAGATGGAGATGGAGATGGGCCTTCGGCAGACGGGCCAGGCTTCGCATGGTGCCTCACTTCATCGAGGGGAGCCACTCCTGAAGTCCAGTCAGATGCCCGAGCTCCGACTCGACGCGCCGCCTGTCGTCAGGGGTGAGCTCCAGACCACGCAGATCGGCGAGCCAGGGATCAGCGGGCTCACCGAGGGCCGTGGCCAAGTCGACGAGGTGGCACAGGGCGATGGCCCGCTCGACCACCGATGAGTCCGCACCGTGCCTGCGAACCGCGGACTTGAGCGCACGGAAGGCATGCAGGTCATCGTTCTTGAACTCGCGCAGGATCCGGGCGTTGTCGAGCGCCTTGGCCAGGCCCGTCAGCTTCTTCGAGCCGCCATACTCCAGCTCGGCGGGCTCGTCGCGCTGGATGAATATGATCGAGTTCCCGGACGGATCGATCAGCGTGAACCGGGACGCACCGGTCCGGTAGCGGGTGATCCGCGGAAGGCCGGAAGCCAGCACCTTCCCATGGATCCGGCGCATCGCCGCGACGAATGCCGCGTGATACGGCGCCACGGCGTCGACCATGACCAGGCAGCTTCCGGACTTCTCCTGGGCCGGATCCAGGCCCGTGGGCGCCGGCCCGAAGTGCAGCTGGAATCCGCTCCACCGCAGCGCCAGATACACATACGGCTTGCTCTGTTTGTAAGTCGCCTCGAACCCCAGCGCCTCATAGAACTCGAGGGTTTCCTCCACCGACGCGCACGGCATCAACGGCACCGTCGTCTCGTTCGGCCGAACCGCGGGCTCACCCAAGCCGTTCACCTCCCAGGTCGCCCGGCGATCGTTGCACTCTTCGGCGAGAGCCGCATATGGATAGTTTCCAAGGGCTTGGTTTGCGCCACCAGACGTCGAGCCAAGGGAGGTTCGAAGAAATCCGTGGGGCGTTTGAACACACCGGGACTCTTCTCCGTATGGGGCAGGGGGATTGCCATGCCGAGCCCACATGAAGCGTAGGAGTACTCCGGTGAGACGCAACACGCGAAGACGCCCAACCGGCGCAAGGCGCGCGACCTTTGCGGCGGTCGCGCTGATGATCGGCGGAGGTGGACTGGCGGCGGTGAACGTGTACGCCACGGCCTCCGAGAGCGGCTCGGACCAGCCGTCGAGTCAGAACCCTGCGGATCAGGCTCTGGCGTCGGGAGCCGCCACGATCGACTGCCCGGACGTCGGCAGTCAACTGACGGCGGTGCCGGAGGGGGCGAGGGCAGAGGTCGACAAGGAACTCGCCCTCCTGGACAAGCAGATCGCCGAGGCCTACCAGCGACTGCAGAACACCGCTCAGGCCCAGCAGCAGGACAGCGGCTTCGCCGACAACGCGATCATGAATCCGCTGAAGGACAAGCGGACCGCCACGATCGAGCGGATCGCGATCGCCATCGGCCGTGTGGGAGACCGTCCGCAGGGACTCGATTCCCTCGCGGCCTGCACTTTGCGCGCTTCCGGCAACCAGGCCGGCGATGGGGGCAACGGCGGCCAGGAAGACGGCGGCCAAGACGACGGCGCCGACAACCAGGACGGTCAGGGCCAGGACCAGAACGAAGGCGGCGGCCAGGACCAGGGCGACCAGCAGGGCGGCAACGGCGGACAGGCCGGAAACGGGCCCGTGGCCGCCGACTTCGCCGACATCACCACCGTCAAGCCCAACGTGCAGAACCCGCCCCAGAAGGGCGACGCCTCCCGCGGCACCTTCAGTACCAGCTGTGGTGTGAATGCCAACGGATTGTTCAACTCCGACAACGTGATCGTGGCGCCGGGCGTCACCAATGGCGCGCACCACTTCCACGACTACATCGGCAACCAGGCCAACGACGCCTTCGCGAGCGACGAGGACCTGGCGAACGGTGCCACGACCTGTGAGGACCAGGGGGACAAGTCCTCGTACTTCTGGCCCGTGCTGCGCCTGCAGAACGGGGCCGAGGAGAAGGACGCCAAGTCGCCCGGCGGCGGTATCGAGGGCAATGCCGGTGAGATCGTCACGCCCAAGCAGGTCACCATGACGTTCGTCGGCAACCCGCGCGGCGAGGTCACGGCCATGCCCAGGCTGCTGAGGATCATCACCGGCGACGCCAAGGCGTTCGTCAACGGCACCGCCAACGCCAACGCCTCGTGGAGCTGCACCGGGTTCGAGGACCGGCAGCTGAAGGACAAGTACCCGATCTGCCCCAAGGGCAGTGACGTGGTCCGCACGTTCAAGTTCCAGAGCTGCTGGGACGGCCGGAACATCGACAGCGCCAATCACCGTACCCACGTGGCGTTCGCCGCTGCCGACGGCACGTGCGCGGGCGACTTCCGTGCCATCCCGCAGCTGGTGCAGCGCATCGTGTACGACGTCGACGCGCCGAGTCTGAAGGACGGCGGTCGAACGACGCCGCTGTTCGCGGTGGACGCGTTCCCCGAGCAGCTGCACAAGCCGGTCACGGACCACGGTGACTTCATCAACGTCTTCGACGAAGACCTCATGCGGGAGATGGTCGACTGCATCAACGGCGGCCGGAAGTGCGACTCCGGTGCCGATGCGGATGACGGCTCCGACTCCGGCTCCGGCTCGGGCGCCGGCGAGGAGCCGCAGGACAAGCCGACGGCGACTCCTGATGCCCCGTCGGGCGGAAACGGTGACGCGGACTCCGGCAACACCGGGGGCAAGGGCACCGACGAGACCAACGACGAGACCAGCGACGAGGGCAACGACAAGGACAAGGGCACCTCGGAGCCCTCCGCCGAACCGGCGGGCGACGACGCGTCCACCGGCGGTGGCGGCGCAGAGCCCAAGTCCGACGCGACGCCGTCGGCGGCCCAGAGCGATCCGGCGACGTCACCGGCGGGAGGCTCGGACAGCGGCAGCGGGGACGACCCTGAGCAGTCGTCGGCCGTGGGCGGAGGCGATCAATCCGCCGGTGCGCAGACCGAGCCGCAGGCGACCACCGGCGGGCTCGCCGACACCGGGACGCAGCTGTGGCCGGCCGGGGCCGGAGCGGTTCTCGTGCTCGCCGGCTTCGTACTCCTCCGCCGTATCAGGCGCAGCTCCATGTAACACCGCCCTCAGACGGCACATGCGTATCGATCGGACCGGACCGGCCTGTGCCGGTCCGGTCCGATCGCCCGTTGTCCGTCCGGGCGGGAACGGCAGATTCATACGGGTCAGCTCAGCTCTCCGTGCGGCTGCCGCTTCTGTCGTGGTAGCGCTGGGCAAGCCTGGCCAGAGCGACCGCGCCGAGCAGGAGCCCGAAGTCGCGCAGCGCGATGTCGTAGTAGTCGGGGATGCTCAACAGGTTGATGATGATGCCGGCGAGCCATCCGGCCACCAGCCAGCCCCCGAAGCGCGGGGCGAGCGCGACGGTGATGCCCGCCACGATCTCGATGACACCCACCGCGTACATGGCCGCCTGGGCGCTGCCCGGGACGACGTCGTTGATCCATGGCGCGAGGTAGGTGGGCCAGTCGACGAGCAGATTGGTGAATTTGTCCAGGCCGAACAGGATCGGCGCCACCGTGAATCCGGTGCGCAGGATGACGAATGCCTGGTAACCGGGGTCGGCGAGCGCGGCTCGCCTGCGGGCGGTGGACCTGCTGGTTGTGGTTGCGGACGACATGGCGTCTTCCTTCTATTGACAACTTTCACTATCAATAGAAGCTCGGTACGTCTCTTTAGTCAAGGCCTGTTGGTTTTACACTGGAGTGCGTGGATCAGCAGAAGGAAGCACTCACCGCCGACGTCTCCGCCATCGCCGCCCTGGAGGAGCCGACGCGCAGGCGGTTGTACGACCATGTCGTACGTCAGCCGGGGCCGGTCGGCCGTGACGAGGCGGCCGCGGCCCTCGGCCTGGCGCGGCAGACCGCGGCGTTCCATTTGGACCGTCTCGCCGACGCGTCGCTGCTCGACGTGGTCTATGAGCGGCGCAGCGGACGTACGGGGCCGGGTGCCGGCCGGCCGGCCAAGCTCTATCGACGCTCGACGAAGCAGGTCAGCGTCAGCCTGCCGGAGCGGCACTACGAACTGGCGGGACGGCTGCTGGCCCAGGCCGTGGACGAGTCCGCGACGACCGGCGAGCCGGTACGGACCGTCCTGCACCGCAAGGCCCATGAGCTCGGCAGACAGCTGGGCGGCCTCGGACACGGCCCCGGACACGGACACCCGACCGCGCTCGACCTGCTGAGGCGGTACGGATTCGAGCCGCGGGAAGACGGGGAGTCCATCGTGCTGGGCAACTGCCCCTTCCACGCGCTGGCGCGAGAGCACACGGAGACGGTGTGCGGCATGAACCTCCACCTGCTGAGCGGTGTCCTTCAGGGGCTCGCGGACGACGGGTTCGAAGCGCGCCTGTCGCCTGCCCCCGGCCGGTGCTGTGTCCGCCTGGACCCGGTTGCTTGATCCTCGAACGGGCGCCTGCGTCTGATCAAAGTGAGCTGAAAGGGCAGGACTTGGGAGCGAACAGACCCGAATAGGCCGTGCCATCCGGCTGACAGTCTTTCGTTACGACCGACACCCTTGACAGAGTGCGTACTGTTTCGCGAGTTTTGGTCCCCACTGAACCACTCGAGCCTTGGTCGTCGACCGCGGAACGAGTGCGTACACGGCGCGGGTCGGCAGCAGTGCGAAGCGGTGGCAGGACGCGGACAGCGCGTCAAGGGGGGAGCGGTCGCCCATGCGATCCATGAGCCATGGTCCATACGCCTTACCGGCCTGCGCCGGGACCGGGACGTCCCTCGCAGAGCCTGCGGAAAGGCGGTTGATCTGAGATGGACATCAAGATCCACAGACTCGACGGGCTGAGCGCCTCGCATCTCCGGGCCTGGCACCGGGTGATGGACGAGTCGCCCGAATACGCCAACCCTTTCCTGGCACCGGAGTTCGCGATCGGCATCGGCAGGTATCGCGGTGGGGCGAGGGTGGCGGTCCTGCATGAGAACGGGGAGGCCGTCGGATTCTTCCCGTACGAGCGCAACTCCTTCGGCGTCGGCCAGGCCATAGGTCTCGGCCTCTCCGACTGCCAAGCCCTCGTGCACCGCCCCGGCGTCACCTGGGACACCCAGGAACTGCTGCGGGCCTGCGGGCTGTCCATCTTCGAGTTCGATCACCTCGTCGAGGAGCAGAAGCCGTTCGGCAGATACGTCACAGGGAGGTTCGCCTCTCCGGTGGTCGACCTGGAGCACAGCGACCGAAGCTATCCGGAGTGGCTGCGCGGCGCGTACCCGGGGCTGGCCAAGACGACGCTGAAGAAGGAACGCCGTATCGGGCGCGACGTGGGCGACATACGGTTCGTCTTCGACGAGCGCGACCCGCGGTTGCTGCGCAGGCTCATGCAGTGGAAGTCCGCCCAGTACCGGCGGACGGGACGGATGGACCGGTTCGCGCGGTCGTGGATCGTCGACCTGGTGGACCATCTGTTCCATGTCCGCGACGAGCACTTCACCGGCGTGCTGTCCGTGCTGTACGCCGGCGACCGGCCGGTCGCCGCGCACTTCGGACCGAGGTCGCGCACCGTGCTCGCGGCCTGGTTCACCGCGTACGACCCCGAATTCCACCGCTACTCACCCGGCCTGATGATGCATCTGCGGATCGCCGAGGCAGCGGGCCGGCACGGCGTGACGCTGATGGATCTGGGACGTGGCGACAAGGAGTACAAGGACTGGCTCAAGACCCGCGAGTTGCGCGTGGGCGAAGGGTTCGCGGCCCGCCCCCACCCGGTGGCGGCGGCGCACCGGCTGTGGCGCAGACCGGTGCGCGGCCTGCGGAACACGGTCCTGGCCCACTCCGCGCTGCGGCAACCGGCCGACCGGCTGCTGAAGACCGTCGGCACGCTGCGCACGTCGGGCCCGGCGAGCTCGGGCAAAGCGGAACCGCGCACACGCTGAACTGCCTTCCCCAGCCCCGGATTCGCACGGCCTACCCGTCCCCTCCACCGACCGTCGCAGCTTTCCTCCCGACCTTCCCTGACGACCCGCGACGGCGAGGGCCCGCTTGCAGGAGCCCAACCCGGCGTCCAGCCAGGAGCTCAGCCAGCAGCCCTACCGAAGCCTGACCGGTCCCTGATCGACGCTCGCAAGAACAGCCGTGTCCCTCAGACGACCTTTCGACGGCCCTTCGACGCAAGAGGTGACGATGTCGTACGGATCGGGGCTCGCCGCGACGATGACGCGGCGGCTCGGACGCGAATGCGTCTACACACCCTCGGCACGGCTGGCTCTGTACCTGGCCCTGCGGCACTGGTGCCGGCCGGGCGCAAGGATACTGATGTCACCGGTGAACGACGACGTGATCCTCTTCGTCGTCCTCGCGGCCGGGCTGCGCCCGGTGCAGGCTCCCGTGTCCGTATGGGACGGCAACATCGACCCGGCCGCCGTCCCGGAATCGACCTGGCGGAACGTGGACGCCGTCCTGACCACGAACCTGTACGGGATGCCGGACCAAGTCGTGGAACTCCGGCGGCGCTGCCAGGAGTTGGGGATCCCCCTGTTCGAGGACGCGGCACACGCGATCGGCACGCACGTGGACGGGCAGCCGATCGGGACCTTCGGGACGGCGGCGGCATTCAGCCTGTCCAAGCATGTGGCAGCGATGGCCGGCGGTTTCCTCGCCGTCGAGGACGCGCGCACCCGACGGGAGTTGGAGCTGCTGCGCGACGATCTCCTGCTGCCGCGCCGTCTCCGCGGCGACCTGGCCGCGACGCTCAGGCCGTTGGCGCGTTCGGCGGTACGCACCCTCCGCCTGGTGCGTCCTGTGTGGCGGACGATGCAGCGCCTGGAGTTGCTGGAACGCGACGACTTCCGCATGCCCCTGCACGCGCCGCGGCTCTCCGGTTGCGCGCGCGAGGCGCCGAGCCTGGTCGCGTACGAGCCGTGGGTGCGCGTCGACCTGCACGACTTCCGGTCCCGTCATGGAGCCCTGGTACGCGGGCAGTTGAAGCTGCGGATGGCTCGGCTCGACGACGACCTCACCCGGCGCAGGGTCGGTGTCTCGCTGCTGTCGGGCACCGCTTGGGCCTCCCCGGCACTCCGAGCCCGTTCGGCAGACGAACGCCTCGTTCCCCTTTTCCGGGTTCCGCTCCTGGTCCACGACCGCGACGCCCTCGTGCAACGTCTGGTACGACACGGTGTGGTCTCCGGGTACATCTATGACCCCCCGCTCGACGACTACGCGGGCGCGGAGTTCGTCGAACCGTCCCCCGACCCCTCGGCCGCCCGCTGGTTCGCTTCACATGTGCTCCCGGCCGACCCCCTCTTGGCCCGCAAGGTCACCAATGCCCTGACGAGAGAACGAGCGACAACCGCACGGCAGCCTGTCGGTCCTGGCGACCTCCCGATAACAGCCGGGCCCATGGCGGAGGGACAGGCATCATGAGGGGATGGCCGAGCTGATCGATCCGACCGTACGGCTGCGGCTGGTCCTCGTCGCCTCCGGCGCGTACGCCGCCTTGTTCGCCCTGGTCACCTGGCAGGCGCTGCGCGGCCAGCCACTGCTTCGCCCGGACGGCCCCACGCTCGTCACGGCGGCGCTGATCGTGCTCGGAACGCTCGTCGGCACGATCATTGCTCTACCCTGCTGGTCTACCTCGCTCTCGCGGCCCCCGTCCTGCCCGAGCTGTGGGCGGCGGTGCGCGACCCTGATCTGGAGGCCTTCCGGGACAGTGGATGTTCCTCCAGGCGCGCCGACTGGGAATCCACCCCCTGGCCATGGGCCCCCTGCTGGTGCTGACGATCCCGTTCTCGCCGATCGGCCTGCTGGTCTTCCTGACGCTGCGCGCCGCGAAGAGGACCCGGTCCAACAGCGTGGTCCGGGACCGCATCACACAGCCGCTGTCGCGCTGGACGTTCTCCGGCCGGCCAACCGGCTCATGCCGGCCACAGCGAGCAACACACCGGTGGCGAACACATAGTTGCCCTCTCTCCAGTGGGCGACGGGCAGGGCCACCATGGGGACACGCAGTCGTGCGAGGCCCTGGACCGAGGAGGGAGGTACAGGGGTGGAGTCGACCGCGGGGTTGTTGTCCCCGGCAGTGATGAGATGGCCGTTGCGCAGGACCTTGGCGACGCGATGGATGAGCAGACGTGTGGGCCGCGCGGGGTCGGTCACCACGACCACTTGATCGCTCTTGGGCGCGCGGCCCCGTAGAGGCTGGTACACGACGACGTCTCCCGGCGCCACCTGTGGGCGCATGGAGTCGCCGAGGACGACGGTCGCGTCCCAGCCCGGGAGCAGAGCGGGCGCATGGGCCCAGATCAGCAGGCCGGCTGCCATGCTGAGCCCGATGCGCGCCCCGATCACTGTGAGCAGGAGGAGCCAGGACCTCGAGGACATCTATGCGGCTTGGGCTTCCCATGTGAAGTTCACGTTCGGTGTGGAGCCGCCCTGGGTGGAGTCGGGCGCCGTGGCGCTGAAGGTCCAGGAGAGGCGGAAGGTCCTGGTCTCCGGCGGGTTGCCGGTCAGTGGCCAAGGGCCGATGCCGTTGGCGTAGTTGGTGCGTGTGGTGGTCAGGTTCTCCAAGGTGCCGGTGTAGTCCACGGGCGCGGAGGGGGTGAAGCCGTCGCAGGAGTCGAACGATCCGCCCGTGCCGTCCTCGACGGTGATGTCGAGATAAGGGCTGATGTCGTTGGAGGGTGCGTTGGATGTCGAGGTGTAGAGCTTGATGCTCGTCGGGACCGTTGCCTCGGATGTGATGGCAATACATCTGCTCCCGGTGTCACCCGGCGTGATGTTGCTGAGGTTGAACAGCGGCTGGCCGCCGCTGTCATTGGTCAGGTTGATCGATCCCGCTGTCCAACTGACCCCGGAGTTGGTGGTCCGTCCGGAGAACGCGGCCTGGGATGCGTGCCAGACCAGCCCGCCGCTGAGCATCAGACCGACCGGCACGGGCACCACATAAGCAAACAGCCTGAGGCGGGACCACTGATTCCCGTGATTCCCGTCAGATACTTTCTTCTTCGCCATGATCAAAGAGATATCTCTTTCATCCCGCACAATCCTGCGATCCCTGCTGACCGGGTGAATTCGGTACGCACGTTTCATCCGACTGGGCCGGTCAGCCAGCGGCTCACCCGATCGAGAGGTTGCTGGAGGAATTCGATCCCGTTCTCAGCGGGCGGGCCTTGGCGCCCGGAATGGTGGTGGGCTGCCTGCGGGTGGCCGTATCCC
Source organism: Streptomyces sporangiiformans (assembly GCF_005768555.2). Taxonomy (GTDB): domain Bacteria; phylum Actinomycetota; class Actinomycetes; order Streptomycetales; family Streptomycetaceae; genus Streptomyces; species Streptomyces sporangiiformans. The sequence goes on from NZ_VCHX02000328.1 coordinate 19,222, forward strand.
CCTGGCCCAGCTGGCCGCTGGCGTTGCCGCCCCAGCACGAGATGATTTTCCCGGCCCTCACTCCACAGCTGTGGACCCGGCCGGCCGTGACGGTGGCCCAGTACTTGGCCTTGCCCACCTGGACGGGACTGGTGCGGTCGCTCGTGTCGCCGAGCCCGAGCCGGCCATCGGAGTTGCGTCCCCAGCACCACAGCGTGCCTTCTTCCCGGGTGGCGCAGGTGTGCAGCCGCCCCGCGGCAACAGACGCCCAGCTGACCCCGGGGCCGACCGGGGCCGGGTGGGTGCGGTTCACGTTGTCGCCCGTGCCCAGCTGGCCGTAGGTGTTCTCACCCCAGCACCACAGAGTCTGATCCACGCGCGTCCCGCACGTGTGCGTATGGCTCGCCGCGACGTCGGCCCAGGTCGCGGCGCCGACCTGGGCCGGTGCCATGCGGTTGGCGGTGTCGCCGAGGCCGAGCTGGAAGGAGGTATTGCGTCCCCAGCACCACAGGGAGCGGTCGGCCCGGATACCGCAGGTGTACTCGATCCCGGCGGTAACGGCCACCCAGTCGGAGGCCGTGCCGACCTGGACCGGGGTGTTGCGGCTCGCGGTGTCGCCCAGGCCGAGCTCACCGGAGTTGTTGCTGCCCCAGCAGTACAGCGTTCCGCTGAGCCGGGTCGCGCACGTGTGGGTCTGCCCGACATCGGCCGCTGACCATGTCTTGCTGGTTCCCACCTGCGTCAGTGTGGTGCGCTGCTCGGTGTCGCCCGTGCCCAGCTGGCCGTTGTCGTTCCTACCCGTGCACCACAGCGTGTCGCTTCGGAGAGCGCATGCGTGGTCGGGGCCCGCCGCCACGCGCTGCCAGTCCGTGAACGTGCCGACCTGTGTGCGTCTCAAGCGGCCGGTACGGTCACCGAGCCCCAGTTGCCCCGATGCGTTGTCTCCCCAGGCATACAGCTTTCCGGTTCCGAAATCCTCAGCCGTCCGCGCGACCGCCAACACCGTGGCTGTGCCCGTGGTATCGGCGAACGCGCCCGGAAGAAGGGCGAGTATCGCGATTCCCATGCTGACAAACAGAAAGGGCACAACGCGTCCCCACCGCACACCGCCGCGGTGGACGGCAGCCCTTCCGAAACAACGGAGCAGATACAGCAGGACTCTCACAGGGACTGCATCGGCGCATTTGAGCACAGCCTGAGCCCGCGCGCTCACAGTGCGGTCATTCGGGCTCCCGCCATTGGAGGGAACCGATCCACATGCGAGTCCGGCGCCGGTTGGCCCCATGGACGACCACAGGGAGCGCCCCAGCCGCCTGCCCCCGGGCCGCCGGGATGGTGCAGGGTGGAGCCATGCTTGTCGATCATCAGGAGTACGACGTCGTCGTGAAGGCCGTGGCGCCCGTGGGAGCCGCCGTCGACGCGGACGGACAGGACGGTTTCATCGACCCGGCCAAGCACCCTTCGTGGTGGTCGGACATACCCCGCCCCGCGGTCGGCGACCGGATGCGAGCGGTGGTCCTCGACGCCTCCAGGACCCCGCCACGGCTCAGCGCCCTGCCAGGCGATATCCAAACGGCCCGGAGCCTGCGCCACACCGAGCCACTGGCACGTATCTGCCCACCGCCTGGCGACAGCCGAACCGTGGAATGGGCCTCGGTCGAGGAACTACTGGGCACAGTCCTGCCGGCCGACTACAAACGGCTCGTCGAGGCGTACGGTGGCGGGCTCTTCGCGGGGATGATCTGGCTGCTGGAACCGGGCTGTCCGGACCCCATGCTCGAGCTGGTGGCCCAGACCGCAGAGCGTGAGGAGATCCTCGCCGAGCTGTGGGAAGCGGGGGAGGACAAGCCGTCGGAGCTTCAGGAAGGTGGCGTCCGGCTCGTGCCCTGGGGATTCGCGGAAGGCGCGGGACATTACCTCTACTGGGTCGTCCGACCCGATGTCGAGCCGGAGGAATGGACCGTCATCCTCAACGAGGGCCGCGGTCCCCTCTGGGAGGCCTCTCCGGTCTCGTGCAGCCAGTTCCTCCTCGACGTCGTGGCAGGCACGACGTCGTCGTTCTACTTCACCGGCCTGGACGACATCATCGAACCTGAGGACAGGTTTCGCTTCGCACCCAACTCCGAGTTCCACGGCACCTAGACCATGCAGCGCGGCAGCGGAAACTCGCTTGCGAAGCCGTCCGGACACCCGATATCCAACGTCCGGACGACAAGGAGCACACGATGACTGCCCGTCCGGGGTTATTGAACAAGTTCTGCTGGATGGACCTCAAAACTCGCGACCTGCCCGGCACAGCAGCCTTCTTCTCAAAGGTACTGGGCTGGCATTTCGCGGTGGATGAGGAGGACTGGCGCCAGGCCACAAAGATAACCGTCGAAGGTCACCGGATCGGCAGCGTCAGCGACCTCGCGAATCCGGTGTACCCGCCGGCAACCCCCGCCCATATCGCCTACTACCTCGCGGTCGGCGACATCGACGGCAGTACCGAAGCCGCGACGGCGAACGGCGCGCGCCTCGTCGTCCTTCCCTTCGACGCGGGCGATCAGGGCCGTATCGCGACGTTGATCGATCCGGTGGGCGCCGCCTTCTCCCTGTGGCAGCCACACCGGTTCACCGGGTGGGAATTCCCGCCTGACGCTGCGGGTGCCCCTCATCGCATGGTTCTGACCTGCGATCAGCCGGAGCTGGCCCAGCACTTCTACCGCGAGACAACAGGCACCAGTCTCGTCCAGGCCGATTTCCTCGCCACACACGAATATGTCACCGCCGCCCCGCAGTGGGAGCCGGTAGTGGGCGTCGATGATCTGGACAGCGTCGTCGCCCGTGCACGCGACTTTGGGCAGGGCCTTGTCACCCGGTCCGAAGAGACCGGCCGCCCGGTTGTGCGGTTGAGCAGCCCAGAGGGATTGACCTTCCAAGTCCGCCTGAACCAATGAACCGGCAATCGAACACGCGAGTCGTCAGACAGCTCTGTGGTTCCTCATGCGCCCGCTACGAGTTCGGGGTGCTCGTGCTCGCAGGGGTCATCGACGCCGTAGGTGTCCCAGGCGGGGAACGGGTCGACGAGCGGGAGGCATTCGCTCTCCGCCATGAGGCAGCCGGCCAGCGCGGCGTGGAGGGCTTCGGCGTTCAAGTGCGTGCCGATGAAGACCAGTTCCTGACCGTTCGGTCCGTCGGCGTCGCGGGCGGCGGAGGGCTCGAAGCGGGCGACGGAGCCGGCCTGCGACCACAGCCCCGTCACGTGCGGGCGGCTCGCCAGGGTGAAGAAACCCTTGGAGCGCAGGATCTGCCCGAAGGTGCCGCTGTCGAGTTCCCCGGTGATGAACGACCACAACCGGCCGGGATGGAAGGGGACTTGGGAGCGGAAGACCGTGGAGGAGATGCCGTACTCCTCGGTTTCGGGGACGTGGTCGCCGTTGAGTTCCATGACCCAGCCCGGCGCCTGCTGGGCGCGGTCGAGGTCGAACAGACCGGTGCCGAGTACCGCGCCGACCTCGATCCTGCCGTGGACGGCGGGGACGATCCGGGCAACCGGGTTGAGGCGGCTCAGCATTGCCCGGAGCCGGTCGGCGGCTTCGGCATCGACCAGGTCGAGCTTGTTGAGCACGATGACGTCGGCGAACTCGATCTGGTCCGTCAGCAGGTCGCTGACCGTGCGTTCGTCGTCCTCGTACTGGTCCAGTCCCCGCTCGGACAAATCGTCGCCCTGCGCCAGTTCGGGCAGAAAGTTCGCGGCATCGACGACCGTGACCATGGTGTCGAGGCGGGCGAGATCGCCGAGGGTGGCTCCGTCGTCGCGGGCGAAGGCGAACGTGGCGGCGACCGGCATCGGCTCGGAGATGCCGCTGGACTCGATGAGGAGGTAGTCGAAGCGGCCCTCTCGGGCCAGCCGGTCGACCTCCTCCAGCAGGTCGTCGCGCAGCGTGCAGCAGATGCAGCCGTTGGTCATCTCGACCAGGCGTTCCTCGGTGCGCGAGAAGGCGGCCTCGCCGCCGCGCACGAGAGCGGCGTCGATGTTGATCTCGCTCATGTCGTTGACGATGACCGCGACGCGCAGGCCCTCGCGGTTGCCGAGGACATGGTTGAGGAGGGTCGTCTTGCCCGCACCGAGGAAGCCGGACAGGACGGTCACGGGCAACCGGTCGATCGCCATGGCGGCTCAGCCCTCCGGGCGGAGCAAGCCGCGCTCGTAGGCCTTGACCAGCCGTTGCGGCACCAGATGGGCGGTGCCGTCGACAGTGACCGGCACGAGCCGCGGCGTGCCGGCTTTCCACTGGGCGCGGCGGTGGCGGGTGTTGCTGCGGGACATCTTCCGCTTCGGAACGGCCATGGCGGTCCTCCTTGTTGGGCGAGCAGTGCAAGACGCTACATGAAAATGGATCCCATTACCAAGCGTCTTGTCCCGCGCCGCGGAACCATGCCGTCACACCGGCCCTGGGCTCGCGTCAGGGCTCATTTGCGGAGCCAGAAGCCAGATCGTTCCACCCACAGAGTCAGCAGGTCCGCGTCCCCGTACACCTCGACGGACGAGCCGGCCGGCGTACGGCGGCCGTAGAGGAGCAGGACGAGATCGGTGAGCGGGGCGCGCACCGCCACCGTGGCCTTCTCGTGGGCGTGGCTCCAGGTGATCGGCTCGCCTGTGAGGTCCACCAGCCACTCGGCGTGGAGCGCGTCGGTGGCGTGGAGGTGCAGTGTGCGGCCCGGGCCGGTGAGCGGCGGGGCGTCGGGCCCGGCCGCCTCCAGGACCCGCGGCAGCGAGCCGAAGCCCATCCACTCGTCCAGGGCGTCCCGGGCCAGGTCCTCGCGTACGGCGAAGGGGGCGCCCGTGACGAAGGCCGCGTCGGCGGCGTGCAGGGTCGTCTCGTGGGTCATCCGCCGGGCCCAGAAGCGCACGCGGCCGCTCGGGGCGACCGTCCACACCGGGGCCTCGGGACCGGCCTCGCGCAGGGCGCCGGTGAGCTCCGCGGCGCCCTCGGCGAGCCACGCGTCCAGGGCGGCGGGGGTCTCGGGGCCCGGCGAGGAGACATCGTCGACGAGGTCGTGGGGGACCGGGCCGGTGGCCTGGGTGCGGACGATCTGCGCGGCCCAGCGGTGGGTGCCGCCGACGTGCCGGGCGAGCTGGGTGAGGGTCCATCCGGGGCAGGTGGGGACGGGGGTGGCCGCCGGGCCCGCCTCGGCCGACCGCACGGCTGCGCGTAACTCATCGGCCCGGGAGCTGATTTCGGTGCAGTACGCGTCGTGGCTCACGTCATTCACGCGGACACCGTAAGACGGACCGAGCGCGGGCTCAACGCGAATGACTTCGCGCTGACGCCGACGCCTTCTGCCAGTTTCGGCAGGTCCGTGCCTGGGTCGCATTGCACGTCGAACGCGGGTCTCGGCGCCGGACGCCGGACGCCAGACGCCAGACGCCAGACGTCAAGCTCGCAGTCCGAACAGGCTTGCCGCGTTGTTGTGGCACACCGCCCGCAGCCACTCCTCTCCGAGACCCAGCCGCTCCAGGGCGTGCAGTTGGTGCATGTACGGATAGGGGATGTTGGGGAAGTCGGAGCCGAGCAAAATGCGGTCGCCGAGCCCGGCGAGCCGGGGGAGGTCCCGGCGGGGGAACGGCATGAACCCCTCGGTGAAGTCGGTGAACGCCATCGTCGTGTCCAGCCGCACCTCCCCATACCGCTCGGCGAGGCCGAGAAACTCCTCGTACTCGGGCATCCCCATATGCGCGACGACCAGCCGCAGCCGAGGGTGCCGCGCCAGCACCCGCGCGATTGGCTCGGGGCCGGTGTGCTTGCCGGGCGCGGGCCCGGAGCCGCAGTGGATCACCACAGGGACCTGGGCCTCGGCCAGCAACCCCCATGCCTGCTGAAGGAGTTCGTCGGCCGGGTCGTACGCCCCCACCTGCACGTGCGCCTTGAAGACGCGCGCGCCCGCTTCGACGGCCTCCCGGACGTATGCCTCGACGCCCGGCTCGGGGTAGAGGGTGGCGGTGTGCAGACAGTCGGGGGTGCGGCGGGCGAAGTCGGCTGCCCAGCCGTTCAGCCATTGGGCCATGCCCGGCTTGTGCGGGTAGAGCATCGAGGTGAAGGCCTGTACGCCGAACTCCCGGAGCAGGTCCGCCCGTTCCGCCTCCTCCTGCCGGTAGGTGATCGGCCACTCGATCCCACCGGTCAGCGGTCCGAGCGCGTCGAAGTAGTCCCACACCTTGCGCAGGACGCGCTCGGGCATGAAGTGCGTATGGACGTCGACCAGCCCGGGAAGACCGAGCCGCCCCCAGAATCGGCGGACCTCACCGGCCTCCTCACCCACAGGCACGTCACTCATGGCCCCTCGCAAACCCGTGGCCGCGCTCGGCCTCGGCGACTCGGCACAGTACGGGGAGCCGTGGGCGGGAGGTGGGTTCGGCGATACCGGCAGGGTCGACGGGTGCCATGCGGTGATCATTCATGTCGCCCACGATCGGCCCAGGTGAGGTGGCGGGTCCACTCCTTTGCGCAAGGGATCCGTGAGGGATCCATCACCTGCCCCTCCGGCTGTGTGGACCGGGCGCGGGGAGGGTGATACCGAGTGCGGCTTCCGCAGATCCCGGCGGAGCCGCCGGTGCCCGTGCGCGCCAGGTTCGGCGCGCTCACGGACCGCCGCATCGCACCGGTCGTCGGTGTCTCCTTCCTCGCGGCCGTGGCCGGCCTCGTCACCGCCGTCATGACCGCCCTACTGCTCTCCGAAGGGGCACTGCCCGTGCTCGGTGCCGCAGCCTTCCCCGCTCTCGTGCTCTGGGGAGCGGCGGGCTGGGAGCTGCAGGTGCCCCAGCAGCACCGGCTGCTCGCGCTGCGCGACGGGCACGGCACGGTCGCTCTCGCCCTGAACAACTCTGCGCTTTACCTGGGCAGCGCGCCGCCGGTTCGGCGCTCGGCGGACTCGCCCTGTCCGGCGGGCTCCCCGCACCGCGGTTGCTTGGGCCGCAGCGGGTGTCGCCGCGCTCGGACTCGTCCTGCACCTCGTCACGCGCGTGTCCCGCAGCCGCGCGGGCAGCCGCCCCCAGGACGGTCGGGCCGGCATCAACGTCGAGCGCTGCGAGCTGGACGGCACCACCAATGCACCAGCTCCGCGAACTCCTTGCTGAGCGCCGGCGCACCACAACTGCCCGAGGCAACCCCGGTTCCAGGGCGCTGAAACCATCCTGAAACCGCGCTGAAGGCGCCCTGCCGCAACCTCTGCGGCATGACGACGACGACATCGCACTCTCTCGCCATCGCGGCCAAGGGGCTGCGCAAGGCCTACGGGGACAAGACGGTCCTCGACGGCATCGACCTGGCGGTGCCGGCCGGCACGGTCTTCTCCCTGCTCGGCCCGAACGGCGCCGGCAAGACCACCGCCGTAAAGATCCTCTCCACGCTCATCACCGCCGACGTCGGCGACCTGCGCGTCGGTGGCCACGACCTGGCCGCCGACCCGCAGGCCGTGCGGGCCGCGATCGGCGTCACCGGGCAGTTCTCGGCCGTCGACGGCCTGATGACCGGCGAGGAGAACATGCTCCTCATGGCGGACCTGCACCTACTCTCCCGCAGCGAGGGCCGCCGGACCGTCGCCGAACTCCTTGAGCGCTTCGACCTGGTGGAGGCCGCGAAGAAGCCCGTCGCCACCTACTCCGGCGGGATGAAGCGCCGCCTGGACATCGCCATGACGCTGGTCGGCAATCCGCGGATCATCTTTCTCGACGAGCCGACCACCGGCCTCGATCCGCGCAGCCGTCACAACATGTGGGGGATCATCCGCGAGCTGGTCTCCGGCGGCGTCACCGTCTTCCTCACCACCCAGCACCTGGAGGAGGCAGATGAGCTCGCCGACCGCATCGCGGTGCTGAGCGACGGCAAGATCGACGCCGAAGGGAGTGCCGACGAGCTGAAGCGGCTCATCCCGGGCGGGCACGTGCGGCTGCGGTTCGCCGACCCGGCCGCGTACCAATCCGCCGCCGTCGCCCTGCGCGAGGCCACCAGGGACGACGAGGCGCTGTCGCTGCAGATCCCCAGCGACGGCAGCCAGCGCGAACTGCGCTCCATCCTCGACTGGCTGGACTCGGCCGGTATCGAGGCGGACGAGCTGACCGTGCACACCCCCGACCTCGACGACGTGTTCTTCACCCTGACCGGCCCGGCCAACGCCCCCAGCCAGCCCAAGGAGAACGTCCGATGAGCGCCCTCTCCCTCGCCGTACGCAACTCGAACACGATGCTGCGCCGCAACCTGCTGCACGCGCGGCGCTACCCGTCCATGACCCTGAACCTGCTGCTCCAGCCGATCATGATGCTGCTGCTCTTCGTCTACATCTTCGGAGACGTGATGAGCGCGGGCATCGGTGGCGGCGGCGCCGAGCGCTCCGACTACATCGCCTATGTCGTTCCGGGCGTGTTGATGATCACCATCGGCTCCACCGTGATCGGGGCCGCGGTGTCCGTCTCCATGGACATGACCGAGGGCCTCATCGCCCGCTTCCGTACGATGGCGGTCTACCGCGGCTCTGTGCTCATCGGACACGTCGTCGGCAGCGTGCTGCAGGTGCTCGCCAGCGTGGCCCTCCTCGGCGCGATCGCCATGGCCATCGGCTTCCGGCCCACGGACGCTACGCCCTTGGAGTGGCTGGCGGCGTTCGGGCTGCTCGCGCTGTTCGCCCTGGCGCTCACCTGGATCGCGGTCGGGATGGGCATGGCCGGCCCGAACCCCGAGGCGGCCGGCAACATGGCCATGCCGCTGATCCTCCTGCCGCTCATCTCGAGCGCCTTCATCCCGGCCGACACGATGCCGGGCTGGTTCCAGCCGATCGCCGAGTACCAGCCGTTCACCCCGGCCATCGAGACCCTGCGCGGCCTGCTGCTCGGCACCGAGATCGGCCACAACGGGTGGATCGCGATCGCCTGGTGCGTCGGCCTGACCGCGCTCGGCTACCGCTGGTCGACGGCGTTGTTCAACCGCGACCCGAAGTAGCCGACATGAGCACGCGGGCCGCCTCCCGCAACTCGTCCCGCCCCAGGGCGGCGTACTCCGACACCGCGTCGGCGTACGCCGCCCTGTCGGCGTCCTCGGCCGCCTTCCGGGCGCGGTCCGCCGACATCGTCGGCTGGTAATCGCGCAGCACCCGCAGCCGTTCGGCCAGCGCGATCATCCGTACGGCGGCGGCGTCGCCGGAGGCGAGCCCCGCCATGCCAAGGGCGTGCAACACCGTCCCGAACACAGGGAGCTCCATGGGCGAGTGGGACGGACCGGAGAGCAGGGTCCGCAGCCCCTGCCTCAGCCGGTCGACCGGCTCCGCGACCAGCTCGAGACGGCCGGCATGCGCGTGTGCCGTCACCGCCGCCGACTGGATCTTCAGCACCCACCGGTCGAGGAAGGGATCGCCGCTGTACATCGAGCCGGCCTCGGCCACCCCTTCCACGGCGCTGCGCCACAAGCCGAGCCCGACCTCCGTCAGTCCGCGGGCGAGCGCGATCTCGGCGCGGCCGCCGACGTCGGTGCTGTCGGAGCCGTCCTGCTGCAAGGTGTTGACGTCCTCCGCCTGCCGCAGCCAGTACTCGGCCTCGTCGGGGTCGCCGCGCTGCAGGCAGGCGAGGACGAGGCTCCAGCGGACGCCGATGGTGTCGTGCTCGTCGCCGAGCCGCCGCAGCGCCTCGAGGGCGGCCTTGAGGTGCCCGTACGCGGCCTCGCCCTGCTCCATCTGCAAGCACAGCTGGCTCAGCCGGGAGTGGCCCATGACCTGCAGGAACGGATTGTCGAGCGGCGCCAGTGCGGCGATGGTCCGGCGAGCCGAGGCGAGCGCCCGGTCGATGTCGTGCTCCGACTCCCAGACGTAGGTGGCGACGGACTCGGCGACGCCGGCGAGCAGCGGCTGCTCGCTGTCGCAGAGCTTCTGCAGCACGTCGTAGTCGGGAGGCAGCATCTCGGGGACCGCGCTCAGCACTGCCGCGGCGGCGCGCAACAGCGTGTCCGGCGGGGCCGGGGGCAGCCGCCGAAGGATGACGAGCTGACGTACGACGTGCGGGCCATAGCCCATGAACAAGCTCGCCGTGCACAACACCGCGGCGGCGCGGGCGACTTCGACGTATGCGGGCTCGGGGTAGTAGTGCGACAGCGGCGGGCCGGTGTCCGCGGCGAGGGCGGTGAGACGGAGGTAGTTGGAGCCGGTGGACCACAGGGCGGTGAGGACGGCAGTGAGGGCGGCGGTGGTGGGGCCGTCCGAACGGGCCAAGGCGTGCCGCAGGGCCGGCACGAGGTTGTCCTGCTCGGCCTTGATCCGCTCCCGGGCGGCAATGGGGTCTCCGTTGCTCGAGCGAAGCCGAGAGCTTGGGGAAGGGTCCGAGCCGAAGAGCACGTCGTGGTGCGCGACCCCGAAGTCCCGCGCCCAGGCGAGGAACCGGCCGACGGCCTCCTCATCCTCGCCCGCCTCCGCACGCCGGGCCGCGCTGAACTCCCGTACGGTCTCCAGCATCCGGAACCGCACGCCGGCCGGGGTGTCGGCGACGGTGAGCAGCGACTGATCGGCCAACTGCTCCAGCAGGAACAGCGCGTCCTCGCCAAGGACCTGCTCCGCCGCCTCGCCGGAGAAGCCGCCGGGAAAGACGGACAGCATGCGCAGCGCCGCTCTGGCGTCCTCCGCGAGCAGGTTCCAGCTCCACTCCACGACCGCGTGCAGCGTGCGGTGGCGCTCCGGCACGTCCCGCGCCCCGCCGCGCAGCAGCGCGAACCGGTCGCCGAGGCGGCGGGCGATCTCCGGCACCGACAGCACCCGCACCCGCGCCGCGGCCAACTCCACGGCGAGCGGCAGCCCGTCGAGGTGACGGCACAGCTCGGCCACCGCGTCCGGCGGCAGCTCCACGCCGGGCCGGGCGGCCCGGGCCCGCTGCGTGAACAGCTCGACCGAGATGTCGAGACCGAGCTCCGGCAGCGCGTACACCGCCTCCGACGTCAGGCCCAGCGGGCCCCGGCTCGTGGCGAGCACCCGCAGGTCCTTCGAGGACGAGACCAGGGCCTGTACGAGATCGGCGGCGCCCCGGATGACCTGCTCGCAGTTGTCCAGCACCAGCAGCGCGTGCCCGGAGCCGAGCACGCCGAGGATTCCGGACACCGGGTCGGCCGAGGCGTGGCCGCTCATGGGGCCGGGCTGCCCCTCGCCCGCACCGAGCGCGGAGGCCACCTCCGCGGCCACGTCCTCGTGCGCGGTGACGCCGGCGAGCGGCACGAAATACACCACGCGCTGCTCGGCCCGGCGGCTGACGGCGTGCGCGAGCCGGGTCTTGCCGAGGCCGCCGGGGCCGACGACGGTGACGGCGCGGGAGACGCGCAGCAGCCGCTCCACCGCCGCGACGTCCTCGTCCCGCCCCAGCAGCGGGTTCGGCTCGTGTGGCACGCCGTGCCTGACCACAGGCGCCTCGCCGCGCAGCAGCTCCTGCTGTACGGCCTTGAGCCCGGCGCCAGGATCCGTGCCGAGCTCTTCGCGCAGCTCACGCCGGTACGCCTCGTACCGCGTCAGCGCGGCGGACGGGCCCGCCGTCGCCGCCTCGCCGCGCAACAGCTCGGCGAGCACCTCCTCGTCGCGCGGATGCTCCGCGGCGGCCACGGTCAGCGGCCCGGCCGCCTCCGCGTGCCGCCCCAGCCGGGCGAGCGCGAGCGCCTGCGCGCGTAAGAGCGTGCCGCGGACGGGGGCGCGCTCGGTGCGCAACGCGGCTACGGGGTCGCCGGTGTCGCCGGCCCCGTCAGGAGTGTCCTCCCACAGCGCGAGCCCGGCCTCGGCCGCGGCCAGTGATCCCGCGTGGTCCCCGGCCCTGGCCCGGTCCGCGCTCGCGGCGGCGTGCAGCAGCAGGGCGGAGCTGTCGACCTGATCCTCGGCGAGCGTGAGCCGGTATCCGGTCGGCGTGCTCGCGAGGACGTCGGCGCCCAGCTGCGCCCGCGCCCTGGACACGAGGACCTGCACCGCCTTTCCCGGCCGCTCCGGCAACTCGTCCGGCCACAGCCCTGCCACAAGCCGCTCGGTGCTGCAGCCCGTGCGCAAGTCGCCCGCGAGCAGCGCGAGGAGGCCGCGGAGCCGGGGCGCGGTGATCTCCTGTCCGCGGTAGGCGACATGAGGCAGCAGGGTCAGGTCGGTGGTCACCCGTGCACATTAGCCAAGGCGCCGACCGCCCGAACTCCCTCCGCGGGCCGAACTCCCGCCGCGCGGGCGGCCCTTGCCCAACGCACGCCCACCCGGGCGTCCGCCGCAGCCGCGCCGACCGTTCCTGCACCCGCACCAACCGAGCCCGCCGCCCGTGCCCGCCGCGCGTCGGCCGGCTCCGCCC
>NZ_VCHX02000334.1 GCF_005768555.2 Streptomyces sporangiiformans
ACGAGGCCGTTCAGGCCGATAGCGGGGGTCTGGGGGCGCAGCCCCCAGGAACAGGATGGGACGGGTAGGGGCGGCGGGGGCGAGGAAACCCCGTCTCAGGCCAGCGCCCTGCCCACCACGTAGATCGCCGGCGCCGCCGCCGCCAGCGGCAGTGCCACGCCCGCGGTGAAGTGGACGAAGCGGGACGGGTAGTCGTACGCGGCGACCCGGTGGCCGATCAGGGCACAGCCTCCGGCCGCGGCACCGAGGAGCGCACCGCCGGTTCCGAAGCCGGTCACACCCCCCAGCCCCACGCCCACCCCCGCCGCGGCCAGCAGCGCCAAGAGCACCGAGACCGGCGTCGGCAGGGGAAGCGCGCGGACCAGGATGGCCGCCGCGACCGCCGCCCCTCCCACGGTGACGGCGTCGGCGACCGCCGCAAGGTGCCCCGTGGCGACGATCGCGAGGGCCGCCGAGGCCACCGTGGCCATCAGGCCGTACATGCGCTCGTCGGGATCGGCGTGGCTGCGGAGCTGCAGGACGAGAGTGAGCAGGACCCAGACACCGAGGGTGCCCAGAATCGCGGCGGGGGCGTTCTCACGGCCGACAGTCAGAAGCGCGATGTCCGCCGTGAGCGCGCCCGCGAAGGCCAGCGCGATGCCCTGCCGGGCGGGCCACATACCGTTCAGGCGGAACCAGCCCGCCGCGGTCAGGGCCTGCAGGATCACCAGCGGTACGACCAGTGCGTACTGGCCGATCGCCGCCGCTCCCGAGAGCAGCAGCCCGAGCGCCGCCGTCAGCGCGGCCGGCTGCCCGCCCGGCTCGATGATCGGCGAACGCCCTTCCGCGCGGGCGCGCTGGGCGTCGGTGACCCGGGGGTTGCCGGTGACGGTCGGCGGGCCGTAGGCGGGAGCGCCGTGAGAGGGAGCGGCGGCCTGGTCACCGCTCGCCTGGGCTGCGGGAGCAGGGGAAGGGGCAGGAGCAGCGGCGAAGTCGCCGTAGGCGGGATCCTGCACGGGCGCCTGGACCGCGTGGTCCCACCCTGGAGTCTGAGCCGCCGCGTAACCCTGCCCGGACTGGCTCGCATACCCCGGCTGCGCCTCCGGAGGCAGCGGCTGCCCCAGCGTCCCGTACCCATGGCCCGTGCCCGACGGCGTGCCGTACTGATGCGTGCCGTACTGCTGCGTCCCGTACGCGGGCTCGCCCGGAGCCTGCGGCTGCTGATACGCCGTGTCGGCCGGAGCCGGAGCCGGGGCCTCATCCGCGGAGGCGGGCGGCACCTGCGGCTGGAACTGGGTCTCCCAGGTCTGGCCCTCCCACTGCTGGGTGTCCTCCTGGTGGCGCTCGTCGTACTGCTGCTGCCCGGGCCAGACGGGCTGCTGCTGATGATGAGGGTCGTACCCCTCGTACGGCTGGTTGCTGCTCATGGTCCCGTCACCCTCCTGCGAACGGCGGGAGCACCTCGACCGTGCCGCCCTCGGCCAGCCGTACCGTCTCATGTCCGCGCGTGCCCACGGGGTCCCCGTCGATGAGGAACGAGCATCGCCGCAGGACACGGGCGAGTTCGCCGCCGTGTCGCGCGCTCACCGCGTCGAGCGCCTGCGCGAGGGTCTCCGCGTCGTACGGCTCCTCCGCGACGCCGGCGGCGGCCTTCGCGGCGGCCCAGTAGCGCACCGTGCCCTGTGCCATCAGGTTCAGTTCCTCGCTCGACGGGTCAATGGTTACGGTCACGGCCAGGCTAGCCCGCGGCCGAGGCCGCCCACTGCCCGATCCGCTCCAGCAGTTCGTCCCCCGCCGCGTTCTCCGCGTGGCCCATCCCCGCCTCCAGCCACAGCTCGGCGTGCCCGTCGGCCGCCGCGGCCAGCATCCGGGGGTGGTCCACCGGGAAGTACCCGTCCCGGTCGCCATGGACGATCAGCAGCGGTGTGGGGGCGATCAGCGGGACCGACTCGACCGGGGACAGCGGGACCGGGTCCCATTCGCGATGGTGGATCCGGGTCCGCAGGCCGTAGCGGCCCACCGCTCGGCCCACGGGCCGGGTCACCAGCCAGTGCAGGCGCCGCATGGGGGCCGTACCCCGGTAGTACCAGCGAGCCGGAGCGCTCACGGATACCACCGCGTCCGTATGTGGTGCGTCCGAGCGTGCTTCCGTCCGCGGATCGGCGCGCCCCTCGAGCCCCTCACGCCCTTCGCGCCCCTCACGCCCCTCGGCAGAGGCCCGGTACTCGGCCGCGTGCCGCAGCGCGACCGATCCGCCCATGGAGAAGCCGACCGTGGCCACACGCGTGTGACCGAGCTCTCGCGCCCACGCGACCACCGCCGCCAGATCGAGCACCTCGCGGTCGCCGAGCGTGGAACGCCCCGCGGAGGCGCCGTGGCCCCGGAAGGAGAACGTGATCACGGCCGCGTACTGCGCGAGAACACCCGCCGCCCGGCGCACGTGGGGCCGGTCGAGATCCCCCGTGAAACCGTGCGCGACCACGATCGCGAGGTCGTCGGACCTGTGGGAGAACGGGGTGTACGCCGCCTCGATCGTGACGCCGTCGACCGTGCGCAGAAACCTCCGCAGCATCCTCCGCCGCTCCACTCCCCGGGCTGTCTCAGTGTGTGGACGATGCAAAGATCGCGTCACATGACCTGCCGGACCTTGGCTCATGTGGGCTATTCTGCTGGGCAGAGGACTCGGGCAGCGTAGCCCCCGGGTCCTTTTGCGCTTTCTGGAGGGTCGTACGAGCGTTGTGTACGAGCGCCGTGACGACACGGAAAGCGCAGGTGCGGCGCCCAGGGCGCGGGAGCCGCGACCGGTAGGAAGCAGTGCCGCAAACGTCCTCGCAGGGACCGAGGAGGAACCAGACGTTATGGGCGAGCGAACCTTGCACGACCGTAGGACGACCCGGGCAGGTGGGGCGCGATGAGCTCTCTGCTGCTCCTGACCAATGCCCTTCAGCCGTCGACGGAGGTGCTTCCCGCTCTCGGCCTGCTTCTGCACAACGTGCGAGTGGCTCCGGCGGAAGGCCCTGCTCTCGTTGACACACCTGGTGCCGACGTCATCCTGATCGACGGGCGCCGTGACCTCCCGCAGGTGCGCAGCCTGTGCCAGCTGCTGCGCTCCACGGGCCCCGGCTGTCCGCTGATGCTCGTCGTGACGGAGGGCGGTCTCGCGGCCGTCACCGCCGACTGGGGCATCGACGACGTGCTGCTCGACACCGCCGGTCCGGCGGAGGTCGAGGCGCGGCTGCGGCTCGCCATGGGCCGCCAGCAGATCGTCGCCGACGACTCCCCCATGGAGATCCGTAACGGCGATCTGTCCGTGGACGAGGCGACTTACAGCGCCAAGCTCAAGGGCCGGGTCCTCGACCTGACCTTCAAGGAGTTCGAGCTCCTGAAGTACCTCGCGCAGCATCCGGGCCGCGTCTTCACGCGCGCGCAGCTGCTGCAGGAGGTCTGGGGTTACGACTACTTCGGCGGTACGCGGACGGTCGACGTCCACGTACGACGGCTGCGGGCCAAGCTCGGACCGGAGCACGAGTCGCTGATCGGGACCGTCCGGAACGTCGGTTATCGATTCGTTACGCCGGAAAAGGTCGACCGTGCCGCGGACGAGGCGAGGGCCAAAGCGGCCCAGCCAAAGCCGGAGGATGCGGACGAGACGGCTCACTTGGACGCCGCCTCGGACGCCGGGCTCGCGGCTGAGCCGCAGGAAGCCGCCGTACGCCCTGCCCAGAGGTAGGTCCATCCGCGTAGACTCCGCGCGTGGCCAAGGTGACTAGGGATGATGTGGCGCGGCTGGCGGGTACTTCGACCGCCGTCGTCAGCTATGTCATCAACAACGGACCCCGGCCGGTCGCCCCGGCCACGCGCGAGCGCGTTCTCGCCGCGATCAAAGAGCTTGGCTACCGGCCCGACCGGGTGGCGCAGGCGATGGCCTCGCGGCGTACGGACCTCATAGGGCTGATCGTGCCGGACGCGCGCCAGCCGTTCTTCGGCGAGATGGCGCACGCGGTCGAACAGGCCGCGTCGGAGCGCGGAAAAATGGTGCTCGTCGGGAACTCCGACTACGTCGGCGAGCGCGAGGTCCACTATCTGCGGGCCTTCCTCGGCATGCGGGTCTCCGGGCTGATCCTGGTCAGTCACGCACTGAACGATCTGGCCGCCGCCGAGATAGAGGCGTGGGACGCCCGCGTGGTGCTGCTGCACGAGCGGCCCGAGGCGATCGACGACGTCGCGGTCGTCACGGACGACATCGGCGGCGCCCAGCTCGCCACCCGCCACCTCCTGGAGCACGGCCACGAGTACGTCGCCTGTCTGGGCGGCACCGCGGAGACCCCGGCCGTCGGCGACCCGGTCTCCGACCACGTCGAGGGCTGGCGGCGCGCGATGCACGAGGCGGGGCGGTCCACCGAGGGCCGCCTCTTCGAGGCGCTCTACAACCGCTACGACGCCTACCAGGTGGGCCTGAAGCTGCTGTCCGGGCCGAACCGGCCGCCCGCGATCTTCTGCTCCACCGACGACCAGGCGGTCGGCATCATGCGGGCGGCGCGCGAGCTGCGCATCGACGTGCCGGGCGAACTGGCCGTCGCCGGCTTCGACGACATCAAGGAAGCCGCGCTCACCGATCCGCCGATGACCACGATCGCCTCCGACCGCTCGGCGATGGCCCGCGCGGCCGTCGACCTCGTGCTCGACGACGGCCTGCGGGCCGTCGGCTCCCGCCGCGAGCGCCTGAAGCTGTTCCCGTCGCGGCTGGTCGTACGCCGGTCCTGCGGCTGCGACTGAGCGCTCCGCTGAGAGGGCGGTCCGAACCTGCGGGTCCGTCGTGGCTGGTCGCGCAGTTCCCCGCGCCCCTTAGGGGCGCGGGGAACGCGCGTCTCAGAACAGCAGGTTGTACTGGTTGAAGCCGGTGCCCAGGCTGATGCGGGACGCGAAGAGGTCCGTGGATGCCTTGCCCGTACCCCGGTAGAGCCACAGCGTGCCGTCCGACGACCGGGCCAGGACGTCGGCGGTGCCGTCACCGTTCACGTCTCCGTTGGTGACGTACGAGGTGAAGTTCCAGCCCGTACGCGCCTTGATGCGGGACGACCACGGGGCCGTCTGCTTGCCCGTGCCCCGATAGAGCCACAGGGTGCCGTCCGTGGAGCGGACCAGCAGGTCGGGCTTGCCGTCTCCGGAGAGGTCGCCGCGGCCCATGAGCTTCACGCCCTTCCAGGCGCCGGACACGACCTTGACCTTGCCGTTGAACTGGCCGTCGCCCTTGCCCGGATACAGGTAGACCGAGCCGTCCGCGTCCAGCGCGACCAGGTCGGGGCGGGCGTCACCCGTCAGGTCGCCGGGGATGGCGTACGACTTGTAGCCGCCCCAGACCGAGCTGATCTGCATCCAGTTCCACTCCCAGGTGGAGTGGTCCATGTAGCTGCGGTAGAGCTTGCCGTCGGCCTTGTCCCGCACGATCTGTTCCTGGAAGAAGTCCCGGTCCAGGTCGGCCTGCATGCCCCAGCTGATGCCCTCCCAGCCGTTGCCCTGGTAGGCGCGCTGGGCGAGCGAGGTGCCCCGGCTGTCCTGCTGGAAGAGGTTGCCGGAGGGCGTACGGGCCAGCAGGTCGGCGCGGCCGTCGAAGGTCAGGTCGGTGTCGTCGATCCGCGGCTGGGCGGCCCAGGTGTACGAGGACACCTTGGTGAACACCGGGTACGCGCCCTCGGCCGTGCAGCCCGCGACGCCCCACGAGACGATGCCGACGATCTTGCCGCCGACGACCAGCGGGCCGCCGGAGTCGCCGTTGCAGGGGCTCTTGGTGCCCTCGTCGGTGCCGGTCGCCGGGGTGCCCGCGCAGATCATCGAGCCCTCGACGAAGTAGTCCGCGCCGAGAACCGACTCCATGGAGCTGTTGCAGGTCGAGTCGGCGACCAGCGGGAGGCTCACCTTGCGGAGCTTCGTGGACAGTCCGGCGCCGTCGGCTCCGGAGGTCAGGCCCCAGCCGTACACCGTGCCCGTGGTGCCGGCGGTGTAGAGCGCGCTGTCGTCGGACGCGGCCAGGCGCAGCCAGGGCTGATCGAGGGGCCGGTCGAGGGTGAGGACCGCGACGTCGTTCCTCGTGGTCGCGGTGTCGTACTTCGGGTGGCTCCACTGGCGCCAGACGCCGGCGACGGTGCCGTTCGTGCCGTCGTCGAGGTCGGTGGCACCGGCCACCACGGCACCGAACTGCTTCCAGTCCAGGCCCGCCACGCAGTGGGCGGCGGTGAGGACCTTGGTCGGGGAGACGAGGGTGCCTCCGCAGAAGTAGCTCTGCTGGGCGGCCTCGTCGTGGTACGCGAGCTGGACCATCCACGGGGCGTCGGCGATCGTCGTCTCGGTGCCGCCGATGATGAACGGGGTCTTGGTGGGTGCGTCGGGGGCCGGGGTGGCCTGGTCCTCGGCGGCCTCGACGACGCGGTCGCGCAGTTCGGCCTCGGAGGCGGTGGGCTCGGGGGCCGTCTGCCGGGCGACGCCGGGGTCGGGCAGGGCAGCCGGTCCGTCGGCCGCGCTCGCGGGCTGCGCCGCGAGGGCGCCGGCGCAGCTCAGCGCCAGCGCGAGAACGGTCGCCGTGACCGGACGTCTCGTAAGGGGACGTCTTCGGCGGCCGCGCAGGGCAGATATCACTCAGGGCTCCTGAGAGTGGTGGTATGGCGTGAACCCACCAAGATTGCGGCACGCTGCCACATGGGCACACCAACCGCACATAAGCCCGACAAGTGTTCGTCCGCCGCTTCCGTCACATCACCGTGCCGCAACCATCCGTTTCACGGGAACACCGGGCGCGCGGCTCAGCGGCCCCAACGGGTCGCTTTATATGGGGCATACACGGTTCTGTCGGGCTTCTCAGGGAGGACTCAGGAACCTCTCATCCTTGAGCGACAAGCTCGGGGTCATGACCGAGAGCTTCCGCCGCGACGGCGAGTACCCCCAGGGCGACCAGCACCAGTCCGCGTACTCCCAGCAGGAGCACGCCCCTTTCGCACACACCTCCGCGAACTCCTCCGCGAACTCCCCCGTGAACCCCGAGTGGCCGCCCCCGCCGGCCTACGAGCCGACGCCGCAGGCAGCCCCCTCGGCTCTCCTCACGGAGCCCGTCTCGAGGGCTTCCCGTCGAGGGCGCGCCAAGGGGCCGATGGCGCTGCTGGCCGCCGTCGCGATAGCCGCCGCGGCCGTGGGCGGCGGCACCGCGTACGCCTTCCAGGAGCTGACCGGCAACGACACCACGTCGAGCAGCAGCACCAGCACGAGCGTCGTGCCCACCAGCCAGAAGGGCACCGTCGCCGGGGTCGCGGCAGCGGTCAGCCCGAGCATCGTCGAGATCAGCGCGAGCACGGCCGCCGGCGAGTCCACCGGTTCGGGCGTGATCATCACCAGTGACGGCGAGATCATCACCAACAACCACGTCGTCTCCGGCGCCACCTCGGTCAAGGTGACGACGAGCACCGGCAAGTCGTACACCGCGAAGGTCGTCGGCACCGACAGCAAGAAGGATCTCGCGCTGATCAAGCTGGAGAACGCCTCCGGCATGAAGGCGGCGACGCTCGGCGACTCCGGCGGCGTCAAGGTGGGCGACGACGTCGTGGCGATCGGCTCCCCCGAAGGCCTGTCCGGCACCGTCACCAGCGGTATCGTCTCCGCGCTCGACCGTGACGTCACCGTCGCCACCGACGACGGCCAACAGCAGCAGCAGTCCCCCGACGACGGCTGGCCGTTCGGGTTCGGCGGCCAGGAGTTCAACGGCGACACCGGTTCGTCGACGACGACGTACAAGGCGATCCAGACGGACGCCTCCCTCAACCCCGGCAACTCCGGCGGCGCGCTGATCGACATGAACGGCAACATCATCGGCATCAACTCCGCGATGTACTCGCCCGCTTCCGCTTCCGGCTCCGGTTCCGCTGCGGGCAGCGCCGGTCTCGGCTTCGCCATCCCGATCAACACCGTCAAGTCCGACCTGAGCGCGCTGCGCGCCGGCGGCGCGGACAACTGAGCCGCCCCGGGCCCACGAACCAGGAGTTCGACATGATCAAGAACGTAGCGGTCCAGCGTGTGCCGCAGATGTCGCGGGTTTCGCAGGTGTCGCACGGCGTCGCCGACGGCGGCGGCCCGGCCGGGTTCGCCCTGGCCCTCGAAGTGGCCCGCGAGCTGCACCCGCCGCTGACGCGGGCGCCCGAACTGGCCCCGGCGACCGCCACTCCCTCCCGCCCGGCTCGCCCCGCTCTCCGGGTGCCCGCCCGCCGCCGTACCGTACGGGGTTGACCCATGCACCCCTAAATGCGCACATCCGTACGATGTCGATCCATACGACGCCGCGCACGCTCCCGGAAACGTGCGAGGCTGAAGGCGCCCCACCCACGCCCCATCCCACCCGAGGAACCGAACTCCGATGAGCCCCGCCGAAGGCGACCGTGACCCCCAGCGCATCCTGATCGTCGACGACGAGCCGGCCGTGCGTGAAGCACTCCAGCGCAGCCTCGCCTTCGAGGGGTACGACACCGAGGTCGCCGTGGACGGCGCGGACGCCCTGGAGAAGGCGACCGCGTACCAGCCCGACCTGGTCGTCCTGGACATCCAGATGCCCCGCATGGACGGCCTGACCGCGGCCCGCCGCATGCGCGGCGCCGGCACGACGACGCCGATCCTCATGCTCACCGCCCGCGACACGGTCGGCGACCGTGTGACCGGGCTCGACGCGGGCGCCGACGACTACCTGGTCAAGCCGTTCGAGCTGGACGAGCTGTTCGCCCGTGTCCGGGCCCTGCTGCGCCGCAGCTCGTACGCGGCGGCGGCCGTGGCGGGCACGGCCCAGGAGAACGAGGCCCTGACCTTCGGCGACCTCCGCATGGACCTCGCGACCCGCGAGGTCACGCGCGGGGGCCGCCCGGTCGAGCTCACCCGCACGGAGTTCACCCTCCTGGAGATGTTCCTGGCCCACCCGCGCCAGGTCCTCACCCGGGAGCAGATCCTGAAAGCGGTCTGGGGCTTCGACTTCGAGCCGTCGTCCAACTCCCTCGATGTCTACGTCATGTACCTGCGCCGCAAGACCGAGGCGGGCGGCGAACCGCGCCTCGTGCACACGGTCCGGGGCGTCGGGTATGTGTTGCGATCGGGTGGCGCGGAGTGAGGACGGTCGTACGGCGGTTCCGCTCGCTGCCCATACGCTCGCGGCTGGCGTTGCTGGTCGCGGCCGCTGTGGCCTTCGCGGTGGCGGCGGTCTCGCTGGCCTGCTGGTTCATCGTGCAGGGGAAGCTGTACGACGAGCTGGACGACGATCTGCGGGCCAAGACGGGCAAGCCGCAGCAGTTGGCCACCGTCCAGTCGCTCCTCGACAGCTGCCCCGAGACGCCGGCGGGCACGGACGGTTTCCGGCCGCGCGACTACTACGTCCAGTTGATCAAGTCGGACGGGACGCCCTGTGTCTACTCGGACTCCGCCGGCACGGTAAAGGTCGCCGACAGCGACACCGAGGTGATCGAGAACGCCTCTTCCGGCCGCGTGCAGTTCCGCGACGGCGCCGACGTCGACGGCAAACCCGTACGCGTACTGACCGTGCCCCTGGTCATCGATGTGGGCCCCGGCGCTCAGACGGTCTCCGAGGACACCGCCCTCCTCATCGCCTTCCCCCTCCAGAGCACCGAGTCCACGCTCAACGAACTGGCGCTGCTCCTCCTCGCCGTCTCCGGCATCGGAGTCGTGGGTGCCGGAGTCGCCGGCCTGTGGGTCGCCCGCGCCGGACTCCGTCCCGTCGACCGGCTCACCGACGCGGTCGAGCACGTGGCGAGGACCGAAGACCTCACCATCCGCATCCCGGTGGAGGACGACAGCGAGGACGAGATCGCCCGCCTGTCCCGCTCCTTCAACTCGATGACCGCGGCCCTGGCCTCCTCCCACGAGCTCCAGCAGCAGCTCATCGCGGACGCGGGCCACGAACTCCGTACGCCGCTCACCTCACTCCGTACGAACATCGAACTCCTCGCCCGCAGCGAGGAGACGGGACGCGCGATCCCGCCCGAGGACCGCAAGGCGCTCCTCGCCTCCGTCAAGGCCCAGATGACCGAACTGGCCGCCCTGATAGGCGACTTGCAGGAACTGTCCCGCTCGGACACCGGCCAGCAGGGCGACCGCGTCCAGGTGGTGGACCTCCAGGACACGGTGGAGTCGGCCCTGCGCCGCGCCCGCCTGCGCGGCCCCGAGCTGACGATCACGGCGGACCTCAAGCCCTGGTTCGTACGCGCCGAAGCGACCGCTCTGGAACGGGCGATCGTGAACGTCCTCGACAACGCGGTGAAGTTCAGCCCCGAGGGCGACGCCATCGACGTCACCCTCAACGCCGGCGTACTGACCGTCCGCGACCACGGCCCCGGCATCCCCACCGAGGAACTCCCGCACGTCTTCGACCGCTTCTGGCGCTCCCCGTCCGCCCGCGCCCTCCCCGGCTCGGGCCTCGGCCTGTCGATCGTGGCCCGCACGGTCCAACAGGCGGGCGGCGAGGTGTCGTTGACGCCGGCCGAAGGCGGCGGCACGGTAGCCACGATCAAGCTTCCCGGCGCCCCGACGCCTCCGCCCGAGATGCCGTGACCTGGTGAAAACCGACGGGTGTCCGGAGTGAGTTCACTCCGGACACCCGTTCCCCCGATCTCCCCCGATCTCGGGGCCCCCGGCCTCGGGGCGCACCTGCCTCGGTCACAGGAGGGCGCAGGGCCGGGTCGACAGTGGAGACTTCGACGGCGCGAGGTCAACGAGGCCACGTTATGGAGCTCCGTTCGTCCGCGCCATGTCATGCGTGCACAGTTACCCGGAGCCACGCGTCACCGGTGCATGGCGGGCCGCCGTCACGCACAACGAGCGGCATCCGCCGCATCACCGGTGCACAGTGCACAGGCGGCTCCCGCGGCCGCTGCCACCCCGGCCCGGCCCGGCGGTCAGGCGGCCGGCAGGAGCGGGCGGCCGGTGGCGGCGTGGAGTGCGAAGGCGAGTGGGCGTACGTCGCTCATCACGTGCTCCTCCTCGTCCGGAACCCTGTCCCCGTCCAGGTCGAGCGTCAGTTCGCGCTGGATCAGCGGTGCGGCGGTCCGGAGGTGGCCGCGGACGGTCGCGGGCGACAGGCCGAGGGCCGTGGCCGTCCGTTCCACGTGGGTGTCGTTCTCCAGCCAGGCGCGGAGGGTACGCAGAAGATCACGAGGGTCGTCCTTCAGCGGATCCAGGAACGCGTCCGCCCAGGCCCGCACCTCCGGCGTGGACACCATCGCCGTGAAGTCGGCCTCCTGATCGACGGAGAGGTCGTCGTGCCCGTACGCGATGACGATCTTGAGAGCCGCTGAGACCACCACCTGGCTCAGGACATGGTTCCGGTCCAGGCCGATCAGGTCGAAGCACTTGTTGATGCGGTGCAGCACCGTGTTGCGGTGGATGCCCAACAGGCGGCCGACGGCGTTGTGCCGGAACTCCAGGCCCAGGTCCAGGGTGCGCAGCAGTTGGTCACGCTGGCTCATGGGAAGCGTCAGCACGGGATACAGCAGCGTCCCGGCCCAGCGTCGCGCCGTCTTCGGGGGGAGGACGTCCACCAGGTGGAGCCGCTCCTCGGCGAGCGCCACCCGGTCGGGCAGCTGCCCCGCCATGGCCAGCGCGGTGCGCGCCTCCCCGTAGGCGTCCGCGGCATCGCCGAGCGCGTGCACACGGCTGCCGCCCATACGATGCCGGGGCAGCGAGGTGACGACCCGGCGCAACGCGTCGGCCGTCTCGGTCATGGCGGCCAGGGTGGACGCGGCGGGCGGGTGTCCCGGGTCCCCGTCGTGGGTCGGATCCATCACGATCAGATGGTTGAAGGCCGGGCACCGCACCAGCAACGCGCGGTCGGCGACAGCTTCCTCGGCGACCCGGGCGGTGATTTCCCGGTCCTCCTCCGCGCAGTCGATCACGAAGACACGCATGCGCCCGATGTCCAGCAGTCCCGGTGCGAGCCCGGCCATCACGCGCTGGGCGGCGGCCTCCTCACCGATCATGAGCAGTTGGAAGGCGCTCAGCCGCACCTCGCGCTCGGCGTCGGCCACTTGGTGGTGGCGTCGGCCGATCTGGTCGATCAGGCCCAGCACCTTGGCCGCGTGCCGCAGCAGGTCGGTGCCGGCATCGTCGAACGGCCGGCGTGCGTTCACCGACAGCACCGTCGCCGACCCCGCGGCGGCGAGCGGCACGAACCGCGTGCGCGGTGACGCGCTCCGGCCGACGAGCAGCGGCGCGAACGTCGCCGGCGCCGTCACGGGCGATGCGGCCAGGACACCTCGCTGCGGATCGCTGACCAGCACCTCCGCCTCCAGAGCCGCCGCCAGCCAGTCGGCGACCCGCTGCATCGCGTTCCCGTCCGCGTCGGCGAGCCGGTCCGGCAGCCGGTTCAACAGGGCGGTGAGCTGATCGGCCTGCCACTCCGCGTGCTGGTGGCGGTACTCCCGCAGGCGTGGGGCCAGATCGGCCCACTCCTCGAGCGTCTTCCTCGTGGTCAGCAGCGGCACGCCGAGCCGTGCGGCCGACACGCGAATCGCCGCCGGAACGGCGGACGCACCGTGCTCGTCGACGACCACCGCCAGGGCCGCGGCCCGCTGCCGCGCGACTTCGCGCAGAAACCGCTCGCCCGCGCCCTGGTCCCGCTGCCGGTCGGAACGCCCGTCCCCGGACGGCCTGATCACCAGGAGAGCGTCCCTGACCTCGCCGAGCTGATCACGGCTCCATGAGGTGCCCGGCATCACCCGTACCGAATCCACGACCCGGTCGGCGGCCGACGCGCTCCCTTCGACGATACGAAGCGAGAAGTCGGGCTCTCCGCACATGTCGCCCAGCGTGGGCATGACGTCCTCCGAGTGCCCCATGGGCAGGAAATGGCAAGTCGTGAAGGGATCATTTTCACCGAAACGACCTCGGGACACCAGCGGCTCAGGTCGCAGGACCATGGTGCAGGCCGAAGCCTGGTGTCGTAAAACGCGGCAGGTCGGGCGTCAGCCGTAGCGGAATGCCAGGCCGCGTAAGGGAGTTACGCCCGTCATGACTCAAGGCCCGGCACCTCGGCATCTCTCCGACGAAGACCTCTCCGAGCTGCTGGGCAGGCAGCAGTTCGGCACGCTTGCCACCAACAAGCGCAGTGGCCATCCCCATCTGACCACCATGGTCTACAGCTGGGACCCTGAAGCCCGCGTCCTGCGGTTCTCCACCACCGCGGACCGCATCAAGGTCAAGCACCTTCGGCGAGATCCGCGCGCTGCCCTGCATGTGGCGGGCGGCGACGTGTGGTCGTTCGCCGTCGCCGAGGGCGAGGCCGAGGTCTCCGGGATCACGACCGTGCCGGGCGACGCGGTCGGCCAGGAGCTGCTGGCGATGATCCCGGGGGCCGCGAAGCCGGAGGACGAAGACGCGTTCCTGGAGCAGTTGGTCGCCGAGCGCCGGGTGGTCATCCGGCTGAAGGTGCGGCGGCTCTACGGGACGGCGCTCGACATCGACGGATAGGGCCTGTCCGATCCTGATCCGCCGGACAGGCCCTGGAGCGGGCCGGGAGCCCGGTCGACATCCCTAGCCTCCGATCGACAGCCCCTCCCCCGTGACCCGCACCCTGATCCCGTCCTTCTGTACGCGGACGTCCTGCAGCCGTACGTCGCCGTCGGCCGGCTTCGGGAGGCGGAAGCCGAGGGAGAGGCGGTCGACCAGGACGGGGCGGGTGAGCTGGGTGAGGCCGTCGAGGAGGGCCGGGTCGAAGCCCAGCAGCTTGAGGACCTCGGGGTTGTCCACCGCGGCGTCGATGAGGTTGAGCTTGAGGGCCTTGCGGGCGAAATCCGAGGAACCGGTGAGCTCGGCCAGCTTGGTGTCATCGCGCAGCGCGTCCTGGACCGCGGCGTCCGGGATGCCGAGCCGTTGGACGATCGCCGGTACGGAGAGCAGAGCCTTCGCCTTCTCGGTCTGCTTGGCCAGGCTCTGGGCCGACTTGGGGGTCAGATGCAGGCCCTCGGAGGGGCGGGAGCCGGGACGGTAGGTGGCCAGGTCGCCGATGTCCAGGCGCATTCCGCCGATCTCCGTCGCGATCCCGCGCTCGCCGTCCCGCTGGATCCGGGCGTCGGCCCGCAGCCGCAGATCGTGCCCGGCGACGGCCAGCATGCCGCGTGCCCGCACCTGGTCACGGCCGTGGCCGCTGAACGTGACCTGGGAAGCGCCGAGTTCACGGTTCAGATCCTCGAAGGAGAGCAGCACCTCACCCTGCAAGCGGGGGATGCGGGCTCCGCGGATGGACGTGGGTCCGCCCAGGATCTCGATGCCCGAGGCCGTGGCCTCCACCTTCGCCAGCGAGACCCGGGCCGCCGCAACGTCCGGCACGGTCACCTTCACGTTGTCGACCCGGCTGTCGGCGAGCTGGGTCAGGAAGGGGAAGCCGTTGATCTCGACCTCGGGCGCGGCGCTCAGGTCCAGCTGGTCCTTGAGCTTGTCGGCCGCCGCGTGCTCGGCGTAGAGCACGGCCCAGCGGTCGCCGAGGGTCAGGAACGCGGCGAGGACGAGGAGCCCGATCACCGCCTTGAGGGCAAGTGGCAGGCCGGCGAAGCGATTTCGACGGCGACGGGCGCCCCGGCGGCGGTGGTTGGGCGGGGCCCAGTCCTCCGCCGCCGAAGCCGGCCCGTCCAAGTCCTCGCCTTCACCACGGTTCTCGCGGTCATCGGCGTGTTCGGAGTCGTCGACGTCCTCGTGGAGGAACTCCTCCAGCGGTCCGTCGTCGAGCGTGCCGAGTTCTTCGTACGGGTCTGTATAGAGAGGCTTCTTTGTGGGATGCGTCGCTATGCGATGGGGGGTACGCATCGGCTCAGTTCACCATGCGTACCGACCCCACCCGCAACCTGAATCGGTTCTAAGGGAGATACGTCACGGCTACCGGACGACGGTGATCCGGTTCGCCGCCGGCGGCGTGATCGGGTTCGTCGCCGAGGAGTTGGCCGTCAGGTACTTCTCCAGGGCCGCCAGGTCATCATCACCGACCAAGTCGTTCGTGCCCTGGCCCAGCGTGGCGAAGCCGTCGCCGCCGCCCGCGAGGAAGCTGTTCGTCGCGACGCGGTAGGTGGCGGCCGGGTCGATGGCGGTGCCGCCCAGCTTGACCGAGTCCGTGACGACACGGTCCGCGCCCGCCTTCGTCAGGTCCAGGGTGTACGTCAGACCGGACGACACCTGCAGGATCTTCGGCGAGGCGGCGTTGGTGCCGCTCACCTGCTCCTGGAGCACCTTGATGAGCTGGGCGCCCGTGAAGTCCTGGAGGTTGACCGTGTTGGCGAAGGGCTGGACCGCGAAGCCTTCGGCATAGGTCACCACACCGTCGCCCTCGCTCCCCTTCGCCGCGTACGTCAGTGCCGTACGGATACCGCCCGGGTTCATCAGCGCGAGGTCGGTGCCGGGGTCCAGTTCCTTGCCGTACGCGAGCTGTGCGTCGGCGATCAGGTCGCCGAGCGGGGACTCGGTGCCGGTGCTGGGGATGTCGGCGGAGATGTAGCCGATGGCGCGGTTGCCGATCGGGGCGGCCAGCGTGTTCCACTTGCCGATCAGTTCCGTCATGTCGGGCGCCTTGGCGACGTCCCGCGTCACGACGTGGTTCGCGGAGTCGACGGCCGTACGGGCGATGTCGCCGGTCCAGCGGTCGTACGTCAGCGTCGTGTCGGTGTAGAGGCGGCCGAAGGACGCGGCCGAGGTGACCATGCGCGGCTTGCCCGACGGGTCGTTGATCGTGCAGGCGTACGCGGCGTGCGTGTGACCGGTGACCAGCGCGTCGACCTTCGGCGTGATGTTCTTGGCGATGTCTACTACGGGGCCGGAGATGCCGTCACCGGCGCCCGGCGCGTCGCAGTCGTAGTTGTACGCCGTGGAGGCGGGCTGGCCGCCCTCGTGGATCAGCGCGACGACCGACTTCACGCCCTGCTTCTCCAGCGCCTTGGCGTACTTGTTGATCGTCTCGACCTCGTCCTTGAACTTCAGGCCCTTGACGCCCTCCGCGGAGACGACACCGGGGGTGTCCTCCAGGGTCACACCGATGAAGCCGACCTTGACGCCGTTCTTCTTCCACACCCAGTACGGCTTGAGGATCGGCTTGCCGGTCTTCTCGTCGAGGACGTTCGCGGCGAGGTACGGGAAGTCGGCGCCCTCGAACTTCTCACCCTTCACATAGCAGCCGTCGGTCGGGTGGCAGCCGCCGTTCTGCAGACGGGCCAGTTCCCTGGCACCCTCGTCGAACTCGTGGTTGCCGACGCTGGTCACGTCCAGGTCGAGCTTGTTCAGCGCCTCGATGGTGGGCTCGTCGTGGAAGAGGCCCGAGATCAGCGGGGAGGCGCCGACCATGTCGCCGCCGGCCGCGGTGATGGAGTACTTGCTGCCCTTGCGCGCCTCGCGCAGATGCGTCGCGAGGTACTCGACACCGCCCGCGTCGATCGTCTTGGTGGTGCCGTCCTTCTGCAGCTCGGTCACCCGGCCGGAGGAGCCGGCCGGCGGCTCCAGGTTGCCGTGCAGGTCGTTGAAGGACAGCAGCTGGACGTCCTGGTAGCGGCTCGGCTTGTGGGAGCCGGGCTTGCCGCTCTTCGCCTCGCCCGCCGTCGCCGGCAGGGCGGCGACGAGTGCGCCGACGGTGGCCAGACCGGCGGCGGCCGCGACGAGGCGGGTGCGGCGGCTGCCGAGTCTGAGGCGGATGCGGCGGTCCTGCTGGGGTGTGGCTGACATGTGCCCCCCTGTGGGTCGGATGCGATGTGGGCCCCGTTTCCGGCGCAGCCTAGGGTCAACGCGCGTAGCGCGAACAGGGGTTCAGGGTTACGGACTGATTGCCTTCGGGCGCTATTCACCACGAAGGGGACAGGCCGCTCCTCTCCCGTCCGGGGCACTTCGCCATGAACCCGCCGGGCCTTACTCTCGTCTCATGACCAGCGACGACACCCCACCGGCCGTCCCTACCCGCACGATCGAGATCCTCTCCGAGCTGAGCGCCGGACAGACCGAGTCCGTGCTCGCGCTCCTCGAGGAGGCCGCCCGGTCCGACGGGCAGCAGGCGGTGTCCGAGCAGGGGCGGCTGCAGTTGCGCGGGGGCGCCCGGGTCGGCGTACGGCATCTGCTGCTGACCGTTCAGGGCCGCCTCGTCGGGTACGCGCAGCTGGAGGACACCGATCCCGTGGAGGCGCCGGCCGCCGAGCTGGTCGTGCATCCGGGGCACCGCGGGCACGGGCACGGTCGGGCGCTCGGCAGCGCGTTGCTCGCGGAGTCCGGCAAGCGGCTGCGGGTCTGGGCGCACGGCGGCCACTCCGCCGCGCGGCATCTCGCCCAGGTGCTCGGTCTCGCCCTGTTCCGTGAACTGCGGCAGATGCGGCGGCCGTTGGCTGATTTCGAGCCGCCGGAGACGAAGCTCCCCGAGGGCGTGACGGTACGTACCTTCGTCCCCGGCGAGGACGACGCGGCCTGGCTCGCCGTGAACGCCGAGGCTTTCGCCCACCACCCCGAGCAGGGTTCCCTCACCCAGCGCGACCTCGACGACCGCAAGGCCGAGCCGTGGTTCGACCCGGCCGGCTTCTTCCTCGCCTTCCGCGGTGACGAGCTGATCGGCTTCCACTGGACGAAGGTGCACACGGAGGAAGGGCTCGGGGAGGTGTACGTCCTGGGGGTGCGGCCCGGTGCGCAGGGCGGCGGCCTCGGCAAGGCCCTGACCACGATCGGCCTCAGGCATCTGGCGGCGCAGGGCCTGCCGACGGCGATGCTGTACGTCGACGCCGACAACAAGGCGGCGGTGACCGTCTACGAACGGCTCGGGTTCGCCACGCACGAGACGGATCTCATGTACCGCACGGAGTCGTGAGCCCTGAGCGAAGCCGCTTCCGCGGGTAGTGGGTCGGGGCCGCGCGGGGGTACGTCCGCCCGTCGCCGCGGTGCGGGTGCGACTGCGGCTGCGGTGGGGCGCCGTTATGGCTGGGCGAGGAGCCGCGCCCCTTCAGGGGCGCGGGGAACTGCGCGACCAGCCACCCAGGGGGCGCCGCACGGGTTCCACCGTGCAGGCGACCCAGACCAGCACCGCGCCTGCCAGCACCCACGCCCACGCCCGGTGGGCCTCGTCCCAGCGGTCCACGCCCAGCCGGACGAAGAGGGTCCAGCGGCCGGGCATGAGGAGGGGTGCGGCCACCCCGGTGACCAGCACCACGGCCGCGGTGGCCTGCCCCGGCTCGGGCTCCTCCCACAGCCGCACGGCGGCGGCCGCGGCGGCGAGCGCGAGTACGGCGGTCGCGGCCACCTCCAGCGTCACATCACCCAGCGGAGGCCGTCCCTCCGCCGGTACGAGGAGGACCGCGGCCCCCCACCAGGCGACGGCCACCGGGGCGACGAGGGCCACCCGAAGCCCCGCCCGCAGCAGCCTCCGTACCGGCACGGTCGCGGTGGTGTGCCGCGCGGGGTCGTCCAGCAGGAACGCCAGCCCCAGCCCGAAGGCCAGCGCGGCGGCCCGCAGGTGAAGAAGGGCGAGCCACGGCTGGACCCCATCGGAGTGCAGGCGCGTCCCGGCGGCGATCAGCAGGCCCAGCGTGCCGCCGGCCGCGAGGGGCCGCCAGGGGAGACCGCGCGCCACGGGGAGGACGAGGGCGCGGACCAGGCCGCCCACGGCGTGCCGGCCCAGGCCGGCCGCCGGCAACGGCTCATCGGCGGCCGGCCGCGTCACTCCTCGCACTTGTCCTCCTTCTCCGAGCCCTTGGGCACCGGCACGTCCAGCAGCTCCGCGGCCCGTGCCGTGGACGTCTTCGGCGACGTCAGCTCCGTCCAGTGGGCCTTCACCTTCGCCGTGACGCCGTAGCGCGGGCGCTGCAGCAACTCCCGTACGACCGTGGTCTGTGCGGCGGTCATCTCGAGCGGATGCGTGGGAGCCAGGACAATGGCGGAGCCGGAGACGCTGTCGTCGATGCGAACGTCGCGGAGCGAGGCCATCGGGTCGGAAGTGGTCGCCAGGGCCAGCCACATCACGGTCACCACGCGGCCGTCGCACATCGCGGCGGCGGCCTCCTCGTTCCCCGCGACCAGCACGGAGGCGACCCCGACGGAGAACTCCGGGACGCGGTTTCCGCCCCAGCGGGTGCCGACGGTGACCTGGCCGTGCGTGCTGGAGGGTTCGAGCGTCGCGCTGGCGGAGAGGCCGTAGCGGGCGTCGACGCGCTGGCGGACGGTCAGCTTCGTCCCCCCGGCCGCGCCGCCCGCGAGGGACTGCACGCGCCGCACGACAGCCGCCCAGTCCTCGGTGCGCCCGGTCCACTCGGGGAAGGCGCAGTAGGTCGACCGGCCGTGCGGTACACACGTGTGGTCCTTCTCCGGCGCGACGGAGGCCTGCTTCCGGGCCGCGAGCAGCGCGGGCGAGTCACCCCGGGACTGTCCGACCGCCCCGGCCAGGGTCAGCACCGCCGCCCCGAGGGCGACCGCCTTGACCAGCCGCGCAGGCCCGACCGCGGGCCATGCCACGGGGTTCCTCGCTGCTCGAGCGAGGCCGAGAGCCGCGGGGAGCGTACGCCGGCCGCCGCACAGCACCGCCGCACAGCTCACCAGGACGATCAGCCCCACCAGATACAGCGCGTGCCAGGCGGCGGGACGGCCCAGCAGGTCGGAGGGCAGCGGGTCGGCCTGGAACTCGTCGACGAACGGCGTCAACCACCGCAGCCAGGGGGTGTCCTCCGAACTCGACAGCAGCAACACGACGGCGATGTAACCGCCGACCACGAACAGGGGCGCGCCGAAGGCCGACGGGACCAGCCGCGCGATCAGCACCCCGAGGACGCCGAGGAGCAGTACGGCCAGCGGCGCCACCGCCAGTTCGGAGAACGAGCCCGTGCCGACCGCCCCCGGCTTCAGCGCGGCCCCGGTGAACTGCGCGGCCACGACCAGAGCGGTGGCCAGCGCGAACGGCACCACGGACAGCAGATGCGCCACCGTGCGCCGCCACGGCTCCATGACCAGCACGTCGAAGTGCCCGTCCGTGCCGCGCCGACGGGACCGCAGCACGGCCCGGTTGACACAGACGAGCACCGCGACCCCGAGGAACAGCGACTCCGGCTGCGTGGCACGGTCGACGTCCTGGAGCACCGGGTACGCCCCGTCCTCCCCGCCGCCCGTCCACAACTCCCAGCCGACGTAGGCGACGTACACGCAGAGAACGACGAACACCGGTATCTGCAGCAGCAGTTCACGCGCTTCGACGCGGGCGAGCGCGAGCACGGCCCGCAGGCGCCGTCGGGGCGACTCGCCGGCCGGGGTGGAGGTGGGCAGGGCTTTGGTGCGGGGGGAGCTCACCGTGCTGCTCACGCGGCCACCTCCGAAGCGTCGAGGGTGAGCAAGTAGCCGTCTTCCAGGGTGGGTTCGACGAGCGAGGCGCCGTCCGGCGGATCCCCGACGTTGCGGAAGGCCCCCGTCCCCGTGCGCCAGCCGGCCTTCGCGCCCGGATGCCGCTGCGTGCTGCTCCAGACCCGGCCCGCCGCCCGCGCGCTCAGCTCGGCCGGGGTGCCTTCGAAGCGGACGCGGCCGCCGGCCATGACGATCACGCGGTTGCAGAGCATCGCCACGTCCTCGGTCTGGTGCGTGGAGAGCAGGACCGTACGCCCCTCGCCCGCGGTCGCGATCAGCTCCCGGAAGCGCATGCGCTGTTCGGGATCGAGCCCGACCGTCGGTTCGTCCAGCACGAGGAAGCCGGGATCGCCGACGAGCGCGGCGGCCAGCGCGACCCGCTGCCGCATCCCGCCGGAGAGCCGCTTGATGCGCTTGCCGCGTACGTCGGAGAGGCCGACGGCGTCCAGTACGCGCCGCACCTCCCGGTGCCGGGCCGAGCGGTCGGTCATCTCCTTCAGGATCGCCACGTAGTCGACGAACGCGAAGGCCGTGAAGTCCGGGTGGAAACCGGGTGTCTGCGGCAGATAACCGAGTGCGCGCCGCACGTCGTGGCGGCCCCGCGCGGTGCCCGGGTCGTGGCCGAGCACGGTGAAGGCGCCCCGGTCGGCGGGCACGGCGGTGGCCAGTACCCGCAGCAGTGTCGTCTTGCCCGCGCCGTTCGGCCCGAGCAGCCCGGTCACGCCGTGCCCGAGCCGCAGGGAGACGTCGTCGAGGGCGCGGGTGCTCCCGTACGACAGACACAGCCCGGCGGCGGACACGGAGGGAACGGAGGGAGTCGTACCGAGAGAGGTCATGCGGCGCTCCTGTGGTCGGAGGAGAAGTCGAAGCGGTCACGTACGAGGCAGAGGAGCCCGACGGCGAGGGCCGCGACCACGCCCGCGACCACCTGCCCCTCCGCGGTGAACGGCGCGAGCGTGCTGCCGGAGGGGTCGGAGGCGCCCGAGATGCCGGAGCTGCCGGACGTCGCCCGCTCGGCCGCCACCAGCAGCGCCACCCACGCCGCGCCGACCGCGCCGGGCGCGGCGACCGGGCCGAGGCGCGGGGTCAGCGCGAGGGCGAGGGCCGTGAGGGCCAGCGCGGGCAGCAGCCACGCCGCCGCGAGCAGCCCGTAGGAGGGCAGCGCCAGACTCGCCAGAGCATTGAGACCGAGCCCGACCGCCAGCACGGCGACCGCGCGGATCATCAGCAGCCGGAAGCCGTGCGTCGGCGAGACCACCGTCATCTCGTACGTCGGGTCCAGCACGGGCCCGTACGACAGGGCGACCCCGGCGAGCGGCAGCAGCGGTGCGAGGGCGAGGAACAGCGTGGGCGCCTGGGACACCCGTTCGGGATCGATCGAGTTGGTCGCCACCACCGTCATGACCAGCACGGCCACGACCGATCCCAGCCAGGACAGGCGCAGCACGGGTGTGGCGGCGAGCAGCCGTGCCGTGTGGTCGGCGACGCCGATCCGCACCAGCAGCGATTCGACGAACCCGGGCCGCGGCGCGTCCAGTTCGGCATCCAGCCGCTCCCAGCCCGCGTCCAGCGCGGCCGGGTCGCTCATCTCGGCCAGCACGGCGCGGCACGGCGCGCACGCGACGAGATGCGTGTCGGCGGACCACAGCGACGGCGGCGCCAACTCGCCCCGCGCGTACGCCCGGAGATCGTCCTCCGGCACATGCCAGCCCGCGCCGCGGCTTTCCGTCCTGCCCACGTCGTCCGTCATGCCAGGGCCTCCCTCAGCTGCTTCCGGGCCCGCAGCGCCCGTGTCTTGACCGTGCCGGGCGGGATGCCCAGCAGGACGGCCGCTTCCCGGGTGGTCAGCCCGTCGATGACCGTCGCCTGGAGGACGGCCCGCAACTCCGGCGACAGCCGGACGAGGGCGCCCGCGAGGTCCCCGTGCTCCATCCCCGCGAGCACGCGCTCCTCCGCGGACGCCTCGTCCCGGTGCCGCAGCCGGGCGAGCGCCTGCCGCAGCCGGCCCCGTGCCCCGTCCCCCCGCAGCGCGTCGATCAGCCGCCGCGACCCGATCCGCCACAGCCACCCGGCGACGTCCCCCTCGTCGCGATAGCGGGCACTGCCCCGCCACACGGCGAGAAATGTCTCCTGCACGACGTCGTCGACGACACCCGCGTCGGCGCAGCGGCCGCGCATCCGCGCGGTGAGCCACGGCGCGTACCGCCGGTACAGCTCTTCGAAGGCGCGCCGGTCCCCGTCCGCCGCGATGGCCCGCAGCAGCTCCCCGTCGCTTTTCGTTTCGCTCACGTCTCCTCATCGGACGAGCCCCACGGATCGGTTCACGGATTCCGGAGGATTCTTCGGCGATTCTTCCGAGCCGCGAAGACCTTGACATGCACCCCCAATTCCACCACTCTTTCACTACTTAATTAGTGAAAGGGTGGTGGAAGCGAGTGGTCGAGTTCCGCATCGACCGGCGCACCGGTGTGGCGACCTACGTGCAGATCGTCCAGCAGACCAAGCAGGCCCTCCGCCTGGGCCTGCTCGAACCGGGCGACAAGCTCCCCACGGCCCGCGAGGTCGTCGAGGCCACGGCCATCAACCCGAACACCGTGCTGAAGGCCTACCGCGAGCTGGAGCGCGAGGGCCTGGTCGAGGCGCGGCGCGGCCTCGGCACGTTCGTACGGCGTTCACTGGGCGCCGCCCCGGCGGACTCGCCGCTGCGGGCCGAGCTGTCCGACTGGACGGCCCGCGCCCACGCCGCGGGCCTGGACCGGGACGACGTGGCCGCGCTCTTCGCCTCCGTACTCGACGAGCAGTTCCACAACGGGCAGTTCGGCGACGGCCGGTTCCACGACGAGCAGCGGTTCAACAACACCAAAGGGGAACAGGCATGACCGAGACCGCCATCGAGGCGGCCGCACTGGGCAAACGGTTCGGGCGGCGAGGAAAGTGGGCGCTGCGCGACTGCGCCCTGAAGCTCCCGGCCGGACACGTCTGCGCTGTCGTCGGCCCCAACGGCGCGGGCAAGTCCACGCTGCTCGCCGTCGCCGCCGGACTGCTCAAGCCGACCGAGGGCGCGCTCACCGTGCTCGGCACGCACCCCACCGAGGCCCGCCCGCGCCTCGCGTACGTCGCCCAGGACAAGCCCCTCCACCCGCAGCTCACCGTCGCGGCCACCCTGCGCCTCGGCCGGGAGCTCAACCCCGGCCACTGGGACGCGACCGTGGCCGAACGCGTCGTCAGGCAGGGGGACCTGGATCCCAAGGCGCGCGTCCGCTCGCTCTCCGGCGGCCAGCGCACCCGCGTCGCGCTCGCCCTCGCGCTGGGCAAGCGGCCCGAACTCCTCCTCCTGGACGAGCCGATGGCAGACCTGGACCCGCTGGCCCGCCACGAACTGATGGGCACCCTGCTCGCCGAGGCCGCCGAGAACGGCACCACGGTGGTGATGTCCTCGCACGTCGTCGCCGAACTCGAGGGGTCCTGCGACTTCCTGCTGCTGCTCGGCGCCGGCCGGGTGCGCCTCGCGGGGCCGCTGGAGGACCTGCTCGCCGCGCACACCCTGATCACCGGCCCGGCCGGCGCCCTCACCGGTCTCGCACCGCACACCGTCGTCGAGTCCCGCACCACGGGCCGCCAGCTCACCGCCCTCCTCCGCCCGGCCGGCCCGCTGGACGACGTCTGGCAGACCGCCGCGCCGTCCCTCGAAGAACTGGTCCTCGCCCATCTCCGCAGCCCGGAAGCCCCCGCGCTGCTCCTCGACGCCACCGCCACCAAGGAGGCCGCCGCATGACCGCCCTCGCCGCCGTCCCGACGGCCCCCCGCCGCCGGTCCCGGCTCGCGCCGCACGGACTGACCTGGTCGGTGCTGCGCCTGCACCGCACGGCGCTGTACATCTGCGGCGGCGCCTTCGTGGCCTTCGTCGCCACCATGATCTGGATGTACGCCATCGGGGACGACGCCCGCGCGAGCATCGGCGCCTGCGGCTCACCGGGCTCCGGGCTGCCCTCCTGCCTGGAGATCACCGAGCGCACCGCCGACGACACCTACCGGTACGTCCTGTCACTGGCCACCACGGTCCTGGCGTACACGATGTTCCCCGTCGCCGCGTGGGCGGGCGGCGCGCTCATCGGCCGGGAGCTGGAGAGCGGTACCGCACGGCTGGCCTGGACCCAGTCGGTCACCCCGCTGCGCTGGCTCGCCGCCAAGCTCGCCGTGCCCGCGCTGCTGCTGACCGCCGGCGCCACGGCGGCCGTCCTGCTGAACATCTGGGCCCGCCGGGACGACAACCCCAACCTGACCGGCGACTGGTACCACCCCGACGACTTCGTCACCACCGGCCCTGCCGCCGTCACGTACGTCCTCGCGGGCCTGGCCCTCGGCGCGCTCGCCGGGCTGGTCACCCGCCGGGCCCTGCCGGCCGCCGGCCTCGGCTTCGCCGCGACGCTTGCGCTCTACAACATCCTGGAGAGGTACCGGGAGGACCTGTGGCCCACCGTGTCCAGGACGGGTGACACCCCCAGTGAGCTGCCGCGCTCCGCGCTCCAGGTGGAACACGGGATGGTGCTCACCTCGGGCGAGCGGGTGACGGCCTCCCGCTGCTCCGTGATGCCGGACTCGACCTGCGTGAACGACGCGGACGTCGCCGGGTACTACAGCACCTTCCACCCCCAATCCCATTTCTGGCCCCTCCACCTCGTGAGCGCCGGCATCGCGCTGGCCGTCGCGGTGCTGGCCACCGCCGCCGCCTTCTGGCTGCTGCGCCGCCGCACCCCCTGAGCCGTACGACCGGTACGCCCCTCGCAGGGGAAGGGGCGTACCGGTCGTCGCCCATGCCGTTTCCCGTGCCGTTTCCCGTGTCCGCGGACGCTCTCCGGTGCCTGTGGACGCCCGGGAGACCACCCGCGCTATCCCTCACGTCATGTCGCCGTAACCATCGATTCAGACAGCCTTGCGACCCTCGACGAATGAACCCCGCCGTACCCGAGCCTTCGCCTCCACCGGAGAACGAGCCCTCGTCCGTGAAGGAGAACGGGAGCCTTTACTTCACGGCCGCGCTCCCGCCCGCTCCTTTCGATGCGCCCGTTTCCGTCCTGGCGCGGAAGAATGGGTTCATGAGTCAGCCAGACACCCAGGCACAGGTACAGCACGCGCAGCCCTCCGTTGGCTCCATCGCCGCGCACCGCCCCCACACCGTTGCCGCCGTGGTCTCCGATCTGGAGCCCGACCTCGACGCCGATCTCGACGCGTACGAGGAGTCGGAGCAGGAGGGCGTCCGGCTCCCCCAGGGCCGCTTCCTGGACCGGGAGCGCAGCTGGCTCGCGTTCAACGAGCGGGTGCTGGAGCTCGCCGAGGACCCGCAGACGCCGCTCCTCGAGCGGGCGAACTTCCTGGCGATCTTCGCCAGCAACCTGGACGAGTTCTTCATGGTCCGCGTGGCCGGTCTGAAGCGGCGTATCGCGACCGGCGTCGCCACGCGCTCCGCCTCCGGCCTGCAGCCCCGCGAGGTCCTGGAGATGATCTGGTCCCGCTCGCGCGAGCTCATGGCGCGGCACGCCGCCTGCTACCAGGAGGACGTGGCCCCCGCGCTCGCGGAGGAGGGCATCCACCTGGTCCGCTGGAACGAGCTGACCGAGAAGGAGCAGGCCCGCCTCTTCACGCTCTTCCGCAACCAGATCTTCCCGGTCCTGACGCCGCTGGCCGTCGACCCGGCGCACCCCTTCCCGTACATCTCGGGCCTGTCCCTGAACCTCGCGGTCGTGGTCCGCAACCCGATCTCCGGCCACCGCCACTTCGCCCGCGTGAAGGTCCCGCCGCTGCTGTCCCGCTTCCTGGAGGCCTCCCCCGGCCGCTACGTCCCGCTGGAGGACGTGATCTCGGCCCCGGCCCACCTGGAGGAGCTCTTCCCGGGGATGGAGGTCCTGGAGCACCACATGTTCCGGGTCACCCGGAACGAGGACCTGGAGGTCGAGGAGGACGACGCCGAGAACCTGCTGCAGGCCCTGGAGAAGGAGCTCATGCGGCGCCGCTTCGGGCCGCCGGTGCGCCTGGAGGTCGAGGAGTCCATCGACCGGTACGTACTCGATCTGCTGGTGCGGGAGTTGAAGATCACCGAGGCCGAGGTGTACCCGCTGCCGGGTCCCCTGGACCTCACGGGCCTCTTCGGTATCGGCCGCCTCGACCGGCCCGAGCTGAAGTACCCGAAGTTCGTCGCGGGCACCCACCGCGACCTCGCCGAGGTCGAGTCGGCGTCGGCGCCCGACATCTTCGCCGCCCTGCGCGAGCACGACGTCCTGCTGCACCACCCGTACGACTCCTTCTCCACCTCCGTGCAGGCCTTCCTGGAGCAGGCCGCGTCCGACCCGGACGTCCTCGCCATCAAGCAGACCCTGTACCGGACCTCGGGCGACTCGCCGATAGTGGACGCCCTCATCGACGCCGCCGAGTCCGGCAAGCAGGTCCTCGTCCTGGTCGAGATCAAGGCACGCTTCGACGAGCAGGCCAACATCAAGTGGGCCCGCAAGCTGGAGGAGGCGGGCTGCCATGTCGTGTACGGCCTGGTCGGCCTGAAGACCCACTGCAAGCTGTCGCTGGTGGTCCGCCAGGAAGGCGACACCCTCGCCCGCTACAGCCACGTCGGCACGGGCAACTACCACCCCAAGACCGCCCGTCTGTACGAGGACCTCGGTCTGCTCACCGCCGACGCCCAGGTCGGCGCGGACCTCTCCGACCTCTTCAACCGCCTCTCGGGCTACTCCCGCCGCGAGACGTACCGCCGCCTCCTCGTCGCCCCCAAGTCCCTGAGGGACGGCCTGATCGCCCGGATCCACAAGGAGGCCCAGCACCACCGCGCGGGCCGGCCCGCGTACGTCCGCGTCAAGGTCAACTCGATGGTGGACGAGGCGGTCATCGACGCCCTCTACGGCGCGTCCCAGGCGGGCGTGCCGGTGGATGTATGGGTGCGCGGCATCTGCGCGGTACGCCCGGGTGTGCCCGGCCTGTCAGAGAACATCCGGGTACGTTCCGTCCTCGGCCGCTTCCTCGAACACTCCCGTGTCTTCGCCTTCGGCAACGGCGGCGAGCCCGAGGTGTGGTTCGGCAGCGCCGACATGATGCACCGCAACCTCGACCGCCGGATAGAGGCCCTGGTCCGGGTCAAGGACCCGGCCCACCGGGCGGCCCTCAACCGGCTCCTCGAGACCGGTATGTCCGACGCGACCTCCTCCTGGCACCTCGGCCCCGACGGCGACTGGACCCGTCACTCGTCCGACTCCGACGGCCAGGCCCTGCGCAACGTCCAGGAGATGCTCATAGACGCCCGGAGGCGCCGGCGTGGCACAGCGACACCTTGACCCCGCGGACCCCAAGGCCGGTCCCGAGACCGTCCCTGTGGCCGGGGACGCCCTGGCGGCCTACCTCCAGGCCCAGGCCACGGAGTTCCTCCGCGCCCTGCGCCAGCACCGCGAAACCGGCGGCGGGACGTCGAACCACTCGGCATCCAACGGCTCGGCGCCGAACGGCACCGAGGAGACCATCGACGCGGCCCGCGCCCTGCGTCGCTCGGCCCGTCGCATCAGCGGCACGCTCCACACCTTCCGGCCCCTGCTGGACGCGGACTGGTCGGAGGCTCTGCGCCCCGAACTGGCGTGGCTGTCGGGCACCTTGGCACTGGAGCACGCGTACGCGGCGCGCCTGGAGCGACTGCTGGCGGCCCTGCACCGACTGTCGGGCTCCTCCGCGTTCCCGGCACAGGCGACCGGTTCCGCCGTGGGCAGCCGTGCCACGACGGCGGAGTCCCGCCCGAAGCGCGCGGAACCCGAGTCGGCCGCCGGCCCGCACAGTGGATCCACATCGGAGCGGGGCCACCTGACCGTAGGAGCGGCCAAAGCGGGCGCCCTCCTGGAGCGCCAGCTCACGCTGGCCCGCACACGGGCCCACTCCGCGGCGCTCCAGGCGCTCGGCTCGAGCCGTTTCCACGCGGTCGCGGACAACGTCGCCGTACTGGCCAGCGAGGTCCCGCTCACCCCGGCGGCGGCCACCGCCGACCTCAAACCGCTCGCGGCCGCCGCGGAGGAGCGCCTCTCCGACGCCGTCACCGGGCTGCCCTTACTCACCGCCGGCCACCCCTACAACGCGGCGGCCCTCGTGCAAGGCCTCTCCACGGACACGGCCCCACAACCCCAGGACGCCCCCTGGCACCAGGTCCGCCTCCTGCTGCGCCTGCACCGCTACGCCCGGGAGGTCCTGCACGGCGACGAAGCCCCCGTGGACGTACACCTGTTGAGCGCCGGCCAGGCCATGGACCGGCACCGGGACGCGGCGGAGGCGGCGTCGGCGGCGGCCTCGGCGGCCCGCACCCCGCGGATCGCCCCGGCGACGGCGTACGCGCTCGGCGTGCTCCACGCGGATCAGCGGCACGAGGTGGAAGCGGCCCGGTTCGCGTTTCAGCGGGCCTGGCGGAAGGAGACGGCCGGCGCACCGTGACCGGCCGAGCAAGGCCAACGGCCCGCACCCCACGACCGAAGGAGGCCCTGTGCACATGACGAACGGTGATCCCGTCCTCGCGGCGGGCTGCGTCCTGTGGCACCGCTCACCCCTCGACGGCGAACTGGAGGTCTGCCTCGTCCACAGGCCGAAGTACGACGACTGGTCGCATCCGAAGGGCAAGCTGAAGCGTGGCGAGGACCCGCTCGCGTGCGCGATGCGGGAGGTCGAGGAGGAGACCGGCTTCCGCTGCGAACCCGGGCCGCGGCTGGCCACGATCCACTATCCGGTCAACGGCCGCCCCAAGGAGGTCACCTACTGGGCGGCCGAGGCGACCGAGGGCGCCTTCACCCCCAGCAACGAGGTCGACCGCGTCCTCTGGCTCTCCCCGCAGACCGCCCGCGACCGCCTCACCCAGCCCCGCGACCGGGTCCTGGTGGACGAGCTGCTGGCGGCGCTGCGGCACGCGTGAGCGCTCTTCAGCCGGCGGCCAGATGCCCCTCGGCGTCCTCGCGCGCGAGGCTGCGGGCGCGACGGGCCGGTCCTCTCCAGCCGCAACTGCAACGGGCCACGCAGAAGCGGCCCTGCTCGGTGGTGGTCGTGCGGTGGTCCCTGGGGTCGAACTCGTCCTGCTGCGCCACGTGACAACCGTACCGACCTCGAGCGCGGCGAGATCAGCTGCGTCGCGAACTTCCGCCGCTTCCGCGAACTACCACGGCAGTTCGCGGTCTTCCGCGCTCACCCGCGCTCTTGCGCGCTCATCCGCACTCTTCCTCATGGCGTGACGGCCCTCCCCACCCGTCGTTAAGCGGAACGACAGGAGGCGCACAGAGGGACGGCCCGGCTTGGGGGTAGGCAGGCGATGGTGGAGCGGCAGCACAGACAAGGGGGCGGGGCGGTCGCCGTGGCCGCCGCGGCGGCGGGGCTGATGGTCTGCGCCACCGGATGCACGGGCAGCGGGGCCGCCGCCGAGGACGGACGCTCCGCCGACGATCCGGTCGAGGTGCTCCAGCAGGCCTCCGCGGCCCTGGTGCGCGCGGGCAGTTCCAGAGCGCGTACGTCGATGCAGATGGCCACCGGTGGCACCCGCGTCACCATCCGCGGCGAGGGCGCCTACAACTTCCGGCAGCAGGTCGGCCGGCTGAAGGTGCTCCTCCCGCAGGACCCGGCCGGCGCCACCGAGCACCGCCCGATCACCGAACTCCTGGCAGATGGCGCGCTTTACATGAAGAACCGCGGAGGCGGTGTTCCGGCCGACAAATGGGTCCGCGTCGACACGGCCACGCTCTCCGACGGCAACCTCGTCACCGGCGGCGCCACCGATCCGCTCGCCGCCGCCGAACTGCTGCGGGGCACGCGGAAGGCGACGTACGTGGGGCAGACGTCCGTCGCCGGCACCCGGGTACGCCACTATCGCGGGACCGCCGACCTCCGCGAAGCCGCCGGGCGGGCCTCGAAGGGCAACCGCGGACCGCTCCGCGCGGCGGCGAAAGGGTTCGCCAGGACCGAGGTCCCGTTCGACGCCTACCTCGACGACCAGGGGCGCATCCGCAAGGTCCGGCACCGCTTCAGCTTCGTCAACGGGCAGCGGCAGGGCACCGTCGCGGTCTCCTCGACGACGCTGCTGTACGACTTCGGGGCCCCCGTGGACGTACGACTGCCCGACGCCGAGGACATCTTCGCGGGGAAGATCGCCGATGAGTAGGGACCGCGGCCGGGGCGCGGGACGGCCGGAATGTGCGGGGCCGGAAATGGTCCGTTGGTGCCATGCGCCGCGTGTAGGCCGCTCCCTACTCTAGGAAGTCGGTGACGGCAGGAAGAGGTGATGCACGTGGCTCCGGTGCGCGGTACGGCAGTTCAGGACCACGTGGCCCTCGCCGAGATCGAGCTGTGCGGAGACCTGATCATCGCGGCCTCGACCACCCGTGAGGACCGGCTCAGCCCCGACCGCATCGACGAGGTGCTGAAGTTGGCCGAAGAGCGCTTCCTCGAGGAGCACGGCGAGGGCGCCGGCAAATCGCCCTGACCACCCCCCTTGGAGTGGGATAAGTCACCTGCCGGCACGGTCACGTACGCAGCAGACGCCCGATCGCCTTCGTCGCCTCTTCCACCTTGGCGTCGATCTCCGTACCTCCCTTGAGGGCCGCGTCCGCGACGCAGTGGCGGAGGTGCTCCTCGAGGAGCTGGAGGGCGAAGGACTGGAGGGCCTTCGTGGAGGCGGAGACCTGGGTGAGTATGTCGATGCAGTAGACGTCCTCGTCGACCATCCGCTGCAGGCCCCGGATCTGGCCCTCGATGCGCCGCAGCCGCTTGAGGTGCTCGTCCTTCTGCTTGTGGTAGCCGTGGATCCCACGGTCGTGGTCGGTCACCACATCCGCCGTACCCGCGGAGGGCGCGTCCGCGCCGGCTTCGGTGGTCGTCATCGCGTCCTCCTGCTGGTCACTGCGGCGAACCTGACCGGCCCGCCGGGTATATACCCCTGCTGGGTATATGGTAACGAATTTTGCTGGGTATAGGGCCCTTGACCGATTCTCCGGCCGGCCCCACGGTCGGTCTTCCGCTCCGGCCTTCCGGTCAGTCCCCTGATCAGCTCCTGACCAGCGCCGCCTCAGCCTCCGGTCGGTCTTCGAAGGACCCCGTGCTGACCACTCTGCATGATGAGCCACACTGGTGGACGGCCGGTTAGCCGTGGCCGGATGATGCACCTAGCATCAGCCAGACCGAAACCGAAGCAATCCGAGGACCACACGTGCGATTTCGTCTGACCCCCAGGGAGACGAGCTTCTACGACATGTTCGCCGCATCCGCGGACAACATCGTCACGGGCTCGAAGCTCCTGATGGAACTGCTCGGAGCGGACACGTCCGCCCGGGCCGAGATCGCAGAGCGTATGCGGGCCGCGGAACACGCCGGTGACGACGCCACACACGCGATCTTCCACCAGCTGAACTCCTCGTTCATCACGCCGTTCGACCGCGAGGACA
Source organism: Streptomyces sporangiiformans (assembly GCF_005768555.2). Taxonomy (GTDB): domain Bacteria; phylum Actinomycetota; class Actinomycetes; order Streptomycetales; family Streptomycetaceae; genus Streptomyces; species Streptomyces sporangiiformans. The sequence continues at coordinate 31,791 of NZ_VCHX02000334.1, forward strand.
TCTACAATCTCGCGTCGTCCCTCGACGACATCATGGACTTCATGGAGGAGGCCGTCGACCTCGTCGTCCTCTACAACGTCGAGGAACTGCCGAAGGGTGTCGAGCAGCAGATCGAGGTGCTGGCGCGGGCGGCGGAGCTGACGGCCGAGGCGATGCCGAACCTCCGCACGATGGACAACCTCACCGAGTACTGGATCGAGGTCAACCGCCTGGAGAACCAGGCCGACCAGATCCACCGCAAGCTGCTGGCCCACCTCTTCAACGGCAAGTACGAAGCGATCGAGGTGCTGAAGCTCAAGCAGATCGTGGACGTACTGGAGGAAGCGGCGGACGCGTTCGAGCACGTGGCGAACACGGTGGAGACCATCGCCGTCAAGGAGTCCTGACCCTTTCATGGACACCTTCGCTCTGGTCGTGACCATCGGCGTCGCGCTCTTCTTCACGTACACGAACGGCTTTCACGACTCGGCGAACGCGATCGCGACGTCCGTGTCGACGCGGGCACTGACACCGCGGGCGGCGCTCGCGATGGCCGCGGTGATGAACCTCGTCGGTGCCTTTCTGGGCAGCGGGGTCGCCAAGACGGTCAGCGAGGGACTGATCTCCACGCCACAGGGCTCGAAGGGGATGGGCATTCTCTTCGCGGCACTCGTCGGCGCGATCACCTGGAACCTCATCACCTGGTACTTCGGCCTGCCGTCCTCCTCTTCCCACGCGCTGTTCGGCGGCATGGTGGGCGCGGCTCTGGCAGGCGGTACGACCGTCTACTGGTCCGGTGTGCTCGAGAAGATCGTCATCCCGATGTTCGTGTCACCGGTGGTCGGCCTGGTCTTCGGCTATCTGGTGATGACGGTGATCATGTGGATCTTCCGGCACTCGAACCCCCACAAGGCGAAGCGCGGTTTCCGCATAGCCCAGACGGTGTCGGCGGCGGGCATGGCCCTGGGCCATGGTCTCCAGGACGCCCAGAAGACGATGGGCATCGTGGTGATGGCCCTGGTCATCGCGGATGTCGAGGAGTACGGCGACGCCATTCCGGTCTGGGTGAAGATCGCCTGCGCGGTCATGCTGTCTCTTGGTACGTACGCGGGTGGCTGGCGCATCATGCGTACGCTGGGCCGCAAGATCATTGAACTGGATCCGCCGCAGGGGTTCGCCGCCGAGACGACCGGCGCGTCGATCATGTTCGTCACGGCCTTCCTCTTCAAGGCCCCCATCTCCACGACCCACATCATCACGTCGGCGATCATGGGTGTGGGCGCGACGAAGCGGGTCAATGCCGTTCGCTGGGGTGTCGCCAAGAACATCATCCTGGGCTGGTTCATCACGATGCCGGCGGCGGCGCTGGTCGCCGCGACGAGCTTCTGGATCGTGAACGTGGCGTTCCTGTAGGGCTCTTCCTCGCCCCCGCCGCCCCTACCCGTCCCATCCTCCTGGGGCTCCGCCCCAGACCCCGCCAGGGGGCCA
>NZ_VCHX02000332.1 GCF_005768555.2 Streptomyces sporangiiformans
CCGGGCTGGTCGATCCGAAGGGCGGACGGGGGCGCGGCTGAACGCTGCGGGTAGGTGGGCTGGGGGTTTCTTTCCCCAAGCCCACCCCTTCCCGAAACGGGGGCTGCGCCCCTGAAGGGGCGCGCCCGTACAGTGGCTGCATGTCCGTCTCACGTGTTCTCACCTGGGAAGTCATTGAAAGCAGGGGGTACGAGACCGCCTGGGTCGAGCGCTACGGCAGCACGCTGCGGGCTCGAGGGCGGGCGGTCGGTACTGCTCCGGAGCCGTACTGGATCTCGTACGAACTCGACACCGCCGAGGGCTTCGTGACGCGTCGGCTGCGGGTGACGGCCGAGTCCGCCTCCGGGACCCGTGTACTCGACCTGCGGCACGACGGCGAAGGACGCTGGACCGCCGACGAGAGGCGGTTGCCCGAGGTCGACGGCGCCCTCGACTGCGACCTGGGACTGTGTCCGCTCACGAACACGATGCCGGTGCTGCGCCACGGGCTCCATCGGGCGCCGGGAGCAGCCGGGACGGGCGACTTCCTGATGGCCTGGGTCTCGGTGCCGGATCTGGCCGTGCGGGCGTCCCGGCAGACCTACACGCATCTCGCACGGACCGATCACGGCGGGCGGGTCCACTTCGCCTCAGGCGACTTCCACAGAGACCTGGAGTTCGACGCGGACGGGTACGTCATCGACTACCCCACCCTGGCGCGGCGCCTGGCCGCACGCCCGGGGTAGCCTCCGTCAGCGCTCCGTCAGCGCTCCGTCACCTTGCCGTCCGCGACCTCCAGCCGCCGTGTCGTCCGCACCGCGTCGAGCATCCGCCGGTCGTGGGTGACCAGGAGCAGCGTGCCCTCGTACGCGTCCAGGGCCGACTCCAGCTGCTCGATCGCCGGCAGGTCCAGGTGGTTGGTCGGCTCGTCCAGGACGAGGAGGTTGACGCCGCGGCCCTGCAGCAGGGCCAGAGCCGCGCGGGTGCGCTCCCCCGGTGAGAGCCTCGCGGCGGCGCGCAGCACATGGTCGGACTTGAGGCCGAACTTGGCGAGGAGCGTGCGCACTTCGACCGGCTCCGTGTCCGGGACCGCCGCACGGAACGCGTCGAGCAGCGATTGCGAGGCGTGGAACAGTTTGCGGGCCTGGTCGACCTCACCGACGATCACGCCCGAGCCGAGGGCGGCATGGCCCGCGTCCAGCGGCACGCGGCCCAGCAGGGCGGCGAGCAGCGTGGACTTGCCCGCACCGTTCGCGCCGGTGACGGCCACGCGGTCCGCCCAGTCGATCTGGAGCGTCGCCGGGCCGAAGGTGAAGTCACCGCGGCGCACCTCCGCGTCGCGCAGGGTGGCGACCACGGCACCCGATCGTGGCGCCGCGGCGATCTCCATCCGCAGTTCCCACTCCTTGCGCGGCTCCTCGACGGTGTCGAGCCGTTCGATCATGCGCTGGGTCTGCCGGGCCTTCGCGGCCTGCTTCTCGCTGGCCTCGCTGCGGAACTTGCGCCCGATCTTGTCGTTGTCGCTGCCCCCCTTGCGCCGCGCGTTCTTGACGCCCTTGTCCATCCAGGCGCGCTGCATCTGGGCCCGCCCTTCGAGCGCGGCCCTCTTGTCGGCGTACTCCTCGTAGTCCTCGCGGGCGTGCCGGCGTGCCACGTCCCGCTCCTCGAGATAGGCCTCGTATCCGCCGCCGTAGAGCGTGATCTGCTGCTGAGCGAGGTCGAGTTCGAGGACCTTGGTGACGGTGCGGCTGAGGAACTCGCGGTCGTGGCTCACGACGACCGTGCCCGCGCGCAGCCCGCCCACGAAGCGCTCCAGGCGCTCCAGGCCGTCCAGGTCGAGGTCGTTGGTCGGCTCGTCGAGCAGGAAGACGTCGTACCGGGAGAGCAGCAGGGAGGCGAGTCCGGCGCGCGCCGCCTGGCCGCCGGACAGCGACGTCATCGGCTGGTCCAGGCCGACACCGAGGCCGAGGGAGTCGGCGACCTCCTCGGCCCGCTCGTCGAGGTCGGCTCCGCCGAGACCGAGCCACCGCTCCAGACTGGTCGCGTACGCGTCGTCCGAGCCCGGTGCCCCGTCGACGAGCGCCTGCGTGGCCTCGTCCATCACGCGCTGGGCCTCGGCGACACCCGTGCGGCGGGCGAGGAACTCCCGCACGGTCTCGCCGGGCCGGCGGTCCGGCTCCTGCGGCAGATGCCCGACGGTGGCGCCCGGCGGGGAGAGCCTCAGCTCGCCCTGCTCGGGCGTGAGCAGCCCGGCGAGCAGGCACAGCAACGTGGACTTGCCCGCGCCGTTGGCACCGACCAGCCCGATCACATCGCCGGGCGCGACGACGAGGTCGAGCCCGGAGAAGAGGGAGCGGTCGCCGTGACCGGCGGCGAGATTCTTGGCGACGAGAGTGGCAGTCATCAGGGAGCAGATCCTAATCGCCCGGCTCACACATCAGCGCCCGGATCTACTCCTCACCACCGTCTCTCCGCGCCTACCGCCTCTCCACGCCCACCGCCCCACCCTCAGCGCGCCACCGACTCTCCGCGCCACCGCCACCGCCCCCGCCCTCAGCGCGCCATCGCCTCCACGAGCACGCTCCCCGACGTCCGCGCCACGATGAAGGCCTCCCCCTTCGTGGCCTTCGCGTCCAGCGCGAGCCGGTGCCGGCCTGCGTCCAGGACGCCGTCGAAGACCTCGTACGCGTGCGTGCGGTACAGCCGGTCCAGCCGGTACGCGATCAGCTGCACCCGGCAGGTGGAGGTGACCTCCACGCCCGCCTCGCCGTCGGCGGCGACCAGGCGGGTGAGGCGGCGCTGGTCCCGGGGGCTGCGGTCCAGGGCGTGTTCGATCTGCGCGACGAGCAGCGGGATGATCGGGGCGAGTCCGTCGACGTACGCGACCTCGACGCCGGCGCGCTCGAAGGCCTGCCGTACGGAGGCACGCTCCTGCTCACCGACGGCTCGGCCGAAGGCGACGGCGCCGTAGGTGCGCAGTTCATCGGCGGGGACGTCGGCGGCGTCCCGGGTGATCTCGGCGCCGATGCCGATGGTGCGCAGGGCGGCGGCGAGCTTGGCGAGGACGGCGACGCGCGCACCGATCAGCAGGACACGGCGACGCTCGCCGCCGGGGCCTGTGAGCAGGGAGCCCAGCGCCTCACGGTACTCGGCGCCGCGGAAGCGGAACGGGCCGATGCCGTGATAGCCGTTCAGCTCCAGATCCGCCCGCTCGTCCGTCTGCCAGGCGAAGTCGCGCCACACATAGTCCTCGCCCAGCTTCTCGATCATCGCGGTGACGGCACCGCACGCGAGGTCCGCGCATTCGGGACAGCCGTAGATCACGTACCGACCGCCCTCCAACGGGGCGTCGGCTTCCAGCAGGAGACTGCGCACCTGCGCGGTGAAGATCGCGGGCGGCACGTCGGAGGCGAGGGGGGACACGGCGTCGAGGTCGGAGAGTTGGAACAGCAGCGGCTGTCCGTTGACGATGAAGTCCACGAAATCCCGGTGTACCTGGTAGTCACCGTTGGCAAGGACTCCACCGGCACGCATGGCCGGTGCCAGGCCGAAGGTCGCGTACTCGGCAGACATGGTGTGAGTATCCCCAGACTGGGGGTGATGTGAGCACGGCATGGCACATTCCGTTAACGTCCGCCTGTGAACAGTGAGCTGAGCGGTGACGTGACAGTGGTCGGTGGCGGCGTCATAGGGCTGACGACAGCCGTCGTCCTCGCGGAGAGCGGCCTGCGCGTCAGAATCTGGACGCGGGAGCCGGCCGAGCGGACCACCTCGGCTGTTGCGGGCGCGCTGTGGTGGCCGTACCGCATCGAGCCGGAGGCACTCGTCGGCGAGTGGGCACTCCAATCACTGTCCGTGTACGAGGAGTTGGCGGCGCGGCCCGACGAGACCGGCGTACGGATGGTCGAGGGCGTAAACGGCGGCACATCGCTGGACGACTTGGGGCCGTGGGCGGCGCGGGTGCCGGGGCTGCGGGCGGCGACGGCCGAGGAGTATCCCCTGCCGGGGCCGGGACTGTGGGCGCGACTGCCGATGATCGACATGCCCGTGCATCTGGCCTGGCTGCGCGAGCGGTTCGTCAGGGCAGGCGGGACGATCGAGGAGCGGCACGTCACGGATCTCGCGGAGGTCGCGGCGCCGGTCGTGGTCAACTGCACGGGGCTCGGCGCACGGGAGCTCGTACCGGATCCAGGAATGTGGCCCGTGCGGGGGCAGCTCGTCGTCGTGGAGAACCCGGGCGTGACCACCTGGCTGACCGCGGTGGACTCCGGCGACAAAGGGACGTACTTCTTTCCGCAGCCAGGCACGCTGGTACTCGGCGGGACGGCGGAAGAGGGCGAGTGGTCGCTGACGCCCGACCCAGGGGTGGCCGAGGAGATCGTGCGGCGCTGTGCCGCGGTGCGACCGGAGATCGCCGGGGCGCGGGTCCTCGAGCACCGCGTGGGGCTGCGCCCCGCGCGCCACGCGGTACGGCTCGAGCGTGAACTCCTGCCAGGTGGTTCGGTGCTGGTGCACAACTACGGGCACGGAGGGGCCGGCGTCACGGTGGCGTGGGGCTGCGCGCGGGAGGCGGCCCGGCTCGCCGCCTCCCGCTGACGCCTGGCTCAGCGGTGCTCGTGCCCGAGTGGATCCCCTTCCGTCTCGGTGCCGGGGCCGGGCCCGACCCTGAGTCCGAAGTCGCCGTCGTACTCCTTGTGGCCCTGGATCACGGCGAGTTCGACGGCCTCGGAACCCATCGCGCTCCGCACGATGACCGGGTCCTTGCGCAGGTCACGCATGAGGGCGACGCACATCCCGATCATGATGACCACGAAGGGCGCGGCCGCGAGGATGGTGAGGTTCTGCAAGCCGGTGAGCGCGTCGCCCTTGCCGCTGCCGATGAGGAGCATGATCGCGGCGACGGCTCCGGTTACCACGCCCCAGAACACCACGACGAGACGGCCGGGTTCGAGCGCACCCTTCTGCGAGAGCGTGCCCATCACGATGGACGCGGCGTCGGCTCCCGAGACGAAGAAGATGCCGACCAGGATCATCACGAGCAGGCTGGTGGCCGTCGCGATGGGGAACTCCTGGAGAACGCCGAAGAGTTGCCCCTCGGGCGTCGCCTCCTTGGAGAGCCGGTCGCCCTCCTGGAGCTTCATCGCCGAACCGCCGAAGAACGCGAACCAGACCAGACTGACGGTGCTGGGCACGAGGATGACGCCGCCGACGAACTGGCGGATGGTGCGGCCGCGGCTGATGCGGGCGATGAACATACCGACGAAGGGCGTCCAGGAGATCCACCAGGCCCAGTAGAAGACGGTCCAGCTGCTCAGCCAGTCCGCGACGCCCTCGCCGCCGCTGGCGTCGGTACGGCCCGCGAGCTGCGGCAGGTCACCCAGGAAGGCGAAGATCGACGTGGGCAGCAGATCGAGAATGATGACGGTCGGGCCGGCGACGAACACGAACAGGGCGAGCACCAGCGCCAGCACCATGTTGATGTTGGACAGCCACTGGATGCCCCGCTCGATGCCCGAGACGGCCGAGGCGACGAAGGCCGCCGTCAGCACGGCGATGATGGTGACGAGCAACGTGGTGCTCACCTCGTCCAACCAGTTCAGCTCCGTGAAGCCGGAGCCGATCTGGAGCGCGCCCAGGCCCAGTGAGGCCGCGGAGCCGAAGACCGTGGCGACGATCGCGAGGATGTCGATCACGCGGCCGGCGCTGCCGTTCGCGTGCTTCTCACCGATGAGCGGGGTGAAGACCGCGCTGATCGTCTGACGCCGGCGTTTGCGGAAGGTGCTGTAGGCGATGGCGAGACCGACCACCGCGTAGATCGCCCAGGGATGGAGCGTCCAGTGGAAGAGGGTGGTGGCCATCGCCGTTTCCATGCGCTCCGCCGAGTCGGCGGGGCTGGTGCCCGGCGGGGGCGTGGTGTAGTGCGAGAGCGGCTCGCTCACGCCGTAGAACATCAGGCCGATGCCCATGCCGGCGCTGAACATCATCGCGACCCAGGACACAGTGCGGAATTCGGGCTCCTCGCCCTCCGTACCGAGGTGGATCCGTCCGTAGCGACTGACCGCGAGCCAGAGCGCGAAGACCACGAAGCCGGAGGCGGCGAGCATGAAGGCCCAACCGCCGTTGTGCATGAGGCCGCTGAGCATGTCGCCCGAGACGCTCTCCAGCGAGTCGGTCGCGACCGCACCCCAGATCACGAAAGCGACGGTGAGCGCGGCGGTGACTCCGAACACCACACGGTCGGTGTTATGGGCGGGGGTGCCCGGGATGTCCGCGGACTCTCCCAGGCCTCCCCGCTTCTTCAGATCCTCTGTCATCCGCGGCACCTTCCCCCGAAAGCCGTTGCGACACTTATTCCTCTGTCGTTCATGTCTCTACGATCTACCACAGGCGCGATTTCCAATAGCGATCGCGTCAGCAATCGTTGCCGGGCTCTCCGATCGCGAGGTGATAGGGCGCGCGTTTGTCAAGGAGTAGCGGCACAAGTGCCCGCATGGACTGACGTAGGGGCACAAACATGCCCTCACTGCCCTTTGTCACCTTGACTCCGTGCAGGGCGAACTCGTCCTTGAGATCCGCGTACTGCCCGGCGGTGAGCCGGTAGGCGCAGGGCGGGTCCTGGATGATCTCGGACGGTTCGGCCGGGTCGTTGTCGGCGCCGCCGACGTAGACCGGTCCACTGTCCCGGTAGCCGGCGAGCCGGGCGGCCGACGTGGCCGCCTCGATCCGGGTGCGGCGCTCGCCCGAGTAGGCGAACAGCCCGTCCAGTGCCGCCAGCTGGGAGTGGACACGGCGCCGGTTGTTGAGCGCCTCGTCGGCCTTTTCCGCGTCGGTCAGGGGGTCGACGCGGCTCTCTATGAGCAGACCGACCCCGTGTTTGACGCCGGACATGTTCCGCAGGATCCGTTCCTGCCCGTCGCCCGCGACCTGTTTGATGGGGTCGCCGGTCTCGGGGTCGGTCCAGATGCCGTACGTCCCGGTCGAGTACCCCGCTGTGCCGGCGGCGGGCCGCACATAGCCCTCCGACAACGTCTGCGCCTCGTCGTGCACCGCCCCGTCGGTGTTGAGGTTGCGCGGCCAGAGGTCGAACAGGTCCTTGTCGTAGTACTGCGGGGTGGCCCCGTACTCGTGCAGGTCGTAGACCACGTCGGGCTTGCGGTCGCGGATGACGGCCGCCATGGCCCGGGCCTCGGCCGTCGCCAGCGAGAGATGGTCGCGGTTGATGTCGACGCCGTCGCTGTTGCCACGGGTGTCGGCGGCCCGCCCGTCCGGGTTGGCGGTGGGTACGACGAGCAGGGTGGTGCGGTCCAGGAACGCCCGGGTGCGTGCGTCCTTCGCGTAGGCGAGGTCGCGGATGGTGGTGAGGCAGGCCTCGCGGCCGGACGGCTCGTCGCCGTGCTGACTGCACACGAGCAGCACGGTGTGGGCGGTGGTGCGCCCGCTGCCGACGCGTACGAGCTGGAGCGGGCGGTCCTGCCGGGTGGTGCCGATCCGGTTCACGGAGACCCGGCCGCTCGCCTTGTCGACGGCGGCCAGGAAGTCCTGCTCCTCGGGCTGACTGGTCCAGCGTGCGCCGTCGGTCCGCTCGAATCCGGTACGAGGCGGGGTCGCGGCCGCGTGGGCGGGCACGGTCAGGAGTGGCCCGAGGAGCACCGCCGCCGACACGGCGGACAGGCCGATGGCTTTGATGTGACGGGGCGTCATCAGCGGCTTCCTCCGGGGACGCGCTGCGGGGTGCGGGGGTCGGCGACGCCGTCGAGGGCGGCCTCGGGCGTGATATGAGCGGATCCCGAGGTGGCGGCCGTGAAGGCCTGGCTGCCTCCGACGAGCGGCACGCTGGCCGTCGTACGGGACAGGTCGAGCTTGAGTGTGGGCTGGGTCGAGGGCGGGTCGATGAGATCCTTGTCGGTCCCCGCGACGATCAGCGCCAGCCGGTGGCCGGCCGGGATCACGTGGTCGCTCGCGTGCAGGTCGAGGGTGATGGTGTACGGCTTGCCCGGGGTGAGCGGGACGCCCTTCAGGTCCGAGGCGTGGTTGCCGAGGTCGGCCCAACCGCGGCTGAAGACGGTGTAGTCGACGTCCGCGGTCTTGGCCTGTGTCTCCTTGAAGCAGGAGCTGTCGCCCGTGGTGCTCGGGCCCCAGCAGCTGCGGTCGGTGAGCGTGGTGATGCCCTCGGCGGCGTCCGCGTAGTCGCGGATGGTGGACGGGCCCAGGTCGACGAGGACCGCCGACAGGTGGGCCGTCGAGGTGCTCGGCGTGGCGGTGACCGTCACCTTCGAGGAGCCGGACAGGCGCAGGCTCTTGATGAGCGGCTTGGTGATGAATCCGGCCTTACTGGCGGTGGACTGGTCGATCTGCGCGGCCCAGTCGGTCTCGCTCTGCTGCGGGTTGTCGGTGAACGTCTCGGTGCCCGATCCGGTACGCAGCCCAAGGGTCCCTACGCCGGCCTGCTCGCCCTTGCCGGGGCGCAGGCTCACGGAATCCGTGCCGCGCGGCGGCCAGACGGTGGACGTGACCCACTGGTCGGGGGCGCGCTCGATGTCCGCCATGGGCTCGTCGTCGATGCCGTTGTCGTAGCCGAGGAGTTCATGGTCGAACCAGCGGTGCAGGGTGTCCACCCACTCGGCGCGGCGGAAGTCGAAGGGGTCGACATGGCCGGTCTGCGACAGCCAGATCTTGCGCTCGACACCGTTCTTGGCGAGGGCGTCCCACCACTGGCCGAAGTGCTTGGGGCGGACGTTGAGGTCCTGCATGCCGTGGATGACGAACACGCTCGCGTCGACCTTGCCGGCGTCCTTCACGTAGTCGCGCTCGGTCCACAGCTTCGTCCAGTCGCCCGTGCGCGGGGCCTCGTCGACGAGGCGCTTCTGGACGGCGGCGCACTTGGCGCGGGCGTCCGGGCTCTCGACGTAGTCGGACAGCCAGTCGGGGCCGGAGTCGTAGAGCGGGGCGCCCTTGGCGAAGTAGTAGTCGTACCAGGAGGAGATGCCGGCGATCGGGACGATCGTCTTCAGGCCCTCGACTCCCGTCGCGGCGACCCCGTTCGCGACGGTGCCGTCGTAACTCTTTCCGATCATGCCCGTGTTGCCGTTGGTCCAGCCCGCCTTGGCGCGGACGGTGCCGGTGCGGGAGGTGTAGCCCTTGGCCCGGCCGTTCAGCCAGTCGACGACGGCCTTCGCGGACTGGACGTCGGAGCGGCCGCCGACGTCCACGCAGCCGTCGGAGCGGTTGGTGCCGGCGAAGTCGACTCCGACGAAGGCGTAGCCGCGCGGCACGAAGTAGTTGTCGTAGAACAGCGGCATCTGGACGACGTCGCCCTGGGCGTCGTACGTCTTCTTCTGGCTCTCGTTGCCGCGCCCGCAGCAGGCGTAGTACGGGCTGGCGTCCATGATCACGGGTATCTTGCGGCCCTGCTGGGCGGGTTCGCGCGGCCGGACGATGTCGGCGGCGACGCGGTCCGTCTTCCCGTCCGAGTCGCCGTCGAGCCCGGTGTCGACCCATACGGACTCGCGGATCGCGTTCTCGTACGAGTAGACGGGTTTGCTCTCCCGTGGCGCGCTGTGCGCGGAGACCGGGGTGAGCAACGTCGCCATCAGGGCGGCGATGGCCGCTGTCGCGAACGTTCTCCAGGTGGTGAGGCGCATGTGGCGCGCGCGTATCGGCATGCGCGGAAGGTACCCCGGTCAACTCCCGGGCAAAAGAGGGCCGTTCGGGGTCGGTGAGGCAGGCGGACGGATTGGGCCCGAGTAGGCCGTGAAGGTCCGTGGGACGGATTGGCTCATGTCGGCCGAATGGCGATCGTGTGACAGCGGTGGCCGTGGACACGACCGGGACCGCGGCGAATGAATAGTCTGCGAACTGACCTTGGGCACCGACGACTTGGAGCTTTTGTGCACCGCAGACTGATCGCCCCGGGCGCGCTCGCCGCCTCCCTGATGCTGGCGATCCCGGCATCGGCGGCGGACTACAGTCCTGGGGCGCCGGGCATCGGCGACCCCTACTACCCCGCGTACGGCAACGGCGGATACGACGTCTCGCACTACGACCTCCGGCTCAAGTACCAGCCTGAATCGGACAAGTTGGAGGGCACGGCGACCCTCCTGGCCACCACCACGCAGGATCTGTCGCGGTTCAATCTGGACTTCCTGCTCGACGTCAGCGAGGTGAGGGTCAACGGCGCGAGGGCGTCGTTCACGACCTCCGGCGAGCACGAGTTGGAGATCACTCCGAAGACACCGCTGCCCAAGGGCACGGCCGTCACCGTCGTGGTGCGCTACAGCGGGGTGCCGTCCTCGAAGGAGGCGTACGGGTTCACCAGCTGGCACCGCACTCCGGACGGCGGAGTCGGGGCGAACGAGCCCGAGGCGGCCTGGTGGTGGTTCCCGAGCAACGACCATCCGCTGGACAAGGCCACGTACGACGTGTCGGTGGCGGTGCCGGACGGGACGCAGGCGATCTCCAACGGCACGCTGCAGTCGGCGACTTCGCGGCTCGGCTGGACGCGGTACAACTGGCGGTCCAACAAGCCTCAGGCCACGTATCTCGCCACGCTGGCGGTCGGCAGGTTCGACGTGACGACCGGGACGTCGGAGAGCGGCATCCCGATCGTCAACGCGTACAGCAAGGATCTGGGCGACAACTACGGGGCCGCGCGGGCGAGCATCGAGCGCACCGGGGAGATCGCCGACTGGCTGGCCGAGTACTTCGGGCCGTACCCGTTCAACGCGCTCGGCGGCTATGTCCCGAACCTCACCACCACCGGGTACGCGTTGGAGACGCAGACGCGGCCGTTCTACAGCCCGCGCCAGTTCGCGAACGGGACGAACGTGTCCGTCGTCGTCCATGAGCTGGCCCATCAGTGGTACGGCGACTATGTTTCCGTCGCCGGATGGAAGGACATCTGGGTCAACGAGGGCTTCGCGCGGTACGCGCAGTGGCTGTGGTCGGAGCACGAGGGCGAGGGCACGGCGCAGGAGATCGCGGACTACGTGTACGCGTCGCATCCGGCCGACGACGCCTTCTGGACGGTCAAGCCCGGGGATCCGGGGCCGGAGAACCAGTTCCACATCGCCGTGTACGACCGTGGGGCGCTGGCCCTCCAGGCGCTGCGGAACGAGATCGGTGACGAGGCGTTCTTCGCCATCCTGAAGGGCTGGCCGAAGCAGTACGCGCACGGCAACGCGACCGTCGGCGACTTCCTGAGGTACGCCGAGAAGGTCTCGGGCCAGCCCCTTGCCGCCCTCTTCGACACCTGGCTCTACCAGGCCTCCAAGCCGAGCGAACCCGCGGCTCGGGAAGCGTCGATCGCTCCTCGCTCCGCGACGACACCGGCTCAGCCGAAGTCCTGGAAGAAGATCGCGCAGACCAATTCGGTGCACGAGCACTAGTAGGACTCCGTCAGGTCTTCCGGTCTGTGCTCGTGAGGAGCATGTGGGAGACCGTGGACATGCGGCGGGTCGAGGGTCTGCGGAGTGACTTGGCTCAGTTCGTGGCGGAGTGCATCACGCCGGAAACCCCCGGCACCGCCGGGGCCGCTCGACGCGGACCGGCTTTATTCGGTTGCCGCTCCCGTGTCCGCCCCTCACCATGGGCGAGACACCGGGAGCTGCCCGGTGCTCCACGAGAGGAGGCACGACCGTGACTACGACTGTCCTCGGCCTGCCCGCAGACCGACTCTCTCTCACCTCATGGAGCACCTCCAGCGATGTCTCACGACGATCTCTCGCAGCACCCTCAGCACCCTCAGCACCGGGCATTTCCTGACGACTTCATCACCGACCCCTACCGCTACGTCCCGCCGCCGGACGACCTGGGCGACGTCGACGACCGGTTCGTCTTCGACTTCCGTGCCTACGACGACCTCGAGGACGGCCAGCGCTGGTCGACCTGGCTCAGCGTCGAACCCCTCTGCCGAGGCCCCGAGCCGCTCCCGGACTGGGTGGTGACCTCGCAGGGCGCGATCGACACCGAGCTCGGCGTCCTCAAGACCGGCAAGGAGGCCGACGTCCACCTCGTCGAGCGCGCCGACCCGCTCGACCCCGCCGCCGGCGTGGTCATGGCGGCCAAGCGGTACCGCTCTCCCGAGCACAGGACCTTCCACCGCGCCGCGTCCTACACCGAGGGCCGCTCGATGAAGCGCTCACGTGACGAGCGGGCCCTCAAGCGGAAGAGCACCTTCGGCCGGCAGGTCGCGGCCGGCGAGTGGGCGGTGTCCGAGTGGGGTGCGCTGGTGCGGCTCTGGGACCTCGGGCTGCCGGTTCCCTACCCGGTCCAGATCGACGGCACCGAGATCCTGATGGAGTGGATCACCGTCGTCGACGAGGACGGCGCCGTCGAGACCGCGCCCCGGCTCGCCCAGGTTCGCCCCTCACCCGAGCTGCTGGCGGCGTACTTCGAGCAGCTCACCGATGCGCTCGCGACGATGGTGCAGAACGGCGTCGTGCACGGCGACCTCTCGGCGTACAACATCCTGGCGGCGGGCGAGCGGCTGGTCATCATCGACCTGCCACAGTTCGTCGACCTGGTCGGCAACCCCAACGGGATGAACTTCCTCCAGCGCGACTGCGCCAACATCTGCGGCTGGTTCCGCTCGCGGGGCCTCGATGCCGACGAGCACGCGCTGTTCGCGGAGCTGATGGCGCACGCCTTCTGAACCGGGCGGCTGGTTGTGCGCTTCCCGGAGGTCCGGGTTGGTGCGGTCGATGGGGGCTGGCCACGCAGTCCCCGCGCCCCTTACTGGGCGCGACCGGATCTCGGCTCCATGGGAGCCGAGATCCGTTCTCCCACCACGCGGCTCGCCAAGTTCGAGGCCAGTTCCGAGACGGACATGCGGAGTTCGGTCTCGGCGGCGGCACATTCGGCCTCGATCCGGGCGCGGCCCTCGGCCAGGATGGCATCGCGTTCGTCCTGGCCTTCGGCTCGGGCCGCCGCGATGACCGCGGCGCCCTCCTCGAAGGCCTGCTGGCGGATCCGGGCCGCGTCGTGCCGGGCGTCGGCCAGTACCGCCACCGCCTCGGCCCGCTTCTCCTCGGCGCGGGCCCGTACCGCCTCGGCGTGTTCGGCGGCGCCTCTGATCGCCTCGTCCCGCGCATCGAGCACCCGTTGCATCCGGGGCAGCACCCGGACGAAGAACAGGAACACAGCGGCGAACAGCGCCAGCGCGACGAGGAGGTCCTGGACCTTCGGGTTGAGGGGGCCTACGGGGTAAGGAATGAGATCCATGGCCATGACTTACCCGATCAGGCGTGCACAACAACGCGCATCTGCGACAGAGTTGACCGAAAGTCACCGGTGCTCATGAAGAGGTGCCGGGAGCGGCCGGGAACTCCACTCAGTCCCCGTGGTCGTACACCGTCACCCCGATGCGCGGCATGTGCACGGAGGCGCCGAGTTCGACCGCTTTGCCGGCGAGCAGCCCGAGCGCGGTGTCGATCGCCTCGTAGCGCTGCTTTCACAACACTGGTGAGACAGCAATACTGTTGCACCGCACTGACGTAGTACCGGAAATACCGAAGGACCCGAAGGACCCGAAGGAGCAGCCATGGCGACGGACACCGAGGAGCCGACGCTCACCGTCGACGAACTGGCCGCGCGCGCGGGCGTCACGGTTCGTACGGTGCGTTTCTACGGCACCAGGGGGCTGCTGCCGCCGCCCGTGATCGGTCCGCGCCGCGTCGGGTTCTACGGGCAGCGGCACCTGTCCCGGCTCGTGCTGATCGAGGAGTTGCAGCATCAGGGGATGACGCTGGCCGCGATCGAGCGGTACCTGGAGCAGTTGCCGGGCGATCTGAGCGCCCATGACCTGGCGATCCATCGTGCGGTGGTGGCCTCGTGGGCACCCGACTCGGCGGAGGAGTTGAGCCGCGCCGAACTGGAGCGCCGGGCCGGGCGCCCGCTGAGCGAGGAGGATCTGGAGCGGCTCGCCGCGATGAACGTCCTCGCCAGAACCGAGGACGCGGGTGCGTTTCGGGTGGATCCGGGCCTGCTCCGGCTGGGCGTTCAGCTGCTCGACGTACCGATCGCGCACGAGACGATCCTCGCGGCGCGCGCTGTCCTGATGGAGCACACGCGCGCGGCGGCCCGCGAACTGTCCCGGCTGTTTCAGGCCGAGGTGTCCGAGCGCGAGTCGATGGCGGCGGTGAAGTCCCTGTCGGCGCACATGCAGCCCCTCGTGGTGCAGGCGCTCCTGACCACGTTCCAGCGCTCCCTGAACGGCGAGCTGCGGGAGTGGCTCAAGGATTCCTGAGCCACTCCCGCACGGCTCTCATCGGCCCACACTCAAGCGTCGCTGAACCGCTCGCCCTTCTCCGCCTTCTCCACGAGCAGCGCCGGCGGAGTGAACCGGTCCCCGTAACGCTCGGCGAGCTCACGCGCGCGGGCCACGAAGCCGGGCAGGCCGGCGCCCACCCCGGGGCCGCCCTCGTATCCGTTGATGTACTGCAGGACACCACCGGTCCATCCGGGGAAGCCGATCCCGAGGATGGACCCGATGTTGGCGTCGGCGACAGACGTCAGCACGCCCTCCTCCAGCAGCCTGACCGTGTCCAGCGCCTCCGAGAAGAGCATGCGCTCCTGCATGTCCTCGAAGGGGATGTCCGCACCCTCGCGTGTGAAGTGCTCCCGCAGCCCGGGCCAGAGCCCCGCGCGCTTCCCGTCGACGTACTCGTAGAAGCCCGCCCCGCCGCTGCGGCCGGTGCGGCCGAACTCGTCGATCATGCGGTCGATGACGGCCTCGGCGGGATGCGTGGCCCACGTGCCGCCGGACTCCTCGACGGCCCGCTTCGTCTCCGTACGGATCTTGCGCGGCAGGGTGAGCGTCAGCTCGTCCATGAGAGAGAGCACCTTGGCCGGGTAACCGGCCTGGGCCGCCGCCTGCTCGACGGAGGCGGGCTCGATGCCCTCGCCGACCATCGCCACGCCCTCGTTCATGAAGTGCCCGATGACCCGGGAGGTGAAGAAGCCGCGCGAGTCGTTGACGACGATCGGGGTCTTCTTGATCTGCCGTACGAGATCGAAGGCTCGGGCCAGGGCCTCCTCACCGGTCCGCTCGCCCTTGATGATCTCGACGAGCGGCATCTTGTCGACGGGTGAGAAGAAGTGCAGCCCGATGAAGTCGCCCTGCCGGTCGACGCCTTCGGCCAGCGCGGTGATGGGCAGGGTCGAGGTGTTGGAGCAGAGCAGCGCGTCGGGCTCGACGATGTGCTGGATCTCCTTGAACACCTTGCGCTTGAGCGCCGGGTCCTCGAAGACCGCCTCGATCACGGCGTCGCAGCCCGCGAGGTCCTCCGGCGCGGCGGTGGGAGTGATGCGGGCGAGCAGGGCGTCGGCCTTCTCCTGGGTCGTGCGTCCCCGGGAGACGGCCTTGGCGCAGAGCTTCTCGGAGTAGCCCTTGCCCTGCGCCGCCGCCTCGGGCGACACGTCCTTGAGGACGACGTCGATGCCCGCGCGTGCGCACGAGTAGGCGATGCCGGCGCCCATCATCCCGGCGCCCAGAACGGCGACCTTGCGGACCTGGCGCGGCTCGATGCCCTGGGGGCGGTTGGCGCCGGAGTTGACGGCCTGGAGGTCGAAGAAGAAGGCCTGGATCATGTTCTTGGAGGTCTGGCCCGCGGCCAGCTCCACGAAGTAGCGGGCTTCGATGACCTGGGCGGTCTCGAAGTCGACCTGGGAGCCCTCGACCGCGGCCGCGAGGATGTTCCACGGGGCCGGATAGGGCGCGCCGTTCGTCTGCTTGCGCAGGCTGGCCGGGAAGGCGGGCAGGTTCGCCGCGAACTTCGGGCTGGAGGGTGTGCCGCCCGGGATGCGGTAGCCGGGCTGGTCCCAGGGCTGCGACGACTCGGGGTGGGCGTCGAT
The DNA here is from genome assembly GCF_005768555.2 of Streptomyces sporangiiformans. GTDB lineage: Bacteria > Actinomycetota > Actinomycetes > Streptomycetales > Streptomycetaceae > Streptomyces > Streptomyces sporangiiformans. The sequence continues at coordinate 15,829 of NZ_VCHX02000332.1, forward strand.
GAAGGCGCGGGCCCTGGCGAGCATCTCCTCGCGGGTGGTGGCCACTTCGTGGATGAGACCGTTGTCGAGGGCGCGGCGCGGGCTGTACTGCGTGCCCTGGAGGAGCACTTTCAGCAGCGCGTCGGCGATGCCCAGCAGCCGTACGGTCCGCACGACGCCGCCCCCGCCGGGCAGCAGGCCGAGGGTGACCTCGGGGCAGCCGATCTTGGAGCCGGGGGCGTCGAGGGCGACGCGGTGGTGACAGGCGAGGGCGATCTCGTAGCCGCCGCCCAGGGCCGCGCCGTTCATGGCGGCGACGACGGGCTTGCCCAGCTTCTCGATGCGGCGGAGGTCGCGCTTGACGGCGAGGCTCCGCTCGAAGGTGAACTGGGCGGTTTCGGGGGTGACCGCGATCAGGTCGCGCAGGTCGCCGCCCGCGAAGAAGGTCTTCTTGGCCGAGGTGAAGATGACGCCGCGGACGGAGTCCTGCTCGGCCTCCAGGCGGTCGGCGATCGCGGTGAGGGACTCCCGGAACGCCTGGTTCATGGTGTTCGCGGACTGGTGGGGGTCGTCGAGGACGAGGGTGACGACGCCGGTCTCGTCCTGTTCCCAGCGGATGGTGGTGCTCTCGGTCATGGCTGTTTCTCCGTAAGGGGACGGGACGTTCAGACGCGCTCGACGATGGTGGCGATGCCCATGCCGCCGCCGACGCACAGCGTGGCGAGGCCGAACCGCTTGTCCTGGCGCTCCAGTTCGTCGACGAGGGTGCCGAGAATCATCGCGCCGGTGGCGCCCAGCGGGTGACCGAGCGCGATGGCGCCGCCGTTGACGTTGATCTTGTCCAGGGACAGGCCCATGTCCCGGGCGAAGCGCAGGACGACCGCCGCGAAGGCTTCGTTGATCTCGACCAGGTCGATGTCGTCGATGGTCAGCCCGGCCTTGGCGAGCGCCTTGCGGGTCGCGGGCGCGGGCCCGGTGAGCATGATGGTGGGCTCGGAGCCGGAGACGGCGGCGGAGACGACGCGGGCGCGCGGCCGCAGCCCGTATCGCTCCCCCACCTCCTTGGAGCCGATCGCGACGAGCGAGGCGCCGTCCACGATGCCGGACGAGTTGCCCGCGTGGTGCACGTGGTCGATCTTCTCCACCCAGTGGTACTTCTGCAGCGCCACGGCGTCGAAGCCGCCCAGGTCGCCGATGTCGGCGAACGACGGCTTGAGCCCCGCGAGCGAGTCGGCGGTCGTGCCCGGACGCATGTGTTCGTCGTGGTCCAGGACGACGATGCCGTTGCGGTCCTTCACCGGTACGACGGACCGCTCGAAGCGGCCGTCCTTCCAGGCCGCGGCGGCGCGCTCCTGGGAGAGCGCCGCGTACTCGTCGACATCCCGGCGGGTGAAGCCCTCGATCGTGGCGATGAGGTCGGCGCCGATGCCCTGCGGGACGAAGTTGGTGGCGAGGTTGGTCATCGGGTCGGCGAACCAGGCGCCGCCGTCGGAGGCCATGGGCACCCGCGACATCGACTCGACGCCGCCCGCGAGGACGAGGTCCTCCCAGCCCGAACGGACCTTCGCGGCGGCCAGGTTGACGGCTTCGAGGCCGGAGGCACAGAAGCGGTTCTCCTGGACGCCGGCCACCGTGTCCGGCAGACCCGCCGCGACGGCCGCGATGCGGGCGATGTCGGAGCCCTGGTCGCCGACCGGGCCGACGACGCCGAGCACGATGTCGTCGACGGCGGCCGGGTCGAGGTCCGGGAAGCGGCTCCGGATCTCGTGGATGAGCCCGACGACCAGGTCGATGGGCTTCGTGCCGTGCAGGGCGCCGTTCGCCTTGCCGCGGCCCCGCGGGGTGCGGATCGCGTCGTACACGTACGCTTCGGTGCTCACTGGTAAGCCTTTCCATGGGGTCAGCCATGCGGGGACCGGCCGATGATCTCCTTCATGATCTCGGTCGTCCCGCCGTAGAGGGTGTATTCGGCCGTCGGTCAGGGCCTTGGCGGCGACGACGTACTTTCGGCTATTCGGCCCTCGAAGATCCGCCGGTTCATTGAGGGCTGCCCTTCAGGAGGCCGGGTACGTCCCAGTCGCGGGCCACGTCGGCGGTGTCGGCGCCCGGTCGCGCGGGCCCGCTGCGAACCTCGGCGGGGGTGGCGGAGAAGCGGGGCGCGGGGGCGGGCTGGGTGATGCCGTCGTGGTCGGTGAAGGTGCCGCGGGCGGCAAGGTGCGGATGGTGCGGCGCTTCGCGCAGCGACAGGACGGGCGCCACGCATGCGTCGGAGCCCTCGAAGACCGCCGTCCACTCGTCGCGCGTACGTGTCTTGAAGCGGGCCGCGACCGTCTCGCGCAGTTCGTGCCAGCGCGCCGGGTCCTTGTGGGCCGCGGCGTGTTCCATGATGCCGAGCCGCTCCACGAACTCCTCGTAGAAGCGCCGCTCGAGCGCGCCCACCGCCATGTACTGGCCGTCGGCCGTCTCATAGGTGCCGTAGTAGGGGCAGCCGCCGTCGAGCAGGTTCGCGCCGCGCCGGTCCTGCCAGCCGCCGGCGGCCAGCATGCCGTGGATCATCGAGGCCAGGTGTGCGGCGCCGTCGACGATGGCGGCGTCGACGACCTGTCCCGTGCCACTCGCGCGGGCGTGGTGGAGGGCGGCGAGGACGCCGACGACGAGGTAGAGGGAGCCGCCCGCGTAGTCGCCGACCAGGTTGGCGGGGACGGCCGGCGGCCTGTCCGGTTCACCGATCATGCCGAGCGTGCCGGTCAGCGCGATGTACGCGATGTCGTGCCCCGCGCGCGGGGCCAGCGGGCCCTCCTGGCCCCAGCCGGTCATTCGCCCGTAGACGAGCCTCGGGTTGCGGCCCTGGCAGGCCCCGGGGCCCACGCCTAGGCGCTCGGCGACGCCCGGGCGGTATCCCTCGATGAGGACGTCCGCGCGTTCGGCCAGATCGAGGACATGGCCGGGTCCGTCGGTCGCCTTCAGGTCGATGATCACGGACCGCTTGTTGCGGTTGGTGACGTCGTAGTGCGGGTTGATCGCGAGTCCCACGCCGTCCGGCCGGTCCACGCGGACCACGTCGGCGCCCAGGTCGGCGAGGAGCATGGCGGCGAACGGGCCGGGCCCGATGCCTGCCAGCTCGACCACGCGCACCCCGGCGAGCGGGCCGGTCCCCGCCGTCCCTGCCTCTGCCATCAAGCCCCCAGCACTGTGACACTCCTGATGTAACATCAGCGATGTTAAGAACGTGTTCCACACCGCACAAGACCCCGGCAAGCAAGCGCTTAGCCCATTCTGGAAGCTCTGTGCCTCCAGGGGAATCAGCGCGCGTCCAGCTCCGCTATGAGTTTCTTTGGGGCGATCGTGCGGAAGCTTTCCTCGACCCAGTCGCACAGCAGCTCCGCGGCCGGGGCGCCCTTCTCCTCCAGCGGGATCCTCACCCAGCCCGCCTTCCCGAGTCCGTACCCGGCGGGCTCTGCGCCCGGCGAGGTCATCGCGTGGGCGTGCGCCGCGTCGTCCTTGAGCTTCACGGTGATGCCCAGCGGATAGCTGCCGTCGTCCACCCCGAGGAAGACGAAGACCTTCTTGTTGACCTTCGCGACGCTCTCGCCCCAGGGGAACTCCTCGGCCGCGCCCGGCAGACCGAGGGCGAACTCACGCACTTGCTCCCACTTCTTGAGTGCACTCCTGGTCGCGGTCACGGCTGCCTCCGGCCCTTGGTTCGGCTCCTCGTACGGGGTCCTGGTTCGGATACTCGTACCTCACGCTAGCCTCAGCCACCGACAACGGCGCGAGGTGCACGGCTGAGAGGTGCCATGGGCAAGCAGGACAAGACGGAGCGCATGTACGACATCGTGCTCTTCGGAGCCACGGGATTCGTCGGTGCGCTCACTGCGGAGTATCTCGCCGCGCACGCCCCCGAGGGGCTGCGCTGGGCGATCGCGGCGCGCGACACCGCGAAGCTGGAGCGGCTGCGCGATCGGCTGACCTCCATCGACCCGGCCTGCGCCGAGTTGCCCCTGCTCCGGGCGGACGTCACCGAGCCGGCCTCGCTGCGCGAACTGGCGGAGCACGCGCGCGTGCTCGCCACGACCGTGGGGCCCTACCTCGAGTACGGCGAGGAACTGCTCGCCGCCTGCGCGGACGCCGGCACCGACTATCTGGACCTCTGCGGAGAGCCGGAGTTCGTGGACCTCATGTATGTGCGGCACGACGCACGCGCGCGTGAGACCGGGGCGCGGCTCGTGCACGCCTGCGGGTTCGACTCGATTCCGCACGACCTGGGCGCGTACTTCACCGTCCAGCAGCTCCCCGAAGGGGTGCCGCTGACCGTGGACGGATTCGTGCGCTCCGAGGCGATGTTCTCGGGCGGCACGTTCGCCTCCGCCCTCAACCAGTTCTCCCGCGGGCGGCACATGGTGGCCGCGGCGCGGGACCGGAAGCGGCACGAGCCGCGGGTGGTCGGCCGACGCGCGTACGCACCACAGAGCGCGCCGCGGTACGCCAAGGAGGTGGGCATGTGGGCGCTGCCGCTGCCCACGATCGATCCGCGGATCGTGCAGCGGTCGGCCCGGGCCCTGGAGCGGTACGGGCCCGACTTCCGCTACCGGCACTACGCGGCCGTCAAACGGCTGCCGTTCGCGGTGGGCGGGGTGGCCGCGGCCGGTGCGGTGTTCGCGGCGGCGCAACTGCCGCCCGCCCGGCGCTGGCTGTCCGGCCGGCTCAAGCCCGGGGAAGGGCCGAGCGAGGAGAAGCGGGCGAAGAGCTGGTTCTCGGTGCGGTTCGTGGGCGAGGGCGGCGGACGTCAGGTCTTCACGGAGGTCGCCGGCGGCGATCCCGGGTACGGGGAGACCGCCAAGATGCTCGCCGAGTCCGCGTTGTGCCTGGCCTTCGACGACCTTCCCCCGGCTTCTGGCCAGGTCACCACGGCGGTGGCCATGGGCGACGCGCTCATCGAGCGCCTGCGCGAGGCGGGAATCAGCTTCCGGGTCGCGGCCTCGCGCCCGGACAGGTCCTAGGTGTGCCGTTCGGGGACGTCTGCCTCAGAGCGGCCACCCCATGACCGTGTAGATCATCCCGGCTATCCAGCCGACTCCGGCGAGGACCGCGAGAATCAGTCCCGCCATCACGGCACGCTCGACGGGCTGGCTGGGGTTGGCGGCGGGCTTCGAGGCACGGTGTGTCGTCATGCGGCAAAGCCTGCCGATCATGACGGCGCCCGGCATCCGCGCAGATACTCAGAACAGGTACTCAGAAGACGTACTCAGCAGACGTGATCAGAGCCGTGATCAGCACCGTTGTCGGCACCGTGATCAACAGCGCAGGCAGATTCGCCGTCAGGTCGCCTTCAAGGCCCGGCGGCACAGCGCGTCCGCGTGGCGGGTCGTCTCCGGGAGGCGGAAGCGCGGTGCGAGGAGCAGGGTGTGAGCGCAGGCGTTGTCCAGCGTCACCCGGTGGCCGACCGAGACGAAGACCGGCTTGATCCCCTTCTGGGTGCGCAGCGCGCGGCCGACCTCCTCCTCGCCCGCGAGCAGCGGGGACGAGGAGCCGCGCGGAGCGCCGGGCTCCTCGTACGCGAAGGTGAAGGGGTTCTTGGCGACCCCGATCGTCGGGAGGCCGGTGAGGACGCCGAGGTGGCTGGCCAGACCGAAGCGGCGAGGATGGGCGAGGCCGTAGCCGTCGCAGACGACCAGGCCCGGCTCGCACGGCAGGGCGTCGAGGGCGGCCAGGACGGCCGGGACCTCGCGGAAGGCGAGCAGCCCCGGGACGTAGGGGAAGGACACCTGCCCCACGGCCGTGGACTCGGCCACGACGTCGAGGGTCGCGGCGTCCAGGACGACCGCCGCGGCCACGACGACGTTCCGCTCGTCGTCGTAGGCCACGTCGACCCCCGTCACCCGGCCGGTTCCCGGCGCGGGCCCCGGCTCGTCGAGGACCACCCGCCCTCGCAACTCGTCCTGCACGGCACGCGCTTGGTCTTCGGTGGCGGGCCAGCCCGCGGGGATGCGTACGGTCGTCATGGTGCCGTCGAGCGTACGGGGAGCCGAGGGGGCGGCGGGTAGGCTCGCGATCATGTTCGTACTGGAGTTGACCTACACCGCCCCGATCGATGCCGTCGACGCCGTTCTGGAGGAACACGTCCGGTGGCTCGACCAGCAGTACGCGGCGGGGGCCTTCCTCGCGTCCGGGCGCAAGAACCCTCGTGACGGTGGCGTGATTCTGGCCGTCGCCGACAGTCGCGCGGCGGTCGAGAAGATCGCGGCGAGCGACCCCTTCGTGGTCGCGGGCGTGTGTGAGTACCGGATCACCGAGTTCGTCGCGACGAAGACGGCGCCCGCGCTGGAGCCGTACCGCGAAACGCTGGGCTGATCCGGCCTCGACAGACGCCTCGGCTCAGGCTCACAGACCCCGGCTCCGTGACGGCTCCTCAGCGCCCGAGAGCCCGAGACAGCTGGTCCTTGTTCATCTTGGAGCGGCCCTCGATGTTGCGGCTCTTCGCCTCCTCGTAGAGCTGGTCGTACGTGGGTCCTCCCGCTCCCTTGTGGGACCGCAGACCGCCCCGCCGGCCGGACGAGATGTCCTCGGTCGACGTACGACTCGCGGTCTTGGACTCGCCGCGCCGGGCACGTTCCTTGTTGACGGTCCGCGAGGCGATCTCCTTGGCGCGCCGCTCGCTCTCGCCGCGTTCGCGGGCGCTCTCCTTGATGTGTTCGTACTGCCGCTCCCGCTTGGGACTCGAGCCACGTGGCATGACCGCGCTCCTCACTGCTGAATGGCTGCTCAAGGCGGCCCCGCTCCCAGCCAAGCACGGGCCGAGCGCGCTCGCATCAGCGTTCCAGCCGTGCCACGCGGCCCTTCTCACCCGAGGCCCAGCAGCCCAGGTCGGGCGTGCAGTCGACGGTGTCGTACGAGCCGGTGTCGAGGGTGCGCCAGGTGCGGCCGCCGTCCGTGGTGAGGTCGGTGCCGGTGGGGCCGACCGCGAGGGCGGCCGAGCGGCTGTGCGGGAGCCAGGCGACGCCCGAACGGTAGGCGGGCGGCGGCTTCGCGGCCGGCGCCCAGGTGCGGCCGCCGTCGCCGGTCACCGCGGCCGCCCGCGGTGACGCCTGGTCGGCCCGGTAGTCGCCGCCGATCGCGATGCCGTGCGTACGGTCGCGGAAGGCGACGGCGAAGACACCGCGCGCCGGGTCGCCCGCGGGAATCGGTGCGTCGGTGGCGGTCCAGGTCAGGCCACGGTCGGCGGAGTGCAGCACGCGCGCGCGTGCGGCCCCGCCCGTGGCCAGCCACACATCGCGCGGCCCCGAGCTCACCAGGCACTGCCCACTGGCCGCGAAGCCCGCTTCGCCCTCCTGCGCCGCGGGCATACCGTCGCCCGGCAGCACCTTCCAGGAACGGCCGCCGTCACTGGTCGACAGGATGCGGAACCTGCCGTCCACCGGGTCGCTCATCGCCAGGCCGTGGCGACGGTCGAAGAAGGTGAGGCAGTCGTAGAAGGCTCTCGCGTCGGTATTGCGGAAGGACTCGGTCCAGGTCTTGCCGCCGTCGTCGGTCCGCAAGATCCGGGAGGCCTCGCCCTCGCCGATGGCCAGCACCACGGCACGCCGGGCGTCGATCGCCTCGATGTCACGGAATTCCAGCGCGCCGCTGCCGGGCGGCGAGACGTTCCGCCAGCTCGCGCCGCCGTCGGAGGTGCGCAGCACGGTGCCCTTCGAGCCGGCCAGCCAGGCGGTGTTCCGGCTGACGGCGGAGAGTCCGCGGAAGCGTACGTCCGTGCCGCTGTCCTTGAGCTCCCAGTGCGGCGGCCGTCCGTCCGGTCCCTGTGCCTGCGCGGGCACCGCCGGCACGGCGGCGAGAGCGAGGCCGCACACACCTAAGACCGCCAAACGCCTCGTACGCCAGCTCCCCATACGCCAAATCCCCATACGCCAGCTCCCCGTACGCCAACTCCTCGTCTCTGTCTGCCTCGTGTGCGTATGCCTCGTAAGTCTCTTCCGTCGCGTCTTCCCCAAGCCCCTCATAGCGGGCGAAGCTAACCCACTCCCCCAATGGCGTCCAGATGCCCCGGACGACAACGACCTTCACTCGCGTGATTGAAGGCGGTGACAGAGGTCACTCGAACTCCGTGTGCCTCCAGGAGCACGCAAACGCTGGTTCTGTCGTCTCTTCAAGTGCCCAGCCTCATACGTCCACCGTTCGTCCAGCCGTCACAAGGGAGCAAGGCGTTGTCCACCGTCATCGAGCAGCCCGTAGAGGCCCGTCTCGTCGCCGCCGCGCCGCGGATGCCGAGCATTCCCGCAACGCTCCACTACGACCCCCGCGAACCGTTCGCCGTCCGCATGGCCTTCCCCGCCCCGTCCACGCTCGAAGGAGTGGACGTGTGCTGGACCTTCGCCCGTGAACTGCTCTCCTCGGGCCTGGAGGAGCCGGTGGGCCAGGGCGACGTACGGGTGCGGCCGTACGGATTCGACCGCATCGTCCTTGAGTTCCACGCCCCCGAGGGCACCGCCGTGGTGCACGTCCTCGCGGGCGATCTCCGGCGCTTCCTGGAGAGCACGACGGAGCTGGTGCCCATCGGTCTGGAACATCAGCACCACGATCTGGATCACGGGCTCGACGAACTGCTACGGGGTACCTGCTGACCTGATCGCACCATTGGCTTTCGGAGGGGCGTTCGCAGGGGCTGGACGGGCTTCGGAGGTGCTTCGGGGCTGTCACGGGGCTGCGGCGGGGATCGCGAGCCTCTCGGGATGTGCGCGAACCGGTCCGGCAGCCTCTTTCGCGTGGTCGAGGTCGCTGCTCACGTTAATTCGTTGACAGCGACCAGGCCCCCTCCTACGGTGTACAGCGGTCCTGTTGCCGTCGATTGGAGAAGGACGTTGCTCGTCTGAGGTCCTGAGACACCGCGTCACACACCGCTGCGTGTGTGCGCCGCGTGCGACCTCGGCATACGAGCCGTTCTCCGGAGCAGGGCAACTCCTCGGGCCTCGCCTCTTCTTCAGGCCCTTTCGAGCCCAAGCCCCCAGGACCCCGCCCGTTCCCTCCGCCGTCGCCGCTGCCGGCGCCCCGGTGTCTCGATACGCGTTGCCCTGACCGCATCAAGCAACCGCGAGGCCCCATGTCTACCTTTCCCACCTCCATCACCTGCACCTCCCTGAACTTCGCCTGGCCGGACGGCACGTCCGTCTTCGACGATCTGCAGGTGACCTTCGGCCCCGGCAGAACCGGACTCGTCGGCGTCAACGGGTCAGGGAAATCAACCCTGTTGAAGCTGATCGCCGGTGAGCTCACGCCGGCCGACGGCACCGTCCGGGTGGCGGGCGAGGTCGGTCACCTCCCGCAGAACGTCGCCCTCGACACCGGACTGCGCGTCGATGAGGCGCTCGACATCGCCGCCAAGCGGGCGGCCCTGCACGCCATCGAGGCGGGTGACGTGTCCGAGGAGCACTTCGACGTCGTCGGCGACGACTGGGACGTCGAGGAGCGCGCCCTCGCGACACTCGGCGAACTCGGGCTCGGCCACATCGAGTTGGATCGCACCATCGGCGAGCTCTCGGGCGGCGAGTCGGTCCTGCTGCGCCTGGCCGCACTGCTGCTGCGCCGCCCCGATGTCCTCCTGCTGGACGAACCCACCAACAACCTCGATGTGTACGCCCGTCGGCGGCTCTACTCCGCCGTCGAGGCCTGGTCGGGAGTGATGGTCGTGGTCAGCCACGACCGTGAACTCCTCGAACGGGTCGACCAGATCGCCGATCTGCGCGCCGGCGAGGTGACGTGGTACGGCGGCAACTTCTCGGCGTACGAGGAGGCCCTTGACGCCGAGCAGGAGGCGGCGGAACGCATGGTGCGTGTCGCCGAGGCCGATCTGAAGAAGCAGAAACGCGAACTCGTCGAAGCCCACACGAAGTTGGCCAAACGGGTGCGCTACGGCAACAAGATGTACGAGAACAAGCGCGAGCCCCGGGCCGTGATGAAGGTGCGCAAGCGCACCGCCCAGGAGTCCGCCGGCAAGCACCGCATCATGCACGAGGAGAAGCTCGCCGAGGCCAAGGAGCGTCTCGACGAGGCGGTCGACGCCGTGCGGGACGACGACGAGATCCGCGTCGACCTGCCGTACACGTCCGTGCCGCCCGGTCGCACCGTACTCACGCTCCAGGGACTGGAGTTGGCGTACGGAGCGCGCGTGACCGGCTCGTTCGAGCTGCGCGGACCCGAACGGATCGCGCTGATCGGCCGCAACGGGGCGGGCAAGACCACGCTCCTGCGCACGATCGCCGGGGAGCTCGACGCGGTCTGCGGCGAGGCGTGGGCGCATGTCCCCCTGCGTTTTCTGCCGCAGCGGCTCGACGTGCTCGACGACGAGCTGACCGTCGCCGAGAACGTGGCCCGCTTCGCTCCCGGCGCCACCAACAACCGGATCCGGGCCCGTCTCGCCCGCTTCCTGTTCAAGGGGGCGCGGGCGGACCAGCGGGCGGCGACGCTCTCCGGCGGCGAACGTTTCCGGGCGGCCCTGGCCGCGCTGATGCTGGCCGAGCCCGCACCGCAGCTGCTGATGCTCGACGAGCCGACGAACAACCTCGACATGGCGAGCGTGCGGCAGCTCACCACGGCTCTGGAGTCGTACGAGGGCGCGCTGATCGTGGCCAGCCACGACGTGCCGTTCCTGGAGTCGATCGGGATCACGCGCTGGCTGCTGATGGAAGGAGAACTCAAGGAAATCACGCCAGAAGCTGTCGGGTATCCCACCTAGCGTCGGATGCATGCCCGCATTCATCACCCTCACTCGAGCCCGTGAGAACAACCTCCAGGACGTCACCCTGCGCATCCCGAAAGACCGGCTCACGGTCTTCACCGGGGTGTCGGGGTCGGGGAAGTCGTCGGTCGTGTTCGACACGATCGCGGTCGAGTCGCAGCGCCAGCTGAACGAGACCTTCACCTGGTTCGTCCGCAACCGGCTGCCGAAGTACGAGCGGCCGCACGCGGAGGCCATCGAGGATCTCTCGCCCGCGATCGTCGTCGACCAGCGGCCGGTCGGCGGCCACTCCCGGTCGACGGTGGGCACGATGACGGACGTCTACTCCGTGATCCGGGTGTTGTTCTCACGGCACGGCACGCCGAGCGCGGGCCCGGCCACCGCGTACTCGTTCAACGACCCGTCGGGCATGTGCCCCGAGTGCGACGGCCTCGGCCGCACGGTCCGGCCCGACTGGGACCGCATCCTTGACCCGGACCGGTCACTGGCGGACGGCGCGGTCCGCTTCCCGCCGTTCGCCGCGGGGACCTGGCAGGGGCAGGCATACACGAACACGACCGAACTGGACACCCACAAGCCGGTGGGCCGATTCACCGCCGCGGAGCGGGAGTTCCTGCTGCGCGGGCGCCCCGGGAGCAAGGTGACCGTCAGCGGATCCGGCGGCACCTGGAGTACCGACTACGAGGGGCTCGCCGACCGTTTCGAGCGGCTGTACCTCAAGCGGGACCTGTCCGCTCTCAGCCAGAAGACCCGTGACCAGGTGCAGGGCTTCCTGCGGGAGGGCCCCTGCCCCGTCTGCCGCGGGGCGCGACTCAACGCGGCGGCGCTCGCCACCCGCATCGGGGACCTGTCCATCGCCGACTGCACCCGGATGCAGGTCACTGACCTGATCACCGTGCTGAAGGACATCGACGACCCCGTCGCCGGACCGATCGCGGGCGCGGCCGTGGCGTCGCTGGAGCGGATCGAGGCCATCGGACTCGGCTACCTCAGCCTCGACCGGGAGACCTCGACGCTGTCCGGCGGCGAGGGGCAGCGTCTGAAGATGGTGCGGCACCTCGGTTCGAGCCTGACCGGGATGACGTACATCTTCGACGAGCCGAGTGTGGGGCTGCACCCCAGGGACGTGGGGCGGCTCGGCGACCTCCTGCTGCGGCTGCGTGACAAGGGCAACACCGTGCTGGTGGTCGAGCACGACCCGGACGTCATCGCCCTCGCCGACCACGTCGTCGACATGGGGCCGCGGGCGGGCGCCGACGGCGGGCGGGTGGTGTTCGAGGGGACGCCGGGCGAGCTGGCCACGGCCGACACCCTCACGGGCCGCTGTCTGCGCCGCCGCACCGAGCTCAAGCCCCGGCCCCGCAAGGCCACCGGCGGGCTGTGGGTGAAGGGCGCGGACCAGCACAACCTGCGGGACGTCACGGTGGAGTTCCCCACCGGTGTACTGACCGTGGTGACCGGTGTCGCGGGCTCCGGCAAGAGCACGCTCGTCTCGGAGGCGTTCACGGCCACCCACCCCGACGCGGTCGTCGTCGACCAGTCGTCCATCGGCATCTCGGCACGGTCCACGCCGGCGACGTACGTCGGCATCATGGACACCGTACGAAGGATCTTCGCGCGCGAGACGGGCGCCGAGCCGGGGCTGTTCAGCTTCAACTCCGAAGGCGCGTGCGTAGCTTGCCAGGGGCGCGGCGTCAGCTACACCGACCTCGCGTTCATGGATCCGGTGACGACGACCTGCCCCGACTGCGACGGCCGGCGCTTCAAGGAAGAGGTACTGCGCCTGACCGTGGGCGGCAACTCCATCGTCGACGTACTGCAGATGACGGCCGATCAGGCACTGGAGTTCTTCACGGACAAGGGCGTGCGCCGCCGCCTGTGCGCCCTGCGGGATGTAGGGCTCACCTATCTGACGCTCGGCCAGCCCCTGTCGACGCTCTCCGGCGGGGAACGACAGCGCATCAAGCTCGCGACCCGGCTGCACCGGACCGGGGCGGTGTACGTACTCGACGAACCGACGACCGGTCTGCACATGTCGGACGTCGACGGACTGCTCGCCCTCCTCGACCGGCTGGTCGACGCGGGCAACACCGTCCTGGTGGTCGAGCACAATCTGGACGTCGTGGCGCACGCCGACTGGGTCATCGACCTCGGGCCCGACGGGGGCAAGGACGGCGGGCAGGTGGTCTTCGAGGGGACGCCGAGCCGGCTGCTCGCCGCGGAGAGGTCGTTCACGGCGGAACATCTGCGGCGGGCGGTCACCGCCATCGGCGCCTGACGTCGAGGGATGCCGTCGGCTCCCGGCCCCGAGGCCCGACGCCTCGGGGCCGATGAGGGGGGCTGTTGTCAGATGGGGCGCGCGCTGCATGATGAGCGCCTACGCCCTCTGCCGTCCCCCGGCGATACGGAGACCCGCACGTGCCCAGCCAGAAGGCCCTCATCCGCCGGCCCGGCCCCCGCCTGGCCGATGGCCTCGTCACGCACATCGAGCGGCAGCCGGTCGACGCCGAGCTCGCGATGCGGCAGTGGGAGGCGTACGCCGAGGCGCTGCGCGCGCACGGCTGGGAGACCGTCGAGGTGGAAGCGGCCGACGACTGCCCGGACTCGGTGTTCGTGGAGGACACGGTGGTCGTCTTCCGCAACGTGGCGCTGATCGCACGCCCGGGCGCCCCGTCGCGGCGCGGCGAGACCACCGGGGTGGAGGAGGCCGTGGCCCGGCTCGGCTGCTCGGTGAACTGGGTGTGGGAGCCGGGGACCCTGGAGGGCGGCGATGTCCTGAAGATCGGCGACACCGTGTACGTGGGGCGCGGCGGTCGCACCAACGCCGCCGGCGTGCAGCAGCTGCGGGCCGCCTTCGAACCGCTCGGCGCCCGCGTCGTCGCCGTACCGGTGAGCAAGGTGCTGCACCTGAAGTCGGCGGTCACCGCACTGCCCGACGGCACGGTCGTCGGGCACGAGCCACTCGTGGACACGCCGTCGCTGTTCCCGCGCTTCCTGTCGGTACCGGAGGAGTCCGGCTCGCATGTCGTCCATCTGGGCGGCGGCAAACTGCTGATGGCGGCCAGCGCACCCAAGACCGCCGAGCTGTTCGCCGACCTCGGCCACGAACCCGTCCTCGTGGACATCAGCGAGTTCGAGAAGCTCGAGGGCTGTGTGACGTGCCTCTCGGTCCGGCTGCGGGAGCTGTACGCCTGAACCGCTGACGGAGGGCGTCCATTCGGCCTGGGACCTGCGAGTCTGTCCTGTGGATGAGTTGGCCCGGCTTCCGGGTGAAGACCGCGCAGGCCAGGGATCCTTATCGCGCGCTTAACCTACGGTGTCGTAACCTACGGTCTCGTAGCCTACGATGCCGTAGGTTCTGTCCTTCGCTCGTACGTCCCCATGGAGCATCCGTGACGATCACTTCCCCGCACCTCGGCAGCCCGTCCGCCGTCTGGACCGACGCACGGTTGCTGTACGCACTGGAAGAAGTAGTCGAGACGGAACTCAACCGCCATCTGAAGGTCGCCAAGGACTGGATGCCGCACGAGTACGTGCCCTGGTCCGACGCCCGTAACTTCCCCGGGCTCTTCGAGGACGGCGAGGCCTGGGAGAAGGAGCAGTCCAAGGTCACCGAGATCGGCCGGATCGCGCTGGTCGTCAATCTCCTCACCGAGGACAACCTGCCCAGCTACCACCACGAGATCGCCTCGCTCTTCGGGCGCGACGGCGCCTGGGGCACCTGGGTGCACCGGTGGACGGCGGAGGAGGGACGGCACGGCATCGTGATGCGCGACTATCTGCTCGCCTCACGCGCGGTCGACCCCGACAAGCTGGAAGCCTTCCGCATGGCGCACATGAGCGAGGGCTTCGAGTCGGACAACCGCCACTCGATGCTGCACTCCGTCGCGTACGTGGCCTTCCAGGAGCTGGCGACCCGCATCTCGCACCGCAACACCGGGCACCAGTCCGGTGACCCGATCTGCGACCGGATGCTGGCGCGCATCGCGACCGACGAGAACCTGCACATGGTCTTCTACCGGAATCTGCTGAAGGCCGCGTTCGAGCTCGCCCCCGACCTCACGATGCAGGCCGTCCGGGACGTCGTCGTCAACTTCCGGATGCCGGGCCACGGCATGCCCGGCTTCGAGCGCGCCGCCGCGCAGATGGCGATCGGCGAGGTCTACAACATGCGCATCCACCACGACGACGTACTCCAGCCGGTCCTGCGCCACCTCAAGGTCCTGGAGATGGACGGACTGGGCGCGGAAGGCCTCCAGGCCCAGGAGGAGCTCGGCATGTTCATGGGCGGGCTCGACGCGGAAGCCCTGAAGTTCGACGAGAAGCTTGCCGCGCGCAAGGCACGGATGGCGGCGCGAGCTGCCGGAGCGTGAGCGCTCCGCTGTTGGCGGGTGGGCGGTGTCGTGGGTGGGCCGGGGTCGTGTGCCGGTGCGTCCGCCCGTCGCCGCGGGGGCATACGGCCCGGTGTTGGTACAGCGTGCGGGTTCCCTGAGACGAGCCCTACGCGACGGGCGATGACGCACCGGCACACGACCCCTCCCGCCGGTGGCCGACTGCGGGACGGTTGGGGGCGCGCGCCCGTTTTTAGGGGCGCGGGGAACTGCGCGACCAGCCACGGGCGGCCCGCAGCCGAAATGCGAACCCTGAGCCGGGACCGTCGTACCGATTTACGACTCGGCGTCGTGGTGCAACGGTGCTCGCAGGGGGTGAACATCATGGCCCAGACCCATGAGTGGATGTTCTACGAGGTCATGTGGCGCGGCTGGGCGGGGCGGGCGCGGGTGCCGTATCCCGTCCCCTGGTGGGCGCAGCAGGCCTTTCGGCGCTGGAGCGACGACTTCGACGCCTTCACGTACGAATCCAAGGAGGCGGCATTCGCCTCAAACGCCCTGTACCGCTACTGGCACATGGTCGGTGTCAAGGACCACCGCCAG
This sequence comes from Streptomyces sporangiiformans, assembly GCF_005768555.2. GTDB lineage: Bacteria > Actinomycetota > Actinomycetes > Streptomycetales > Streptomycetaceae > Streptomyces > Streptomyces sporangiiformans. The sequence continues at coordinate 31,471 of NZ_VCHX02000332.1, forward strand.
GAGTCCTTAGTCGGTCAGGCGGGCGAGGTCGAGCCCGTCTACGACAAGTACTGTCTGTCATTCTTCCTCCACGATCCGGCGACCGGCGTACTGCGACTGCCCCAACTGCCGGACGGCGGAAGCGTCGAGCAGCGTATGGAGGCGCCGCATCTGCCGGTGGTCCTGACGACGTTCCGTACAGCGGAAGGCGTCGAGTTCGTGCAGCGCACCTTCGCCACGGCCGTCGGCGCGCGGCAGCGGGACCTGGCCGTCACACGGGTGACGGTGAGGAGCCTGACGGGGCAGCCGCGCGAGGGGCTGCTGTGTGCGGCGGTCATGCCGGCGGGACCCAGCGGGTTCCAGCGGCACGACCGCAACGGACGCCAGATCACCGACCGTCGCCTGACGTTCCTGCGCCATCTGCCGGACGAACAGCGCGTGGAGACCAACTCCGGCTGGGGCCCCGTCTTCGACACCCCGCCCGAGCAGTACGGCGTGTACGGCAATGCGGACTTCTCCTTCGACCCGGACTCGTACCTGACGCACAGCGCGTTCCACGACCTGGTGACAGGTGGGAAGCTCAACGGGGCTCTGGAGGCGCAGGACCAGGTGGCCGGCCTGTGCAGTGCGGTGTTCGCCTGGCCGTTCCGGGTCGCGCAGGACGAGGTCTTCGAGATCGACGTACGGCTGCCGGTCGACCTCTACAGCGGCTCCGCCGATCTGGCCGAAGTGAAAGCGACTCCCGTCGACGAACTGGAGTCCGCCAACCGCGACTTCTGGACGACGAAGCTGCTTGGGCAGGGAGTCCAGCCTCAACTGCCCCGACCCGTCGGACATCTGACGGATCTCTTCCGGCAGGCGCGCTCGCAGTTGCTGATCCTCTCCGACCACGGCGAGATCCATCCGGGCCCGACCGTCTACGACTCGTTCTGGATCCGCGACTCGTCGGTGGAGGCCACGGCCTGTTCCCTGGTCGGTGATTCCGCCCTGGCCGAGCACCAGCTGGGCACGCACTACCCGCTGAAGTTCAACCGGGGCACGGGCCGCATAGGGCCATGCGCCGAGTACGGCTTCTACGGCGGCCCGCACGAGAAGGACGACCGCGAGTGGGACAGCAACGGTCAGGCGCTGTGGGCGATCGGCCGCTACGACCGCACCAGCGGTCGAGGGGCGTCGTTCGGTGCGAAGTTGTACGTCCCCTACGTGCGCGACGCCGCCCGCTGGCTGCGCGACAACCGTGACGGACACGGTCTGCTGCACAGCGGCTGGAGCGCCGAACACCTCGGCGAGCGCGACAAGCCGCACTACTGGGACGACCTCTGGGGCGTCGCCGGACTGTACGAGGCGGCCCGTCTCGCGGAACGCGTCGGCGCCCCCGAAGTGCCCGAACTCTGGGCCGCCTTCGACGACCTGAAGCGGGCCACCGCCGACTCGATCCGCTGGGTGCTGGGCGAGCAGCGCGCCCGCGGCGCCTGGGAGACGTACATCCCGACAGGGCCCGCCGACGTCGGACGACTCGACTCGACGATGATCGGCACGGCCGCGTACTTCCACCCGCTGCGTCTGCACATGGGCAGCAAACTCGGCGAGGACGTCGACCGGGCGGCACGCTTCACACTCGACACGATGTACGCGCACTTCGTGACCGGGGGCTACCGGCACGAAGCGGCCTGGAACGCGTACGGACCTTATCTGACCCTGCAGTTGGCGCACGCGTACTTGCTGGCGGGCGATCCCGCCCGGATGGACGCGCTGCTGGGCTGGACGGTCGGCGCGGGCTTCCCGCAGACGGCGGGCCGGGTGGCCGCGCTGGGTGCCTGGAACGAGCAGCACGCGTTCCCGGTCGCCTCGGACTTCGCCGAAGTCCCCTACCCGCGCTGGTACATGGGCGACATCCCGCACGGCTGGGCGGCCGCCGAGTATCTGCTGCTGATCCGCGACATCCTCTTCTTCGAGGCCGACGAGGACCGTGATCCGCATGTGTACATCGCACCGGGTGTACGCCCGCACTGGATGACGGAGGGCGACCCCGTCGCGGTGGACGCGGCGCCGACGCTCTTCGGGGAGCCGTTCGGGTACCGGCTCACGCACGATCCGGGCGGGCGGACGGTGACGGTCGACATCACTGAGGCGCCGCAGGGGGTGCGGTTCATGTATCCCTGCCGGTTCGGCCGCGTACGGGCGGCGTCCGCCGGAGGGCGGCAGCTGCCGGTGGCGGGGCACGACGTGCACGTCCCGGCCGGGACGGGGCAGTTCACGGTTGCGTACGATTGACAGGGCGGCGCGTGGGTCAGGGGCGGGCGGCGGTCACTGCCGCTGCGTCTGGCGGAGGCTGAGCCGCTCCTTCTCGGACAGTCCGCCCCAGACCCCGAACCGCTCGTCATGCGTGAGCGCGTATTCGAGGCATGCGGAGCGCATCTCGCACAGGCCGCAGATGCGCTTCGCCTCGCGCACCGAGCTGCCCGGTTCGGGAAAGAAGAAGTCGGCCCCGGTCTGCGCGCACAGCGCCTGCTCCTGCCAGGAGAGGTCGGGCGCGGCGATGCTTTCGATGTGCATGGCGGAGATGGTGCCGGGCAGCGAAAAACGTTCGATCAACGTCGGATCAACGGGCTCCCGGCCGCCGCCCCTCCCGAGGCCCCTGATGACCGCTGCCCCCGCCTGCCCGCCTGCCCGCCTGCGTAGCCGACCCGCCGACCCGCCGACCCGCCGACCCGCCGACCCGCCGACCCGCCGACCCGCCGACCCGCCGACCCGCCGACCCGCC
>NZ_VCHX02000333.1 GCF_005768555.2 Streptomyces sporangiiformans
AACGACCACGGTCGTTTCCCCCACCCGCCCCTCGCCGTACGTGACCAGAGGATCGCTCCGGATCAGGTGGGCGGTACGCGCGTGAAGCGCCCCGCGACATGGAGGTCCGCCTCGATCGCGCTCGCCGTCGCGCGCAACTCGGGCAGTACCTCGCCGACACACTGCTCCGGGGTGCGTCGCGAGCTGTGCATGGCGACGTTCACGGCCGCCACGACCGTGCCCGTGCGGTCGCGCACCGGGACCGCGACGGAGCGCAGCCCCTCCTCCAACTCCTCGTCGACCAGGGCGTATCCGTCCTCCCGTACGCGGTCCAGGACGGCCGTGAGCGCCTGCGGCTCCGTGACGGTGCGCGAGGTCGGCGCGCGCAGGTCGGGCGCGGGACGTTCGTCGGGTGCGAGGTCCGCGAGCATCACGCGGCCCAGCGAGGTCGCGTACGCGGGCAGCCGGCCGCCGACCGTGACGTTGACGCTCATGATGCGGCTGGGCGCGACGCGGGCCGTGTACTGGATCTCGTCGCCCGCCAGTACCGCCAAGGACGCCGACTCGTGCAGCCGCCGCGCCAGCTCGGTCAGGTGCGGGGCCGCGATCTGCGGAAGCGTCGTGTGCGACAGCGGCGGGAAGCCGAGGGCCAGGACACGGGGCGTCAGATGGAAGGTCCGGCCGTGCGCGCCGACGTACCCCAGGTGCTCCAGGGTGATCAGCGCACGGCGTGCCGTCGCGCGTGCCAGCCCCGTGGCCCGCGCGACCTCGGTGAGCGTCAGCTCGGCCCGCCCCTCGCCGAACGACGTCAGCACGGTCAGCCCGCGCGCCAGCGACTCGACGAACTCCCGGCCCAGCTCCTGTTTCGACGCACCCGTCCAGAGGGCGAGCCCGGACGGCGCGGCCGGGGACGCGGCGGGCACCCCTCTCGGACCGCCTCTCGGACCGCCTCTCGGTCCGCCGCTCGTTTCCCCGCTCAGTGCCTCGCCCACGTCGCCAAGGTCGCCCACGTCGCCAAGGTCGCCCACGTCGCCCAAGTCCTCGTCCAGATCCTCGCGAAGCTCCCGCTCCATGGCGTGTACGGTCGCCCGCAGCCGGGGCAGGAGCGTGTCCCGCAGAGAGGACGCGGTGTGCCGGCTGGTGTGGCTCACCACGCTCACCACGCAGGCGATCCGCCCGGTGCCGTGCTCCCGTACGGGCACGGAGACCGCCACCAGACCCGGCTCGATCAACTGGTCGTCGAGCGCCCACCCCCGACGGCGCGCCTCACGCGTCCGTTTCTCGAACTCCTCGTCACGGGTGGCGCGTTCGCGCGCCGGTACCGCCGGAAACCCGCGGTCCCCGGGATCGGCGGCCCGTCGTTCGCGCCATCGTGCCCAGTCCTCAGGGAGCCACTCCGTGGCGAACAGCGGCCCCGGCGCGGTGCGTTCGACCGGCAGCAGATCGCCGATCCGGAAGCTCAGCGACATCGCGCGCCGCCGGGTCGCCTGGTGGATGAAGCGGATACCGTCCCGGTCCCCGACCGCCAGCGACACCGACTCGTCCAACTCGTCCGCGAGCGCGTCCGCCCGCGCGCCCAGCAGCCGGGGCAGCCGCAGCGCGGCCAGATACGCGTTGCCCAGCTCCATCAGCCGCGGCGCGAGCACGACGTCCCGCCCGTCCAGCCGTACGTACCCCATGCGCGCCAGCGTCGCCGCGATCCGGTCCACGGTGGACCTGGCCAGCCCGGTGGACCGCTCCAGGCCGCTGAGGCTCGACGTCCCGCCCGCCTCGGTGAGCCGGCGCAGCACGGTGATCCCGCGCATCAGCGGGGCGACGGCTTCGGCGGGCACGACGGCGCCGGGCGCCGGCGTGAGGTGTGTCGATGGCATGGGTTCGGCTCTCCGTGACCGGGGTGTCCGGACCACCGTAATGAATGCGCGCGCCTGGCTCAGCGGCGCGTGACGTACACCCGGTAGTTCCCGGCGCGGTCCTTCTTCCCGACCGCGATCCGTATCCCCGTCCTGGGATCCTTGAAGTGCTCGCCCGGGCGGAACGGAGCGTCGGACAACTCGGCGTGCACGTTCGAGCTGAGGGTGCAGCCGCCGCTGTCCCTGGTGGAGTCGACCACGTTGATCGGGCCCCGGCCGGTGTCGATGTCCGCGTCGACCTTGTAGATGAGCACGCCCGCCCTGCAGACGTCGACGTCGTTGCCCCCGCGGGTGCGCACCTCGACCGCGTATCCCGTCCCTTCGTCGATCGGCACGAAGACCAGCTTTCCGCCACCGCCGCGCTGCTGCAGTGGCGTCAGCCGGTGCTCGGTCGTGCCGCGCCCGGCCGCGCAGCCGACCTGGTCGTCGTCGAGCCAGCCGAGCTTCCACTTGTGCCAGCCCAGTAGGTCGTTGTCGGTGCCCCAGTCCTCGCTCATGATGTCCCAGTGCCCGGCCGCGCCGCCCCCGTCCTGGGTGTAGAGGTCCGGCAGGCCGAAGACATGGCCGTTCTCGTGGGGGAGCACGCGGTAGCCCGTCTCGGCGTACGAGCCGGAGCCGTCGTCCTGGCGGCTGTAGACGAAGGACGCGTTCGCGATGGGGACACCGTCGGCGGCCGGTGCCTCCGCGTTGCCCGCGAAGGTCACCGACAGGACGGTGTCCAGGGCCGACGGGCCCGCGTTGGGGGTGACCAGCACGTTCACCAGGTCGTACGCCTTGAAGTCGACATCCCCGTCGGCCACGGACACGAGGTCCTCGACCAGCTCCCGGTAGCCGGGGTCGAAGGGGGCACCGCGCTCTATCCCGTACTCCTTGAACGGCTTGGGCATGCGCAGCCAGCGGCCGACAGGGGCCTCGGGGCGGTAGTCGAGGCGGCCGTACGAACTGATGCGGAACCAGCGGGTGGTCTGCGGGAAGAACTCCCCGAAGCGGTCGAGCGCGCTGCCCTCGCCGGGCGCGTCGGAGAAGTCGACCATGAGGTTCAGGGCCCGGACGGTGCCGGTGGAGCGGGCGTAGCCGGGCGGGGTCGGTATGCCTTCCGACATCTGTACGCCCAGGGAGCCGGTGATCATGCAGGGGGTGAGCGCCGTCGTGCGCGCCGTCGCGATCGGGCCCGCGGTCTTGGAACCGGCCGTCAGATGTCCGGCCCCGGCAGCGGTGCTGACCGTGAGGGTGAGCACGGTCACCGAGGCCATGGCCGCGGCGCGACGGCGCGGGCGTATCCGACAGTCGGTCGGCCGCATGCACGGGCCTTTCGCTCCAGGCAGCCAGCCGTATCTGGCCGCACCCTGTCCGTTCAACCCTCAGTTGTCGGATGCTCGGGCGCGCGCTGGAGGAGCCCGATCGTGGGAAGCCCAGGGCATGTGATGCAGGTCACAGGAAGCAAGGGAAATAACTGGGGATGGTTTCCCCGTTTGGCCCAGTGTCCGCATGAAACGGGGATCGATTCCCCGGATGCGAGAAGCTTCGAAGGAAGGAGTACGCCGTGGCCACCGCAACCTCCGTGCAGCGCAAGGCGCCCCGTCCACGGGCCGACGCTCTGCGCAACCGGGAGCGGATCGTCGCCGCCGCGCGGGAAATGTTCGTCGAGCTCGGCGCCGACGTGCCGCTCGACGAGATCGCCCGCAGGGCGGGCGTGGGCAACGCCACGGTGTACCGCAACTTCCCGGACCGTGACGCCCTCCAGCGCGAGGTCGTCTGCTCGGTCATGGACCGCGTCTCCCGGCAGGCCGAACAGGTGCTGGCCGAGAGCGGCGACGCCTTCGAGGCCCTCTCGCGATTCGTGCACGCGTCCGCCGACGAACGGATCGGCGCGCTCTGCCCGATGATGTCCGAGACATTCGACAGGCATCACCCGGATCTGCTCGCCTCGCGCAATCAGCTGGAGAGTCTGGTCGAGGGGTTCATGGAGCGCGCCCGTGAGGCCGGGCAACTGCGCCCCGATGTCGCCTTCGGCGACCTGATGGTCGCGATCGGCCAGCTGACCAGGCCGCTGCCGGGAACGGCGTGCCTGAACATCGACCGCTTCGTGCACCGCCATCTGCAGCTGTTCCTGGATGGCCTGCGGGCGCCGGCCCGCTCCGAACTGCCCGGCACAGCCGCGACTTTGGAGGATCTGCGACAAGCCTGAGCGAGACGAGCGAGACCAACGCGAACGTGACCGAGGCGAACGTGACCGAGGCGAACGTGACCGAGGCGAACGTGACCGACGTGGGCCCGACCGAGACGAACGTGACCGTTCAGCCATGACCGATTAGTTCAGCGCACAGCGCCAGTCACCACACGCACAGAGACTCCCGGCCGTCACAGGCGACGAGCCGTCCCTTATTACCTGTCTTTTTCGCTACCAAGTCCTGAAGTGGGTATCCCCATGTCTGAAACAGCCCAGGCCGGCACCGACAAGGCGTCGGCGCCGGCTCCCGACTCCAACCGCTGGAGAGCGCTCGTCTTCATCGCGCTCGCCCAGCTGATGGTCGTGGTCGACGCGACCATCGTGAACATCGCACTGCCCTCGGCCCAGCAGGACCTGGGGATATCCGACGGCAACCGGCAGTGGGTCATCACGGCGTACGCCCTCGCCTTCGGCGGACTCCTGCTCTTCGGTGGCCGTATCGCGGACCTGTGGGGCCGCAAGCGCACCTTCGTGGTCGGTCTGGTCGGCTTCGCCGCCGCGTCCGCCCTCGGCGGTGCCGCGACGACCGAGGCGATGATGCTCGGCGCGCGGGGGCTCCAGGGTGCGTTCGGCGCGCTGCTCGCGCCCGCCGCGCTCTCCCTTCTCGCGGTGATGTTCACCGAGGCGAAGGAGCGCGCCAAGGCGTTCGGTATCTACGGCGCGATCGCCGGTGGCGGCGGCGCCGTCGGCTTCATCCTCGGTGGCGTTCTCACCGAGTACATGGACTGGCGCTGGACGTTCTTCGTCAACATCCCGTTCGCGATCATCGCCGCGGCCGGTGCGTACTTCGTCATCCGCGAGCCGGAGGGCGGCCGCAACCGCTCGCCGCTCGACATCCCGGGTGTCGTCCTGTCGATCGTCGGTCTGGTCTCCCTCGTCTACGGCTTCACGCGCGCCGAGTCCCACGGCTGGGGCGACTCCGTGACGATCGGCCTGTTCATCGCGTCGGTGGTGCTGCTCGCGGCCTTCGTCCTCGTCGAGGCCAGGTCCAAGGCCCCGCTGCTGCCGCTGCGCGTCCTCACCGAGCGCAACCGCGCCGGTGTCTACCTCTCCCTCGGCCTCGCGATCATCGCGATGTTCGGCACGTTCCTCTTCCTGACCTACTACCTGCAGGTCGTGAACGCGTACTCCCCGGTGAAGACCGGCTTCGCCTTCCTGCCGATGATCGCGGGCATGATCGTGGGTTCCACGCAGATCGGTACCCGCCTGATGACCCGGGTCGCGCCTCGGCTGCTGATGGCCCCGGGCTTCCTGGTGGCCGCGGCGGGCATGCTGATCCTGACCCAGATGGAGATCGGCTCCTCGTACGCCGCCGTGGTGCTCCCGGCCATGCTGCTGCTCGGCCTCGGCATGGGTACGGCCTTCATGCCGGCGATGTCCCTGTCCACCCACGGCGTCGAGCCGCGGGACGCGGGCGTGGCCTCCGCGATGGTCAACACCTCGCAGCAGGTCGGCGGCGCGATCGGTACGGCCCTGCTGAACACGATCGCAGCCTCGGCGACGACCTCGTACATCAAGGACCACATCGCCGGCGCCACCTCCACGTCGCAGCAGCAGCTGGTCCAGCTGCAGGGCCAGGTGCACGGCTACTCCAACGCGATCTGGTTCGCCGTCGGCATCCTCGTCCTCTCGGCCGCGATCGCCTTCGCCTTCGTCACCACCGGCCGCCCCGACATGACTTCGGTCTCCGGCGCGGGTGACGGCGTCGAGGACGAGGTGAAGGTTCCGGTGGTCGCGCACTGACAGGACGGCGCGAGGTCACCCTCTGAACCTCGTACGTACGCGGGGGTGGGGACGCCTTCGTACGTACGTTCCGGGATCTGCCCCGGCTCCGAGAGCGGCGAGCCGGGGCAGATCCATGTCCGGGGCCGGCCTGCCGGAACCTGTTCGGACCCACTCCTTACCGGAGCCAGGGCAGATCCGCGCCCGCCTCCTTCGGCTGGAGACCCTCGGCGATGAGCCCCATGGCCTCGCCGAGGGCCTTCTGCTGGTCCGGGGAGAGCTGCTCGAAGATCGCCTGGCGGACGGCGGCCACATGTCCGGGTGCCGCCTCCTCCAGTACGCCGACGCCCTGGTCCGTCAGCACCGTGAACTGCCCGCGCTTGTCCGACGGGCAGTCCTCGCGCCGCACCCACCCCTTCTTCTCCAGCCGGGCGACGGCGTGCGACAGCCGGGACCGGGTGATCTTCATCCTCATCGCCAGCTCGGTCATCCGCAGCCGCCGGTGCGGCGCCTCGGCGAGCTGCACCAGCAGGTGGTAGTAGATGTGCGGCATGCCCGCGTCGCGCTGCAGTTGGCGGTCGAGGTGGTCCTCGAGGAGGGTGGTGGCGTGGACAAACGCACGCCAGACGCGCTGTTCCTCATCACTGAGCCAGCGCGGCTCATCAACGGGTGCCGTATTCATGTATCTACTGTACGAGATCGCTTCTTGAATTTTAAACAAAAGACGGGTACGATCTTTTCATAAAAGTTGAGACTTAAAACATGTAGTCTGCAACTTCCGCTGGAAGGGAGTCCGTCGTCATGTCTGCCGTCGCTGAGGAGCGCGTCATACCGGAGCGCATGCCCGCCCTCTACCTCTCGCACGGCGCTCCACCCCTGGCTGACGACCCCATCTGGCCCGGTGAGCTCGCCGCCTGGTCGGCCGGTCTCCCGCGCCCCAAGGCGATCCTCATGGTCTCCGCCCACTGGGAGGAGGCCCCGCTGGCCCTCGGCGCGGTCGAGACCATCCCGCTCGTCTACGACTTCTGGGGCTTCCCCGAGCACTACTACCGCGTCCAGTACGCGGCTCCCGGCGCACCCGAACTCGCCGAATCCGTCCGCAAGCTGCTGCGCGCCCCGGGCATGCCGGTCCAGGACATCCCGGACCGCGGCCTCGACCACGGGGCGTACGTCCCGCTCGTCGAGATGTTCCCGGCCGCCGACGTCCCCGTGCTGCAGATCTCGATGCCCACGCTCGACCCGGTCCGCCTCATGGAGATCGGGCGCAAGCTGGCGCCGCTGCGCGACGAGGGAGTCCTGATCGTCGGCTCCGGGTTCTTCACGCACAACCTGGCCGCTTTGCGGCACACGGGCGGCGGTGTGCCCTCCTGGTCGAGCGAGTTCGACGACTGGGGACACCGGGCGCTGGAGGCCGGCGACGTGGACGGGCTGCTGGACTTCGAGCGCAAGTCCCCGGCGGGCCGTCTGGCCCACCCGCGGACCGAGCACTTCGCTCCGCTCTTCGTGACCATGGGCGCGGCGGACGTGGCGGGCGAGCTGGACGGTCAGAAGTCCGTCATCGACGGTTTCTGGATGGGGATGGCGAAGCGGTCGGTGCAGTTCGGGTAGCGGTCGGGCGGCGGACCGTCCGGCGGGCCCTGTCCGGCGGGATCCGGTGGGCTGCGATGGATGTGACCTGCCCGGCAATCGGCTGTGAGTCCGCCGACGCGGCAACCTTCAGGCGATGCCGATCGTCTTTCAAGGTGGAAGGCCGGTCAAGGGCGACGGCCTTCCGGCGCCGGATCGCCATCGAGATCCCCGTATCGAGATCGAGGAGATCGAGGTGTCGAGAACGCCGTTTCGAGTACGCGTATCGAGATGGCGGTATCGAGAACGCGATATGGAATCTGAGGGCGTGAGGGCTGTCTCACGTACGTAGGGGTGGCGGATGTCGGGGAAGGCTGCGAAGTCCCTCGTGACTCCGGGCCTGACCTGCGCCTCTGTAGGTACTGATGACCTCTTGCCTCTCGATGTGGCGGTACAGGGTACTGCAAGATCAGAAAAATTGAGCGGCAGGTTGGGAATTCTGTCCGGATTCCAGTCGTTGTTTCCTTCGGATGCAGGGCACCCGGGAGGGTGTCCCAGCCGCCACTGACGACCCGCAAGCCCACCATCGCAAGGGAGCACGCATGGCAACCCGTGCCGTCGCCCGTCGTAAGTCCGCCACCGGCGAGACCGACGTGGCAAGCAGTGTTCGCGCCGTAGGCGGGGAGATCGCCGATCGCGACCTGGTCGGCATGTACCTCGACGAGATCGCGCGTACACCGCTGCTCGACGCCGCGAAGGAGGTCGAGCTGTCCCAGATCATCGAGGCGGGTGTGTTCGCCCAGCAGATCCTCGACGGCGAGGTCACCGATGCCCGGGCCGACGCCTCCCGTGAGGAGCTCGAGGCGCTGGTGGCCGACAGCGAGCGAGCCAAGGACATCTTCATCCGGTCCAACCTGCGCCTGGTCGTCGCGGTCGCGCGGCGCTACCCGCGCAGCGGTCTACCGCTGCTCGACCTGATCCAGGAGGGGAACGCGGGCCTGGTGCGAGCGGTCGAGAAGTTCGACTACCGCAAGGGCTTCAAGTTCTCGACGTACGCGACATGGTGGATCCGTCAGGCCATCACGCGTTCGATAGCCGACCAGTCGCGGACCATTCGGCTCCCCGTCCACCTGGTGGAGGAGCTGGGCCGGATCCGCCGCGTGCAGCGCGAGTTCAACCGCGAGCACGGCCGCGAGCCGGAGCCCGCGGAGATCGCCGCCGAGCTGGGTTCGACCCCGGAGCGCGTCGGCGACGTACTGGACTGGGCCCGCGACCCGGTCTCGCTCAACATGTCGGTGGACGACGAGGGCGAGACGCAGTTCGGCGACCTGCTGGAGGACACCTCGGCGGTCTCGCCCGAGCAGTCCGTGCTCACGCTGCTGCGCAGCGAGGAGCTCGACGACCTCATCGGGCGGCTCGACCAGCGCACGGCCTCGATCATCAAGATGAGGTACGGCATCGAGGACGGCCGGGAGCGCACGCTCACCGAGGTCGGCAAGGAGCACGGCCTCACCCGCGAGCGCATCCGGCAGATAGAGAAGCACGCGCTGCTGGAGCTGAAGAAGCTCGCCCGGGACACCGGGTTCGACGCGGCCGCGTAGCGCTCGCGCCGACGGTGCGGGGGAGAGTCCCGCACCGCCCGGCCGCGCGTTTCGAACGAGCAGAACATAAGGCCGTTTACGGCCGCTTGAACCAGCCGAGCCTGGGCACAAGACTTCCAGGCTCCCTGAGCCAAGTCCCGACGCACTCCCCCCCAGCGCCGGGACTTTCCCCGGGCCGAGCTCCGGCGCCTCCCCCCCCTGGCGCCGGGGCTCGGCTCATGAAGGAAGTCTTGAAGCAAGTCATGAAGGAAGGGTCACCCCGGACCTGAACCCCGGGGTGACCCTGATGACACATTCTGTCACGGGGCGGGTCAAGCCGCCCCTTCCTGTCCTCGTGGCTCCGCCGCCCGCGTCAGCCGGCCCCCCAAATCCCGTACGCACGCGATCAGTTCCGCCGGTTCGTGCACCGTGAACTCGCAGTCGACCATCGCGAGCCGCAGCGCCAGCCACTCCACCGCGTCCCCGACCGAGGCGCGCAGCCGGCAGCTGTGGTCGTCGATCGGCTCGGGCACACCGAGCCACTGGGGCAGCCGGGCCGCGATGAACTCCGCGGGCGCGGCGAACGTCGCCTCGAACTCGTACGTTTCCTGTCGCCGGTACATCGACTGCCGCAGATACTCGGCCGCGCTCCCCGACGGCACCTCACGCGGCGCGAAGCGGGCACCGGTCGCGAAGGGATCGGCGACCCGGTCGACGCGGAACGTCCGCCAGTCCTCGCGATCCAGGTCGTACGCGACGAGATACCAGCGGCGGCCGGTCGACACGAGGCGGTAGGGCTCGGTCAGGCGCTTCGAGGGGGTGCCGTCCCCCGAGCGGTAGGCAAACCGCAGCCGCTCCCGGCCCGCGATGGTCGAGGCCATCACGGTCAGCGTCTCGGGCGCGATGCTCGCCCCGTCGCCGCTGGTCAGGGGAGTGGTGGCGGACTGGAGCGTGGAGACGCGGTGCCGCAGCCGGCCCGGCAGGACCTGCTCAAGCTTGGCCAGCGCCCGCACCGAGGCCTCCTCGACGCCCTCCACGGCATGCCCGGCACCGGCCCGCAGGCCGACCGCGATCGCCACCGCCTCCTCGTCGTCGAGGACGAGCGGCGGCAGGGCCTTCCCGGCCACCAGCCGGTACCCGCCGTCCGCTCCCTTCGTCGCCTGTACGGGGTAGCCCAGCTCGCGCAGCCGGTCGACATCCCGACGCACGGTCCGCCGCGAGACGCCCAGCCGGCCGGCGAGCTCGCCGCCGGGCCACTCGCGCGGGGTCTGGAGAAGGGAGAGCAGCTGGAGGAGCCGGGCCGGGGTGTCGGTGCTCATGGGGTCTGCCTCTCGGGTCGTCCACCGTGTTCGTCCATGGCTGCGTGTTCGGCTGCCTGGGTCGGCTGCCTGGGTCGGCTGCCTGGGTCGGCTGCCTGGGTCGGCTGCCTGGGGCAGCGGCCTGGTTCGGCCGCGTGTCGGCTGCCTGTCGGCTGCGTGTTCTGACTTCTTCGAGGATGCCGCACTACTAGGACATGATCTGACCTAATAGGCCTTTAACTTCGAGACATGTCCTCCAACGAGACCACCCTCAGCAGCCCGGCCGCCCCGGCCGACCGGCGTCGCTGGTTCGCCCTCGCCATCGTGATGACCGCGGCCTTCATGGACCTGGTCGACGTCACGATCGTCAACATCGCGATCCCGTCGATCCGGCAGGAGGCGGGCGCGTCGCTCAGCCAGATCCAGTGGATAACGGCCGGGTACGCGCTCGCCTTCGCCGCCGGTCTGATCACCGGCGGGCGGCTCGGCGACATCCACGGCCGCAAGCGGCTGTTCCTCGTCGGCATCGGCGGCTTCACGCTCGCGTCGGCGCTCTGCGGCCTCGCCGTGAACCCCGAGATGCTCGTCGCCTCCCGCATCCTCCAGGGCGGTATGGCCGCGCTGATGGTGCCGCAGGTGCTGTCGATCGTGCACGCCACCTTCCCCGCGCACGAGCGCGGCAAGGTGTTCGGGCTGTTCGGCGCGATCGTCGGGCTCGGGGCCGTGTCCGGTCCGCTGCTCGGCGCGCTGCTGACGGAGTGGAACCTGTTCGGCCTGGAGTGGCGGCCGATCTTCCTCATCAACCTGCCGGTGGGTGTCGCGGGTCTGATCCTGGGCCGCAGGTTCATCACCGAGTCGAAGGCCCCGCACGCGCTCAAGCTCGACCTCGTCGGCGTCGCGCTCGTCACCCTCGGTCTGCTGATGCTGCTCTACCCGCTCACCCGTGGCCGTGAGTTGGGCTGGCCGGTGTGGGGTTACGTCTCGATGGGCGGCGCGCTCGTGGTGTTCGCGGCGCTGGTGGCGTACGAGCGGCGGAAGACCGCGCGGGACGGTTCGCCGCTGGTGGAGCTCTCGCTCTTCAAGGTGAAGAGCTTCGCCGCGGGCATCGCGGTGCAGACCGTCTTCGGAGTCGGGCTCGGGATCTTCTTCCTGGTCTGGACGCTCTACATGCAGACCGGCCTCGGCTGGGGTCCGCTGCGAGCGGGCCTGACGGGCCTCCCCTTCTCGCTCGCGGTCTCGACGGCGGCCGGGATGTCGGTGCAGAAGCTGGTGCCGCGGTTCGGGCGCAAGGTGCTCCAGGCGGGCGCGTTGGTGATGGCGGCCGGTGTACTGCTCTACATCTGGGAGTCCGAGCGGTACGGCATGTCCATCGCGCCCTGGCAGATGGCGCTGCCCCTGGTGGTCATGGGCGTGGGCATGGGCCTGATCGTGGCGCCGCTGACGGACGCGATCCTCTCCGAGGTGCCTCGCGAACACTCGGGCTCGGCGTCCGGTCTCCTCAACACGGTGCAGCAGATGGGCAACGCGCTGGGGCTCGGTCTGGTGTCCGTGGTGTTCTTCGGCACGATGTCCGACCAGCTGGCCGCGGTGGAGGTCGGCCCCGCCCCCGCGTTCGTCGACGCCTTCCAGAACGCGCTGTTCTGGGTCGCGGCGGTGATGGCGGGCATCTTCCTCCTGATGTTCGCCCTGCCGAAGCGTCCGGCCCAGCACGCGGAGGGCGCGGGAGAGATGCCCGTCCCCGCCGCGGGCAAGGAACCCGAACTCGCCGGACTCGCGGGCTGACGCCCCTGGTTCACACCCCCGACGCGTTGCGGCCCGGACCTCTCGGATCGACCGAGAGGTCCGGGCCGATGTCCGTTCATGCCCACTTTCACGCCAGACCCGTTTACTTATCGGACATCCGGGCGTAGCCTGCCGGAGAAACAACAGGTTCGGGCATGGAAGTGGAGGTGAACGGACATGTATGCACCGGAGCGGCAGCAAGAGATCCTCCGGCTGGCCCGTGATGGAGGGCGCGTCGACGTGGTGTCGCTGGCCGAGGAGTTCCAGGTCACGGCCGAGACCATCCGGCGGGACCTCAAGGCACTGGACCGCGCGGGCCTCCTGCGCCGGGTGCACGGCGGTGCCATCCCGGCCGGGCGACTCGACTTCGAGCCCGACCTCGCCGAGCGTGAGTCCACCGCGGCCGACGAGAAGGACCGCATCGCGAAAGCCGCGCTCGCCGAACTGCCGGACAACGGCACGATGATCCTGGACGCGGGCACGACGGTCGCCCGGTTCGCCGCGTACCTCCCGCTGGAGGTGACGCTCACCGTCGTGACGCACAGCCTCCCCATCGCCGCCCGCCTCGCCGACCACCCCGGCATACAGCTGCACCTCATCGGCGGCCGCGTACGCCACCGCACGCGCGCGGCGGTGGACGCCTGGGCGCTGCGGGCGTACGGCGAGATCCGAGCCGACGTCGTCTTCCTCGCGTCCAACGGCTTCTCCGCCGAGCACGGCCTGACCACCCCCGACCTCGCCGAGGCCGCTGTGAAGCGCGCGGCCCTCTCCGCAGCGCGCCGCGTCGTCCTGCTCGCCGACTCGGCCAAGCACGGCAAGGAGCACTTCGCGCGCTTCGGCACCCTCGGTGATGTGGACCTGCTGATCACCGACAGCGGGTTGAGTCCCGAAGACGCCACCGCCATCGAGCGCGGCGGCACGGAAGTGGTGCGCGCATGATCCTCACCGTCACGCCCAACCCCTCGCTCGACCGGACCTACGAGGTCCCGTCGCTCGACCGGGGGGAGGTCATTCGGGCCACAGGCGAACGCATGGACCCGGGCGGCAAGGGTGTCAACGTGTCGCGAGCGGTCACCGCGGCCGGTCAGCGGACCGTCGCCGTTCTGCCGCTCGGCGGCGCTCCCGGAGCTCTCGTCGCCGACCTGCTCGACGCGCAGGGCATCGAGGTCGCACCGGTCCCGGTCGCCGGCGCGACGCGGTCGAACATCGCGCTCGCGGAGGCGGACGGGGTACTGACGAAGATCAACGCCCCCGGTCCCGAACTCACCGCCGCCGAGGAGGAGCTGCTCCTGGAGACCGTGCGGACGCAGTCCCGCGACGCCTCCTGGATCGCCTGCTGCGGCAGCCTGCCGCGCGGCTTGGCGCCGTCCTGGTACGCCGAACTGGTCGCCCGGACGCACGCCGCGGGCGCCCGGATCGCCCTGGACACCTCCGGCCCGGCACTGCTCGCGGCCCTGCGTGAACGCCCCGACGTCGTCAAGCCGAACGCCGAGGAGCTGGCCGAGGCGGTGGGCCGCCCCCTCGTCACCATCGGCGACGCGGTGAAGGCGGCCGAGGAGCTGCGCGAACAGGGCGCCGGGGCGGTGCTGGCCAGCCTCGGCGCGGACGGGCAGCTGCTCGTCGAGGCGACGGGCGTGTGGTTCGGCAGCGCGCGGGTCACCACCGTCCGCAGCAACGTGGGCGCGGGCGACTCCTCACTCGCCGGCTTTCTGATAGCCGGCGGCAGCGGCCCCGAGGCCCTCGCCTCCGCCGTCGCGCACGGCGCCGCGGCCGTCCAGCTCCCGGGCAGCGAGATGCCGGGTCCCGCGGACCTCGACGCCTCCGCCGTGACCGTCACGTCGGAGATCCCCGTGGATCGCGTGCTGAGGGAGCCGGCGTCATGAGCTCTCGTAACGCCTTCCTCACTCACCCCGGCTTATGTGACACTTCCGGCGATTGCGCCATGAATCGCCGAAACCCCCCACACCTGCTCCCCGTCCCCACCCCCGCCCACGACTCCCCCCGGGCGATACGCGTGCTAAGGAGCCCGCGATGAGCGAGATGATCACGGCGGACCTGGTCGACCTCGACCTGTCCGCCGATACCAAGGAAGCGGCGGCGCGTGCCCTCGCCGAGCGCATGGTGGCTAAGGGCCGGGTGACCGACCTGGACGGCTTCCTCGCCGACGTGGCCGCCCGTGAGGCGCAGATGCCGACCGGCCTCGACGGAGGCATCGGCATTCCGCACTGTCGCAGCGAGCACGTCACCGAGCCGACGCTGGCCTTCGGGCGCAGCGCGGCCGGGATCGACTTCGGTGCTCCGGACGGGCCCGCCGACCTGATCTTCCTGATCGCCGCCCCGGCAGGTGCCGACGACGCCCACCTCACGATCCTTTCGTCGCTGGCCCGGCAGCTGATGAACACCGAGTTCACCTCCGCGCTGCGGTCGGTCGACGACACGGCGGGCGCGGCCGCGCTCATACGCGGGGACGAGCCCGCGGCGGACGAGCCCGCGGCGGACGAGCCCGCGGCGGACGGGTCCGCGGCGGACGAGGCAGCGGCGGCAGCACCCTCCGCGTCCGAGGACCCCGCCCCTGCGCCGGACGCCACGAGCAAGGCCGGGTTGAGCAAGGCCGGGTCGAGCACGGCGGCGTCGAGCGCGAACGCGTCGGACAGCGGCTCCGCCGAGCCAGGCGGCCGCCCGTTCCGTATCGTCGCCGTCACTTCCTGCCCCACCGGTATCGCGCACACCTACATGGCCGCCGAGTCGCTGGAGAACGCCGGTCGCGCGGCCGGTGACGTCGAGGTCGTCGTCGAGACGCAGGGCTCGGCCGGCTTCAGCCGGCTCGACCCGGCCGTCATCGCCGCCGCCGACGGTGTGATCTTCGCGCACGACCTCCCCGTACGGGAGAAGGACCGGTTCGCCGGCAAGCCGACCGTGGACGTCGGCGTGAAGGCGGGCATCAACCGCCCCGCCGAGCTGATCTCCGAGGTCCGGGCGAAGGCCGAGCGCGGCGAGGTCACCGCGGCCGCGAAGGGCGGCACCCCGGTGGAGCGCTCCGGCGAACCCGGCGAGGGCTACGGCACCAAGCTGCGCAAGTGGCTGATGTCCGGCGTCAGTTACATGGTCCCGTTCGTCGCCGCGGGCGGTCTGCTCATCGCGCTCGGGTTCGCAATCGGCGGCTACCAGATCAACGAGGCCAAGTCGGTCACCGAGCACTTCGACTGGGGCCAGGTCGACAGCTGGGGCGCGCTGCTGTTCCAGATCGGCGGCGCCGCGTTCGGCTTCCTCGTCCCGGTCCTCGCCGGCTACATCGCGTACGGCATGGCGGACCGGCCGGGGCTCGTGCCCGGCTTCGTCGGCGGCGCGATCTCGGTGACGATCGGCGCGGGCTTCCTCGGCGGTCTGGTCGCCGGCCTGCTGGCCGGTGGTGTGGTCCTGGGGATCCAGCGGGTGAACATCCCGGCTCCGTTGCGCGGCATTATGCCGGTGGTGGTGATCCCGCTGATCTCCGCGGCGGTGGTCGGTTTCCTGATGTTCGTGGTGATCGGCAAGCCGATCGCCGAGGCGCAGAAGGCCCTGACCGACTGGCTGAACGGCCTCAGCGGCGCCAACGCCGTCCTGCTCGGCGTGCTGCTCGGCCTGATGATGTGCTTCGACCTCGGCGGCCCGGTCAACAAGGTCGCGTACACGTTCGCGACGGCCGGCATTTCGGTGGCCGCCCCCAGCGACTCGGCGATGAAGATCATGGCGGCTGTGATGGCGGCGGGCATGGTGCCGCCGCTGGGCATGGCCCTCGCAACCGTGGTCCGCAAGCGGCTGTTCACCACGGCCGAGCGTGAGAACGGCAAGGCGGCCTGGGTCCTCGGTGCCTCCTTCATCTCGGAGGGCGCGATCCCGTTCGCGGCCGCCGACCCGCTGCGCGTCATTCCGGCCTCCATGGCGGGCGGCGCGGTCACCGGCGCCCTGACCATGGCCTTCGGTTCGACCCTGCGCGCCCCGCACGGCGGCATCTGGGTCACCTTCCTGATCGGCAAGCCGTTCCTGTACCTCCTGGCCATCGCGGTCGGTACAGCGGTCACGGCAGGCCTGGTCATCTTCCTGAAGGGCCTGCGCAAGACGCAGCCCGAGGGCGCGGACCAAGCGCGGGAAGCGCAGTCGGCGTCCAAGACCAAGGAGCCGGTCGCGGCCTAGACAAGGCACACGAAGGGCCCGGGGCGTCGGTCCCGGGCCCTTCGTGTGCCCACTTGCTCTCGACGGAGTGGCCCGACGCACGTGGCGGCACCTGACCCACCTGGCTCCCGGCGGGGCGGCCGCCCGGCGCATCAGCCTCCCGGCGGAGCCGTCAGTGCGGGGATGCGGCCCGCCGCTCCATGGCGTCCCGCGCGGCGTGCTCGCTGGGGTAGACCTCGCACATGTGGCGCCCATCGGGAGTGGCCGTGTGCTCGACCTCCCACAGCGACAGCTCCCGCCCGTCGTCGAGCAGAAAGGCGTGTTCGTAGAGCGAGAAGCACAGCCCCGTCGCCCCGGCCCGGCACGGCTGCCCGAAGGCCTGCGTGATCTGGTGCGCGAACGCCGTCCGCAGTAACGCGGCCATGTCCTCGCCCGGCCGGTCCGCGTTCTCGGCGCGCCGCAGTAAACGCCGCCCGTGGTCCGCCGAGTCGTCCGGAAAGTACGCGTGCCGAGGCCTGGGAACCGGCGACAGCCGCACCATGACGGGCAGTTCGAAGTCCGGCGTGTCCGGGGACAGCGGCAACCGCTCGGTGGCGGCCCGCAGCTCCTCCTCGTCCTCGTACACCTCGGCTTGAGTTTCTCTGCCCGGCGCGGTGTTGTGGACGAGCTCCCAGAGCGTGAGTGCCGCGCCGTCGGCGAGCAGCCAGGTATGCCGGTACGTCTCGCGGTGCAGCCCCGCGCTGTGATGCGCGGAGTGCAGCGAACTGTCGTACGCAAGCGCGCAGTCGAGCAGCCCTATCGTCTCGTCGGACAGCTCGAAGGAATTCAGGGCACGGCCGAGGAGTCGCGCCAGATGCTCCTCCGGAGACTCGGGCGACTCGGGTGGCTCGTACGCTGCCGTCTCGTACGGAACGCTCAAGGTTTCTCCCGGCGTTGCTGCATGTCACCTTGTGGGTGCATACCGTAGCCCCTCGGTCGGACATCATGTCCGGGAACCGAGAAAACGTACGCATAGAAAACGGCGAGGCCGCGTGAGAAGTTCCCACGCGGCCCGACGGGACCTCAAATCTCCCTGGCCAGACGGCTCAGAGTGCGCTTCCCCCGGTCCACTCGCTCCACGACATGTTCCAGCCATTGAGACCGTTGTCCGGCGCGACCGTGTCGTCGGGGGAGTTCTTGACCGTCACGACGTCCCCGATGAGCGAGTTGTCGTAGAACCACTTGCCGACCGTGTCGCCCTGCGCGCCCTGGACATCGGCGAGCCCCACGCATCCGTGGCTGGTGCCCTGGCGGCCGAAGGGTGGATTGCCCTTGCTGTACCAGTAGTTGCCGTGAATGAAGGTCCCCGATGTCGTCAGCCGCATCGCGTGCGGCACGTCATCGATGTCGTACTCCCCGCCGAAGCCGACCGTCGACCCGTTCATCCGCGTCTGCACGAACTTCTCCGAGATCACCATCTGCCCGTTGTACGTCGGGTTCTGCGCGCTGCCCGCCGAGATCGGCACCGACTTGATGGTCTTCCCGTCCCGGGTGACCGTCATGGTCTGCGTGTCGACGTCGACCGTGGAGACCTGGGAGCGCCCGACGGTGAAGGTGACCGTCTTGTCCTGCACCCCGTAGACCCCGTTCGCGCCCTCGACCCCATCCAGGTCGATCTTCATCGTGACCTTGGAACCGGCCTTCCAGTACTCCTCGGGCCGGAAGTCGAGCCGCTGCTCCCCGAACCAGTGACCGACCACCTGCTGCCCACTGCTGGACTTGACCGTGATGCGCGACTGCACGGCCTTCTTGTCGCTGATCGCCTTGTCGAAGGTGAACGAGACCGGCATCCCCACGCCGACCGTGGTGCCGTTGTCCGGCGTGTATGTCCCGATGAAGCTGTTGGCCGACGACACGGTCGTGAAGATGGAGTTGGCCGCCGCCGTCTTCCCGTTGGACCCCTTGGCGAGGGCCGATATCCGGTACTTCGTCCCCCGCTCCAACTGCTCCTTGGGCTTCCAGTTCTTCCCGTCCGTGGAGATCGCTCCCGGCACGGCGGTCCCGGTGGCCGACTCCGTCATCTTCACTTCGGTCAGCTTCCCGTCGCTGACCTTCACGCCGGTCGCGTTGATGGACGCGCCCGTCGAACCGTCCTTCGCGGAGATGGTTATCTTCGCCCCGGAGGTCTTGGTCTCGCCGGCCTTGTTGTCGGCCTTGGCGTCGCCACCGCACGCGGTGAGGGTCAGGGCACCGACCACCAAGGCGGCACAGGCCACCAGCGCGCGGCGCGCTGCAATGTCCGGGGTTGTCACGGGCTGCTCCAAGTTCTCGCGATGTGGGGGATCCGCTCCAGTCCGTGAAGAAGGAGAGCAGCACCGCCCGCCCGGGTTCCCGCCGAACCACCACGGACACCATCACGTGACAGACCCGGGACAATCCGCTCGCTCGTCGAGCCCGTACAACTCCCCGCCTACCGGCTCCCCATAGCGCTCCCGTCCACCGCTCGTCCACAACTCCCGGTCCGCCCTTACGAGTTCGTCGTCTACAGGGCTATACAACTCCTCGACTGCCGCCCCTACAACTCCCGCCTGTCGGCCGTACAACTCCCCGCCTACCGGCCCCCGTACAACTCCCCATACGCCGGCCACGCCCCGCCCGGTCCCTCCACGGACTCGGCCGCCCGTACCGCCCGTACGATCGCCCGCGTCACGAGATCCGCCCCGGCCGCGAGGATCTCGTTCAGCGCGAGCGGGTTCTCCGCCGCCAGCGGACGCGCTCCCGTGGCGAGCGCGAAGACCGTGTCCCCGTCGTTGAGCAGATGCACGGGCCGTACGGCGCGCGCGAAGCCGTCGTGTGCCGTTCCCGCGACCTTCTGCGCCTGCGCCTTCGACAAGTCCGCGTCCGTGGCGACCACCGCGAGCGTCGTGTTCAGCGGGGGAGTGCCGCTCTTCGCCGCGGCCTCGGCCAGCCGGGCCTGCGCCGCCTCGTGCACCTCCGCCGCCGGATACGTCATACGCCCCTGGAGCAACTCCCCGTACAACGCTCCCGTCAGGGGATCCACCGCCGACCCCGCCGCGTTGGCGACGACCAGCGCGGCCACGGTGATACCCGAGTCGAGCACGGTGCTCGCGGTGCCGACCCCTCCCTTCAGGCTCCCGACCGCCGCCCCCGTACCGGCACCCACACATCCCTCCTGGACCGGCGCGCCGGTCTCGCTCGCCGCGGCGGCGGCCACAGCATCGAGCCCGGTCGCCGCGTCCGGCCTCGCCCGGAAGTCGCCGCCTCGGCCCAGGTCGAAGACACAGGCCGCCGGGACGACCGGCACCACATGCGCCGGGTGGGGCCCGACGCGCACCCCGCGGCCCCGCTCCTCCAGCCAGGCCATCACGCCCGTCGCCGAGTCCAGCCCGTACGCACTGCCGCCGGTCAGTACGAGCGCCTCGATCTTCCGCACGACGTTGCGCGGATCGAGGGCATCGGTCTCCTTGGTACCCGGCCCGCCGCCGCGCACATCCACGGCCGCGACCGCGCCGCCCTCGGGAGCGAGGACGACCGTGGTACCGGTCAGCCAGCCTTCACCGGTCCGCGTGGCGTGCCCCACACGCAGCCCGGTCACATCTGTCAGAGCGTCAACAGTCATGACATCCAGTGTCGACGAGGGGCTCGCTTCCGGAGCCGGACATGCTCATCGGCGCCGACTCGCCCCCCAGGGCCGTACCCTGGACGTATGAGTACCGCCCCCGACCCCGAACCGCGTGATCCCCAGGCCGCGCTGGTCTTCGACGACCCGCTGAGCCGGCAGTCCTCGGACGACACGGACCGCGGGTGGGGCGAGCGGCCCAGCGGCGACAGCGCCGGGGACTTGGCCCGCTTCCTCGACGAGAAGCCGCCCCACCACCTCTGAGCCCTTTGGGCCGACGGCCCCGTGGGCCCACGTCCCGTTCGGCCGTCGACCGCCGGCCGGCAGCGGCTATCGCTGGGTGTGCCCCGAGCCGCGCTGCGCCACGAGGGCGTCGCGTATCTCCTTCAGGACCTCCAGCTCGGTCACCTCCATGACCTCCTGAGTGCTTTCCTTCTCCTTCTGCCGGGCCGCCTGGCGGGCCAGGTACTTGGACATCGGCAGCACCATCAGGAAGTAGACGACTGCCGCGGTGATCACGAAGGTCAGCGTGGCGCCGAGCACCGAGCCCCACATGATCCGAATGCCCGTCGCGGTGTCGCCGGTGCCTGTGCAGGGCGACTTGAGGCAGGAGCTGTAGTTGTCCAGATTCTTCGTGCCGATCGCACCCACCAGTGGGTTGATGACGCCCTTCACCACCGAGTTGACGATGTTGGTGAAGGCGGCGCCGATGACCACCGCCACCGCCAGATCGACGACGTTCCCGCGCATCAGGAAGGCCTTGAAGCCCTCCAGGATGCCCGGATTCTTCTTCTCCTCGCTCACCAGGGAGCCCCTCTTCAGCCGCGCAAGTTGTGGAACGAACAGCTCCGCAACCTACGTCAGGGCCTGGTCGGCCTGTCCAGCCCCCCGTCCGCGACCAGGGACGTGACCACCGGCCGCTGATCGTTTCGAGCACGCTCAGCACAGGGTCACCGCCAGCCTCGAGGTCGCGCCGGCTCCCGCCAGCCGCACCGCCGTCCTCCGCGGCACGGACAGTACGACCAGCGCACCGGCCTCGGTCACGCCGTCCAGGGCCTCGGGCACCTTCGTCACCCGCGCCCCGCGCGCGACCACCCGCGCGTCCCCGCCGCCCGCAGCGGACTCCTCGGCCGCGACGACATCGACACGATCGCCGGGCCGCAACAGCCGTACCGTCGCGCCGTCGGCGATCCGCACCGGCGCCGTCACCATCGCGGCGGCGCGCGGCTGCCGTACGGACCCGCCCGCCGTTCTGGACTCCGCCGCAGCGGAGGGGCCCCCAGCCGGATGTGCCTGCGCCCGGCCCGCGTCACGCGGCCCCGCCGCCACCAGCGCGGCAGCGGTCACGGCGAGGCCCGCGGCCACGGCCCGCCTTCTGTGCCGCACGAGCCGGCGCAGCTGATACCGCCCGCCGCGCACCCGCACGGGAGCGAAATGCGGCACGTCACATGTGCCGGGCGCGTCCGCTCCCAACGGGCGCGGGAAGGAAGAGAGCTGCGACACGGGAACCACCACCTGCGGTCGGGAGATCGGCTTGCGATGCCAGAGTGCGGCTTCGCGCCGAATCCCGCTGAGGCCCGTGGATCACCGGCCGATTGTGGACAACTCGCTCACCCGAAGGGGGAGTTCCGCCCCAAGCCAGACCCGCGCTACGGCAGCTCGAACCCCGGATCCATGCCGCCCAGCGCCTTCGTGCACGGGCAATCCCGCGTCGCGTTCTCGGGCAGGGCCGCCACCGCGTCGAACAGAACGCCCCGCAGCCGGTCCACGTTCGCCGCGAACACCTTCAGCACCTCGTCGTGCGAGACCCCCTCGCCGCTCTCGGCCCCCGCGTCGAGGTCGGTGACCAGGGTCAACGACGTGTAGCAGAGCTCGAGTT
Organism: Streptomyces sporangiiformans; assembly: GCF_005768555.2. Classification (GTDB taxonomy): domain Bacteria; phylum Actinomycetota; class Actinomycetes; order Streptomycetales; family Streptomycetaceae; genus Streptomyces; species Streptomyces sporangiiformans. The sequence continues at coordinate 21,718 of NZ_VCHX02000333.1, forward strand.
CACGGGCCAGCGCCGCCTCGGGATGCCCGGTCATGCCCACCACCGACCAGCCTTGCGCCTGGTGCCACAGCGATTCGGCCCGGGTGGAGAACCGCGGCCCCTCGATCACCACGAGCGTCCCGCCGTCCACCGGCTCCCAGTCGCGCCCGCGCGCCGCCTCCAGCGCGGCCTTGCGCCCGATGGGGCAGTAGGGATCGGCCAGGGACACATGCACGACGTTCGGCACCTGACCCCCGGGCAGCGGCAGCCCGTCGAAGTACGACTGCGCCCGGGACTTCGTACGGTCCACGAACTGGTCCGGCACGAGCAGCGTCCCGGGGCCGTACTCGGGGCGCAGCCCGCCGACCGCGCAGGGCCCGAGCACCTGCCGCGCCCCGACCGAGCGCAGGGCCCACAGGTTGGCCCGGTAGTTGATGCGGTGCGGCGGCAGATGGTGGCCGCGGCCGTGGCGGGGAAGGAAGGCCACCCGCCGCCCGGCGATCTCGCCGAGGAAGAGGGAGTCGCTGGGGGCCCCGTACGGGGTGTCCACCTGTATCTCGGTCACGTCGTCGAGGAAGGAGTAGAAGCCCGAGCCGCCAATGACGCCGATCTCGGCGTTCTCCGTGTTCGCCATGACCGCACCCTAGCCGGGCCCCGAAAAGCCGCGGACCCCGCCGTCGTACGACGACAGGGTCCCGTAAGAAAGCCTTGCGCGGGCAGCCGGAGACGGCCCCGCGCGACCAGAGGGGCCCGAGCGGCAGAAGGGCCGAAGAAAGCCCGAAGAAAGTGCTACGCGGCCGAGCTGCTGCTCGAGGAACCGCTGGAGCCGGACGACGCCGAGTCCGAGGACGACGACGTGGAGGAAGCGGTGGACGACGAGGACGACGTCGACGACGAGGAGGACGGCTGCTTGGCCGTCGAGCTGCTCGACGAGGAACCGCGGCTGTCGTTGCGGTAGAAGCCGGAGCCCTTGAAGACGATGCCGACGGCGGAGAACACCTTCTTCAGCCGGCCGGCGCAGCTGGGGCACTCGGTCAGGGCGTCGTCGGTGAACTTCTGCACCGCTTCGAGGCCCTCGCCGCACTCGGTGCACTGGTACTGGTACGTCGGCACTTGTCTTCCTCCTGGCACTCTCACTCGATGAGTGCTAACGACGATCCAGTCTGACCTATTCCTTGCGTTCAGTCCACTGTCATCGATACGCGGTGACCGACGCCACGTGCGACGGTCCGGCTCACGGGCCTGGTCGCGAGCCACGAGCGCAGGGCCACCAGCGTCACCAGGGCCAGCAGTGTGCCGCCCATCGGGACGAGGAATCCGGCACCGTCCCAGAGGCGGTCCTCCAGCTGTCCGGCCACCGTGACGGCTGCCGCCTGGCCGAGTGCGACCGCGCCGGTCAGCCAGGTGAAGGCCTCCGTGCGGGCACCCGCGGGCACCAGGCCGTCGACCAGCGTGTAGCCGGTGATCAGGGCGGGCGCGACGCACATGCCGACCAGGAGCCCGACCCCGGCGAGGACGGCCACGGAGTGCGCGGCCCACAGCCCGGAGGCGGTCAGGGCCAGTGCGGCGTACCCGACGACCAGGCGGCGGCGCGGAGCCGCCTTCCACGCGACGGCGCCGCAGACGAGGCCGGAGAGCATGTTGCCCGCGGCGAACGTGCCGTACAGGACACCGTTGAGGCCGGGCTCACCGATCGACTCGGTGAACGCGGCGAGCGAGACCTGCATGCCGCCGAAGACGGATCCGATGCCCAGGAAGGCCGCGATCAGAACGCGTACCCCGGGGATCGACAGGGCCGACACGTGCTCCACGCGCGCGTGCCCACCGAGAACGACCGAGGGCTGTGTGCCCTTCCGGGCCGCGAACAGCAGGCCTCCGACGAGGGTCAGCGCGGCCTCCGTCAGCAGGCCCGCGGCCGGGTCAACGGTGGTGCACAGCGCGGTCGCCAGCAGTGGTCCGAGTACGAAGGTCAGCTCGTCGGTGACGGATTCGAAGGCCGCAGCCGTCGTCATCAGGGGCGAGCCCTGGAGCTTGACGCCCCAGCGGGCGCGCACCATGGGCCCGATCTGCGGCACCGAGGCACCGGTCGGGACGGCGGCCGCGAACAACGTCCAGAGCGGAGCGTGCGCGAGCGCCAGGACCGTCAGGGAGAGTCCTGACGCGGCGTGTACGAGGACGCCGGGGATCAGGATGGCGCGCTGGCCATGGCGGTCGGTGAGACGGCCGGCGAGGGGCGCGAACACTGCCATCGAGACGCCGGTGACGGCGGCGACCGCACCGGCGACACCGTACGAGCCGGTGGTGTGCCGCACGAGCAGCACGACGGACAGCGTCAGCATCGCGAAGGGCTGTCGCGCGGCGAAGCCGGGGATCAGGAACGTCCATGCGCCGCGTGTGCGCAGCAGCTGCCCGTACCCCGGGCGGGAAGGGACCGAGTTGCCGGGGGACCCGGAAAACCCGGACGGTCCGGGTCCGGAAGCGACCGTGGATGCCACGGCCCGTGCCTTTCTGCCGCCTGGTAGCGGGCCCCGTATCGGTGCGCGGGGTGCCGAGAGCTGTCCTCTTGCGCGGAACTGCGGTAGATACCGGGCCGCCCACTGCGAGGGCACCGCGGCCGCCGTACGGTCGCGCCAGCTCTGCGTCAGGCAGAGTCGGTTCGATCTAAGTGCGCCTTCATCGTACAGGTATCAGCGATCGTGCCCCTGGGAAAGCGAGCACCCGAGCCGCATCCACCTATGAAGTCCTCGTCCGCCTACGAAGATCCCGGACCGCCTACGAAGTCCCGGAACCTACGAAGCCCCGTTGCCGCCCGTCCCCAGCCAGTCCGCCAGCTTGCCGCCCTGGCCGACGGCCCGCAGTCGCCGCTCGGCCTGGTCCCGGACCGGGTCCGTGGCCACGACGAGCAGTTCGTCGCCGCGATGCAGCACGGTCGTGGGCAGCGGAACGAACGATTTTCCATCCCGTACGACGAGCGTGACCGCCGCGCCCCCGGGCAGCCGCAGCTCGTTGATCTCGACGCCGTGCATCTTCGACCCCTCCGGGATCGAGACGGACAGCAGATGCCCGCGCAGCCGCTCCAGGGGTGCCGATTCGATCCCGAGGTCGGCGGCCTCGGTGGCGGAGGTGTCCAGGTGCAGCTTCCGGGCCAGCCACGGGAGTGTGGGGCCTTGGACGAGGGTGTAGACGACCACCAGTATGAAGACGATGTTGAAGATTCGACGGCTCTCCGCGACGTCGTACACCATCGGGATCGTCGCCAGGATGATGGGCACGGCGCCGCGCAGGCCCGCCCAGGACATCAGGGCCTGTTCCTGCCATGGCCGACGGAACGGCAGCAGTGCCGTCACGACGCTCAGTGGCCGCGCCACCATGGTCAGTACCAGGCCGATGGCGAGGGCGGGCCAGATGTCGTCCAGCAGGTCGTGCGGAGTGACCAGCAGGCCGAGCAGGACGAACATGCCGATCTGGGCGATCCAGCCGAGTCCGTCGGCGAAGCCGCGGGTGGCGGGCCAGTGCGGCAGCTTCTGGTTGCCGAGGACCATCGCCGCCAGATACACGGCGAGGAAGCCGCTGCCGTGGGCGAGCGCCCCGGCCGCGTACGCCGTGACCGCGATCGCCATGACGGCGATCGGATAGAGACCGGAGGCGGGCAGTGCCACATGGCGCAACCCGTAGGCGCCGAGGAAGCCCACCGCGAGGCCGATGGCCGCGCCGATGGCGAGCTCCATGGCTATCACGCCGAGCAGGGAGTACCAGTGCTCGATCGGGCCGGCCGTGGAGAACGAGATGACGAGGATGACCACCGGAGCGTCGTTGAAGCCGGACTCGGCCTCCAGCGTGCCCGTCACGCGCGGGGGGAGGGGCACCTTGCGCAGCACCGAGAAGACAGCCGCCGCGTCCGTCGAGGACACCACCGCGCCGACGATGAGCGCCTGCCGCCACTCCAGGTCGATCAGGTAGTGGGCCGCCGTGGCCGTGACGCCGACGCTCACCGCGACACCGACCAGCGCCAGCGAGGAGGCGGCCGGAAGAGCCGGCTTGATCTCCTTCCACTTCGTGCCGAGGCCGCCCTCGGCCAGGATCACGACCAGGGACGCGTACCCGATGACCTGGGTCAGTTCGGCGTTGTCGAACTGGATGCCGCCGATACCGTCCTGGCCCATGGCGATGCCGATGCCCAGGTAGACGAGCAGGCTGGGGAGCCCGCTGCGCGAGGAGATCCGAACCGCTGCCACCGCGACGAGCAGAACGAGCGAGCATGCGAGCAAAAGCTGGTTGAGGTGGTGGACAGTCAGCGGCCGTTCCCTTCTCGGTACCCCAAGTACTTCGTTACCTTACCTAACTCTTGACGTTTTCTTGACGATCGCGGGGGCGGCCCGACAGTGACTGCGCATACGGTCTCGAACTGCTGAATGCGCGCGTTCCCGACTCCGCGTCAAGGCGCTGAGAGCCCTGACCTATGGTTGCTCCATCGTTCAGTCAAAAGCACAGCCCCGTCTGCCGCTCGCGTTAGGACAGCAAGGACAGCGATGCCCCCCAACACCACCTCATCTTCCGGCCAGAAGCCCGGAAATTCCGGCAGGAAGAAGGGGCGCAGAGCCCGTCTGATCATGATCGCGCTGGTCCTGGCCATCATCGGGGGCGTCGCCTTCGGGGCGTACTGGTCCATCAGTTCCGTGCGAGCCTCCTTCCCGCAGACCAAGGGCTCGATCGCACTCGACGGACTGTCAGGGCCGGTCGACGTCAAGCGGGACGGCAACGGGATCCCGCAGATCTACGCCTCGTCCGACTCGGACCTGTTCATGGCGCAGGGCTACGTCCAGGCGCAGGACCGGTTCTACGAGATGGACGTGCGCCGCCACACGACGTCCGGCACGCTCTCCGAGATGTTCGGCAAGGGCCAGGTCGACAAGGACGAGTTCCTGCGCACGCTCGGATGGGACCGGGTGGCGAAGGAGGAGTACGAGACCAAGCTGTCGGCCGAGACGAAGAAGTATCTCCAGGCATACGCCAAGGGAGTCAACGCCTACCTGCGGGGCAAGGAAGGCCGGGACATCTCCCTGGAGTACGCGGCCCTCGGTTTCTCCAACGACTACAAGCCCGCGGAGTGGACTCCGGTCGACTCGGTGGCCTGGCTCAAGGCAATGGCGTGGGACCTGCGCGGCAACATGCAGGACGAGATCGACCGCTCCCTGATGACTAGCCGTCTCGGCCCGAAGCAGATCGACGATCTGTACCCGGAGTATCCGTACGGCCGGAACAAGACAATCGTCCAGGAGGGCGCGTACAACAACATCACCAAGGAGTACGAGCAGAGCGACGGCACCGGCACGTCCACCGCCGGCACCGGGCTCACCGGCGGCGCCACCGCCCCTTCCGGGCTGCAGAGCCAGTTGTCGGGGCTCTACGACGTCCTCGACGACGTGCCCACGTCCGTCGGCGTGAACGGCAACGGAATCGGCTCGAACTCGTGGGTCGTCTCCGGCGCCCACACCATCAGCGGCAAGCCGCTGCTCGCCAATGACCCGCACCTGTCGCCCTCGCTGCCGTCGGTCTGGTACCAGATGGGCCTGCACTGCCGGAGCGTCTCCGCCAAGTGCCAGTACGACGTCTCCGGGTACACGTTCGCGGGCATGCCGGGCGTGGTCATAGGGCACAACCAGAACATCGCCTGGGGCATGACCAACTCCGGTGCCGATGTCACCGACCTGTATCTGGAGAAGCTCACCGGGAACGGCTACGAGTACGACGACAAGGTGCTCCCTTTCACGACCCGCAAGGAGAAGATCAACATCGCGGGCGGCGGGAGCAAGACGATCGTCGTGCGGGAGACCAACAACGGGCCACTGCTGTCCGACCGCGACGACGAACTCGTCAAGGTCGGCAAGAAGGCCACGGTCGACAGCGCGGCGCCCGACCGCGGCGACGGCTACGGCATCGCGCTGCGCTGGACCGCGCTGGAACCCGGCACCTCGATGGACGCCGTCTTCGCGGTGAACAAGGCGGCCGACTGGACGGCCTTCCGCAAGGCGGCCGCGCTGTTCGACGTGCCGTCGCAGAACCTGACCTACGCCGACACCAAGGGCCACATCGGCTACCAGCTGCCCGGGAGGATCCCGATCCGCGGCGACGGCGACGGCTCGCTCCCGTCGCCCGGCTGGGACTCCAGGTACCGCTGGACCGGCTACATCAAGCAGTCCGAGCTGCCCTACGAGTACGACCCCGAGCGCGGCTACATCGTGACCGCCAACCAGGCCGTCGTCGACAAGGACAAGTACCCCTACGTGCTCACCACGGACTGGGGATACGGCGCGCGCAGCCAGCGGATCACCGACCTCATCGAGTCGAAGATCAAGGGCGGCGGCAAGATCTCGACCGACGACATGCGCCAGATGCAGCTCGACAACAGCAGTGAGATCGCCAAGCTCCTGGTGCCGATGCTGCTCAAGATCGACGTTCCCGACAAGAACGTGCGCGAGGGGCAGAAGCTCCTGGAGGGCTGGAACTACACCCAGGACGCCGATTCGGCGGCGGCCGCGTACTTCAACGCGGTCTGGCGCAACATCCTGAAGCTGTCCTTCGGCAACAAGCTGCCCAAGGAGCTGCGGGTCAAGGGCCAGTGCCTGTACGTCGAGCCGACCGATTCGACGGGCCCTGCCGACGAGGACCAGCGGGTGCGCGAGTGCGGCCAGCGCGACGCGGACAGCGCGCAGCCGGACGGCGGCGACCGCTGGTTCGAGGTGATCCGCAGCATCCTCGACGACGAGGACAACGACTGGTGGCAGGCGCCGAAGACGCGCACCGACACCGCGGCCAAGAACCGCGACGAGCTCTTCGGAAGGGCTCTCGAGGACGCCCGCTGGGAGCTGACCGCCAAGCTCGGCAAGGACATGGACACCTGGAGCTGGGGCCGTCTGCACCGGCTGTACCTGGAGAACCAGACCCTGGGCACCGAAGGCCCCGGCTTCCTGCAGTACATGCTCAATCGCGGCCCGTACGACATCGGCGGCGGCGAGGCGGCGGTGAACGCCACCGGCTGGAACGCCGCGGGCGGCTACTCGGTGGTCTGGGTGCCGTCGATGCGGATGGTGGTGAACCTCGACGACTTCGACAAGTCCAAGTGGATCAACCTCACCGGCGCCTCCGGGCACGCCTACAGCGGCCACTACACCGACCAGACCGACAAATGGGTCAAGGGTGAGCTGCTGAACTGGTACTCGTCGGAGAGGGCGGTCGGCAAGAACACGTCGGACTCGCTGGTACTGAAGCCCTGAGGCCTGCGGATCGGCACATGGCCCTCCACGCGCGCGTGCGGCAGGCGCGAGTGGAGGGCCATGTCGCGTACGAGCGGCGGGACCTCAGCGGAAGTGACGTACTCCCGAAGGGGTGACGACCGCGTGCACCGGCCGGTCGTGCGGTTCCTCGGGAACACGGTCGACCACTTCGGAGTCGTACAGCAGCACCACCAGCGCGGGATGGGCCCCCGCCCCGTCCAGCCGCGCGAGCACGCGGTCGTACGACCCGCCACCGCGCCCGAGCCGCATCCCTCGCGCGTCCACGGCGAGCCCCGGCAGCAGCACGGCGTCGGCCGAGAGCACGGCGTCGGGGCCGAGGGGCTCGCCCACGGGCTCCAAGAGGGCCATCTTTCCCCGGTGTTGTACGGGTGCGAGCGAGCCCTCACCCTCATACGCACCCCAGTCGAGGTCGTTGTCCGTCAACAGGACCGGCAGCAGCACGCGCACCCCGCGCGCATGGAGGGCATCGAGGAGCGCGCGCGTACCCGGTTCACTCCCCACGGATACGTACGCCGCCACCGTGTGCGCCTGCGCCAGTTCGGGCAGCTCCAGGGCCCGGTCGGCGAGTACGGCCTCCGTTTCCCGCAGGTCATCAGCCGTCAACCGGCTCCTCACCGTGAGGAACGCTCGCCGCAACATTCGCTTGCCAGAGTCGGCTTCGGGTCCCGGCTGACTCACAGTTTGCTCCCGTACTCTCGGTAATGCGCTCATATGAGAACGAATTAACCGGAGCCACAGATTCCACGCAAAGGCACCGGTTATGGTGGCGGGCATGACTGAGTCGCACCCCAGGATCAGCAAGGCTGTCATCCCCGCAGCAGGCCTCGGCACCCGGTTCCTGCCGGCCACCAAAGCCACTCCCAAGGAGATGCTGCCGGTAGTCGACAAGCCGGCGATCCAGTACGTGGTCGAGGAGGCCGTGTCCGCGGGTCTCGACGACGTCCTCATGATCACAGGCCGGAACAAGCGCCCCCTTGAGGATCACTTCGACCGCAACTACGAGCTGGAATCGGCCCTTCAGAAGAAGGGCGACGCCGGCCGGCTCGCCAAGGTGCAGGAGTCCAGCGACCTCGCGACCATGCACTACGTGCGCCAGGGCGACCCCAGGGGCCTCGGCCACGCCGTCCTCTGCGCGGCCCCGCACGTCGGCCACGAGCCCTTCGCCGTCCTGCTCGGCGACGACCTGATCGACCCGCGCGACCCCCTGCTCGCGCGCATGGTCGAGGTCCAGGAGCAGCACGGCGGCAGCGTCATCGCGCTCATGGAGGTCGCGCCCGAGCAGATCCACCTCTACGGATGCGCGGCCGTCGAGACCACCGTGGACAGCGACGTCGTCAAGATCACGGACCTGGTCGAGAAGCCGGCCGCGCAGGACGCCCCGTCGAACTACGCGATCATCGGCCGCTACGTGCTCGACCCGCACATCTTCGACATTCTGCGCAAGACCGAGCCGGGCCGCGGCGGCGAGATCCAGCTCACCGACGCCCTCCAGCAGCTCGCCGCCGACGAGAAGGTCGGCGGGCCCGTGCACGGCGTCGTCTTCAAGGGCCGCCGCTATGACACCGGTGACCGAGGCGACTACCTCCGTGCCATTGTCCGACTCGCGTGCGAACGTGAAGACCTGGGCCCCGAATTCCGGACCTGGCTTCGCAGTTACGTCACCGAGGAGATGTAGCAATCTTGAGCAGCGCCGCGACCCGCGTCACCGGCCAGGACCAGGACCACCTCTGGACGGTGACCGAGCACCTGGAGGACATCCTCACGACCGTCCACCCCCTCGATCCCATCGAGCTGCAGCTCCTCGACGCCCAGGGCTGCGTTCTGGTCGAGGACGTCACGGTGCCGGTCTCCCTGCCGCCGTTCGACAACAGCTCGATGGACGGGTACGCGGTCCGGGTCACCGATGTCGCGGGCGCGAGTGAGGAGTTCCCGGCCGTTCTCACGGTCGTCGGGGACGTCGCGGCGGGCCAGGGCGAACCGCTCCACGTGGGTCCCGGCGAAGCCGCCCGCATCATGACCGGCGCCCCGCTGCCGCCCGGCGCCGAGACGGTCGTTCCCGTCGAGTGGACCGACGGCGGTCTCGGCGAGGGCGCCGCCTCCCGGATGCGTGCCCACAGCACTGCCCCCGAGGGGGCCACCGGACAGGTGCGGATCCACCGCCCGGCACCGGCCCGCGCGCACGTGCGCGCGGAGGGCAGCGACGTCAAGGCCGGGGACCGCGCCCTCGAAGCGGGCAGCGTCCTCGGACCGCCCCAGATCGCGCTGCTCGCCGCGATCGGCCGCGGGACGGTACGCGTGCGCCCGCGCCCGCGCGTGGTCGTCCTGTCCACCGGCAGCGAACTGGTCCAGCCCGACGAGCAGTTGGGCAGCGGCCAGATCTACGACTCCAACAGCTTCGCGCTGACCGCCGCCGCGCGCGACGCCGGAGCCATCGCCTACCGCGTGGGCGCCGTCGCCGACGACGCCGAGACGCTGCGCTCCACCATCGAGGACCAGCTCGTCCGGGCCGACCTGCTGGTCACCACGGGCGGCGTGAGCGTGGGGGCGTACGACGTCGTCAAGGAGGCGCTGGAGTCCGTCGGTGACGAGGACGAACCCGGCAGCGGCATCGAGTTCCGCAAGCTCGCCATGCAGCCAGGCAAACCCCAGGGCTTCGGCTCCATCGGCCCCGACCACACCCCGCTGCTCGCGCTGCCGGGCAACCCCGTGTCGTCGTACGTCTCCTTCGAGCTGTTCGTACGCCCCGCGATCCGCACTCTGATGGGCCTCGACGACGTCCACCGGCCCACGACCACGGCGATCCTCAGGACGGACAAGGCGCTGACCTCACCGACCGGACGCCGTCAATTCCTGCGCGGGCGGTACGCGGACGGGGAGGTGACCCCCGTCGGCGGTGCCGGATCGCATCTGATCGCGGCCCTCGCGCACGCCGACGCGCTGATCGTGGTCCCCGAGTCCGTGGAGTCCGTGGAGCCCGGTACCGAGGTCGAGGTGGTCCTGCTCGGCTGAGTGCCCGGACTTGGGGGTACCGTGTCGCGCACAACAGGCCCGACCGGGAGCGCCGCAGCACATGACTGTTCCTTCCCGGGGAGAAACCCCCGGACCCCCTGCGCAGGACCGACTGACGCACCTCGACGATGCGGGCGCCGCCCGCATGGTCGACGTGTCGGGGAAGGACGTGACCGCGCGCACCGCCCGCGCCAGCGGTCGCGTCCTGGTCTCACCCCGGGTGGTCGAGCTGCTGCGCGGCGAGGGCCTGCCCAAGGGCGACGCGCTCGCCACCGCGCGCATCGCGGGCGTCATGGGCGCCAAGCGCACACCGGACCTGATCCCGCTGTGCCACCCGCTGTCGGTGTCGGGTGTGAAGCTTGATCTGTCGGTCGCGGACGACGCCGTGGAAATCCTGGCCACCGTGAAGACCACCGACCGTACGGGCGTGGAGATGGAGGCCCTCACCGCGGTCAGTGTGGCGGCCCTCACCGTGATCGACATGGTCAAGGCGGTCGACAAACAGGCGGTCATCACGGACGTACGCGTCGAGGAGAAGACGGGCGGCAAGTCGGGCGACTGGAGCCGGGCATGACCGCTCCGGCCGAACCGCCGACCGGCGGCGCCCTCGTCGCTCCGTACTCCGCTCTGGTCGTGACCGCCTCGAACCGCGCGGCGGCGGGCGTGTACGAGGACAAGGGCGGCCCCTTGATCGCGGAGGGGCTGGCGAAGGCAGGCTTCGCGGTCGACGGACCATGGGTCGTGCCCGACGGCGATCCGGTCGAGAGCGCGCTCAGGGGCGGCGTCGAGGCGGGGTACGACGTGATCGTCACCACCGGCGGAACCGGCATCTCGCCCACCGACCGCACCCCCGAGGCCACCCGTCGCGTCCTCGACCACGAGGTACCGGGCATTCCGGAGGCCATCAGGGCGTTCGGAAGAGAGAAGGTGCCCACGGCGGCACTGTCCCGGGGACTCGCGGGAGTCGCCAAGGGGACGCTGATCGTGAACCTGCCGGGCTCCACGGGCGGGGTGCGGGACGGGCTCGCGGTCCTGGAGCCCCTGCTGATCCACGCCGTCGACCAGATCCGCGGCGGCGACCACCCCAGACCCAGCGGCAGTGGGGGTGCGAGCTGAACAGTCCATCCTGGCCGGTCGAGCTGGCGGAAGGCGATGTCCTCCTCCGGCCCATAAAGCTGCGCGACCAGCGAGCCTGGCGCGAGGTCAACCGGCGCAACCGGGAGTGGCTGCGCCCTTGGGAAGCGACCATTCCACCGCCCACCCCCAGCGGGCCGATAGCGCACCGGCCGACCTACCGCCAGATGGTCCGTCATCTGCGTTCCGAAGCCAACGCGGGCCGGATGCTGCCCTTCGTCATCGAGTACAAGGGGCGGCTCGTCGGGCAATTGACGGTCGCGGGGATTACGTGGGGCTCGATGTGCTCGGGCCATGTCGGGTACTGGGTGGACGAGGCGGTCGCCGGGCGCGGAGTGATGCCGACGGCTGTCGCCCTCGCGGTCGACCATTGCTTCCGCACCGTGGGTCTGCACCGCATCGAAGTCTGCATTCGCCCCGAGAACGGGCCCAGTCGCCGGGTCGTCGAGAAACTCGGATTCCGCGAGGAAGGGATTCGTCCGCGCTATCTGCACATCGACGGCGCCTGGCGCGACCACCTCATCTTCGCACTCACGGCGGAAGAGGTACCGGACGGGCTGCTCAGCCGCTGGCAGCGAGCACACTCGAGGAACGGGTCCGAAAACTCACCAAGGGACACGCCTCGGAACCCCGCGTAAATGAAATAAGTGTTCGAAATGATCGACCTTCGACCACCCTCGGACATTAATGTGGCCCTCCCGGCGGCCTGCTGATCGCATCGATCACAAAAAAAGCTCGAAATATCAGCCAGATCGTGCGACACACCGGCGGAATTGGCAGATGGCCTCACGCAAACCCCTCTACCGTGTGAGGCGTGAGCAGCAGCGGCCTCATCTACGCAGTCATCGTCGGGGCCTGGGCCGCCTACTTGGTGCCTATGTGGCTCCGTAGGCAGGACGAGCTGAATGAGGCCCGTCCGACGGAACGCTTCAGCACCGCCATCCGGCTGCTGTCCGGACGGGCGGGAATGGAGCGCCGGTACGCCAAGGACCTGCGGGCGCGCTCCGCCGAAGAGGGGGAGCAGCACGCCGAAACGGACGGCATCACCGGCTCGGTGGACGCCCGGGCCTTCGCCATGCCTCAGACACGGCGCGAGGTACGGGCCGACGTCGAGGACGAACGCGGAAACGCACGGAAGAGCGCGCGGGGCGCACGAGGCGCTCGCGGAGCACGCGATGACGCGCGGCCCGAGGCGCAGGGCGGGCCCGCGGCGAAGCCGGCGCCCAAGTCGGCATCCGCGGCGGCGCCGAAGCCCGGCTCCCAGAAGGGGGCGCAGTCGGCCCGCCCGGCGGGCGCCCGGCCCGTGCCTCAGCAGGGAGCCAAGCAGGGCGCCAAGCCGGGGGGCAAGCAGGGTGCCTCGTCGGGTGCCAAGCAGTCGTCGTCCGCGTCCGCGGCGTCCTCTTCCTCGACCGCGGCGTCGTCGTCCGCGTCGTCTCGCGCGCGGCGCAACGCGTCGGCGGAGGCCGCCGCGCGCGCTCGACGCACGAAGGTGCTCGCGCGTCGGCGACGTACCACGACCGTTCTCTTCCTGGCCTTCACGCTCGGCGCGATCGTGGCGGCCGTCGGCGGACTCGCGTTCCTGTGGGCGCCCGGCGTGCCCGCGGTGATGCTGAGCGTGTACATCGCCTATCTGCGCTCGCAGGAGCGGCGGCGCTTCACGTACACGATGGATCGCCGGCGCGCCGAGGCCGCGGCGCAGCGGCTGCGGGAGCGGCAGCCCCGGCGGCGGCCGCCCGCCGAGCCG
>NZ_VCHX02000336.1 GCF_005768555.2 Streptomyces sporangiiformans
CGGGCTGAAAGTCAGCCTCTCCGGCGTTTGAGGAGCGGGGTCTGGGGCGGAGCCCCAGGGGACGGGAATGGGTAGGGGCGGCGGGGGCGAAACCCCTGCGTCAGAAATCGTCGCGGCGGCTCTCGATGAGCCGCTTCGTGCGCTGGGCCGAGGCCGCTCGGGCCGTCATGTGGTCCAGGACCTCCAGATGCGCGGCGACCTCCGCGCGCGTGTCGAGATAGAGGGCGCCGGTCAGATACTCGCTGTAGACCATGTCCGGCAGCTCGGGCTCCGCGAAACGAAACAGTGCGAAGGGCGCGTACGTCCCCGGATGCGGGCCGGACGCGAACTCGGCGATCTGCAGCGTGATGCGGTCGTTCTCGACGGCCTCCAGGAGGCGGTCCAGCTGATCCCGCATCACCTCGCCGCGGATGCTCACCGGCCGCCGCAGCACCGTTTCGTCCATGATCACCCACAGGCGGGGCGCGTGTTCGCGGGTCAGTAGCTTCTGCCGGGCCAGCCGCAGTGACACATGCCGTTCGATCTCCTCGGGCCGCGTCTGCCCGACGGTTCCCGCGTCCAGGACCGCGCGCGCGTAGTCCTCGGTCTGCAGCAGTCCGGGCACGAAGTGCGGCTCGTACGACCGGATGACCGAGGCCGCGCCCTCCAGGCTCACATGCATGCTGAACCAGTCCGGCAGGACGTCGTGGAAGCGCTGCCACCAGCCGGGCTGGTTCGCCTCCTCGGCGAGCGAGACGAACACCGCGATCTCGTCGTCGGGCACTCCGTACGTGGACAGCAGCACCTGCATGTACGGGATCTTCAGGGCGACCTCGGCCATCTCCATCCGGCGGACGGTCGCGGCCGTGACACGCAGGATCTGCGCGGCCTCGTCCCGCCTCAGCCCGGTCGCCTCGCGCAACTCCTGAAGCCGTCTCCCCAGCACCACCTGGCCCACGGTCGGCGCAGGACGCCGTTCACTCACGCCACGCCTCCCCAAGCGCCGAGCATCGCCAGAAGTTTGCCATGTTTCCGCCAGAACCCTCACGTGAACGGCAGAGCGCCCATGACCTCTCAGGTAATCGACGCTGTCCGCGCGGCCGGGCAGGGTGGATGCACCGGGTCCCGGGCCGGCGCACTCCGCCCCGGGATCCGGGTCCCACCGGCCCGTTCCGGCCCGCCCCGACCTCGACGGAAGGTGATCCATCATGTCCGCAGCCCACCTCGCCACCCTGGCCCGCACCAGCGAACCGCAGACCATGCTGCGCCGCTTCCTGGCACTCGACGCAACTGTCACCGGGGCGAACGGCATCGCCTACGCCGCCGCCTCCGGACCGCTCGGGCGGTTGCTCGGAATCGACCCGGGACTGCTGCTCGGCCTCGGTCTGTTCCTCCTGGCGTACGCGGCGGGCGTCGCCTGGCTCGCCACGCGCCGGCAGCCGCCGGTCCTTCCCGTACGCGCCGTGATCGAGGCCAATCTCGCCTGGGCGGGCTTGAGTTTCGTCGCGCTCGCCATGTGGCTGTCACCGAGTACGGCGGGCGCGGTGTGGGTGCCGGTGCAGGCGCTGACCGTGGCCGGGTTCGCGGGCCTGCAGTACATGGCGCTGCGGGCGGCCTCCGATCGCGGCTGAGTGACCGTCAGGGCACCAGCGACTGAAGGTACTTGGCCGTGGCCGGGTCGGCCGGGAGGAGCGTCTCGATGGCCAGCTCGGCCACCGTCACGTCCATCGGGGTGTTGAACGTCGAGATGGACGAGATGAAGGACAGGACGCGACCGTCGTGCTCGATCCGCATCGGCAGCGCGATGAGGGGGACCGGCTCCGGGGACTCTTCGACGCCCTCGGGGTTCGGGTTGTCGGGATACGGATACGCCGCCACCTCCTCGTACAGCACCCGCAGCGACTCCGAGCGGCGCAGGGCGATCTGCCGTCCCATCTGGTCCAGCAGATGACCACGCCACTCGTGCAGATTGCGGATCCTGGGTGCCAGGCCCTCCGGGTGCAGGGTCACACGCATCACGTTGAGCGGCGGGGCGAGCAGGTGCTCGGGGACACCGTCGAGCAGCATCGCGATGCCCCGGTTGGCGGCGACCACGTTGTAGGTGGCGTCCACCACGATCGCCGGATAGGGCTCGTATCCCTGGATCAGCCGCTCCATGCCCTCCCGCAGGGCCCCCATCGCCGGGTCGTCCAGCGGGGTCTCCCGATAGCGGGGTGCGTAACCGGCCGCCAGCAGAAGGGCGTTGCGCTCCCGCACGGGGACGTCCAGATGCTCGGCGAGACGCAGCACCATCTCCTCGCTCGGCCGGGAGCGGCCCGTCTCGATGAAACTGATGTGCCGCGCCGACGACTCCGCCCGCGACGCCAGCTCCAGCTGACTGACCCGACGCTGCTCCCGCCAGCCCCGCAGCAGCGGGCCGATCCCCTTGGTCATGGGAAGACCGTAGTCGAGGCGTGGCTCAGGGCAGTGGCCGAGTGCGACCGGAGTGACACAAGGGCATCGTGGGACGATCACGGACGGCGGCCGAATCCGTACGCCTCGCCGTCGCAGGCGTACGTCGCCGATTCCCGGTCACCCGCCTGACCAGGACCGAAACCGTCCGGCTGTGGCAGGCTGAGAGAGCCGGAGGTTACGGGATGACGGAAGGAAGCACAGCCATGCCTCTCGAACCGCTGTCGCAGAAGGAGATCGAGGACCGTCTCGCGGAGTTGCCGGGCTGGTCGCTCGACGGTGACCGGATCGCCCGCTCCTACCGGCTCGGCTCGCACTTCGCTGCGGCCGCGATGGTCCTGCACATCGCCCAGCTGCAGGATGAGCTGGACCACCACTCCGACCTCACGCTCGGCTACCACTCCGTCTCCCTCACGGTGAACACGCACAGCGTGGGCGGCGCGGTCACCGAGCTGGACTTCGACCTGGCACGCCGGGTGGAGGAGATCGCTCCGGGGCACGGTGCGAGTTGAGCTCGCTGGTGTTCGACTACAACAAAGAGGCGGAGTGGTACGACGCGTCCCGCGGCGGCGAGCCGCGCGCCGCCGCGGCCGCGAGTGCCGTACTCGGGATGCTCCCCGAGGGGACGCGCACCCTCCTTGATGTCGCCTGTGGCACCGGAACCGTGACCCGGTGCCTCGCGGCGGCGGGGCTCGACGTGACGGGCGCCGACGCGGCGTACGGGATGCTGAGCCGGGCCGCCGAGCAGGTCCCGGGCCGCGTCGTACGCGCCGACAGTCGCCAACTTCCCTTTCCCGACAGCTCGTTCGACGCCGTCTCGGCCATCTGGCTGCTGCATCTGCTGGACGACGCGGCCCTCGTGGTCGCCGAGGCTGCACGGGTGCTGCGGCCGGGCGGTGTCTTCGTCACGACCGTCGACAAGGCGGCCTCCCACGACGTCGGCAGCGACATCGACGCCGTCATGGCTCCCCGCCCGCGCCGTGCTCCCCGCGACGAGGCCGCACTGGTGACCGGCTTCGCCGCCGACAGCGGGCTGCTCCCGGAGGGCCGGTCGGCCTTCCCCGGCCGAGGCCAGGGCCGCACCCCCGCCCGGGCCGCCGCCGATGTACGGCGCGGCTGGTACACGCTCCTCCGCCCCAAAGACGCGCTCACCGAGGAGCTGGCGTCCCGCTTGGAGGAGCTGCCGGACCAGCATGTCCCGCGCCCCGAACCGGAGTTCAAGCTGAGGTCGTTCCGGAAACCGGGGCCGCGCGTCGGGTGAAGTCCATGAACCAGTTCGTCACCCATGTCTTCTCGCCGTCCACCGAGAACGCCTGTTCCCAGCGGGCGGTGGTGTCGGAGATCCCCGACCACACGAAGCGCACGCGCACGGGCTGGCCGATGGGGGTCCCCCCGCTCGAGCGAAGTCGAGAGTTGGGGAGCGTGTCGTCACCGAAGAACTCGCCCCGCCCGTCGGTGAAGTGACCGATCACCGGCGGGAACAGTCTGCCTGAGCGGCTGGACGACCAGTTCAGCGACCACTGCTCGGTCTCCTGGTCGAACAGCCGCAGCGTCAGCCCCTTCCAGCCCTGGCTCGGTACGTCCATCTCGTCGATGTTGGCGGCTCCGTCAAAAAGGCTCCAGCAGCGGTTCGTGGCCGGGAACTCCTCCCAGGTGCTCTGGGCGTCGAGGAAATCGGTGCGGCGGCGATGCGTGACGTCCCACTCGCCGATGAAGAAGTCGAAGTCGTGCGGCGTACTCATGAACGGTCTCCAGTCGTGCCCTCGGGGAGGGAGTCGTTGACATAGGCGTCGAGGTCGGGGACGTCGGGCGCGAGCATGTGCCGTACCCAGGCGTCGCGTTCGTGCAGGATCGGGGGCAACTCCCAGACACACCCGATCCACGGCAGGTCGGGGGTGATGAAGCGCGTCGGGTCGCGGTCCGGGCAGCCGAGCACCGGCTGGCCCGCCGAGGCGCCCCGGAAGTGCAGGACGTTGTCCCACACCCAGCTGTACGCGTTGAGGTACGCGCCGTCGTCGCCGCCCCGGTGCAGCACGACGAACGTCGCGGGCGGTGTGCCGTCCCCTCCGGCTCCGCCCGGCTCCGGCAGCAGCTTCGGCAGGATCGCGTAGGCCGCTTCCTCGACGTCGGGTGCGATGCCCGCCGCGTCGGCCGTGACGTGGTAGCGCTTGATCCGCCGCCCCGCCACCTCGATGGGCGGCGGCACGGTCAGGAGTTTCTCCTTGAAGGCCATGCGAGCAAGCTAGAGCCACTCCACTGACACCATCTGTCAGTGAAGTTGGACGAAGTCTGCAAGGGTGGCCGGGTGAAATCAGCCCGGCTCGTCTCCATCCTGCTGCTGCTCCAGACGCGAGGACGGCTGACCGCCGCCCAGCTCGCAGAGGAGCTGGAGGTGTCGGTGCGCACCGTCTACCGGGACGTCGAAGCGCTGAGCGCCGCCGGAGTTCCGCTGTACGGCGACGCCGGACATGCCGGCGGCTATCGGCTCCTCGACGGCTACCGCACGCGCCTGACCGGGCTGACCGCCGAGGAGGCCGAGGCCCTGTTCCTCGCGGGAGCCCCCGGCCCCGCCGCCGAACTGGGCCTGGGCTCGGTCCTCGCCGCCGCCCAGCTGAAGGTCCGGGCGGCCCTCCCGCGTGAGCTGCGCGCGCACGCCGACCGCGTCAGTGGCCGCTTCCACCTGGACGCGCCCGGCTGGTACGCCGACGACGAGGACGCCCCGTATCTCCCCGCGGTCGCCGACGCGGTCTGGAACAGCCGCGTCCTCCATGTGCTGTACCGCCGCTGGCGCGAGCCCACCGATGTGCGGCGTCGCCTGGAACCGTACGGCCTCGTCCTCAAGGCGGGCCGCTGGTACGTGGTGGCCGGCCCGGGCCCGCGTACGTACCGCGTCGACCAGATCCTCGAACTGGCAGCGTCCGACGAGGAGTTCACCCGGCCCGAGGACTTCGGCCTCGCCGCGTACTGGGCGGCGTACCAGAGGGACTTCCACGACCGGCTCCACCAGGGGGAGGCGGTGGTCCGGCTGGCTCCGGGAGTCCGTCTCACCGGACCGGCGGGCGACGCCGTGCGGGCCGACGGCCGTATGGATACGGATGGCTGGACTGTGGCCACCGTCCCCATCGAGTCCGTCGGCCACGCGCACGCCGAGTTCCTGGGCCTCGGCACGGGCATCGAGGTACTGGAACCGGCCGAACTGCGCGAACGCATCGCCGCGACGTTCGCCGCGCTGGCGCGTACGTACGCGGAGAGGCCGGCTCGTACGCACGCGTAGAGAGCGCTTGCTGAAGGGCGGCAACTCCCGTGCCTCCGGCGACGACTGGGGAAGTAGATCCCGTCTGCCCCTCTCAGGAGGTACCTCACCGTGCAGCACACGCATCGCAGACGCAAGCGAACCCGGCTCCTCCTCACCACCGTGCTCACCGGCGCCCTCGCCGCCGCCGGGCTCACCGCGCTCACGGGCGGCCCGGCGCAGGCGGCGACCGCCCGGCAGGTCGAGAAGCTCGACCGGGGCGTCGTCAGCGTCCACACCGACAGCGGCAACCTGGTCAGCTGGCGCTGGCTCGGCACCGACCCGAACAACGTGTCGTTCAACGTCTACCGGGCTGGTACGAAGGTCAACTCGACCCCGATCACGGGTTCCACGAACTACTTCCACTCCGGCGCCCCCTCTCAGGCCGACTACACGGTCCGCGCGGTCGTGGACGGAGTGGAGCAGGCCGACTCCGTGCACGCCATCCAGTTCCGCACCGGATACAAGGACGTGCCCATCACGCCACCGGCGGGCGGCTCCGGCTACACCTACGAGGCCAACGACGCCTCCGTCGCCGACCTCGACGGCGACGGGGCCCTCGACTTCGTCCTGAAGTGGCAGCCGACCAACGCCAAGGACAACTCGCAGTCGGGCGTCACCGGCAACACATTCGTCGACGGCATCAAGCTCGACGGCACCCGCCTGTGGCGCATCGACCTCGGCCGCAACATCCGCTCGGGCGCGCACTACACGCAGTTCCAGGCGTACGACTACGACGGCGACGGCAAAGCCGAGGTCGCCATGAAGACCGCGGACGGCACGAAGGACGGCACCGGCGCGGTGATCGGCAGTTCGTCCGCCGACCACCGCAACTCCAGCGGGTACGTCCTGTCCGGCCCCGAATTCCTGACCATGTTCAACGGCCAGACCGGTAAGGCGATGCAGACGGTCGACTACGTCCCGGCGCGCGGATCGGTCGCGTCGTGGGGCGACTCGTACGGCAACCGGGTCGACCGGTTCCTCGCCGGCACCGCCTACCTGGACGGCAGCCGCCCCTCGCTGATCATGGCGCGCGGCTACTACACCCGCACGGTGATCGCGGCCTGGGACTGGCGGAACGGCCAGTTCACGCGCCGCTGGACCTTCGACACCAACTCGTCGACCAACACGGGCAAGGGGTACGACGGGCAGGGCAACCACAGTCTGTCCGTCGCGGACGTCGACGCCGACGGCAAGGACGAGATCGTCTACGGCGGCATGACCGTGGACGACAACGGCCACGGACTGTGGACGACGAAGCTGGGCCACGGTGACGCGGGCCATGTCGGCGACCTCAACCCGTCCCGCGCCGGCCTGGAGTACTTCAAGGTCTCCGAGGACAGCTCCAAGCCCGGTTCCTGGCTGGCCGACGCGCGCACCGGGCAGATCCTGTGGCAGACGGCCTCCGGTTCCGACAACGGCCGTGGAGTCTCGGCCGACATCTACGCGGGTTCGGCAGGCGCCGAGTCCTGGTCCGCGGCCGACAGCACACTCCGCTCGGCCACCGGCGCCTCCCTCGGCCGAGAGCCGTCCAGCATCAACTTCGTCAGCTGGTGGGACGGCGACACCACACGCGAACTCCTCGACGGCACCCGCATCGACAAGTACGGCACCTCGGGCGACACCCGTCTGCTGACCGGTGCCTCCGTGCACTCCAACAACGGCACGAAGGCCACCCCGTCGCTCTCCGGCGACATCTTCGGCGACTGGCGCGAGGAGGTCGTCTGGCCGACCTCGGACAACACGGCCCTGCGGATCTACTCCACGCCGTACGAGACCAGCGCGAAGATCACCACCCTGCTCCACGACACGATGTACCGCACGGCGCTGGCCTGGCAGAACACGGCTTACAACCAGCCGCCGCACCCGAGCTTCCACATCGGCAGCGGCATGGCGACGGCCCCCAGGCCGACGGTCTACACGCCCTGAGCGGCGAACACATGCACTGATGGTGAGGCCCCAAGGCGGCCATCCGGGTCCTTCGGATGGCCGCCGCCACCGCGGCCACCGCCGGAGTCACCACCGGCGGCGACACCGAAGCCGCGCCGACCGTCACCGTCACCGAGACCACAGCGGCCGACGGCACCGAGATCGTGAACAAGTCCGATGAGACCCTCAACGCCGACGAGATGTCCGTCAACTGCGCCTACGGCGACGAAGGCAAAGAAGGCGAAGCCATCTTCGACGACGGCCTCAACGGCCTCCCCGAAACCCGCATCCTCGCGGGCCGTTCCCTCTCCGTCCCCTGGGCCTGCGAACTACCCAAGGGCGCGAACGCCCCCACCCGAAGCCCGAAGCGATCCGAGTGGGGGCGCCGCGGCGTGGTCACGCGCCCTACCCGACGTCCGGCAACCCAAGGTCCGGCGGCAGCCCCGGCTTCGAGCCCGCCTGCCGCTCCGACCTGCGCGCGTTCTCCACTCGCATCGCCGTCAGCCAACGCCACAGGTCCGGCAGCCCCTGCCTGGGACATACCAGCCGGTGTTCGATGCGGCAGCGCTGAAGCGGATCCGGCGGGCACACGCCGTACACGGTCACCCGTCCGTCCGACAGGACAATCCACCGGTGCTCGGCCGGCACCAGATGCGCCAGTACATCGACGCCCGGTTCCAGCAGCACCCAGTCCTGCTCCAACGTCGGCACGCGGTCCTGCGGCAACCCGCAGTACGGACACGCGGAGACCTGCGCGCGGCCCCAAGGCCGCGCCCCCTCGACAACGGACCCCATACTGCGAGCGTGCGACCTGGCGGGGCATGCCGCACGGGGGCATTCGGACGGGACCCCTGCGACCGCACGGGCCCGAAGCGGCAGTCGAGACGCCCCACGGCCGCACCCGGCACCCGCGCCTCGCCATCAGCGGCCGGACAGGCGTTGTGGACAAACCGACGTCCCGGCGTCTACTCGTTCGGTACGCCCGGCTCCGGCATCTCCGCCCACACCTGCGCGGCCAACAGATCCGCGTCCTCCTGCGGTGTGCCCGCGTCCACCAGGATGATCCCCCGAGACCCGTCCGGGAAAGTGACCTTCCGCATGGCCGTACCCAACGGGCCCGGCTTCGGCTCCTCCGGCATGGTGGCTCCAATCGTCGGTGCAACAGTCACCGTAACCGCAATCAGCGCCGCCGCTCACGCTCCCCGCGGGCACGCCCGGGAGTGCTCCCAGTAACGGCGCGTCTGCGTGCTGTCCTCGTCGTCGCCGTCGGGCGCGCCGCACGTGCACTGCCCGGCGCGAGGGTCGATGAGGTCGGCGGCCTCACGGTGCCCCGCCTCCCTCAACTGGACAGCGAGCAGGTGGGCGTAGTCCTCGACGAGGAGCGCGGCACTCGTTCTGCTGTGGCCGGCGCCCTCACGGCGTAGCTCCTGGATCAGTTTGGTGCGGGCCATCATGTGGTCGACTCCTCGCCCAGACGCTCCGGCCCGGCGTGTTCACGGAAACTCTTCGATGACGGGCGTGAGCTGCACGCCGAAAGACGCCAGTCTCTCACCTGAAAGGAGGGCGCGTGCCGAGACCGGCACGCGCCCTCCCTGCCCCTCCAGGGGGACTACGACACCGAGCAGGTCCGGTCGCCCAGCTTGAAGGCGGTCGGTTTGCCGTTCGATGCCGTCGAGCTTCCTGTGAAGCCGAAGCTCACCGAGGAACCGGCCGCGACGTTCGCGTTCCAGCCCAGGTTCTTCGCCGTGACGGCCGTACCGGACTGCGTGTGGTCGGCGTTCCACATCTGAGTGACCTTCTGCCCGTCGGGGAAGGACCAGCCGAGCGACCAGCCGCTCCAGGCGCTCGTCCCGGTGTTGGCGAGCCGCACGTCCGCCTGGAAACCTCCCGACCACTGGCTGGTGACCTGGTACGTCACCGCGCAGGCACCCGTAGGCGTCGGATCCGTGCCGCCACCTCCGTCACCTCCACCTCCGCCGTCTCCGCCTCCGCCGGTGTCGGAGGAGTCGCCGTAGATGACCCCGCGCCCGTTCGTCGCCACGTACACCCGCCCGTAGACGCGGGGATCACCGGTGATGGCGGCGCCCGTCCAACCCCACTGGTGGGCGTCGTCGTTGATCCTCGTCCAGCTCGCGCCCTTGTCCGTGGAGCGGAAGATGCCGCGTACGCCGCCGATCTTGGCGCTGGTGTAGAGCGTCTGGTACGAGGCGCCGGCCGCGGCCCTGCCGAAGCCGATGGTGTCGGCCTGCTCGACGCCGGACAGCTTGGTGAAGGTCGCGCCGCCGTCCGTCGAGTGCCACAGCCCGTAGGCACCGTCACTCGCCCCGCCCGCCAGCCAGATGTCGCCCTTGGTGCCGGGCAACGCCTTGAAACGGACGCTGTCACCGCTCGGCAGCCCCGTCGCCGAGGAGGCGGTGAAGGTGGCGCCACCGTCCGAACTGACGTAGAACTTCCCCGACTTGAAGCCGTAGAAGGTCTTCGGGTCGACCCGGTCGGACTCCACGATCGCGCCCGCCGGAATTCCGCTCGAGGCGGACCACGACGAGCCGAAGCCGGTCGTGTGCTGGACGCCGGTGCCCTGCGGGCTCCACACGAAGCGGCCGCCGTCGGACGCGGCGGCGACCGTGCCGCCGCCCGAGACCCCCGAAGGGTCGGTGCCGGCGAACCAGTTGGCGCCGTTGTCCGTGGAGAAGGCGACATGAGGTCCGGAGTCCAGGTTGCCGACCCGTACCACCGTCCCCGGGTTGCTTTCGGCGTAGTCGAGGCTCGTCGTGGAGGTGAAGTTCGGCGCGGTGAACATCATCGACGGCACTTTGGTCAGGTCCGTGTGCCGGAAGCCACCAATGTCACCGAGTGCGCTGAGGAGCGTGGCCGAGCCGGACGGGGGAGCCGCCAGGTCGTTGACGGCCGTCTCCTCCAGGCCCTGCACCATGGGCCTGATGGCGAACTGACCGCCGCTGTCCCACCGCGTCAGGTTCTCGGTGCCGTAGACCGTGGCGCCCGTCCCGTACATCATCCGGTCGGAGTCGAACGGGTCGATCTCCAGCGCCTCGGTCATCCAGCCGAGTTTGGGCGTCTGCTCCGGCGGTGACGGATTCGCGCCCCAGGCCAGCCAGGGCGAGGACGAGACATCCATCGTGTAGCGGTTGGAGCGGTTGGGATACGACGTGTAGTCCCACGCCTTCGTCCAGGTGCCGCCGCTGTCCGTCGAGCGGAAGATCTGGGTGTCCGGCCACCAGGAGCTGTACGCGGTCGCCATCACCGTGCCCGGCTTCTGCCGGTCCACGGTCAGTCCGCTGAAGCCGTAGTACGTGTCGGCCTCCGCGACCGGGCTGATGTCCGTCCAGGCGCCGGTCGCCGTCGCGTACCGCCACAGCCGGCCCTTGCCGCCGTCGTACGGGCCGCCCTTGTCGCTGTAGGCCAGGTAGAGATAGCCGTTCTTGGCGTCGAGGACCCCCTTGTGGGCCAGGTGGCCCGTGGGCTGTCCGGCCAGCCTCGACCAGGTGGCGCCCGCGTCCGTCGAGCGGTACACGGCGTTGTCCTTGTCGGCGACCCCGACGTAGAGGGTCTTCGTGGCGTTCTGGGACGTGCCCGTCGACTCGTCGAAGGTGACCCAGACGATGCCCTGGTTGTCGGAGGCGTAGCCGCTCGTGTCGCTCGGATCCTGCACGTAGTTGCCGACGTTGGGGAAGTTCGTCACCTGCGACCAGGAGGCGCCCGAGTCCGTGGAGCGCCACAGGCCCTTGCCGCTGGGGGCGCCCAGATACAGCACGCTGTTCTTGTGCGGGTCCACGGCGAGCCGCTCGCCCATGCCGCGTCCGGGCATGTTGCCGCCCAGCTTGAACGGCAGGTCGGCCTTCTGCCAGCTCGCGCCCCGGTTGGCGGAGCGCAGCACGGCGCCCTTGCCGGGGTCCCAGCTGTTGGTGTAGGTGCCGACGGCCGCGTACACCTTGTTCGGGTCGACGGAGTCCGAGGCGAGGCTGACGACTCCGGTGTGGCCCCAGTCGTCCCAGCCGACCGAGTCGAGCAGCGGGGTCCAGGTCTTCGACGACTCCTGCCAGCGGTAGGCACCGCCGATGTCGGTGCGGGCGTACGCGAGGTTCTTCTCGCTGCGGTTGAAGACGATGCCGGGGACGAAGCCGCCGCCGTCGATCCGGGCGTTCTTCCAGGTGTAGGTGTCGGCGGCGACGCGCACCGACTTCTCGGCAGCTTCGGGGGCCTCGGCGGCCAGCGCGTACGGGCCGTCCGCCAGGAGGCCGGCCGCCAGAGCGAGCACGGTCGTGAGAACGCGGCCCCTTCTGATGGTTCTTCGCACGGTGGGGGTCCTCTCCTGAAGCGGGGGATGGAAAGGCGCGACGAGCGTGCGGACCCCCGGGAGGAGAGGGGACCGCCCGAGGGTGGGCCCTGCCGTCACGGATGGCGACTGCTGGACGCCACCGCGACGACAGGACCCTGTACACGGAGCAGCGGGGACTTATTCGAGTAGCTCCGCGTACGAGCCCATGGCGAGGGCTATGTCCGCCTGGGCCCAGAACCGGTGGTACGTAAACGTGGGCGCGGCGCCGCCCGCGAGATAGCTCTCGATCTTCGACCACGCCGGGTCGTCCTTGTAGAAGGAGCGGATCGAGGCGAAGGTGGACGAGGAGTCGATCGTGTCGCCGTTCGGCATCTTCCCGGTCCAGCCGCTGGGGATGTACACGCCGTCGTCGAAGCGGTTGTAGTCGGCGCGGGTCTCCGGGACCGCGATGCCGAGCGCGTCCTGGTTGTTCTTCCACATGCCGTCGAGCAGCGCCTTCGCCGTCGTCTTCGCCTCCGTGTCACCGGACCTGTCGGCGTAGTACGTCAGGGTCTTGGCGTACGCGGCGGCCACGCCCACGTCGTTGGTGTAGTCGGCGACGGTGACGTGCAGCCCGCTGTTGGCGCCGGGACTCGACGCGTTCCAGGTGTCGGGCGCGCCCGACCACTGGAGCGTGTTCGGGATGCGGAAGGTGCCGTCCGGGTTGACCGTGGTCTTGGACAGCGCCCAGTCGACCCACTTGTCGAGGACGGTCTTGGCGTCCGCGTCACCCGTCTGCTGGTAGTACTCGGCGACCCGCTCCATGGACCACGCCTGGAAGCCGAACCACTGGTTGGACGGCGGGTCGTGGTACACCGGCTTCTCGTCGTAGTACATGCCGTAGAAGGTGGGCGTGCCTGTCGGCGGGGTCGCGTAGCGGCCCTTCCAGCTGTTGGTGGCACCGCCCGCGATGGCACCCTCGTTGGACTGCAGCCAGCGGTAGAACTCCAGCTGCCGGTCCAGGGACTTGGCCCAGTCGGCCTGCCCCGTCGCCGACTTGGGCTTCAGATCGGCGTACGAGCTGAGCGCGTACGCGGCCAGCGGGTTCTGGTAGCCGCCGTGGGCGTGGCTGGAGCCGATGCGCCAGGACCAGCCCGCCGCGGTGTCGGTGGCGCCGCCCCAGGCGTAGTACCAGGACATCAGGTAGTGCGAGGAGTCCTTGCCGGTCCCTGGGGCACAGGTCGACGGTCCGACGCAGTTGCCGATTTTCTTGTAGTACTTGTCGTACATGGAGTAGCGCAGATAGTCGCCCATCTTCGCGGCCTTGCCGAGGGTCGCCGAGACCTGGGAGCCCTTGCCCTGCTCCTCGGCCCAGATGTCGGCCCAGTACGCGGCCTGCACGGCACGCGCGTCGGCGTCCGGCGCGTTGGTGAACTTCCACTGCTTGGCATAGGAGGCGTCACCGGTGAACAGGTCCAAGTACCCGTTCTTACCGCCGTACTTGAAGGCGTCACAGGTCGGCTGCGTCACCGTCTCCCACACCGACTCCTGCGAGCCGCGCTGGAAGGTGTTGACGTACGACGGGCCGGTCGCGGTCGGCCCTGCCTCGCACTTGCCCGGCTCGTTGCCGTAGCCGTAGACGTTGTCCACGTCCTGCAGCCAGTGCATGCCGTAGACGTCGTCCGTGCCGTACGCGCTCTTCAGCTCCGAGGCGATCGGGTCCGAGCCCACCGAGACACCGGTGTCGAGCTTTGCCGGGTACTCGTTCGGGGTGTCCAGCTCGGGCGCGTACGTCCCGGGCTTGGAGGCGTTGTAGAAGGAGTTCGTCGGCTGGTCGGCGTGCGTGGGGATCATGAACTTCTCCATGGTCTCCCACGCGGCGTTGAACCTGGTCCAGTCGCCGGTGACCTTGCCGTACATCGCCTGCAGCCAGATCAGATAGCTGTACGCCTCCGACGTCGTCTCATGGCCGTGGTCCGGCGCCTCGACGATCAGGGTCTCGACCGAGTGGTACGGGATGCCCTCGGGGGAGAAGTAGCCGTTCGCCGGGTTGGTGATCTTGCCGTAGAGCTCCAGGAAACGGGCGTCGTACGCCTTCGCCGCCGCGAGCTGGGTGACGGTGACCGTGGCCTTGGTGTGCCCGGTGGCGGTCGACTCGAAGGTCGCCGAGCCGGTGCCGGAGTCGGCGGCGGTGACGGTCACCTTCTGGGCCGTGTTCCAGTTCGACGGCGTGAAGCGGAGCGACGAGCCGCCGGTGACGGTCAGGCCCGTGTTGCCGCTCGTGCGGGCCGTCGAAACGGTCACGTCGGAGGACGGCTGCGTCGACAGCTTCACGTCGAATGTGCCCGTCTTCCCCTGCTGGACGCCGAGTTGGGCGGGCGAGGCCACCACTGCGGGCCCCGAGGCGACCGTGATGCCGACCGGTGTGGACTCCGCCGAGGCACCCAGGCTGTCGTACGCCTTCGCCACCAGGGAATGACTGCCCACGGTCAAGCTATTGGCCGACAGCGTGTAGGGGGACGTCGTGTCGGTGCCCAGCAGCGTCGTGTCGTCGTAGAACTCGACCTTGCTGATCGTCGCGTTGTCGGCGGCCGCGGCGGTGGCGGCCAGCGGGACCGCGTCGCCCCGCGTGTAGACGGCGCCCGGGGCGGGGCTAGTCAGCACGGTGATCGGCGGCTGATGGGCGCCGGCGCAGGTGGTGCCGTTGACGGTGAACCTGTCGGGCGCGGTGTTCGTGCCGCTGTACGTGAACTGGGCACCGGTGGTGACGGCGGCTCCGGCAGCGATCTTCGCGTTGTAGGAGGCGCTCTTCACGGTGACCGACTTGCCGGACTGCGACCAGGTGCCGCTCCATCCGTTCGAGAGCTTCTGGTTGCCCGCGTAGTCGTACGTCAGGGTCCAGTCGTCGATGGCCTCTGAGCCGCGGTTGGTGAGGGTCAGTTCCGCGGTGAAACCGGAGCCCCAGTCATTGGTCTTGTAGTCGACACTGCACTGAACTGCAGCCGCTTGAGCGGGAGTTGAGCCTGCCGCCAGCGTGGTGAGGGGGAGCGCGAGGGCCGCCGCGACAGCGGTCCACAACCGCCGCCCGCGACGTCTCTTCTTGCCTGCCATGTTCTGGTTCCTCTCCTTGCGGCTCGGAGATGTGGGGGAGGAGCGACAAGCTTTGAACCAGTGGGAGCGCTCCCATATTGAGGAGGCGGGTACAAGGGGTCAAGGTGTTTGAAGAGTCGAAATGATTCGATAGATCAACAGCGCAACTCCTCTGTTCTTTACCATCACTTGGCGCTACCTTCTTCCGCACCAGTGGGAGCGATTCCATTCAGTCGACGCGGCCGTCACGGCGCGTCAGAGCTGCAAGGAGTCGCTCATGCGACACCCCCCGCGTTCATCTCTTTTACTGGCCGGTGCGGCCGTGGCCCTCATGGGCACCGCGATCGCCCCGGCCGTCACGGCTTCCGCGGCAGCACCCGCGTGCACGGTGGAGTACTCCGTCACCAGCCAGTGGGACACCGGCTTCCAGGGCGCCGTGAAGATCACCAACAACACCGCCGCGCTCAGCGGGTGGAGTCTCACCTTCGACCTGGCCGGCGGACAGAAGCTCAGCCAGGGCTGGAACGCCAAGTGGTCCCAGTCCCAGACCACCGTGACCGCGGCCAACGCGAGCTACAACGGCTCGCTGGCCTCCGGCGCGAGCGTCAGCGCCGGGTTCCTCGCTTCGTGGTCGGGGAGCAACGCCGCGCCCACGTCGTTCAAGCTCAACGGGACCCTGTGCAACGTGGACGCGGAACCGTCGCCCGACCCGCCGGACCCACCCGATCCGCCGGAACCCACGGACGGCCCGCCGGTGCTGGAGGTCTCCGGCAACAAGCTGGTCGACGAGAGCGGCGCCACCCGGCGACTTCTCGGAGTCAACCGCTCCGGCGGCGAGTTCGCGTGCGTCCAGGGCAACGGCATCTGGGACGGCCCGGTCGACGACGCCTCGGTGAAGGCGATCGCCGACTGGAAAGTCAACACCGTCCGCATTCCGCTGAACGAGGAGTGCTGGCTGGGCCTGTCCAACATCAAACCCGAGTACGCCGGCGCCAACTACATCAACGCGGTCAAGGACCTGGTGGCGAGGGTCAAGGCGCACGGCATGACGCCGATGCTCGAACTGCACTGGTCCTACGGCCAGTACACGGGCAACTCCGCCGGCTGCGCCGACGTGCACGCCGGCTGCCAGAAGCCGATGCCCAACATGCGCTACACGCCGTCCTTCTGGGCCTCGGTCGCCAGCACCTTCAAGGACGAACCGACCGTCGTCTTCGACCTGTTCAACGAGCCCTACCCGGACCGCGCGACATCCACCGCCACCCAGGCGTGGACCTGCTGGCGCGACGGCGGCACCTGCCCCGGCATCGGATACGAGGTCGCCGGAATGCAGGACCTGATCGACGCGATCCGCGCCACCGGCGCCAGGAACGTGATCCTGGCCGGCGGGCTCGCGTACTCGAACGACCTGAGCCAGTGGCTGACGTACAAGCCCAACGACCCGTCGGGCAATCTCGGCGCCGCCTGGCACGTCTACAACTTCAACACCTGCGCCAACGAAAGCTGCTGGGGCTCCACGCTCGCCCCGGTCGCCGCCCAAGTCCCGCTCGTGGCGGGCGAGATCGGCGAGAACACCTGCGCGCACTCCTTCATCGACCGCGTCATGGCGTGGTTCGACGAGCGCGACCTGTCCTACCTGGGCTGGACCTGGAACACCTGGAACTGCAACTCCGGGCCGGCCCTGATCTCCCACTACGACGGCACACCCACGTCGTTCGGCATCGGGCTGCGCGATCATCTGCGCTCCCTCGACGGATAGGAACCCGCACACCATGAGTCGTACCAGAACAGCGTTGCTGGCAGCCCTGGCGCTGCTCGCCTCGGGGACGGGCACCGCCGTCGCGGCGATCCCCGCGGACACCGGCGCGGCCGCCGTCCCCTGCACCGTCGACTACAAGGTGCAGAACCAGTGGGACAGCGGCTTCACCGCCGCGGTCACGGTCACCAACCACACCGCGGCCAAGTCGTCCTGGGCCGTGAAGTGGTCGTACGCCGGAAACCAGAAGATCACCAACGGCTGGAACGCCAACATCAGTCAGAGCGGGACCGCGGTCACCGCCGCCAACGAGAGCTACAACGGGACGCTGTCGACCGGCGGTTCGATCAGCTTCGGCTTCAACGCCTCCTACAGCGGCACGAACGCCCTGCCCACGACCTTCACGCTCGACGGCGTGACCTGCAACGTCGACGGCGGCGGCCCCACAGATCCGCCCGACCCGACGGGACCCGGTGACCGGGTGGACAACCCGTACACCGGCGCCAAGGTCTACGTGAACCCGGAGTGGTCCGCGAAGGCCAGGGCCGAGACCGGCGGCAGCCGGATCGCGGGCCAGCCCACGGGCGTCTGGCTGGACCGGATCGCCGCCATCAACGGTGCGGGCGGCAAGCTGGGTCTGCGCGCCCACCTCGACGAGGCTCTGAAGCAGAAGGGTTCGGACCAACTGGTCGTCCAGCTCGTCATCTACAACCTGCCCGGCCGTGACTGCTCGGCGCTCGCCTCGAACGGCGAACTCGGCCCGACGGAGATCGACAAGTACAAGACCCAGTACATCGACCCGATCGCCGCGATCCTCGCAGACCCCAAGTACGCCGCGCTGCGGATCGTGACGACGGTCGAGATCGACTCGCTGCCGAACCTGGTCACCAACACCGGCAGCCGCCCGACGGCCACGCCCGAGTGCGACGTGATGAAGGCCAACGGCAACTACGTCAAGGGCGTCGGCTACGCGCTGAACAAGCTCGGTGACGTGCCCAACGTCTACAACTACGTGGACGCCGGCCACCACGGCTGGATCGGCTGGGACGACAACTTCGGCCCGTCGGCGGACGTGTTCAAGCAGGCGGCGACGGCCGAGGGCGCGACGGTGAACGACGTGCACGGCTTCATCGCCAACACCGCCAACTACAGCGCGCTGAAGGAGAACAACTTCACGATCAACGACAACGTGGCGGGCAAGTCCGTGCGTGAGTCGAAGTGGGTCGACTGGAACCGCTACGTCGACGAGCTGTCCTTCGCGCAGGCCTTCCGCCAGAAACTGGTCTCGGTCGGCTTCCCCTCGGGCATCGGCATGCTGATCGACACCTCCCGAAACGGCTGGGGCGGTACGGCACGGCCGTCCGGCCCCGGCGCGACGACCAGCGTCGACACCTACGTCGACGGCGGCCGCTACGACCGCCGCCTCAACACCGGCAACTGGTGCAACCAGTCCGGCGCCGGCCTCGGCGAGCGCCCGCAGGCCGCACCGGCCGCCGGCATCGACGCCTACGTGTGGATGAAGCCCCCGGGCGAGTCCGACGGTTCGAGCAAGGCCATCGACAACGACGAGGGCAAGGGCTTCGACCGCATGTGCGACCCGACGTACACGGGCAACCCCCGCAACGGCAACAACATGTCGGGCGCGCTCCCGGACGCGCCGATCTCGGGCCACTGGTTCTCGGCCCAGTTCCAGGAGCTCATGAAGAACGCGTACCCGGCGCTCTGAGCTCCGCTGAGAGGGCGGTTCGGAATCTGCGGGCCGTCGGTGGTTGATCGCGCAGTTCCCCGCGCCCCTTACCGGGCGCGGGGAACTGCGTCAGTTGTTTCTGCCCAGCCCTCGGAGGATTGCGAACTCGACGGGGGAGTAGTCGCCGTCGGGCCGCTCGAGCTCGTACTGCACGGCCGGCAGTAGCGGTGGCTGCGCCATGAAGCGCGGGCGGGTCCCGTGGTGCGGCTGCGCGGAGTGCACCAGGAACGGGTGACACAGGTACACGTCGCCGGGGCGGCCGGTGGCGTACGCGAGCGGGCGGTGTGCGGAGGCCTCGACCAGCTGCGGGGCGATCTCCAGTCCCGAGACACCCTTCTCGCCGTACGGCTCCAGGACCTTGGGGACGTCGAGATGTGAGCCCACCCGGATGCGTGTCGGGGCGTCCGCCTCGGTGACCTCGCTGAAGAGGAAGAGCATCAGCAGTGCCCGGTCCTTCGAGCGGACATTGGTGTACGGCCAGGTGGCGCCCTCGGGCTGATAGCTCCCCTCGATGTGCCAGCCCGCGTCCTCCGGTTCCTCCTCGTGCGGGAAGCGCAGCGGGAAAGTGCCCAGCGAGTAGCGCGACAGCCAGCGGTCCTCGCCCACCAGCAGATTGAACGCCTCATGCAGGACGGGAGTGTTGACCGCGGCGGCGAACGGCCCCTGCGCCATGTCGGACACCCAGTGCACCGGCTTGTCCCAGGTCGACGGGTGGTCCGGGTCGTAGCCGGTCTCCCGCCACAGCAGCCGCGCGCAGTGCGTGGCGACGCGGGGCGGAAAGGCGCCCTCGATCTTCACGAAGCCGTCTTCGAGGAAGCGCTCCACCATCTCGTCGTCCATGCCGTCATCCTCGGTGTTCGGGCCGCGCGGACGCATCCGGTTTTTTCTGGCCCGGTTTTCCGGCCGAAACGCCTTGCTGTTTCCGCAACATGAGTGGCCGTTTCCGGGAGTCGGGAGCACGCTGGGCGCATCCCGAACGAGAGGTCAGGAATCGTGCCACACCATCACGATCACACTCAGATCGACTTCGCCGAGATGCTGCCCATGCTGGAGCAGGAGGCCGAGCTGTTCACCCCGCTCTACCGTCAGGCGGCGGCCTGGTTGCGGGAGCGGAAGCCCGAGCCGGAGCTGATCGCGGACGTGGGCAGCGGCCCCGGCGTCATCTCCTGCCTCCTCGCCGAGACGTTCCCGCAGGCGCGGGTCATCGCCGTGGACGGCGCGGAACCCCTCCTCGAACACGCCCGCGCCCGTGCCGCACGCTTCGGGATCGCCGACCGCTTCAGCACCCTGGAGGCCGAACTCGCCGACGGACTGGGCGACTTGGAGTACCCCGCCGACCTGTTGTGGGCCAGCAGGTCCCTGCACCACGTCGGCGACCAGCGAGCCGCCCTCACCGACTTCGCGAGCCGCCTCGCGCCCGGCGGCATCCTCGCCCTCCTGGAGGGCGGCCTGCCCGCGCGCCACCTCCCGCGCGACATCGGCATCGGCCGCCCCGGCCTGCAGGCGCGCATCGACGCCGTCCAGGAGGAGTGGTTCACCAGGATGCGGGCCGAGTTGCCCGGCGCGGCGGAGGAGACCGAGGACTGGCCGGCCCTGTTGACTGCCGCCGGCCTGCGCCACACCGCGACCCGCACCTTCCTCCTCGACCTCCCCGCCCCCCTCTCGGACGAGGCCCGCGCCTGGGTCGTCACCACACTCACCCACCGTCGGGAAGGCCTCGCCGATGGCCTGGACGCCGACGACCTGGCCACCCTCGACCGGCTCCTCGACCCGGACGACAAGGCGAGCGTCCACCACAGGCCGGACGTGTTCGTGCTGGCGGCACAGACGGTGCACGTCGGGGTGAAGGCGGCGTAGCCGGCGCTCGGTCCTGGATGTGGTGTGGCTTCAGCAACCGCTCACTCACGTGCTGGGCCAAAGCTCCGTGCATGCCGAAGCCGCCGTCCGAGCGGATCGGGCGGCGGCTCCGTGTGTGTACGACCCGTGGGTCAGGCCATGTTGAACGTCGCCGGGTCCGGGCCGAGGCGACGGTCCTCGTTGAGCGCGCTGATCGCGGCGATGTCCTCGGCGTCGAGGGAGAAGTCGAAGACCTCGATGTTCTCCTTGATCCGGGACGGCGTCACCGACTTGGGGATCACCACGTTCCCGAGCTGGAGGTGCCAGCGCAGGACGATCTGCGCGGGCGTACGGCCGTGCTTCTGGGCGATGGCCACGATCGCCGGGACCTCCAGGAGCCCCTGGCCCTGGCCGAGCGGCGACCAGGCCTCGGTGGCGATGCCCTGCTCCGCGTGGTACTCACGCGCGGCGAGCTGCTGCAGCTGCGGGTGCAGCTCGATCTGGTTGACGGCCGGGATGACGGACGTCGCGTCGATCAGCCGCTCCAGGTGCTCCGGAAGGAAGTTGGAGACACCGATGGACTTGGCGCGACCGTCGGCGAGAAGCTTCTCGAAGGCCTTGTACGTGTCCACGTACGTGTCCTTGGCGGGCAGCGGCCAGTGGATCAGGTACAGGTCCACATAGTCGAGGCCGAGCTTCTCCAGGGACGTGTCGAAGGCGCGCAGCGTCGAGTCGTACCCCTGCTCGCTGTTCCAGAGCTTGGTGGTGACGAAGAGGTCCTCGCGGGCGATGCCGGAGCCGTTGAGAGCCTTGCCCGTGCCCTCCTCGTTGCCGTAGATCGCGGCGGTGTCGACGCTGCGGTACCCGGCCTCCAGCGCGGTGGCGACCGCCTGCTCGGCCTCGTCGTCCGGCACCTGCCAGACACCGAAACCCAGCTGCGGCATCTCGACGCCGTTGTTCAGGATGATCGGGGGGACCTTGCTCACTAGCTCTCGATCCTTCAGTCGTCGGTTGGGTTATCCCATGGTCAACCATCATGGGACCGTCGTGTATTCCTGCCCCCTCTTCGCCGACCGATTCGGGGACTGGCCGGATTCTGACGGCAGTCTCGACCCTATCGGTCCAGACCATTGACCGCGTCCCGTCATGTCGCCACTCTGTCCCAGGTGACTGAACTTGGTGCACGTACATGAACCTCCGTGGACTTCCGTCGAAGGATGAGGTGAGAGGCCTGTGAGCACCACACGAAGGAACCTGCTCGGAGCGGCGCTCGGCGGTGCGACCGCCGCTGCCGTCGCTCTGCCGGCCGCCGGTGCGCACGCCATGAGCGCACGCGCCGCCTCCTGGCAGCTGAAGTGGTCCCCGTCGGCGCGCGACGACGGACTCCGCGCGTTCGAGACCCTGGAGGACGACCGCGCCGACTCGCACCCCGCCGCCTCCCCGCACATCTACGCCACCGGCGACAACTGGCGCTTCAACATGCACACGGTCGACCGGGACACCTCGACCGACCGCCAGCGCCACGAGGTCACCGGCCTGCGCAACGGCAGCGGCAGCAACTACCTCAGGTGGACCGAGGGGCAGACCTGGCGGGTCACGTACTCGATGTACATCCCCAAGTCCCTGAAGGCGACCACCACCTTCACCCACATCATGCAGATGAAGCAGCCGGGCTCCGGCAGCTCGCCCATCGTCGTGCAGTCGCTGCGCCGGGTGAACGGCGTCCAGACCATCGAGTTGAAGCTGTTCACCGACGACATCCTCGTCGGGCGTACGAACCTCGAGCCGCTGCACGACAAATGGACCGACGTCGACTTCCAGATCAAGGTCGGCAACGGCTCGGCCGGCTCGGTCCGCTGGATCCTCAAGAGCGGCTCCACGACGGTCATCGACAAGTCGAGGACGGGCGTCGACACCTTCCTCGCCGACCGCGTACGCCCCAAGTGGGGCATCTACCGCTCCCTGGGCGACACTTCCGGCTCCCTCCAGGACTGCCATCTGCTGCTGACGAACCTGCGGGGCTACCAACTCGTGTGACGAGCCGGGGCATCACTACGCCCGGTACAGCGCATCCACCTCGGACGAGTACGCCTTCTCGATCGCCTTCCGCTTCAGCTTCAGCGAGGGCGTCAACAGCCCGTGTTCCTCGGTGAACTGATGGGCCAGTATGCGGAACGTACGGATGGACTCCGCCTGCGACACCAGTGTGTTCGCGGCGACCACGGCACGGCGTACCTCGGTCTCCAGGTCCGGGTCGCGCACCAGCTCGGCCGGGGACAGTCGCGGCTTGCCGTGCATCTGGAGCCAGTGCTCGACCGCCTCCGCGTCCAGGGTGACGAGCGCCGCTATGTACGGCCGGTCGTTGCCGACGACGATGCACTGCGCGACCAGCGGATGGTCGCGCACCCGCTCCTCGAGTTGTCCGGGTGAGACGCTCTTGCCGCCGGACGTCACCAGGATCTCCTTCTTGCGCCCGGTGATGGTGAGAAAGCCGTCCTCGTCGATCGACCCCAGGTCGCCGGTGGCCAGCCAGCCGTCGTGCAGGGCCGCGTCGGTTGCCTTGGGGTCGTTCAGATAGCCCTGGAACAGATGGGGGCCGCGCAGCCAGATCTCGCCGTCGTCCGCGATGTGCACGGTGGTGCCGGGGATGGGCTGGCCGACGGTGCCGTACCGGGTGCGCTCGGGCGGGTTGGCGGTCGCGGCGGCCGTGGACTCGGTGAGGCCGTACCCCTCGTAGATCTGGACGCCCGCGCCCGCGAAGAACAGCCCGAGCCGCCGGTCCATCGCCGAGCCGCCGGACATGGCGCGCTTCACGCGGCCGCCCATCGCTTCGCGGATCTTGGAGTAGACGAGCTTGTCGAAGAGCTGGTGCTGCACCCGCAGGGCCGCCGAGGGGCCGGGACCGATGCCCCAGGCCCTCGCCTCGACCGCGTCCGCGTACCGCACGGCGACCTCGACGGCCTTCTCGAACGGGCCCGCCTTGCCCTCCTTCTCGGCCTTCCTGCGCGCCGCGTTGAAGACCTTCTCGAAGATGTAGGGCACGGCCAGGAAGAACGTCGGCCTGAACGCGGCCAGATCGGGCAGCAGGGCCGCCGCGCTGAGCTGCGGCTGGTGGCCGAACTTGACCTTGCCGCGGATGGCGGCGACCTGGACCATCCGCCCGAAGACATGCGCGAGGGGCAGGAACAGCAGGGTGGCCGCCTGGTCGCCCTTCTTCGAGTGGAACAGAGGCTGCCAGCGCTCGATGACCGTGTCCGCCTCGAACATGAAGTTGCCGTGCGAGATGACACAGCCCTTGGGGCGGCCGGTGGTGCCGGACGTGTAGATGATCGTCGCGGTCGACTCGGGCGTGACCGCGCGCCGGTGCCGGTGCACCACCTCGTCCTCGAGGTGCGCCCCCGCCTCGTACAGCTCGTGCACCGCGCCCACGTCCAGCTGCCAGAGCCGGCGCAGCATCGGCAGGCGGTCGATGACCGTGGCGATCGTCATCGCGTGGTCCTCGTGCTCCACCATCGCGGCCGCCACCTCGGCGTCGTGCAGCATCCAGAAGACCTGCTCGGCGGAGGACGTCGGGTAGATCGGCACGATCTGGGCGCCGATCGACCACAGTGCGTAGTCGAAGAGCGTCCACTCGTAGCGGGTACGGGACATGATCGCTACCCGGTCCCCGAACCGGATTCCCTGGGCGAGCAGCCCCTTGGCGAGGGCCAGCACCTCGTCACGGAACTCGGCGGAGGTCACATCGTGCCACTGGCCCCGTTCGTCCTTGCGGCCGAGCGCGACATGGAGTGGGTCCTCCAGGGCATGGTCATAGACAGCATCGGCCAGGCCGCCCACCGGCGGCGCCGACGCCAACGGAGGGTTGGTGAACTCGCGCAATCCCCGCTCCTTGTGACGCTCCGCACAGCGCCGTGAAAGCTACCCCACCTCGGGACCGTACGGGAGAGGGCGAGGAACCGGGCATGTGTCACATATGTGGTGACCGACCGGTGGGAAAGTACTCAGATGGGGAAGGGTCGGACAGAATCCTTACTGGACAGTAAGTTTCGGGTCCGTAATCTCCACGGAATCTGTACGGCGTGATTACGCCGCGAGAGCACTCCGTGAGGGGTGCGGGACGCTACCGGGCTCACCGCCCGCGGTGCAACCGGTCGCCGCGCGTCAGGATCGTCGCCGCCAGCGCGTCCGCCGCGCCCTGTGCCGCGGTCCGGCGTCGGCCGTGGACCAGAACGAAGTCGACCTCGCCCAGCTCGGGCAGGTCCGCGCGGTCCGGGACACGGACGAGCCCCGGAGGGATCAGCCCCCGGGAGTGAGCCATCACGCCGAGTCCCGCCCGGGCGGCCGCGATGAGGCCGTTGAGGCTGCCGCTGGTGCAGGCGATGCGCCAGGCCCGTCCCTGCTTCTCCAGAGCCTCCAGGGCGAGGGCGCGGGTGATCCCCGGCGGCGGGTACACGATCAGCGGCACCGGGCGCTCGGGGTCGAGCCGGAGGCGCTCCGCGCCGATCCAGACCAGCCGGTCGTGCCACACCAGTTCGCCGTGCGGGTCCTCGGGGCGCCGCTTGGCCAGCACGAGGTCGAGCTTCCCGTCGGCGAGCTGCTCGTGCAGGGTGCCCGAGAGCTCCACCGTCAGCTCCAGGTCGACCTCGGGGTGGTCGTACCGAAAACCCTCCAGGATCTCGGGGAGCCGGGTCAGGACGAAGTCCTCGGACGCGCCGAAGCGCAACCGGCCGCGCAGCCGCGTGCCCGTGAAGAACGCCGCCGCCTGCTCGTGCGCGTCCAGGATGCGGCGCGCGAAGCCCAGCATCGCCTCGCCGTCCTCCGTCAGCTCCACGGAGTGGGTGTCCCGCGAGAACAGCTGCCGCCCGGCGGTGTCCTCCAGGCGGCGCACATGCTGGCTGACCGTCGACTGGCGCAGACCGAGGCGTCGGGCGGCCTGCGTGAAGCTCAGCGTCTGGGCCACGGCCAGGAAGGTGCGCAGCTGCGAAGGCTCGTACACAGGCACCAGGCTATCGCGATTCGTGATGACAGTCAGAGTGGTATGCCGGATTCCCGATCACGGGTCTCAGGAGGACCATGGAGAGGGCACGACCTCGCGCCAGGATCGAGACCCTGAATCGATCTCGACACATGAACCGACTCAGCAACGGAGCACCGTGAAACGCCTGAAGTGGCCGTCCTGGCTGCCGATCGACCCGTACATCCTGCTCCTGCTCGGGACGGTGGGGCTGGCGGCGCTGTGGCCCGCCCGCGCAGCAGCGGCCGATGTCGCGTCCGGGGCGTCGACGGGCGCGATCGCCCTTCTCTTCTTCCTGTACGGGGCCCGCCTTTCGACCCGCGAGGCCCTGGACGGCCTGCGCCACTGGCGGCTCCATGTCACGGTTCTGGCCTGCACGTTCGTGGTGTTCCCGTTGCTCGGCCTGGCAGCCCGCGGCCTTGAGCCGGTGTTCCTGACGCACTCGCTCTACACCGGACTGCTCTTCCTCACGCTGGTGCCCTCGACCGTACAGTCCTCCATCGCGTTCACGTCCATGGCACGCGGCAATGTGCCCGCAGCGATCTGCGCGGGCTCCTTCTCCTCCCTCGCGGGCATCGTGATCACCCCGCTGCTCGCGGCGACGCTCCTCGGCAGCGCCGGCGGCGGCTTCTCCGCGGACTCGATCCTCAAGATCGTGCTGCAGCTGCTCGTGCCGTTCGTGGCGGGGCAGGTGCTGCGCCGCTGGATCGGCGGGTTCATAGCGCGCCACAAGAAGGTCCTCGGCCTCGTCGACCGGGGCTCGATCCTGCTCGTCGTCTACACCGCGTTCAGCGAGGGCATGGTGCAGGGCATCTGGCACCAGGTCAGCCCGGTACGACTGGCCGGCCTGCTCGCGGTCGAGGCCGTGCTCCTGGCCGTGATGCTCGCGCTCACCTGGTACGGGTCGAAGGCGCTGCGCTTCAGCCGGGAGGACCGGATCGCCATCCAGTTCGCCGGATCGAAGAAGTCCCTGGCCGCCGGTCTGCCCATGGCGAGTGTGCTCTTCGGGGCGCAGGCCTCGCTGGCCGTGCTGCCGCTGATGCTCTTCCACCAGATGCAGCTCATGGTCTGCGCGGTGATCGCCAAGCGCCGCTCCCAGGACCCCGAAGCGGACCTCACCCCCGCCCCAGCCGCAGAGTCACGAATCGCGGTCGGTACAGGGACACGTTCCGGCTGAGGTTCGACTGTGCCGTAGTCCCGGTCGCGTCCAGCCAGTTGACGTCATAACTGAGGACGAGCCTGCCGCCGAGCGCCGGGTGAACCTGCGGGTTGTACGCCGCCACGCCCGACTTCTGTTCGGGCAGCGGCGGACTGAAGCCCTTGGCGGGCCCGCGCCAGGGCCCGGTGGGCGAACAGGCCCAGTACGAGGTGACGGTCGTCAGCCCCTCGGCGCCCGCCGCCATCGTGAACAGCACCCAGGTGCCGCCGTCGCGCACGACCGTGAACGCACTGCCCACGCCCTTGCGGCGGCCGTCCCCGAGGACGGGTTTCATGCGCGCCGAGGTGCTGGACCATGCCGTGCCGTCCCAGTACTGCCACGCGTCCGGTTCCGCGAGCCGGTCGCGGGGCACGCGCGCGACATACGCCTTCGAGGCGGGGCGCGAGGCGGCCTGCCCGTCGTCGCCGCCGAACACATACGTCCA
Organism: Streptomyces sporangiiformans; assembly: GCF_005768555.2. GTDB lineage: Bacteria > Actinomycetota > Actinomycetes > Streptomycetales > Streptomycetaceae > Streptomyces > Streptomyces sporangiiformans. The sequence continues at coordinate 27,014 of NZ_VCHX02000336.1, forward strand.
GTTCCGGTCACCGGCCACCGCCGTCGTGCCGAACAGCACCCGCCGCGCCGGATTCGGCACCTGCTGCTGGTCGAGGACCTTGACGATGCCCTCGACCCGCAGATCGGGCAGCGAGAGCGTGGCGACCTCGGTGGCGGTGGGCATGCCGTAGATCCAGGGGTACGCGCCGGTCGTACGGGTCCACAGCAGGACCCGTACGACCTGTTCCGAGGAGCCGGGGGAGCGGGACTCGACCCGGGCCGCGACCGGCCAGCGCCACTGCCCGGGGGCCGGGTCCTGGAACAGCGGGGCGGGCAGGGTCCTCTGGAGGCGGCCGCCGGACATCACCACGGCGGAGTTGCGCACCATGGGCGCGGTCTGGTCACGCCAGGCGTACGACTCGCCGACCGGGTTCGGCGGGCCGTGCACCTGGCCGAGATACGTGTCCGAGAACAGCCACAACACCCGCCCGTCCGGCAGCCGCACCGAGTGCGTGCCGTCGCCGCCGGTCCAGTCGTCGGTCCGCGAGGCGTCGTCCCCGTACCGCGCGAACTCGCCCGTGAGGTCCGACTTCGCGGCCCACGAGGTGACCGTACGGGGCGAGCAGCCGCCCTCCCGGCCGTCGTCCTCGTCCGGGAGGGCGGTGAGCAGGGCGGCCCCGAGGACCAGGGCCAGAAGCAGGCCCAGCCCGGCCCCCGTACGGTGTCGTGCTCGTGTGTCGTCGGGCACGCCCGGGACGTTAGTGGCTGCCGCTCACCCGGTCCATGGGCAGCCACAACACGGTGTCCCGGGTCACAGAAGCGTTGGTGGTGCGTACACCGGTCAGCTCGGCGTCGCTCAACGCCCGGTCGTAGACGCGTACTTCGTCGATCGCGCCGGTGAAGTGCGCCCGGCTGTCGAGCTTCTGGCCGATGTGCACGCCGAACGGCGAGTTGCGGCTGACGGAACCCGGCACGTCCGCCGTGCTGACCGGTGTGCCGTCGATGAACAGCGTGAGCTGTCCTCCGCCGCGACGCAGCGCCAGATGATGCCACTGGCCGTCGTTGTACGCGCCGGTGGTGCGCACGGACGCGGATCTGGGCGCCGACGCACCGTCCCGGACGGTGATCAGTCCCTGGACGCGGTTGCTCGCGGGCTCGCCGCGCAGCCACACCTGAGGCTGTGTGCCGCCGACCCCGCCCATCCACAGCAGGGGCTGCTCACCGGTCGTGGCCGAGTAGCGGAACCACAGCGACGCGGTGAAGTCCTTGGTGCCGAGTCGCAGTTGCTCACGGTAGGGCAGGCGTACGGCGTCGTCCGTGCCGTCGAACCGGAGAGCTCCGCCGATCACTCCGTCCGTCGCCTGTGCGCCGCCGAGGACCGACGCGCGGCGGGCTTCCGGTGCCTGGTCGGCGGTGGTCGGGTCCGGGCCGCGGCGGGGCTGCAGCCAGTCCTCGGTGAAGCGGGCGAAGCGGATCTCGTCGCGTGCGTCGACCGTGCCGCCCTCGTACATCAGGCCCACGGTGGCGCGGTCGATCCCGACCATGTCCGAGTAGCCGGACCAGTCCGTCGTGACGACCGTGCCGCGGTCCACGCTGTCCCAGGTGCGGCCGCCGTCGTACGAGGAGCGGATCATCATCGTCCGGCGCCGGTCCGGGTCGCCGGGGCAGGCCAGCAGGATCCGGTCGCCCCATCGCAGGCTGGAGCCCTGGACCTGGGGGGTGTAGAGATTCGGTAGGGCACGGAAGGGCGAGGCGAAGCTGTCGCCGCCGTCGCGGCTCACCGCCTGCGTGCGATGGCCGAGATCGGTGCCGTCCTGTTCGCGCCCGCTGACGAGGATCGCACCGTCGGCGCGCTCCGTCATGGTCATCTCGGACGGCTTCTGCCGGAACGTGCCGCCGTCCGGTATCGGGTACGAGTCAGTCGCCCCGATCCGCCAGTGGTCGCCGCCGTCGTCGCTGACGATGAGCGCGGCGTGGTTGGCGGAGACCCTCCCCCAGCCTCCGGCCGGGGGGACCCCCATCTCGCTTCGCTCGCCGTTCCACGTCTCGGTGTTGACGCCGAAGACGAGCCGGCCCGCGTGCTTGCCACGGGTCAGCTGGATGCCGTGCACGGGCCCGGTCGCGTACCAGGAGTTCCAGTGCGCCGGAAGGATCTCGTCGCTGAGGTCGCGCGGCTCGGACCAGGTGCGGCCGTCGTCGTCGCTGTGCTGCATGTGCGGGGTGCGGTCACAGGGGACGTCGCAGTTGCGGCCGTCCGTACGGCCCGTGTTGTAGGTCTCGGCCAGTACGATGCGGCCGGTCTCGCGGTCGACGACGGGGGCCGGGTTGCCGTGCGTGTCGCCCGCACCCTCGTTGATCACCTGGAGCGGGCCCCAGGTGCGGCCGCCGTCGGTGGAGCGCTTCAGCACGATGTCTATGTCGCCGGCGTCGCTGCAGTCGTTCACCCGGCCCTCGGCGAAGGCGAGCAGTGTGCCTTGCGTCGTCTTCACGACGGCGGGGATCCGGAAGCAGGCGTATCCGGGATCCTGGGAGGCCTTGAAGAGTACTTGCTGCTCGAACCCGGCGGACGTGTCCGCCAGTTGGGCGTTCGCCGGTTGGGCGTTCGCCGGTTGGGCGCTCGCTGGTCGGGCGTCCGCCGCCGGGCTGGGCAGCGCCAGTAACGCGGCGGTGGTGAGCACCGCCGTGACGGTGGATCTCAGTCGGGTGCGAAGAATGGATCTGAGTCCTGCGCGAACACTTGACGGCATGGTGCGACCTGCCCTTCATGCGTCTGGACATCCGGACATCCCACGTCCAACGTGCGCACCACAGACGCTACTTGGGCTGTGAGCCACCCCACAAGAAGCGTGCGGCGTCCGTATCGCGCCTGCCTCCGTGCTGTGCCGTGCGGTACCTGGCCCGCCAGGGCTCAGGGGAGTTCCCTCCGCCGAAGTGGCGGTGGCAGGACCGGCAGGACGGTCGCCGGCTCGGGAGCCGGTGCCGGGTCGCCCGCGCCGGTCTTGCGGCAGACCAGGGCGTCCGGGTCGTCCGCGGGTACTTGGAGGCTGTACCCGTCCGGGCAGGCGGGGCCGGGGTCGCCCTTCTCGCCCTGGGGCCCGGGATCGCCCTTCGGCCCCTGGTAGCCCTGCGGGCCCCCGGCGCCGGGTGGCCCGACAGGGCCGCTGGAGCCGTCCGTGCCGTTCACGCCGTCTGTGCCGTCCGTGCCGTCGGCACCCGGGGGTCCCGGCTCGCCCGGCTCTCCGGAGGGGCCCGGTGAACCCGAGGGGCCGGGCGGTCCGGGCTCGCCTCGCGGTCCTCGCTCCCCGCCGGGCCCGCGCTGCCCTCCCGCCCCGGTCGCGCCAGGCTTGCCCTCGGCGCCCGGCTCACCGGGGATCGCGGCCGGTACCTGAACGCGGTCCATCAGGTCGTCCACGGCCTCGGCGGGGTCGGGGGCCGCCGGGGTGCCGCCACCGGCCTCGATCTGGGCGCGCAGGGCCCGTACGTCCTGCGCCAGCGTCGACACGGCCTCGCCGCGCCGGTCCGTCTCGACGCGCAACTGCTCGGCCCTGCGATCACCGGCGTCGATCCGCGCCCACAGGATCACCGCGATGCCGGAGAGACCGATCAGTACGCAGACGAGGAAGACGCTGCGCCAGCGTGCGGCAAGCAGCTGCTGGAACCAGGTCACGGCGCTCCTCCGAGTCGGTGGATGTCGAGTCGCAGACGGGCGATCTCCGACTGGTCGGCGGCGTGCATCGAGTGCAACTCGTCGATGCGCGTGTCGCGTTCGGCGATCTGGCGCTCGAGGCGGTCGCGTTCGGACTGGAGCTTCTCGGTCAGGCTGGAGTACCCGTTCAGGGCGTTCTCGCCCCGCTTCCCCAAGTACGCCACCACGGCCGCGCCCAGCACGCCCACGCAGGCCAGTAACGAGCCGAGCAGGGTGGTGCCGGCATCCAAGTAACTGCCTCCTACCTGGACGACGGGCCACGCGGACGTGGCCCGGTTGAGGTCGTCCGGAGTAACGAGCCAGGAGCCCTCGGGGGTGTGCCCGCACCGTGCCGTACCTTCGGACGAGTGCTGACGGAGCGTCAGGTAGCTGTACTACCGCTTGATGGCTGCTGCGACGCTGTGAGAAGGCGGCGCGCAGGGCAAACGACGAACTGCTCGCACCGCTCTCGGAAACCGCACGCGAGCAGTTCATGAACCCGTTGAACCGGATTTCCGGTACGGACGGCTGACGCGGGCTAGCGTTCCGCCATGACCGTAGCCGACACCGAACGCCGCCTCGCCGTCGACCCGGCGCGCACCGCACTCGTGCTCGTCGATCTGATGGACCGCATCGTCGGACTGCCCCTGGAGCCCCGCAAGGGCGACGAAGTGCTGGCCACCGCCGAGGAGCTGGCGGCCGCCTTCCGGGCCGTGGGCGCGCTCGTCGTCCTCGTCCGCGTCGAGCGGCCCGGCGTCCCCGAGCAGCCGCCCGGCAGCCAACTGGTGTCCGGACTCGCCGCCGACGGAGACATGGAGATCGTCAAGCGGACCCTCGGCGGATTCCAGGGCACCGGTCTGCACGAGCGGCTCCGCGAACGCGGCATCTCCACTCTGGTGCTCGGCGGAGTCGCCACCAACCTCGGCGTCGAGTCCACCGCCCGCGCCGCCGGTGACCTCGGTTACGACCTCGTTTTCGTCGAGGACGCCATGTCCGCGCTCACCGCCCCCGAGCACGAAGCCGCCGTGCGCCTGGACTTCCCGCGCCTGGGAACGGTCGTCACCGGTTCTGAGGTGCACTTCGTCTAGCAGTCACCGCGGGCTGAGGCGGGGCCCCTCCGGCGCAGGGGGCGCTCCCCGCCGGGTGGGGGCCCCGCCGCCGTGTCGCGGGGAGCCGGTCAGCTCTGGGCGGCCGCGGCCCGCAGGGCTATCCGGTGCTCGCCCGCGTACACGTTCATGGAGGCACCCCGCAGGAAGCCCACGAGGGTCAGACCCGTCTCCGCCGCGAGATCCACCGCCAGCGACGACGGCGCCGAGACCGCGGCCAGTACGGGGATGCCCGCCATCACCGCCTTCTGGGCGAGCTCGAACGACGCCCGGCCCGAAACGAGCAGAAGCGTGCGGGAGAGCGGCAGTGTGCCGTTCTGGAGGGCGCGGCCGACCAGCTTGTCGACCGCGTTGTGCCGGCCCACGTCCTCACGGATGTCGAGCAGCTCGCCGTCCACGCTGAACAGGGCCGCCGCGTGCAGACCTCCGGTCCGGTCGAAGACCCGTTGCGCCGCGCGCAGCCGGTCGGGGAGGCTCGCGAGCAGTTCGGGTTCGAGCCGGATCGGGGGAGCGCCGTCCGCGTGGGTGCCGTCCTCGTGGGTGGCGTCTCCGTACGGGGCGTCTCCGTCGTCGATCGTCCAGCGGGCCGTCGTACGGACCGCGTCGAGGCTCGCCTTGCCGCACAGGCCGCAGGACGATGTCGTGTACACGTTGCGCTCGAGCGTGATGTCCGGGATCACGACGCCCGGCGCCGTCTTCACGTCCACGATGTTGTACGTGTTCGAGCCGTCCACCGTCGCGCCCGCGCAGTACACGATGTTCTGCAGCTCGTCGGCCGCGCCCAGTACGCCCTCGCTGACCAGGAAGCCCGCGGCGAGCGCGAAGTCGTCGCCCGGCGTGCGCATCGTGATCGCGAGCGGCTTGCCGTTCAGCCGGATCTCCAGCGGTTCCTCGGCGACGAGCGTGTCCGGGCGGGTGGAGACCGCCCCGTCCCGGATGCGGATCACCTTGCGTCGTTCCGTGACTCGTCCCATGTCCTGATCAGCCCCGGTTCTGTACGTGCTGGTAGCCGAAACGGCCCTTGATGCAGAGGTTGCCGTGGGTCACCGGGTTGTCGTGCGGGGAGGTGACCTTCACGATCTCATTGTCCTGCACGTGCAGCGTGAGATTGCAGCCCACTCCGCAGTACGCGCACACCGTGGTCGTCTCGGTCTGCGCCGACTCGTCCCACGTACCCGCCGCGCGCATGTCGAACTCCGACTTGAACGACAGGGCTCCCGTGGGGCAGACCTCTATGCAGTTGCCGCAGTACACGCACGCGGAGTCGGTGAGCGGGGCGTCGTGCTCCACCGCGATCCGGGCGTCGAAGCCCCGCCCGGTGACCGAGATCGCGAAGGTGTTCTGCCACTGGTCGCCGCAGGCGTCCACGCACTTGTAGCAGAGGATGCACTTGTCGTAGTCGCGGACGTAGAGGTCGTTGTCGATCTTCGGTTCCTCGTTCAGACGGGCGGCGTCCGGGCCGAAACGGTCGGGCTTCGCCTCGTACTCCTTGATCCACTCGGCCACCCGCGGTGTGGTCGACACATCGACCGAGGAGGCGAGGAGTTCGAGGACGATCTTCCGGCTGTGCCGGGCCCGCTCGGTGTCGGTACGTACCTCCATTCCCGCCTCCGCCTCGCGCGAGCAGGCCGGGACGAGCGTGCGCGAGCCCTCGACCTCGACCACGCAAACCCGGCACGCGTTCTTGGGCGTCAGGGTGTCGCCCTGGCACAGGGTCGGCACGTCCTTGCCCGCGTCCCGGCAGGCGTCGAGGATCGTCGCCCCCTCGGGAGCCCGGACCGGCTCGCCGTCGAGCGTGAACTCCAGCAGACGACGGGGGATCCCCAGCGGTACCACGGTCATTCGTACGCCCCCAAGCGGTCGATGGCGGATTCCACGGCGTTCCACGCGGTCTGCCCGAGACCGCAGATCGAGGCGTCCCGCATGGCACGGCCCACCTCGCGCAGGAGTGCGATGTCGCCCGCCGCGTCGGCACCCGTGCGTTCGACGATGCGGTGCAGCGCCTCCTCCTGGCGCACGGTGCCGACCCGGCACGGCACGCACTGGCCGCACGACTCGTCACGGAAGAACTCGGCGATGCGCAGGAGCAGACGGGGGAGGGGAACGGTGTCGTCGAAAGCCATGACGACGCCCGAGCCGAGCGTCGTGCCCGCCTCCCGCGTGCCCTCGAAGGTGAGAGGGACGTCCAGCTCGTCGGGGCGTACGAAGCCACCGGCCGCACCGCCGAGCAGGACGGCGCGCAATCGCTGACGTACGCCCGCCAGCTCCAGCAGCTCACCGAGCGTCGCGCCGAACGGCAGCTCGTAGACACCGGGCCGGTCCACGCTGCCCGACACACAGAACAGCTTCGGGCCCGTCGACGTCGAGGTGCCGATCGCCGCGTACGCCTGCGCCCCCGTCGTGAGGATCGGCAACACGTTGACCAGCGTCTCCACGTTGTTCTCGGCAGTGGGTTTGCCGAACAAACCCTTCTCCACGGGGAAGGGCGGTTTGGCACGCGGCTCTCCTCTGTACCCCTCGATGGAGTTGAAGAGGGCGGTCTCCTCGCCGCAGATGTAGGCGCCGGCGCCCCGCCGGATCTCGATGTCGAAGGCGTACCCCTGGCCGAGGATGTCGTCCCCGAGCAGCCCACGCGCGCGTGCCTGCCCGATGGCGTGCTCCATGCGCTCCAGCGCGCGCGGGTACTCGCCGCGCAGATACAGGTACCCCTGGCGGGCGCCGACCGCGTACCCGGCGACCGCCATCGCCTCGACGAGCGCGTACGGATCGCCCTCCATGACCACGCGGTCCTTGAAGGTGCCCGGCTCGGATTCGTCGGCGTTGCACACGAGGTAGTGCGGATGGTCGGGCTGGGACGCCGTGGCCTGCCATTTGCGACCGGTGGGGAAGGCCGCGCCGCCGCGACCGACCAGGCCCGCGTCGGTGACCTCGCGGATGACTCCGGCGGGGCCGAGCGCGAAGGCTCGGCGCAGGGCCGTGTAGCCGCCCTGTGCTCGGTAGTCGTCCAGTGAGGCGGGGTCGACTGCGCCGACGCGACGCAGCAGCACCAGCGACGGGTCACCGGCTTGAGGGACGGCCATCGATGCGGGGGGCTCCTCGGGTGCCGAGCCGGGTGAGGTGGCCGCGAGGACGGCGGATTCGACGGTGGCGGGAGCGGTGACGGCCGTGGCCCTTTGGGGATCTCGCCCCCGCCGCCCCTTCCCGTCCCGACCCTGGGGCTCCGCCCCGGACCCCGCCAGGGGGCTCTGCCCCC
>NZ_VCHX02000329.1 GCF_005768555.2 Streptomyces sporangiiformans
CGGATGTCCGGCGGGCCGTCGCGGCTTTCCCCCTGCCTCAAGGGCATGGGAGGTGCCCCCAGGCCCCCTGGCGTACTCGACCCGGGGGCAGCGACACGCATCCTCTGCGTGGCCCGCCCAGCTCTCCGGTGGAGCAGGGCCCCGCTCACTGGCGCCGCTTCCCGGCGAACGGTTCCAACCCCTCCCCCCGGGAGCCCAGATGCACGGGATGCCCCGTGAAACAGGGAGGGAGCGTCGCAATTCGGGTACGTCACCTGATTGTTATGGCCGATAACAAAATCTCGTCTCCCGACTCTGGCGCACGAGCCCTGGACCGTCGTAAGTTCCCGCTCACAACATTCAGCCGGGCGGATCACCTGAGACCCGGCAATTCACCCGAGAGCGCGCTTCTCGTCTTCCTTCTCACCACCTCGTGCGTCCGGTCGTCCGGCCGTAACACCAGAAAGGACCCTGCCCATGCGCAAGGGACTCCTCCTCACCGCCGCCTCGGTGGCACTGGTCAGCTCGCTCACCGCCTGCGGCGACTCCTCGTCCAGCGCGGACGGTTCCGGCTCCGACGCCAAGAAGCCGAAGATCGGCGTGATCCTCCCGGACAGCAAGTCCTCGGCCCGCTGGGAGACCGCGGACCGCAAGTACCTCTCCGAGGCGTTCAAGGCGGCGGGAGTCGAGTACGACATCCAGAACGCGCAGGGCGACAAGCAGCAGTTCCAGACCATCGCCGACCAGATGATCACCAGCGGCGTCAACGTCCTGGTGATCGTCAACCTGGACAGCGGCACCGGGAAGGCCGTGCTGGACAAGGCCAAGGCGCAGGGTGTCGCCACGATCGACTACGACCGGCTCACCCTCGGCGGCTCCGCCCAGTACTACGTGAGCTTCGACAACACCGAGGTCGGCAAGCTGCAGGGCGAGGGCCTCAGCAAGTGCCTGAGCGACATGAAGGCCAAGAAGCCGATCGTCGCCACGCTCAACGGTTCTCCGACCGACAACAACGCCACCCTCTTCGCCAAGGGCTACAACGGCGTCCTCGACCCGAAGTACAAGGCGGGCGAGTACGTCAAGGGACCGGACCAGTCCGTCCCGGACTGGGACAACGCCCAGGCCGGCACCATCTTCGAGCAGATGCTCACCAGCGAGCCCAAGATCGGCGGTGTGCTCGCCGCCAACGACGGCCTCGGCAACGCGGCCATCGCCGTGCTGCGCAAGCAGAACCGCAACGGCGAGGTCCCGGTCACCGGTCAGGACGCCACCGTGCAGGGCCTGCAGAACATCCTGGCGGGCGACCAGTGCATGACGGTCTACAAGGCGGTCAAGAAGGAGGCGGACGCCACCGCCAAGCTCGCCGTGTCCCTCGCCAAGGGCGAGAAGGGGGAGACCAACGCGACCGTCGAGGACCCCGAGGGCAAGCGCAAGGTGGCGGCCGTGCTGGAGACCCCGGTGGCCATCTACAAGGACAACGTCAAGGACGTCGTGGCCGACGGCTTCGTCACCAAGGAAGAGCTGTGCACGGGGAAGTACGCCGCCCTGTGCACCAAGGCCGGCATCAAGTAGTCCCCCTGACCGGCCGGTTCGAACGATTCCCCCCGATTCGGCCGACCCGGTCGCGGGCCCCGGGGTTCCCACCTCCCCGGGGCCCGCGGCCTCACGACGTTAAGGAGCCGTCTTCCATGACAGCGACCCCGATCCTTCAACTGCGCGGAATCGACAAGAGTTTCGGCCCCGTGCAGGTGCTGCACGACGTGGCCTTCGACGTTCACCCGGGCGAGGTGACCGCCCTCGTCGGCGACAACGGGGCCGGCAAGTCCACCCTGGTCAAGTGCATCGGCGGGATCCACCCGATCGACGGCGGCACGTACCGGTTCGAAGGTGAGCAGGTCCAGGTGCACAGCCCGCGCGACGCGGCCGCCATGGGCGTCGAGATCGTGTACCAGGACCTGGCCCTCTGCGACAACCTCGACATCGTGCAGAACATGTTCCTCGGCCGCGAGAAGCGCCGGGGACTCGTCCTGGACGACGCGACGATGGAGGAGATGGCGGCCAAGACCCTCGAAGGGCTGTCGGTCCGCACCGTCAAGTCCATCCGCCAGCAGGTCTCCAGCCTCTCCGGTGGCCAGCGGCAGACCGTGGCCATCGCCAAGGCCGTGCTGTGGAACAGCAAGGTGGTCATCCTGGACGAGCCGACCGCCGCGCTCGGCGTCGCGCAGACCGCCCAGGTCCTCGAACTGGTCCGGCGGCTGGCCGACAACGGCCTCGCCGTGGTCCTGATCTCCCACAACATGAACGACGTCTTCGCGGTGTCCGACCGGATCGCCGCCCTCTACCTGGGCCGGATGGCCGCCCAGGTCAGGACGTCGGACGTGACGCACTCCCAGGTCGTCGAACTCATCACCTCAGGACGCAGCGGGGACCTCGGCCTCGCCCACACCAACGGAGCCACCGCATGACCGCCGCCGTCGCCTCCGAGAAGCCAGAGATGCCGGACAGTTCCGGTGCGCCGAAGAAGGACGGAGCGGCGGCTGCCGCGAGTCTGCGCTCGGCGGCCCGCACCTACGTCGAGCGCGTACGTGGCGGTGAGTTGGGGGCCCTTCCCGCCGTCCTCGGCCTGATCGTCCTCTGCGCGTTCTTCGCCGCCCTGCGCCCCGTCTTCCTGTCCGAGCTGAACTTCGCCAACCTGCTCACCCAGGGCGCGGGCAGCATCGCCATCGCCATGGGCCTGGTCTTCGTCCTCCTCCTCGGCGAGATCGACCTGTCCGCCGGGTACGCGAGCGGAGTCTGCGCCGCCGTCCTGGCCATCCTGCTCACCGACAACGGGTGGCCGTGGTACGGCGCCGCCGCCGCGGCGATCCTCACCGGCACGGTGATCGGCCTGGTGCTGGGCCTGCTGGTGGCGAAGGTCGGCATCCCCTCCTTCGTGGTCACCCTGGCCGCGTTCCTGGGATTCCAGGGCATCGTGCTGATGCTGCTCAAGGAGGGCACCAACATCTCCATCCGGGACCAGACGATCCTGGCCGTCGCCAACAGCAACCTCTCCCCCGCGCTCGGCTGGGTGCTGCTCGCCGTCAGTGTCGCGGCCTACGGTGCGATTCAGTTCCGGCAGGACCGCAACCGCCGCCGGCGCGGGCTGGTCACCGTTCCGCTCTCCCTGCTCGCGGTCAGGGTCGGTGGCCTGGCGGCACTCGGCGCGGTCGCCGTCCACCTGCTCAACCAGGAGCGCAGCCGCAACATCATCGTCGACTCGCTCAAGGGCGTGCCGATCGTGGTGCCGGTCATCGCCGTCCTGCTCGTCGCCGGTACGTTCCTGCTCCAGCGCACCTCGTTCGGCCTGCACATCTACGCGGTGGGCGGCAATGCCGAGGCGGCCCGGCGGGCGGGCATCAACGTGGCCGCCATCCGCGTCTCCGCTTTCGTCATCTGCTCGTCCCTGGCCGCGGTCGGCGGCATCATCGCCGCGTCCCGGGGCAACTCGGTGGACCCCAACACCGGGGGCAGCAACGTGCTGCTGCTGGCGGTCGGCGCCGCGGTCATCGGCGGAACCAGCCTGTTCGGCGGGCGGGGCAGGATCGTGGACGCCGTGCTCGGCGGCATGGTGGTCGCGGTGATCCAGAACGGCATGGGACTGATGGGCTACAGCTCAGGGGTCAAGTACGCTGTCACGGGTTCGGTTCTGCTGGTGGCCGCAGGCGTGGATGCGCTGTCCCGTCGCCGGGCCGTACAACGATGAGGTCTGAAGCACCATGAAAGCCGGTCCCTCGCAGGAGGAGATCCGCCGGCACAATCTCGGCACCCTGCTCCGCCATGTGCACATCGGCGGCTCCATGTCGCGGGCGGTGCTGGCCGACCGCATGGGCCTCAACCGCAGCACGATCCTGGGTCTGGTCAGTGAGCTGGCCTCGGTCGGCCTGGTGCGTGAGGAACTTCCCCGTGACACCGGCAGGGCCGGCCGGCCGTCCCTGGTCGTACGGCCCGAGTCCGACCAGGTGTACGTCCTCTCCTTCGACGTCGGCGTGGAGCGGCTGACCGCCGCGCGCATCGGCCTGGGCGGGGTCTTCCTCGACCGGAGGGAGACCCGCGTGCGTCCCGACCGTCGCGACGCCGGCGAAGTGACCGAAGTCCTAGCCGGCTTCGCCCGGCAGATGATGGACACCGCACGGCACGGAACGAACTGCGTCGGCGTGGGCGCCGCCGTCCGCGGGACGGTACGCCGGACCGACGGCCTGGTGCGCTCCGCCTCCTACATCGACTGGGAGGACGAGGAGTTCGGCGCGGGCCTCACCCGCCGGCTGGACCTCGGCCTCCCCGTGGCGGTCGGGAACGAGGCAAGTCTCGGTGCCCTCGCCGAGCACCTGCGCGGCGCCGGCACCGGCTGCCAGGACCTCGTGTATCTGCACGGCGACATCGGCATAGGCGGCGGCGTCATCACCGGCGGCCAACTGCTCGGCGGCGACTGCGGATACGGCGGGGAGATCGGGCACATGGTCGTCAACCCGCGCGGCGGCAGACGCTGCGGGTGCGGTGCGCGCGGCTGTCTCGAGGCCGAGGCCGGGGAGCGCGCTCTGCTCGAGGCCGCCCAGCGCGACCCGTCGGCCACCGGCCGGGAGGCCGTACGCGCCGTCATCGAAGCGGCCGACCGGGGCGACATCAGCGCCCGCGCCGCCCTGCACGACGTCGGCGACTGGCTGGGCATCGGTGTCGCCAACCTGGTCAACATCCTCAATCCGCGAACCGTCATCTTCGGTGGGACGCTCCGCGAGGTGTTCCTCGGATCGGCCGCGCAGATCCGCAGCCGTATCAACAGCCACGCCCTCGCGGCCTCCCGCGAGAACCTGCGGCTGCGCGTCGGCGAGCTCGGCGACAACGGGGTGCTCATCGGCGCCGCCGAACTCGCCTTCTCCACCATCCTCGCGGGCCCGCTGGAGGCACTGGCTCGCACCACCCCGTAGGGCCTGTCCGGCCGGAACGCTCCCGGATGAACCGCGGGTGGCTGTCAGCCGTTCGCCGAGGCCTTCTTGATCGCTTCGCGGATCCGGGAGTAGGTACCGCAGCGGCACACGTTCTCGATCCGGTCGATGTCGGCGTCCGTCGGCCGGGCCGTCTTCTTCAGCAGGGCCGCCGCGGCCATGATCTGGCCGGGCTGGCAGAAACCGCACTGCGCGACGTCGCAGCCGAGCCATGCCTGTTGCACAGGGTGCAGCTTGTCGCCGTCGGCCAGGCCTTCGATCGTGGTGACCTCGCGGCCCGCGCAGTCCGCGACCGGGACGACACAGGGCTGTATCTCCTCACCGTCCAGGTGACTGGTGCAGGCTCGGCAGACGCCCACACCGCAGCCGTACTTGGGACCGGTGACGTGCAACAGGTCCCTCAGTACCCACAGCAGCGGCATGTCAGTCGGCGCCTCGACGGTGACCGGCTTCCGGTTGAGGACGAAGGAGTAGGACGGCATCGGCACCTTCTCAGAAGTTGAGGGGGAAGCGGCGGGGCTTGGTGCCGGTCGCCCGGGCGTAGGCATTGGCGACGGCGCCGGCCGCGGCCGGGACTCCGAGTTCACCGGCCCCGCCGGGGTCCCGTCGGGAGGGCATGATGTGCGCCTCGAAGTGCAACGGGGCGTGCCGCTGGCGGGCGTAGTGGAAGTCGGCGTAGCTGCTCTCGCGGACGGCGCCCCGGTCGATGTGCAGGCCGGCCCGGAGCACGGTGGAGATGCCGTCGATCGCGGTGCCCATGAGCTGGGCTTCAAGACCGCGTGGATTGACGGCCGTTCCGACGTCGGCCGCCATCACCACCTTGGTCACCCGGGGGTTCTTCGGGTCGGTGGCGTCGATCTCGACCAGGCACGCGACGCAGGAGCCGTACTCCTCGTGGACGGCCACGCCCTGCGCCTGCCCGGCCGGCATGGTCCGGCTCCACGCTCCGGCGCTCGCGGTCTTGTCGAGTACGGCTTTGACGGCCTTGTTCCTCAGCGTGGTGCGCCGGAAGGCGACCGGGTCCTTGCCCAGGCTCCTGGCCACCTCGTCGACGACGATCTCCTCCGCCGTCCGCATCGTCCCGGAGTCCACCGACCGCCAGGCGCCGAGGGGCATCGCCAGCTCGACCGAGCCCGACCCCCCGGAGACCCGCCCGAAGTTGTACAGGCCACTGTCGCTGGGCAGCGGGCCCGCGGCGCGTGTGACGGCAGGGATCGCACCGCCCTGGACCGCCGCCCCTGACTGACCGTAGGACTCGCTCACGGAAGCCGTCGAGTGGACGAAGGCCACCACCTTCCCCCGGGCATGACTCGCCCGGATCCGGTGGTGGGAGGCCGGGCGCATCCTGCCGTGCCGGATGTCGTCGGCGCGGCTCCACATCAGCTTGACCGGCCGGCGTGCCGCTTTCGAGATCAGGGCGGCCTCGATGGCGGCGTCGTGGTTCAGCCGCCGGCCGAACGACCCCCCGCCCCGTATGACATGGACCTTTACCGTCGATTTGGGCAGCCCGACCGCCGAGGCGATGCTCTCCCGGGCATCCATCGGCGTCTGGGAGGAGAACCAGATCTCGGCACGGGTGGCCCGTACGTCGGCCACCGCGGTCAGCACCTCCATCGGGGCATGGCTGACGAAGGCGAACTCGAACTCGCCCTCCGTCTGGGCCGATCCGCGTGGCGGGTTGCCGAGCCGTGGTACCGCGGCCCGCAGCCGCGCGCGGATCGCGGCGTCGGAGAGTGACGCCAGTGGGCCCGGCGCCCAGGTGATCCGCAGGGCGTCCCTGGCCTTGAAGGCGTGGTGGAAGGACTCCGCCACCACGGCGACCCCACCGGTGACCTTGACGACCGCGTGGACGCCCGGCATGGCGCGAGCCACCCGGTCGTCGACCGAGACGACCTTGCCCCCGAGCGTCGGCGGCCTGGCCACCACAGTCGGCTGCGCTTCGGCAACCACCAGGTCTCCGGCGTACTCGGCCTTGCCGGTGACGATGTCCCGGGCGTCGATCCGGGTCGTCGGCCGCCCGATCACCCGGTGCCGGGACGCAGGTTTGGGTTTGCTCGACACGGCGGGCCGGTGGATCCGGGCGGCGCTCGCGGTCAGGGAACCGAAGGTGGCCGAACGTCCGTCCGGCGCGATCACCCTGGTGTCCCGGGTACGCAGGGACCGCGGCGGGAGGTGCCAGCGCTTGGCCGCCGCGGTCACCAGCTTGGCCCGCGCGGTGGCGGCCAGCTCGCGGGCCGGACCGTACAGCGAACTCACCGAGCTGGAACCGCCGGTGTACTGGTTCCCCTTCGCGCGGGCGTCGGCAAGCGGGATGTCGACATCGGCGAGCCGGGCGTCCAGCTCCTCGGCGATCATCATGGCGACCGCGGTCGTGACGCCCTGACCGACCTCGACGCGGGGCAGCCGTACGACGACCTTGTTGGCCGCGGTGACTTCCAGGACCAGCATCTCCGCGTCGGTGCCGGTCACCAGGACGTCGGACGGCCTCCGGGCGGACTCGGCCTCGGCGCCTTCCGCCGACGACGTGTCGCAGCCGATGGGGGCAGCGAGGGTCAGGGTGGACGCCGCCAGCGAGTAGACCATGAACGTGCGGCGGGACAGCTGACGGGCCAACAGACTCTCCTCTCCGCTTATCCGAGGTGGGGTTCGACTGGTATGAGGGGCCGGCGCACTTCGTGGTTGCGTGCGGAGCCGAGAAGCCGGGATGGTTACCCGCTCGGCCCGGGGCGGGTTCGCTTTGAACTCGCCGATGTGCACGGAGGCCCTGGACGTCGGCCACCCGCTGCACCTTCGAGTCGTGGCCCACCTCCGACGGCGGCTACGAGGCGGTCCTGCGGATCCCGACCCGCGCGGACTGACAGCCAAGGCATGGCCCCAGGCCCCCTCATGACCCTTGACCCGGCCCGAAGGGGAAGGCCGACAGTGTCTGGGGCGAGCAGGACGGCGAGCTGAGCACGCTCGGCCGCCTGGCTCTGACCGAACCCGGATGAGAGGGGACCTGCATATGGATGACGACGCTCTCCTGGCGGAGCAGATGGCCTACTACAGGGCCGGCGCGGCCGAGTACGACCGGCCCTATGCGGAGCGCGAAGAGTTGCAGGAGTTGCTGACTGTCGTCGATGACCTCCCGATCACCGGGGACGTGCTGGAGTTGGCCTGCGGCACGGGCCAGTGGACCCGGCTGCTCGCCGCGCGGGCGCATGCGCTGACGGCTGTCGACGCGGCAGCCGAAGTGCTGGCCCTCGCTCGTGCGCGTACCGCGTCCCCCACCGTCCGGTTCCTCCAGGCCGATCTGTTCGAGTGGCAGCCCCTACGCCGCTACGACACCGTGTTCTTCGCCTTCTGGCTCTCCCATGTCCCGCCGACGCGGTTGCCCGACTTCTGGAACACCGTCGCCGCCGCGCTCACGCCGGGTGGCAAAGCGATCTTCATCGACGACGGCCCGGCCGCGGCCGCGGAGGAGGAAGTCCTCGCCCACCAGCCCGCCCCGGCGGCGCTGCGCCGGCTCGACGACGGCAGCCAGTACCGCATCGTGAAGGTGTTCCACGATGCCCGGACCCTCACGGACGACCTCACAGCGCTGGGGTGGTCGGCCCGCATCCGGCCCGTGGCCGGCGGCTTCGTCGGCATCGCGGAACCACCGACAGCGGTCACCCGGCCCGGGTGATCTGTTCGACCCGGGTGTGCAGGTACTCGACGTGGTGCTCCGACTCCGGCTTCATGAGGACGCTGCGCAGGACGCGGGCGCCGTCGGCGTCCGCGGTGATCTCGGGGTGGCGTGCGCCGAACGCCTCGCGGCCCGCTTTGAGGGTGCTCAGGAACACCGGGTCGGGGCTGGTCATCGCGTCGGCGAGGATGCGCGCGGAGGCGGTGTCGATGCCGGTCAGGGTGGCGGGTTCGGTGACGGGGAAGTAGGTGACGATGTCGAGCGCGGGCCGCTGGTAGAGCTCCAGGAGATCGGACGCGGTGATCAGGTCCGCCCACTCGAGTGCGGCTCGTCGACCGGCCGCCAGGACCTGACCGAGCCCGTCGGAGGTGGGCGGGAGCAGTCGGAAGGTGAGCCACAGGGCAGCGGCGGCGGCGCCGGCGCGTGAGCATTCGAGGCTGATCTCGCCGAGGTGGAGCTCGCTGGAGGTGAAGTAGGTGTAGGGCGAGTCGTGGAGGTAGAAGCGGCCCACCTCGGGGTCGCGGAAGAGCACGGCGCCGCAGCCGTAGGGCTGGAGCCCGTGTTTGTGCGGGTCGACCACGATCGAGTCGCACCGCGCGATCGCCCGCCAGGGCTCGGGCGGGAGCGCTTCGGGGCCGCCGGCTCCTGCCAGCAGGGTGAAGAAGCCGCCATAGGCGGCATCGACGTGAATCCGGACGCCATAGCGCTCCTTGAGGGCCAGTGCCTCATGGATGGGGTCGACGGCGCCCAGTCCGGTGGTGCCGGCGGTGAGGACGACGGTACCCACCTCCCCGGTCCGCAGAAGGTCTTCGAGGGCGTCGAGGTCGATACGGCCCCGGCTGTCGGTGCGTACGGGATGGCCCTTCATGCCCAGGACACCGCACATGCGGCCGTGGGTGTAGTGGGCGTCCTGGCTGTAGGCGATGCCCCGGCCGGGGTGGAGTTCGCGGGCGACGAAGAGGGCTTCGAGGTTGGCGATCGTGCCGCTGGTGGTGAGGTGACCGAGGTGGGTGTCGTAGCCGAACATGGCGGCTAGCTGCGCGACGGCCTCGCGTTCCATCGCCGCGGTGGCGGGTCCGCCGTCCAGGGCGTGGTTGTTGGGGTTGATCAGCATGGCGGTGACGTAGCCGACCACCGCGGCGGGGTGCGGGGGCTTGAGCATCTGCCCCGCGTAGTGCGGGTGGAAGAAGGGGTAGTTGTCCTTCAGCCTCCCGGTGAACTCCTCGAAGGCCGCGTCGAGCCGCTCGTCGTCGACCAGGACGGACGGGTGCGGCTGGTAGGGGCCGAAGGTGTCGGCCCAGTCCTGTATCGCGTGAGTGGCTCGGCCGAGCCAGAGCTGCAGATCCACTGTTGTCCGTCTCGCTCGCGGGTCCTGGGGCCACCATAGAATTTAGTTGAGTAGTCAGCAATTGCTTGCTCAGTAATTGAGACAGCAGCAGGTGAGGGAGCAGTAGATGAGGAGGCAGTAAACTCGTGCCGATGAACGCCACCCCTCGGCAGAGCGACAAAGCCGCCGCCCGTGCCGCCAACAGTCAGCTCGTGCGCGACTTCGGGCTGCTGATCAAGTCCGCCACCCGCCTGGAACAGCGGATCGACAGCGCGCTGCGGCGGGAGTGCGGGATCAGTCACACCATGCTGGAGGTGCTCATACGGCTCTGCCGGCAGCCCGGCGAGGAGGTGTCGCAGCGACAGCTGGCCGACGACCTCACGCTCACCAGCAGCGGCACCACCCGGCTGATCGACCGCATGGAGGAAGCCGGTCTGGTCCGCCGCCTGCCGTCCCCCGAGGACCGCCGAGTGGCCCTGGTGGAACCGACCGATGAGGGCCGCGCGGTGTTCCTGCGTGCCGCGCCGGTCCACGCCCGCGTGGTGGAGGAGTGCTTCGTCAAGCCGGTGGCCCCCGACGACTACGCACGGCTGACCAGCGCACTGAGCGAGATCCACCAGGCGCTGGGCGAAGACGCCGGGTGACGACCTGACCGCCGGGGGCGTGGTCAGTCGCGGGGTATACGTCCCTTGCTGCGCATCGCGGCGAGGACGCGCTGCTCGGCCAGTGCGCGGCCGGCGGTGTGTGGGGTGACGTCTCGGCGCTCGGCCTCGTCGAGGACGGTGACCGCGTTGGCCCGCAGCTTGGTCGAGATCGTCTCGAAGATGGCGGTGGTGTCGGGCCGGAAGCCGGAGTAGCGGGCGTCCATCGCGAAGGCGGCGGCGACGACACCTCCGGCGTTGGCGACGAAGTCGGGGACCACGGTGATGCCGCGCTGGGCGAGGATGCCCTGGGCGTCGGGGGACGTGGGCAGATTGGCTCCCTCGACGACGAGTTCGGCCTTGATCTCGTGTGCGGTGGTGTGGTCGATGACGTCCTGCAGGGCGGCGGGCACCAGGACGTCGCAGTCCACGGCGAGTTCCGCGCCGGAGGCGAGCGTGGTGCCCCGGCCCGGGCGGCGGACGAAGTGGTCACCGTGCGCTTCGCGGGCCGCCAGGAGCTCGTCGATGTCGAGCCCGCTGGGGTCGTGCAGGGCGCCGTGCGCGGTGGAGACCGCCACGACGGTGGCGCCGAGTTCGACGAACCGCCGGGCGGCCGCGCTGCCGACGGCGCCGAATCCCTGGATGGCGACGCGGGCTCCGGCCAGGGGCAGACCCTGGCGCTGGGCCGCGGCGTCGGCGGTCTCGGCGACTCCGTAGCCGGTGACGCCGAGCTTGTCGTACGCGACGCCCCCGAGGTGCTCGGGGGTGCCCACGGCCGCCCCGCGGTCTCCCAGCTCGTCCTGGATGACGGCGGCATCGCTCTCGGTGAGCCCCATGTCGAGCCCCATCACGTACTCGCGGGGCACCTCGTTGGACAGGGCCCGGGCGAACGCGCGCAGGACGGCCTCCTTGTCGCGGGAAGCCGGGTCGGCGACGATGCCTGCCTTGGCGCCGCCGTAGAAGAGGTCGACACTCGCCCACTTCCAGGTCATGACGCGGGCGAGGCGGGCCACCTCGTCGACGGTCACGTGGGGGCTCATGCGTGTTCCGCCCTTGCCCGCACCCCGGGCGGTGTTGTCGATGACCAGGACGCCCTTCATTCCGGTGCGCCGGTGCGAGACGACGACGATCTTCTCGGGGCCCCACTCGTCGACGAGGGAGAGTGCGTCAGTCACGGGCGTCTTCCTTCTCCGTAGCGGGAGTGCGGTGGGTGTGGGCGGCGGTGCCGGCCGTGGGCAGCGCCCGGGCGATGAGCTGCGCGAGGTGGGTACCGGTGCGGTCGGTCCGCTGGGCGATCTGGGTGCGGCAGCTGAATCCGTCGGCGAGGATGTGCGTGTCGAGGGCGGCGGAGCGCACGGCGGGGAGCAGGACCTGTTCGCCCGCGGCGACGGAGACGTCGTAGTGGCCGCGTTCGAAGCCGAAGTTGCCGGCCAGGCCGCAGCACCCGGATGCGAGCGTGGTGTTGTCGACGCCCATGCGGTGCAGGAGTGCGCTCTCGGCGCCGAAGCCCGAGGTCGCGTGCTGGTGGCAGTGGGTCTGGCTGATCGACGGGGCGTCCACGCGCGGGGGCTGCCAGTCGGCGGCCTGGTGGACGAGGAGTTCGGCCAGGGTGACGGTGGCTCCGGCGAGGCCGCGGGCGCGGGCGCGGGTGTGTTCGTCGCCGTCGAGGAGTTCGGGCAGGTCGGTCCTGAGCGCCGCCGTGCAGCTGGGTTCCAGACCGACGACCGGCATACCGGCCTCGATCGCGGGGGCCAGGGAGCTGACGGTACGGCGCGCGACGCGTCGGGCGACGTCGAGCTGGCCGGTGGTGATCCAGGTGAGTCCGCAGCACTGGGTGCCGTCCGGGACCTGGACGCGGAAGCCGGCGTTCTCCAGCACGGCGACCCCGGCCCGGAGGACCTCGGGCGTGAAGTGGTTGTTGAAGGAGTCGACCCAGAGCATCACCGGGCCACGTCCGCCGTCGCCCCGTGGAGTGCGGCGGCGGAACCAGGTCAGGAAGGTCTCGTCCGCGAAGCGGGGAATCTCGCGCCGGCCGTCGATACCGCCCAGCCTCTTGACGACCGACGCCGGCCAGGAGGCGGTGAGGGCGTTGACCAGTCGCGGCATCCGGGCGGCCAGGCGAGACAGCAGCGGCAACCAGCCCATGGTGTAGTGCGAGGCGGGCCGCACACGCCCCTTGTAGTGGTGGTACAGGAACTCCGACTTGTACGTGGCCATGTCCACCCCGACCGGGCAGTCGGCGCTGCACCCCTTGCAGGACAGGCACAGGTCGAGGGCGTCGCGGACCTCGGTCGACCGCCAGCCGTCAGTGATCACCTCGCCCTGGGTCATCTCGTACAGCAGACGGGCGCGGCCTCGGGTGGAGTCCTTCTCGTCGAGGGTGACCCGGTAGCTGGGGCACATGACGTCACCGCGGTGAGCGGCGGTACGGCATTTGCCGACGCCGACGCAGCGGCGGGTCGCCTTGGCGAAGTCGCCGTCGTCGGCGTGGAAGGGGAAGCCCTTGCTCAGAGGAGTCAGGGGCAGCGGAGTGCGGTGCGGGCTGACCCGGAGGTTGCCGTCCACGGGCAGCGGCCGCACGATCATGCCGGGGTTGAGGCCGTTGTCGGGGTCCCAGATGTCCTTGAACTCCTCGAACAGGGCGACGACATCGGGCCCGTACATGAGCGGCAGCAGTTCGGAGCGGGCCTGGCCGTCGCCGTGTTCGCCGGACAGGGAGCCACCGTGCGCGGCGATCAGCTGCGCGGCGTCGGTGACGAAGGCGCGGAAGACGGCGGTGCCCTGTTCGGTGGTGAAATCGAAGTTGATACGGACGTGCAGGCAGCCTTCGCCGAAGTGTCCGTAGACCGCGCCCTGTAGGTCGTGCTGCTCGAGCAGACGGGTGAACTGGCGCAGGTAGGAGCCCAGTTGGCCGGGTGGGACGGCCGCGTCCTCCCAGCCGGGCCAGGCTTCCGAGCCGTCGGGCAAGCGAGTTGCCAAGCCCGCTCCGTCCTCGCGGATCCGCCACAGCCTCCCGGCTCGTACGGGATCGGTGATGACCTCGCTGCCGGTGCATCCCGTGGCCTGCCGGGCGGTCTCGGCGAGTTCGGTGGCTCTGAGGGGCAACTCGTCCTCTGCCCCGCCGAGTTCGGCGAACAGCCATGCGCGGGCGGCGGGCAGGGTGTCGATCGCGGCGCGGGTCTCGGGGCGGGTGACGATGTCGGTCAGCGCCTGGTCGAGTCCCTCCAGCGCCAGCAGCCGATGGCTCAGCAGGGCGGGCACGGCGTCGGCCGCGGCGCCGGAGTCCTGGAAGCCGAGGACGATCAGAGCGCGGGCAGGGGGTGGGGAGATGAGGCGGACGGTGGCCGAGAGAATCACGGCCAGCGTGCCTTCGCTGCCGACCAGGGCCCGGGCGAGGTTGAAGCGGCGCTCGGGCAGCAGGTGTTCCAGCGCGTAGCCCGACACCTGCCGCGGGAACTGCCCCAGTTTCGTACGCAGCGCGGCCAGGTTGCCCTGGGCCAGCCGGTGCAGGGACGCGATCAGCCGCCCGCGGTCGTCACCGACGGCGATGGCCTCGTCGATCTCCTGCTGGGTCATCTCGCCGAGCCGGACCACCGTGCCCCGGTAGGTGACCACCTCGAGTTCCAGGACATTGTCGGCGGTGCGTCCCCAGGCCAGGGAGTGCGATCCGCAGGCGTTGTTGCCGATCATGCCGCCGAGCGTGCAGCGGCTGTGCGTGGAGGGGTCGGCGCCGAACAGCAGGCCGTGGCCGGAAGCCGCCCTCTGCAGATCGTCCAGGACGATGCCCGGCTGCACCGTGGCCGTCCGTGCCTGGGGGTCCAGCGCGAGCAGCCGGTTGAAGTACCGGGAGAAGTCGAGCACGACACCGGGCCCGACCGCCTGGCCGGAGGTGCTGGTACCGGCGCCGCGCGAGGTGACCGGCACCCCCAGGCGGCGGCATACGGCGAGGGCATTGAGGACGTGCTGCCGCTCGCGGGGAAGGACCACGGCGAGCGGTATCCGGCGGTAGTTGGAGGCGTCGGCCGAGTACTGTGCCCGGCGCCCTGCGTCGCCGGCGACTTCTCCGCAGTTCCCTCGGCCGAGGGCGTCGGCCACCGCTGCCGCATCGGGACTGCCGAGGTCCTGGACTGTCGCGGTCACTGCGCCCCCTCCTTCATGCTCACCGTCCACCCACGATGCGGGGCGGTCCCAAGGCCCCACAAGGGCCAGCAGAACGAAAGAATTGACGCTCAAGGGCAAACATTGCTTATGCTCGGGCCGGCTGTCCGCCCGCTCCCTCAGGAGTCCGTGTTGCTGAAGCCCCTGCACCTGCTCACGCTGAAGGCCGTCGTCCACAGCGGATCGTTCGCGATCGCGGCCCGCGATCTCGGCTACACCGCGTCCGCGATCTCCCAGCAGATCTCCGCCCTGGAGAAGGAGACCGGACTGGTCCTGTTCGAGCGGGAGGCCCATGGGATCCGTCCGACGGCCGCGGCCCAGCGCCTGGTCGACCTCGGCGATCGTGTGCTGGCCGCCCTGGACGACCTGGATCACCAGGTGCAGGAGCTGGCCACCGGTGTCACCGGCCGGCTGCGGCTGGGCAGCTTTCCCACGGCCGGCGTCAGGCTCGTACCGTCCGCCCTGTCGGCGTTCGTCGAGAACCATCCCCGTGCCCAGATCCAGCTGGAGGAGGGCGAGCCCGAGGAACTGGTCGCCGCGCTGGGCGACGGGGACCTGGACGTCGCCCTGGTGTACGAGTACGGGCTCATCCCTCACCTCTGGCCCGAGGGCCTGACCCACCATCGGCTGGTGAAGGAGGACCTCGTGCTGCTCCGCGCCCGGGACAGCGGCCTGAGCGCGCATCTGCCCCACCTCTCCCGGGCCCGCTGGATCACCAGCCGAGAGGGCACCGCCGGCGCCCGGTCGGTCGTCCGGCTGTGCGCGGCGGCCGGGTTCGAGGCCGCGGTCGCGTTCCGCAGCAACAACTACGACGTCGTACGGGAGTTGGTGTCCGCGGGGCTCGGGGTGGCGGTGGTACCGGCGCTGGGCCACGCGCCGAGCGACACCATTGAGGCCACGCGGCTCGCCCAGCGCTCGGCACACCGCACCGTGATGGCCCTGCACCGCAGTGAGAACAGCAATCCACTGCTGGCCACCATGCTGGACTCGCTGCGGCAGGCCGTGCCCGCGGACGAGCCGTTTCTGCACCTGGCCGAGCCGACGTGACCCTGCTGCGGCGCCTCCCAGGTGGCCCGGATGGCCCAACGGGGCCGGGGAGGCGCCGCCGAACGGCTACCGCGCGGGAAGGTGAGCGGACCGAGGCTCCGGTTCGTCCGAGTCGGACATCTCGTCGAGGGCGTCGAGATCCACCGAGTCGCCGGGCATGACCGTGCGGGTGCGGCGGTAGCCGTAGACGGCGTAGATGACCAGTCCGACGAGCAGCCAGCCGCACCCAGGTGTCCCACTTCAGGAACGACATGAGCCAGACGGAGAACACCATGCCGAGGATGGGCACGAACGGCATGCCCGGACAGCGGAAGCCGCGCTTGAGGTGGGGTTTGCGGTAGCGCAGGATCAGTACGGAGGCCGAGACCACCACGAAGGCCAACAGCACGCCGATGTTGGTGAGTTCGGCGACGGCGTTGATGGGCAGCACACCCGCCAGTACCGCGGACACGACGCCGATGACCCAGGTCGCGCGGTGAGGGACCTTGCGCTTGGGGTGGATGGCGCCGAACCACGCCGGCATCAGGCCGTCCCGGCTGAGGGCGTACCACAGGCGGGAGGCGCCCATCATGAAGGAGAAGGTCACGGTGACGATGCCGATGACGGCGCCGACCGCGATGACGTTGGCGAACCCGTTGAGCCCGACACTCGCGAAGGCGCTGGAGATGCCGCTGCTCGGGTTGAGCTTCGTGTAGTGCTGGATGCCGGTGAGCACGATGCAGACCAGGACGTAGAGGCCCATCGAGATCGCCAGCGAGAGCATCATCGCCTTCGGCAGCTTGCGCCGGGCCTCCACCGACTCCTCCGCGGCGGTGCTGAGCGCGTCATAACCGAACACGGCGAAGAAGACCGTCGCCGCGCCGGTGAACGCCCCGCCGAGACCGAAGGGCGCGAAGGGGGACAGGTTGTCGGTGTTGACCTTGGTGAAGCCGACCACGATCACGAGCAGCACGATCGCGATCTTGACGATGGTCAGTACGGTCTCCACCCGGGCCGAGGTACGGGTGCCGCGGGTCAGCAGCCAGGCCACTCCGAGACAGATCAGGATGGCGAGCAGGTCGACCTTGTGGCCGTTTCCGGTGTCGGGGGCGCCCAGGGCCCAGGTCGGCAGGTGGAGGCCGACCGCGTCCAGCAGGAACCCGAGATAGCCGGACATGCCGATCGCGACGACGGCGACGATGGCCGTGTACTCAGCAGCAGGTCCAGCCCACGATCCAGCCGACGATCTCCCCGAGGACCGCGGCGCAGTAGGTGTAGGACGAGCCGGCCTTCGGCACCATGCCCGCGAACTCGGCGTAGGCGAAGGCCGCGCACAGGGACGCGGCCCCGGCCACCAGGAACGAGATCAGTACGGCGGGACCGGCGACGTCCCGCGCGACGGCCGCGGCCAGGCTGAAGATGCCCGCCCCGATGATGGCACCGATGCCGATCATCGTCAGCTGGGTGAGGCCGAGCGTGCGCACCATGCGCTCACCGGTGGGCTGTTCGGACGGGAGGGTTCGTCTGAAGACTCCTTGCGGTCCTCTTCCCAGCAAGGCGGGGACTCTGGATTTCGGAGTGAGGTCGGGGGACATCGCTCGCTCCCTGTCAGGCAACGGCGGCACGACGGGCCACCGTCGTGGCGTGGGTCACCACCGGCCTGAAACCATCACGCACGATGCCGGTCGGCAGAAGGGACCCGAGCGCGACACCTTGCGTCCCTGAGGACAAGCAAAGCTGATGCAGGCATGTCAGAGCACGGGCGAAACCCGCTCTACGCCGGGGTATCGCGGCGGGTTTCGGCCACCGCCCGCAGGACGTCGACCAGAGCCGCCACCGTGGGGCGGCGCTCGGCGGAGGAGCGGAACACCACGACGATGTGCCGCTCGATCGTCTCGCGCAGCCGCACCACGTCGAAGCGCGAGGCACGCAGTCTGAGCATCAGATCCGTCACCGTGCTCACCCCGATGCCGGCCTCGACCAGCGCCAGGGTGGCCGCGGTGTCCGTCACCTCGTGCCGCACATCCGGCTCGATGCCCGCCCGTCGGCAGGCGGTGCGCACGGCGCGGCCGTAGTAGCTGTCGGCCGACGGCATGATCCACCCCAGGTCCCGGGTCTCGGCCAGGGCGACCTCTTCGCGGCCGTCCATCGACCCGGTGGGCACGGCGAGGGAGAACCGCTCCCGGTAGAGCTGAGTCACCCGCAGGGCCGGATCGCGCCGGATGGGCACGTCGGGGTAGTCCAGGCCGAGGGCCAGGTCCACACCGCCGGAGGCGACGGCGTCGTACACCTCGTCCACGTCCATGTCGCGGCTGTGCACGGCCAGCCCGGGATGGGCCTCGTTAACGTGCCGCAGGGCCAGCGGCAGGATCTCCGCGGCGGCCGTGGCGAACAGGCCGACCCGCAGCACTCCGGAGACCTCGCCCCGGCTGCGCTCCAGCGCCTCGACGGCCTCGGCCTCGGTGGACAGGATCCGCTCGGCGTGACGGGCCAGCGTCCTGCCGGCGTCGGTCAGCTCCACCCGTCGCCCCACCCGCCGCAGCAGCTCCATGCCCGTGGCCTTCTCCAGCGCGGCGATCTGCTGGGAGACGCCGCCGGGGGTGTACCCCAGGGCCTGGGCCACCGCCGTGATGGTTCCGCGCCGGGTCAGCTCCACCAGGGAGCGCAGCTGAGAACTCGTCCAGTCCATATAGGGAATCTAATAGATCAGAAGCACGAACTGTTCATAGACGTCAACGGTCGGGTTGCGTCACGATGACGGACAGCTAGCTGATCAGCGTCTCTCCCCTCACCGACGGACGAACTCACTGACGGCCCAAGCCACGCCCCGGGCATACCTCTTCGGCTCGGGCGTCGGTCTCTGGAAGGGATCGGCATCTTGTCCTCCTCATCCACCGAATCCGCCGCATCCACCGAACCTGCCGCTTCCACCGAATCCGCCGCTTCCACCGAATCCACGTACCGCACCGTTCCACCGTCAGCCGATGTCGTGATCATCGGCGGTGGCGTCATGGGTACGAGCATCGCCTTCCACCTGGCCGAGGCCGGGGTGACCGACGTCGTCGTGGTCGAGCGCGGCGACCTCGGGTGCGGCAGCTCGGGGAAACCGATCGGCGGCGTACGGGCCCAGTTCTCCGACCCGCTCAACATCGAGCTGGGCAGCCGCAGCCTGCGAGCCTTCGAGAACTTCCCCCTCCGCCCCGGTGCGGACATCCGCCTCGACAGCGTCGGCTACCTGTTCCTGCTCACCAGCGACCGGCAGGCCGCGGACTTCGAGATCAGTGTCCGGATCCAGAACGGCCTGGACGTCCCCACCCGCATGATCAGCCCCCAAGAGGCCCACCGGTTGTGTCCGTACGTCAGCACCGACGGCCTCGTGGCCGCCGCCTACTCCCCCACCGACGGTCACGCCCGCCCCGGCCTGGTCGTCCAGGGGTACGCCGACGCGGCCGCCCGGGCAGGGGTCAGGTTCGCCACGCACACCGCGGTCACGGGCATCGACACCGCCGGAGATCGCGTCACCACCGTGCACACCGACCGCGGCCCGATCTCCTGCTCCACCGTCGTCTGCGCGGCGGGCGCCTGGTCGGGGCGGATCGGCGACATGGCCGGCATCAGCCTGCCGGTGCGACCGGTGCGACGCCAACTCGCCTTCACCGAGCCCCTGGCGCCCCCGGTGCCTCGTATCCCCTTCACCATCGACTTCTCGTCGTCGGCCTACTTCCACAACAGCGACGACGGGCTGCTGTTCGGCCTGGCCGACCCCGATCAGCCGGACGGCTTCGACACCACCTGGACACCGGAGTGGCTCGGCCTCTTCCAGGACGTCGTCCGGCACCGCGCCCCCGCGCTGGCCGACATGAAGACCTCCGGCGGCTGGGCCGGCCTGTACGAGGTCACCCCGGACCACAACGCGCTGATCGGACGCTCCGGCGAGCTGCCCAACTTCCTTTACGCCACCGGCTTCTCCGGCCACGGCTTCCTGCAGGCCCCGGCCGTCGGCGAGATCGTGCGCGATCTGCACCTGGACCGCACACCATGTGTCGACGTCTCCCCCTTCAGCGCCGACCGCTTCCAGGTCGGGGCCGAGATCCGCCCGGAAGCCCATGTGGTGTGAACTCCTGTGATGACCGCCAGCCCGATTGACCGCCCCGTTGGAAAGGCAGACCCGTCGATGATCAGCCAGTGGCAGCTGCGCGCCGCCTTCGCCGCGCGGCTCTCCGACATGTACGGGCGGGAAGTCCCCGCCTACACCACGCTCGTGGACGTCTCGCGCGAGGTCAACGAGGATGTGCTGCGCGCGCAGGGCGCCGACGCGGAACGGCTCGGCTCCATCAGCCGGGTGACCGCGGAACGGCACGGCGCCATCCGCGTCGGCACCCCCGCCGAACTGAGCCAGGTCGCCCGCGTCTTCGGTGCCCTGGGCATGCACCCGGTCGGCTTCTACGACCTGCGGGAAGCCGCCGCCAGCGCGATCCCCGTCGTGTCGACCGCGTTCCGCCCCGTCGACGGCGAGGAACTGGCCCGCAACCCCTTCCGTGTCTTCACCTCCATGCTCACCCCCGCGGACCCACGGTTCTTCGACGCCGATCTCCGCTCCCGCCTGGAGGCGTTCCTCGCCGCCCGCGAACTGTTCCCGCCGGAGCTGCTCGCCCTCGCCGACCGGGCCGTGGCGGAGCGGGAACTGCCGGACGACGAGGCCGAGCGCTTCCTCCAACTCGCCGTCGCCGCCTTCGAGTTGTCCACCGAACCGATCGACAAGGTCTGGTACGAGACCCTGGAGAGGATCTCCGCCGTCGCCGCGGACATCGGCGGCGTACGCAGCACCCACATCAACCACCTCACCCCGC
Organism: Streptomyces sporangiiformans; assembly: GCF_005768555.2. Classification (GTDB taxonomy): domain Bacteria; phylum Actinomycetota; class Actinomycetes; order Streptomycetales; family Streptomycetaceae; genus Streptomyces; species Streptomyces sporangiiformans. The sequence continues at coordinate 20,628 of NZ_VCHX02000329.1, forward strand.
GCGTCCTGGACATCGACGAGCTCTACCGGCGTATGACCGAGCGCGGTATCGAGATGATCGACGCCATCCAGGGGCCTCCCCAGTGGAAGGGCCCCGATCTGCTGTTGCGCCAGACGTCCTTCCGGGCACTGGCCGAGCCCCGCGCCCAGCGCACCGAGGACGGCAGCGTGATCAGCGGTGCTCTGCGCGTACGATTCGGCGAGGTCGAGGCCCGCGGCATCGCGGTCACCCGCGAGGGCCGGGCCCTCTACGACCACCTGCTCGGCCTCCTCGACCAGCGGGCGGCACTCCATCCGGATGGGGGTCCCCCCTGCTCGAGCGAAGCCGAGAGCTTGGGGGACGACCGGACCGAACTCGCGCGCACGCTGTGGGCCGAGCACGTTCCCGGCACCGAGCGGGAACTCGCCGCCCAGGGCCTGGGGTACTTCACCTATCACGTCGTGCCCGACCGGCCGGGGGACGGCAGCCGCCCGCCCACCGGCATCGACGACTTGGTGGAGCAGGGCTGGGTACGTGCCGAGCCCATCGTCTACGAGGACTTCCTGCCCCGTTCCGCGGCCGGCATCTTCCAGTCCAACCTCAGCGGCGAGGGCTCCCGGGACAACGCCCAGGAAGGTGCCGCCTACGACAGCGAATGGCTCTCCGGCGCCATCGACCGCGAAGTCCTCGACCCCTTCGCCCTGTACGAACGTCAGCAGAACGAGTCTCTCGCCCAGGTCGCCCAGGAGCTGCGGCTCGACGGCACGCCAGGCTGACCCGCGGGTCCGGCCTCCTCACCCTCACCACCGTCACCACCTTCTAGGGAGCATCATGACCAGCACCCCCCTGCCCACCACCGACGACCTGCGCGCCCGTGCCCGCGCGAGTCTGGAGAGCATCGGCGTGACCGTCCCGGAAGGCGCCGACTTCCAGGCCCGTACGCCCATCACCGGCGAGGACCTCTTCGGCCTGACCGCCTCCACCGCGGCCGACGCCGAGGAAGCCGTGGCCGCGGCCCGCGAGGCGTTCCTCACCTGGCGCACCACTCCGGCCCCGCGCCGCGGCGAACTCGTGCGCCGCCTCGGCGAGTTGCTGCGCGACCACAAGAGCGACCTGGCCGACCTCATCACCATCGAGGCGGGCAAGATCCGCTCGGAGGCGCTCGGCGAGGTCCAGGAGATGATCGACATCTGTGACTTCGCGGTCGGCCTGTCCCGCCAGCTCTACGGCCGCACCATCGCCTCCGAGCGCCCGGGCCACCGCCTCGCCGAGACCTGGCACCCGCTGGGTGTCGTCGGCGTCATCTCCGCGTTCAACTTCCCCGCCGCCGTGTGGTCGTGGAACACCGCCGTCGCCCTGGCCTGCGGCGACACGGTGGTCTGGAAGCCCTCCGAGCTGACCCCGCTGATCTCACTGGCCTCTGACCGGCTGCTGGCCCAGGCCGCCGAAGAGGTCGGCGCCCCACGTGACGTACACCGTCTCCTGCTCGGCGACCGCGCCCTCGGCGAGAAGCTCGTGGACGATCCGCGGGTCGCACTCGTGAGCGCCACCGGCTCCACCCGCATGGGCCGCGAGGTCGGCCCCCGCGTCGCGGCCCGCTTCGGGCGCAGCCTGCTGGAACTCGGCGGCAACAACGCCGCCGTCGTCGCCCCGTCCGCCGACCTCGACCTCGCCGTCCAGGGCATCGTCTTCGCCGCCGCCGGCACCGCGGGCCAGCGCTGCACGACCCTGCGCCGCCTGATCGTCCACCGCGACATCGCGGACACGCTCGTCGCGCGCCTGACGGCCGCGTACGCCAAACTCCCCATCGGCAGCCCGTTCGACGAGACCACCCTCGTCGGACCGCTCATCACCACCGCCGCCCTCGACGGCATGCGGGACGCCGTCGCCCGCGCCCAGGCGCAGGGCGGCAAGGTCCTGGCGGGCGGGAACCGGCGCCTGGCCGACACGGCACCCCGGGCCGCCTACGCCGAGCCGGTCATCGTCCGCGTCGACGAACAGACCGACGTCGTCCGCGAGGAGACCTTCGCCCCCATCCTCTACGTGCTGACCTACGACACGTTCGAGGAGGCCATCGCCCTGCACAACGACGTCCCTCAGGGCCTGTCCTCCAGCATCTTCACCCGCGACCAGCAGGAGGCCGAGCGCTTCCTCTCCGCCGAGGGCTCCGACTGCGGCATCGCCAACGTCAACATCGGTACCTCCGGCGCGGAGATCGGCGGCGCCTTCGGCGGCGAGAAGGAGACCGGCGGCGGCCGGGAGTCCGGCTCCGACGCCTGGCGCGCCTACATGCGCCCGGCCACCAACACCATCAACTACTCCAGCCAACTCGCCCTCGCCCAGAACGTCAGCTTCCTCTAGTTCCCTGGGTTCCTCCAGACACCTCTGGTTCCTCCAGAGGTGTCTGACGCATCCGCGCGGGCAGGCGGCCCGCGCGGATGCGTCATGCCCGCTCGCCTGACGCGTGCCGCTCAGGGAGCAGTCGCCGGCCGTGAGGTGACGGACGCCGACAGGTCCGGCTGCGGCGGACGCCCCGGCGCCCTGCGCAGGCTGAGCACCATGGTGAGACCACCACCCGGAGTGTCCTCGGCGTTGAGGGTTCCGCCCATGGCCTCCGCGAAGCCGCGGGCGACCGCGAGACCGAGGCCGACGCCGGCGCCGCGAGGGGCGTCGCCGTAGCGCTGGAAGGGCGCGAACATGCGTTCCCTCGCCTCCTCGGGAACGCCGGGGCCACGGTCGATCACCCGGACCTCCACCCGGTCGGCGATGGCGCTTGCCGACACCAGTACCGGCGTACCCGCGGGGCTGTACTTGACCGCGTTCTCGACGATGTTCGCCACCGAGCGCTCCAGCAGTCCCTTGTCCACCGCGACCATCGGCAGGACCTCGGGAATGTCCAGCCCCACGCTGTCCTCCGGCAGGCCGAAGAGCGCCATCGGCACCACCTCGTCCAGGTCGACCTCCCTGATCAGTGGGGCCACCGTGCCGGTCTGCAGCCGCGACATGTCCAGCAGGTTGCCCACCAGGTGGTCGAGGCGGTCGGCGCCCTCCTCGATCGCGGCCAGGAGTTCGGCCTGGTCCTCCTCGGACCACTCGACGTCGTCCGAGCGCAGGGACGACACCGACGCCTTGATGCCGGCGAGGGGGGTGCGCAGGTCGTGGCTGACCGCGGCGAGCAGGGCGGTGCGGATGCGGTTGCCTTCGGCCAGTTCCTTGGCCTGCTGAGCCTCCTGCTTCAGACGCTGGCGGTCCAGGACGACGGCGGCCTGGGCGGCGAACGCGGCCAGCACGCGGCGGTTCTCGGCGGGCAACACCCGGCCGGAGAGCGCGAGCGCCATGTGGTCCCCCACCGGCACGTCGACGTCCGCGGTGTCGGGGGACTGGCAGGGCCGCGGGCCCACACTGCCCGCGCAGGTCCACGGTGCCACGTCGCTCTCCCGCTCCAGCAGGGCGACCGACTCCATGGCGAAGGTCTCGCGGACCCGTTCCAGCAGCTCCTCCAGGCCGGTCTCGCCGCGCAGCACGTTGCCCGCCAGGAAGGACAGGATCTCCGACTCGGCGCGCAGCCGGGCCGCCTGATGGGTGCGGCGGGCGGCCAGGTCCACCACGGACGCCACCGACACGGCTACGGCGACGAAGACCACGAGGGCGACGATGTTCCTGGCATCGGAGATCATGAGCCGGTGCAGGGGTGGGGTGAAGTAGTAGTTCAGCAGGAGGGAGCCGAAGGCGGCGGAGGCCAGCGCCGGGTAGAGGCCGCCGAGCAGGGCCGACGCCACCGTCAGGGTCAGGAACAGGAGCATGTCGTTCGCGAGGCCGAGGTCGGCGTTGACGCCGGTCAGGAGCAGGGTCAGGATCACCGGGCCGAGCACGCCCACCAGCCAGCCGGCGATGATCCGCGAACGGCCGAGCCGGGCGCCCCGCGCCGCCGGCAGCCCGCGCCCCTTACCCGCCTCGTCATGGGTGATCAGGTGGACGTCCAGGTCGGGCCCGGAGTCGCGGGCCACGGTCGCACCGACGCCCGGCCCGAAAACGTACTGCCAGCCCTTGCGTCGTGAGACGCCGAGCACGATCTGCGTGGCGTTGGCGCCGCGCGCGAAGTCGAGGAGCGCCACTGGAATGTCGTCGCCGACCACATGGTGGAAGGTGCCTCCGAGATCCTCCGCCAGCGTGCGCTGCAGGGCCAGTTCCTTCGGGGAGGCGGAGGTCAGGCCGTCGCTGCCGGCGACATAGACCGCCATCACCTCACCGCCCGCGCCCTTCTCCGCCAGCCGCGCGGCCCGGCGGATCAGCGTCCGGCCCTCCGGGCCGCCGGTGAGCCCCACGACGATGCGCTCGCGCGAGCCCCAGATCTTCGACACCTGGTGCTCGCTGCGGTACTCGGTCAGGTACTCGTCGACCCGGTCGGCCACCCACAGCAGCGCCAGCTCCCGCAGGGCGGTGAGGTTGCCGGGGCGGAAGTAGTTCGACAGGGCCGCGTCGACCTTGTCGGGCTGGTAGATGTTGCCGTGCGCCATGCGGCGTCGCAGCGCATGTGGCGACATGTCGACCAGGTCGACCTGGTCGGCACGGCGCACGATCTCGTCGGGAACGGTCTCACGCTGCCGTACGCCGGTGATCGACTCGACCACGTCACCCAAGGACTCCAGGTGCTGGATGTTGACCGTGGAGATCACATCGATCCCGGCGGCGAGGAGTTCCTCGACGTCCTGCCAGCGCTTGGTGTTGCGGGAGCCGGGGACATTGGTGTGGGCCAGCTCGTCCACGAGGGCCACCCGTGGCTGCCGGGCCAGCACGGCATCGACGTCCATCTCCGTGAAGACGCTGCCCCGGTACTCCAGCTCCTTGCGGGCGATCTCTTCCAGTCCGTGCAGCATCACCTCGGTGCGCGGCCGGTCGTGGTGTTCCACGAAGCCGACCACGCAGTCCGTGCCCCGCTCGATACGGCGGTGGGCCTCGGACAGCATGGCGTAGGTCTTGCCGACGCCCGGTGCCGCACCGAGGTAGATCCGAAGCGTGCCGCGTGCCATGTTCTCGTCTCTTGGGTCTGGAGAGATCCGCCTGGAGGTATCCGTCTGGAGGTGTCCGTGCGGAGGTGTGCGTCTGGAGGTGTCCGTCTCCAGTTTGCGTCGCCGTGGGGCAATCGTCGGCGTGACCTCCGCGACAGCCCCGTCAGCTCTTGGCCACGAGTTCCTTGAGCGCGATGTTGAGTTCCAGGACGTTCACCCGGGGCTCGCCCATGAATCCGAGGGTGCGGCCCTCGCTGTGCTCGCCGACCAGCTTCTCCACCTGGTCGAGGGGCAGACCGTTCTTCTCCGCGACCCGGTGCACCTGGAGGTCGGCGTACTCCGGGGAGATGTCCGGGTCCAGGCCGGAGCCGGAGGACGTCACCGCGTCGGCGGGGACGTCGGACGGCTCGACCGTGTAGCCGGCCACCGAGTTGTCCTTGACGACTGCGGCTTTGGCCTCCTTGACCCACTTGATCAGCTCTGCGTTGTCGCCGGAGCGGTTGGTGGCGCCGGAGAGGATGAGCTTGTACCGGGTGTTGACGCTGTTGACGCCCAGACCGTTCTGCGGACGCCCCTGGAACCACTTCAGGTCGGGCTCCGGGGTCTCCTCGCCCTTCTTCAGCGGCAGGTTGTAGGACTGCCCGATCAGGGAGGAGCCGACCACCTTGCCATCCGCCCTGATCTCCGAGCCGTTGGCCTCGTCGTTGAAGAGCGCCTGGGCGACGCCGGTGACGACCAGCGGGTAGACGACCCCGGTGACCAGGGTCAGTACGAGCAGGGCCCGCAGGCCCGCGCTGAGCAGCCGGGCAGTTTTCACAAGGGAGTTGTTCATGTCCTTCACCCGACTCCGGGGATCAGAGAGATGAGTACGTCGATGATCTTGATGCCGATGAAGGGGGCGACCAGCCCGCCCAGGCCGTAGATCCCGAGATTGCGGCGGAGCATCCTGTCCGCGCTGACCGGGCGGTACCGCACGCCGCGCAGGGCGAGCGGCACCAGCGCGATGATGATCAACGCGTTGAAGACGACCGCCGAGAGGATCGCGGAGTCGGGCGAGGAAAGCCGCATGATGTTCAGCCTGTCCAGGCCGGGGTAGACCGCCGCGAACAGCGCGGGGATGATCGCGAAGTACTTCGCCACGTCGTTGGCGATGGAGAAGGTCGTGAGCGCGCCCCGGGTGATGAGGAGTTGCTTGCCGATCTCGACGATCTCGATGAGCTTGGTCGGGTTGGAGTCGAGGTCGACCATGTTCCCGGCCTCTTTGGCCGCCGAGGTGCCGGTGTTCATCGCCACGCCTACGTCCGCCTGGGCCAGTGCAGGGGCGTCGTTCGTGCCGTCGCCGGTCATCGCGACCAGTTTGCCGCCCGCCTGCTCGCGCTTGATCAGCGCCATCTTGTCCTCGGGGGTGGCCTCCGCGAGGAAGTCGTCGACGCCCGCCTCCTCGGCGATCGCCCTCGCCGTCAGCGGGTTGTCACCCGTGATCATGACGGTCTTGATGCCCATGCGGCGCAGCTCCTCGAAGCGCTCCCGCATGCCCTCCTTGACGACGTCCTTGAGGTGGATCACGCCCAGCACCCGGGCGCCGTCGGGGTCTTCGACGGCGACGAGCAGCGGCGTACCGCCCGCCTCGGAGATCCGGCCCGCGATCGTTTCCGCGTCGTCGGCGATCCCGCCTCCCTGCCCGCGCACCCAGGCGATGACCGAACCGGCCGCCCCCTTGCGGACCCTGCGTCCGTCCACGTCCACCCCCGACATCCGGGTCTGGGCCGTGAACGCGATCCACTCGGCTCCCGTGAGCTCGCCCTGGTGCCGCTCGCGCAGCCCGTACTTCTCCTTCGCCAGTACGACGATGGAGCGGCCCTCGGGCGTCTCGTCGGCCAGCGAGGAGAGCTGGGCCGCGTCCGCGACCTCGGCGGCCGTGACGCCCCCGACCGGTACGAACTCGGCGGCCTGCCGGTTGCCGAGCGTGATGGTGCCGGTCTTGTCGAGCAGCAGCGTCGACACGTCGCCGGCCGCTTCGACGGCCCGGCCGGACATGGCGAGCACGTTGCGCTGCACGAGGCGGTCCATGCCCGCGATTCCGATCGCGGACAGCAGCGCGCCGATGGTGGTGGGGATCAGGCAGACCAGCAGGGCCACCAGCACGACCAGGGTCAGATGCGTGCCCGCGTACTCCGCGAACGGCGGCAGCGTGGCGACGGCCAGCAGGAAGACGATGGTGAGAGACGCGAGCAGGATGTTGAGCGCGATCTCGTTGGGGGTCTTCTGCCGTGCGGCGCCCTCGACCAGGTTGATCATGCGGTCGATGAAGGTTTCGCCCGGCTTGGTCGTGATCTTGATGACGATCCGGTCGGACAGCACCTTCGTGCCGCCGGTGACGGCCGACCGGTCACCGCCCGACTCCCGGATGACGGGCGCCGATTCACCGGTGATCGCCGATTCGTCGACGGAGGCGACGCCCTCGACGACGTCACCGTCGCCGGGAATGACGTCGCCCGCCTCGCACACGACCAGATCGCCGACCTTCAGCCCGGCGCCCGGAACCCGCTCCTCGGTCGTGCCGTCCTCGGCCAGACGGCGGGCGACGGTGTCGGTCTTGGCCTTGCGCAGGGTGTCGGCCTGCGCCTTGCCGCGGCCCTCGGCGACCGCCTCGGCGAGGTTGGCGAAGATCACGGTCAGCCAGAGCCAGGCGCTGATCGCCCAGCCGAACCAGTCGCCCGGATCCAGACACGAGAAGAGCGTCGTCAGCACCGAGCCGACGAGCACGACGAACATCACGGGGGACTTGACCATCACCCGCGGGTCGAGCTTGCGGAACGCGTCCGGCAGCGACCTCACCAGCTGCCCCGGATCGAACAGGCCCGCGCCGACGCGTCCTTCGTCCTTGCGACCGGTCGGCACGTCCTGGTGCGGGGCCCTGGTCGGAGTGGCTGTGGACATGGAGTCCTCTTGCTTCTCTGTACGAGTCGTCATCCCGCCAGCCCCTCGGCGAGCGGGCCCAGCGCGAGGGCCGGGAAGTAGGTCAGACCGGTGATGATCAGGATCGCGCCCACCAACAGGCCGGTGAACAGCGGCTTCTCGGTGCGCAGCGTCCCCGCCGTGGTCGGGACCGGTGTCTGCTCGGCGAGCGATCCGGCGAGCGCCAGCACGAACACCATCGGCAGGAAGCGGCCGAGCAGCATCGCGATGCCGAGGGTGGTGTTGAACCACTGGGTGTCCGCGTTCAGCCCGGCGAAGGCGGAGCCGTTGTTGTTGGCCGCCGAGGTGTAGGCGTACAGGATCTCGCCGAACCCGTGCGCACCGGAGTTCGTCATCGAGTGCGCCGGGGTCGGCAGCGCCATCGCGAACGCGGTGAAGACGAGCACCAGCGCGGGTGTGATGAGGATGTAGCAGGCGGCCAGCTTGATCTCGCGGGTGCCGATCTTCTTGCCCAGGTACTCGGGCGTACGGCCGACCATCAGCCCGGCGATGAACACCGCGATGACCGCCATGATCAGCATGCCGTACAGACCGGAGCCGGTACCGCCGGGCGCGATCTCGCCCAGCATCATGCCGAGCATCGTGATCCCGCCGCCCAGACCGGTGAAGGAGGAGTGGAAGGAGTCCACCGCGCCGGTCGAGGTCAGCGTGGTCGACACCGCGAAGATCGACGACGAGCCGACACCGAACCGCGTCTCCTTGCCCTCCATCGCCCCGCCCGCGATGTCGAAGGCCGGGCCGTGGTGGGCGAACTCGGTCCACATCATCAGGGCGACGAAGGCGACCCAGATCGTGGCCATCGTCGCCAGGATCGCGTACCCCTGCCTGACCGAGCCCACCATGACGCCGAAGGTGCGGGTCAGGGAGAACGGGATGACCAGCAGCAGGAAGATCTCGAAGAGGTTGGTGAACGGCGTCGGGTTCTCGAAGGGATGGGCGCTGTTGGCGTTGAAGTAACCGCCGCCGTTGGTGCCCAGCTCCTTGATGGCCTCCTGCGAGGCGACCGCACCACCGTTCCACTGCTGCGAGCCACCCATGCTGTGCCCATTGAAGAATTGCCCGACCTCGTGGATGCCGGAGAAGTTCTGGATGACCCCGCAGGCCACCAGGACGATCGCTGCGATCACCGCTCCCGGCAGCAGGATGCGGGTCACGCCGCGCACCATGTCGGACCAGAAGTTGCCCAGCCCACCGGTGCGCTTGGGGGTCCGCCCCGCTCCAGCGGAGCCGCGTGCTCGAGAGAAGGCGAAGCCGCGTACGAGGGCGACCGCGACGGCGATACCCACGGCCGCGGAGACGAAGTTCTGCACGGCCAGCCCGGCGGTCTGCACGACGTGGCCCATGGCCTGCTCGCCGTAGTACGACTGCCAGTTGGTGTTGGACACGAACGACGCGGCGGTGTTGAACGCCTGGTCCGGGTCGATCGAGACGAAGCCCAACGAGCCGGGCAGCGAGCCCTGGATCCGCTGCAGCAGGTAGAGGAAGAGGACCCCGGCGGCCGAGAACGCGAGGACTCCTCGCAGATAGGCGGGCCAGCGCATCTCGGTGTCCGGGTCGGCACCGATGCCCCGGTAGATCCACTTCTCCACACGCCAGTGCTTGTCGGAGGAGTAGACACGGGCCATGTAGTCGCCCAGGGGACGGTGGACGAGCGCCAGCGCCGCGATCAGCGCGAGCAACTGGAGTACGCCCGCAACAACAGGACTCATGTCGCGGCTCAGAACCTCTCCGGGAAGACCAGGGCGAGGATGAGATAGCCCAGCAGAGCGACGGCCACGACCAGGCCGACGACGTTCTCGACGGTCACAGCTTCGTCACCCCCCTGGCGACGAAGGCCACCAGCGCGAACACCGCGACCGTGGTGATGACGAAGGCCAGGTCGGCCATCGCGAGCTCCTGGGTGAGATTCGGAAATCCGTAAGAGGATCGGACGAGTAGAGGAAAACGCCTCTCAGGCCGGATCCGACCGCCGTTGACGACTCCCTTACGGACGCCCCGGCACCTTTGACGTGTCTCTAACGGCCGTTCTCCAGCGGCCGTCTTGGGTCCGCATCTTTGGTCCGCGTCCTTGGTCCGCATCCGTCCGCATCCTGGGTGCGGACCGCCGTCGCGACCGGGCCGGGCGCTGACACTGTGTATCCGCCTCTGCCGCGCCGGCCACCTGCCTGCGCCCTCGCGGACAGGTCGGCCGGCGCCGGTTTCGTCCTGGACATCCGGATTTTGACGCGCCGCTGATGTCCGACCGCTGCGTCTTAACGCAAGCTTGACGCGGTCAGTGGCCTCATCCTTGGGCCCCTGCGTCACTCTCTGCTTACGCTGGTGCCGCCGTCCGTGTGATGGCCGAAATCCCGCAACGAGCCGCACATCAGGAGAGCACCTCGATGGCCACCACCGAAGACACGCAGCCGAGCCGGTTGCGGACGTGGATGCTGAAGGGCCTCTCCGACATGGCGGGGAGCCACCAGGGTCCGCACGCCCAGCCCGAGCTCGCGCACAAGGGCCAGCCGTGGTGGCGCGTGATGTGCCTGACCGGCGTCGACTACTTCTCCACTCTCGGCTACCAGCCGGGCATCGCCGCCCTCGCCGCCGGCCTGCTCTCGCCCGTGGCCACCATCGTGCTCGTGATCGTCACCCTGGCGGGCGCGCTGCCCGTGTACCGGAGGGTGGCCGAGGAGAGCCCGCACGGGCAGGGCTCGATCTCGATGCTGGAGCGGCTGCTGACCTTCTGGAAAGGCAAGCTGTTCGTCCTCACGCTGCTCGGGTTCGCCGCCACCGACTTCCTGATCACCATTACTCTCTCGGCGGCGGACGCCTCCACCCACCTGGTCGAGAACCCGCACCTCAACAGCGTCCTGCACGACCAGCAGATGCTGATCACCCTCATCCTGGTCGCCCTGCTCGGCGCGGTGTTCCTCAAGGGATTCCTGGAGGCCATCGGCGTCGCCGTGGCTCTCGTGGGCGCCTACCTCGCGCTGAACGCCGTGGTCGTCGCCGTGGGCCTGTGGCACGTGGTCACCGAGGGCCATGTCGTCACCGACTGGTCAACCGCCCTGACCGCCGAGCACGGCAACGTCTTCGCCATGATCGGCGTCTCCCTGCTGGTCTTCCCGAAGCTCGCCCTCGGCCTCTCGGGGTTCGAGACGGGCGTCGCGGTGATGCCGCACGTCGAGGGCGAGCCCGGTGACACCGAGGAGCGGCCGGCCGGCCGTATCCGGGGCACGAAGAAGCTGCTGACCACGGCCGCTGTGATCATGAGCGTGTTCCTGATCTGCACGAGCTTCCTCACCACGCTGCTGATCCCGGAGAAGGAGTTCGAGGAGGGCGGCAGCGCCAACGGCCGCGCGCTGGCGTTCCTGGCTCACGACTACCTCGGCAACGCCTTCGGCACGGTGTACGACGCCTCGACGATCGCGATCCTGTGGTTCGCCGGCGCGTCCGCCATGGCCGGGCTGCTCAACCTGATGCCCCGCTATCTGCCCCGCTACGGCATGGCTCCGCACTGGGCCCGCGCCGTCCGCCCCATGGTGATCGTCTTCACCCTGGTCGGCTTTCTCGTCACCTGGATCTTCGACGCGGACGTGGACGCCCAGGGCGGCGCCTACGCCACGGGTGTGCTGGTTCTGATCTCCTCGGCGGCCATCGCCGTGACGATCGCGGCCCGCAAGGCCCGCCAGCGCGGCTGGACCATCGCCTTCACCGTCATCTCGGCGGTCTTCCTCTACACGACGGTCCTGAACATCATCGAGCGCCCCGACGGCGTGAAGATCGGCGCCTGTTTCATCGCCGCCATCATCATCGTCTCCCTGCTCTCCCGACTCGCCCGGGCCTTCGAACTCCGTGTCACCCGCGTCGAGCTGGACACCATGGCGGAACGATTCGTCCGGGACATCGCCAGCCGCAGGATCCGGTTCATCGCCAACGAGCCCGACAACCGCGACATCACCGAGTACCGAGAGAAGATCGAGCAGATCCGCCACGACAACGACGTCCCCACCGCCGAGGACTTCGTCTTCGTCGAGGTCACCGTCACCGACCCCTCCGAGTTCGAGGCGGGACTGACCGTGCGCGGTGAGGTCCTGCACGGCCGCTACCGGGTCCTGACCCTGGAGAGCTCCTCGATCCCCAACGCCCTGGCGGCCCTGCTCCTCGACGTCCGCGACACCACCGGCCAGATCCCGCACATCTACTTCGAGTGGACCGAGGGCAATCCCTTCGCCAACTTCCTCCGCTTCTTCCTCTTCGGCCAGGGCGAGGTCGCCCCCGTCACCCGCGAGGTCCTCCGCGAGGCCGAACCGGACCGGTCACGCCGGCCGCGGATCCACGTGGGCTGACCGGACCACGCGTGAGCCGCGCATCCGTATCCGGGCCCGGTTGCTCCTCGCAATCCGGCCCGGTCACTTCTCGAAGCGGTAGCCCATGCCCGGCTCGGTGATGAGATGCCGCGGGCGGGAGGGATCCGGCTCCAGTTTGCGTCGCAGCTGGGCCATGTAGACCCGCAGGTAGTTGGTCTCGGTCTGGTACGCGGGGCCCCAGACCTCCTGAAGGAGCTGTTTCTGGCTGATCAGCCTGCTCGGGTGGCGGATCAGCACCTCCAGCAGATGCCACTCCGTCGGTGTCAGCCGCACGTCGTTCCCGCCTCGCCGCACCCGCTTCGCGATCAGATCGACGGTGAATTCGTCCGTGGTGACGATCGCGGTGGCGTCGGTGGTGTCCGCCTCCTCGGTACGGCGGACAGCGGCCCGCAGCCGGGCCAGCAGCTCGTCCATGCTGAAGGGCTTGGTGACGTAGTCGTCGGCTCCGGCGTCCAGAGCCCTGACCTTCTCCTCCGAGGTCTGGCGGGCGGACAGCACCAGGATCGGCGACCGTGTCCATCCGCGTAGCCCCTTGATCACTTCCACGCCGTCCATGTCGGGCAGACCCAGGTCGAGCAGCACCACATCCGGGTGGTGGGCGGCGGCGAGCCGGAGCGCGGTGGCCCCGTCGGCGGCGGCATCCACGTCGTAGGCGCGCGCCCGCAAGTTGATCACGAGAGCGCGTACGAGCTGCGGCTCGTCCTCGACCACCAGCACCCGGGTCATCGATGTTCCTCCTTCATGCGCGCCTCCATCCTGACAGTTCAGGACCGGCACGGCGCCCCTCCCCCAGTCGTTAACGGCTCCCATACGACGACCCGCTCACTCTTGACGCGCCCCATACGGCGAGGGGCGCGTCAAGAGTGAGCAGCCGGCGGAAGCCGATCGACGATGTTCACGCGTCGAGACCTCCTCGCTTGACGAGCTGGCTCGCGATGACGTTCCGCTGGATCTCGTTGGTGCCCTCACCGACGATCATCAGCGGGGCGTCGCGGAAGTAGCGTTCGACGTCGAATTCGGTGGAGTAGCCGTAACCGCCGTGGATGCGGACGGCGCTGAGGGCGATCTGCATGGCGGTCTCGGAGGCGAAGAGCTTGGCCATGCCCGCCTCCATGTCCACGCGGCGCCCCGCCTCCGCCTCCCGGGCCGCATACAGGGTGAGCTGGCGCGCCGCCGTCAGCGAAGTGGCCATGTCCGCGAGGTAGTTGCCGATCGACTGGTGCCTCCAGATCGGCTTGCCGAACGACTCCCGCTCCTGCGCGTAGGCGAGGGAATCCTCCAACGCGGCCCGGCCGACGCCGAGCGCGCGGGCGGCCACCTGGAGGCGTCCGGTCTCCAGGCCTTTCATCATCTGCGCGAAGCCCTTGCCCTCGACCCCGCCCAGTACGGCATCGCCCGGCGCCCGGTAGCCGTCGAACGACAACTCGCAGCTCTCCACGCCCTTGTAGCCCAGCTTGGGCAGGTCGCGGGAGACGGTGAGGCCGGGTCCGTGCTCGACGAGCAGGATCGAGATGCCCTGGTGGGCGGGGGCCGCGTCCGGGTCGGTCTTGCACAGCAGGGCGATCAGGCCCGACCGCCGGGAGTTGGTGATCCAGGTCTTCGCGCCGTTGACCACATAGCTGTCGGCGTCCTTGCGCGCGACGGTGCTCATGGCCTGGAGGTCGGAACCGCCACCCGGTTCGGTGAGCGCCATGGTCGCGCGGATCTCGCCGGTCGCCATCTTCGACAGATACCGGCGCTTCTGTTCCTCGGTGCCGAAGTCCAGCAGCAGCTTGGCGACCACCGTGTGGCCGCCCATCGCTCCTGCCAGGCTCATCCAGCCGCGGGCCAGCTCCTCGGTGATGAGGACGTAGCACGGGGTGGAGACCGGGGTCCCGCCGTATTCCTCCGGAACGACGAGACCGAAGATGCCGAGCCGCTTCATCTGCTCGATCAGGCCCTCGGGGTAGGTGTTGGCGTGCTCCAGATCCCGGACGACGGGCTTCACCTCCTTGTCCACGAAGTCCCGCACTGTCCTCACGATGAATCGCTCGTCCTCGGACAGGATGTCGAGGGTGCTCATGCCGTAACGCTCCTTGCTGAGAGGACCGAAGGGACTGACAGGTGGTCAGGAGTGCTCAGATGGCGCCGGAGGCCCGGAGGGCCTCGATGTCGGCCGTGCTGTGTCCCAGTTCGGCCAGGATGGTCTCGGTGTGTTGGC
>NZ_VCHX02000330.1 GCF_005768555.2 Streptomyces sporangiiformans
CACCCCTGCTTCCAGGGGTGCCGCCCTCGGGCGTATCCGGGATCACAGTGAGGCGGGGCGGAATGGCGGAATGCCGTGGCGCGTGGGGCGGTTGACGCAGACGCAGGTCAATGCATGCGCACATACCGACCGTTATCTTCCGAGGAGCCCTCGCGTGACCCTCAGTGCCTCCGCCCACCGCGCGGCCCACATCCTTTCCCGGCCCGTCTCGCTGAACGGCCTGACCGTCCCGAACCGCATCGTGATGGCGCCCATGACGCGGCAGTTCTCGCCCGGAGGCATCCCCGGCGAGGACGTGGCCTCGTACTACGCGCGCCGCGCCGCAGCGGGCGTGGGCCTCATCGTCACCGAAGGCACGTACGTCGGCCATGAGTCGGCCGGGCAGAGCGACAGCATCCCGCGCTTCCACGGCGCGGAGCAGCTCGCGGGCTGGGCGAAGGTGGCGGAGGCCGTGCATGCGGCGGGCGGGAGGATCGTGCCGCAGCTGTGGCACATCGGCATGGTGCGCAAGGCGGGCGAGCCCCCGTTCGCGGACGCCCCGGCGGTCGGCCCCTCCGGGCTGCGCCTCGACGGCACGCCCGGCACCGGCAAGGAGATGACCCAGCAGGACCTGGACGACGTCATCGCCGCCTTCGCCCAGGCCGCGGCCGAAGCGGAGCGCATCGGCTTCGACGGCGTCGAACTCCACGGCGCGCACGGCTACTTGATCGACCAGTTCCTGTGGTCCGGCACCAACCGCCGTACGGACGCGTACGGCGGCGACCTGGTGGCCCGTACGAAGTTCGCGGCGGAGATCGCGGCGGCGGTACGGGACTCGGTGTCCCCGGACTTCCCCATCCTCTTCCGCTACTCCCAGTGGAAGCAGGAAGCGTACGACGCGAAGCTCGCCGAGAGCCCGGAGGAACTGGAGGCGCTGCTGACGCCGCTGGCCGCGGCCGGCGTGGACGCCTTCCACGCGTCGACGCGCCGCTACTGGCTTC
The DNA here is from genome assembly GCF_005768555.2 of Streptomyces sporangiiformans. Taxonomy (GTDB): domain Bacteria; phylum Actinomycetota; class Actinomycetes; order Streptomycetales; family Streptomycetaceae; genus Streptomyces; species Streptomyces sporangiiformans. Next base: position 981 of record NZ_VCHX02000330.1, read on the forward strand.
CGGAGTTCGAGGGCTCGGACCTCAACCTCGCGGGCTGGACGAAGAAGCTCACGGGCAAGCCCGCCATCACCGTCGGATCGGTCGGCCTGGACGGCGACTTCATCCGCGCGTTCGCCGGCGAGGGCTCGCCGGTCAAGGGCATCGACGACCTGCTGGACCGCCTGGAGACCGACGAGTTCGACATGGTGGCCGTGGGGCGGGCCCTGCTCCACGACCCGCAGTGGGCGGCGAAGGTGCTGGACGGCCGCTTCGGCGAACTGGCACCGTACGACGCGGCTTCGCTGGGGTCGCTGAGCTGAGCGGTTCTTGCCCGTCTAAGGAGCCTCGACACCGGCGATCCGGTACTTGCTCACCTCGGCGTCGCGGATCTGAGCTGCCTGCTCAGGCTCCGATCCCACGCCGCGGAAGCGTTCGAGGTCCTCGTCCGTGTCCCAGCGCTCGTACACGTTGATCCGATCCGGCTCGATCAGGTCGGCCGACAGCGCGAAGTCGAGGCAGCCGGGGGTGGCCCTGGCCTGCTCGATCACCGTCGAGCATCCAGCCAGGTACGCCTCGCGGGCGGCAGGGTCCACGTACAACTTTCCGGCAATGATGATCACGTTGCTCCAATGTCTTGCGGAGGGGGACTCGTCGGTCACGGTATGGACCGCAGAGGCGGGTGCTGCGTCGTTATCCCCGGGGGCTGGAGCAGCGGCGGAGGTTCGGGGCCGGGGTCCTCGGTGACGACGACGCCGGCGGCAGCGTGGTCGAAGCCGGCGGGCCAGCGAGTGTGCTCGCTGGCCACCGCGCCGGTCAGACGGGCCTGGAAAAGGTCGGCCGTGCTCAGGTCGGAGCCGCGCAAGTCGGCCAGCCGCAGGTCGGCGCTGCGGAAGACGGCGCCGGCTGCGTCGGCCTTGCGCAGGTTCGCCTCGCGCAGGTCGGCCTCGGTGAAGTCCGCGTCACGCAAGTCGGTTTCCACCAGCCGCGCGCCCCGCAGGTCGGACAGAACGCAACGGGCCCGGCGCAGGATCGCCGTCTTGAGTTCGGCGTGCCGCAGGTTGACCGATACGAGAGAGGCCTGCGTCAGGTTGGCGTGGTAGAGGCTCGCCGCCTCCATGCAGGAGTGGTCGAGGTTGACCTCGGGCAGCCACAGCCCGTCGCAGTCGGCCCGGCGCAGGTCCGTGACGCCGAGGTTGACCCAGGACTCCTCCCGGTGCCGGCACAGCGCGCCGAGGCCGGTCAGCGCCACTTGGGCGTCGGCGGCTCGGATCTCCAGCGGCACGACGTCGTTGATGGGCACGTCCGCTGCTGGAGCTTCCGGTCCGGCGGGTGGCCAGGGCAGGTGTGTACGCAGGTACGCGGCCTGGATGGAGATGACGGCCTCGCGGTCGCGGGCGGAGTGCTCCGCGATGCGCCACAACGCGTGGAGTCCGCCGATGCGTGTTTCCAGCTTGTCGCTGCCGAGCTGATCGACGGCCGTGCTGAACCGGTCGGTGACATAGCCCTCCTGCGTGGCGCGCAAGCCCGCCTGACTGACTTGCAGTTGTCTCCAGGTGGCGTACGCGCCGAACAGCACGACCATGCCGCCCACGGCCTGCAGAAGCGTCGTACGGACGTCGTTCACCGCTTTCAGCCGGTCCTGCGCAGCGACGCTCGCCCCGGCGAGATCGTGATCGACCACCATGCCCGGCAGAACGACGAGCACCGTGCCCAGAACGGCCAGCCCTGCTGCCCCGGCCAGCAGGCCCGCGATCGCACGATGCCTGACCAGCCGGTCGCGCCATGGCCTGCGGCCGGGATCAGGCTCCCCCATCTCCATGGGCATGGAGCCTAGCCAGAGTCGCTCGTACCTCCGTGCCTGCCCTCAGGACTTCTCCTTCTGGCGCTGGATGTACTCCTTGGCCAGCCGTACTTCTTCCTGTACGTCGGCGGTCAGCGGGCGCCGGAGCAGGGGCTCCGCGAGCCATCGCAGTGGGGGCCGGAAGCGGAAGTTGAGGGTGCGTACGAGGCGGGTCCCGTTCTCGACCGGGGTGCAGACGAACCTGGCGTCGAAGTCGGACGCCAGCCTCGTCAGCCGGTTGGCGGGCGGCGGGGCGAGCGCGATGTCGATGCGGTGGCCGGGAGTCAGCCGCGCCCGGGCCACCGTCCGTGGCGCCGGGAGCCCCGCCAGTCTGGGCCGGAACGCGAACTCGAGGAGGTTCCCGTCGCGCCGGGTCCACAGAACGGGGCGGAGTTTGCGGTCGACCAGCGCGTACCGCTCGACGTCCATCACGAAGTCGAGCAGTTCGTCGGGCGTGCACGGAAACGTCTCGGTGACTTCGACCGTGAGCATGCCGTCACGTTAGTGGCGTTCGCCGTGGTGTTGAACCGCTGCCACGGTCTCTTTCGGGGCTGGGCGTTGATCTCCGCCGGGGCCGGTTCCCGCGCTCTGGTCGAATGGCCGTATGACGAACCTGCGCCACCGCCTGCTGCAAGCGCTGCATCGCTTCAACGCGGCGCATCCCTGGGACCACAACGCGCACTACCACCCGTGGATCCTGCGGCAGTTGCCCCGGCGTTTCGGCCGTGCGCTGGATGTCGGGTGCGGGAGTGGTGATCTGGCGCGGTTGTTGGCGGTGCGGGCGGCGGAGGTGTACGGGATCGACGCTGATCCGGAGATCGTCGACCGGGCGCGGGAGTTGACTCCGGCCGGCTCTTCGACGGCGCCGGTGACCTACACCGTCGCGAATGCGCTGGACGGGGGACCCGGCGGGTCGTACGACGTCATCACCTGCGTTGCCGTCCTCCACCACTTGCCGTTGAGCGAGGCGCTCGCGGGCTTCCGTGGGCAACTGAGGCCTGGCGGAACGCTGGTGGTGGTCGGTCTGGCTCGCGAGGAGACCCTCGGGGACCATCTGCTCGGCCTCGCCTCCGTCCCGGCGAACCTCGCGATGGGCTGGGTCAAGAGCAGGGGGCGTACGGTGCCGCGGCCGGTCTCCATGACCGCGGTGACCCGGCCGGCGGAGACGAGCTTCGGCGACATCGTCCGGGAGGCGCGGCGCGAGCTGCCCGGTGCCCGGCTGCGTCGTCGGTTGTTCTGGCGCTACACGCTCGTCTGGCGGCGGGCATGATTGCGCCCGGTCCACCCCCGAGAACAACCTGTTCGGCACGGGGACGACCAAGGCCCGCCATTTCACGCTCTACAGCCTCCGCCACGAGAGCGGCGGCAGCGCCCGCCTCGACGGTGACATACCCGCCAAGCTCCACCTGATGAACCCGATGTACCACCTCGTCGACAAGGTCAACGGCAACCGCGCGAAGCACTGGTGGATCCGCCTCGGCACCAAGGACAGCGACACCTCCCACACGGTCGCCGGCAACCTCGCCGCCCGCCTGACCGGCCTGGGCGACGAGGTCGACACCGCGTACTACTGGGACGCGGGCCACGGCGCGGACCAGGACCCGGGCGACTTCATCAGGTGGATCGCCCAGGTGTCGGGCCACAAGAGCAAGTGAGTCAGCCCATGCTCTTGGCGCCGTCCAGGGACTCTCGGATGATGTCGGCGTGGCCGGCGTGCTGTGCGGTTTCGGCGATGATGTGCAGCAGCACCCTGCGGGCCGACCACCGTGCCTCGCCTTCGAACCACGGGGCCTTGGGCAGCGGGTGGGCGGCGTTCAGGTCGGGCAGCGCGGCGACCAGTTCGTCCGTCCGGTCCGCCGTCTCCGCGTAGTCGGCCAGCACGCCGGCCAGTGTCTCGCCGGGCAGCATCCGGAACTCGTCGGCCCGTCGGGCCCAGTCGGCCTCGGTCATGGCGGTGAAGTCGCCCATCGCCGACGGGCCGTTCCGGATGAAGTCCACCCAGCCGCGTTCCACCGATGTGACGTGCTTGATCAGGCCGCCGAGACACAGTTCGCTGACGGTGGTTCGCTGCCCGGCCTGCTCGTCGGTGAGGTCGCGGGTGGTGAGACGCAGGAACTGCCGGTGCTTGGCCAGCGTCTCCAGCAGGTCGGTGCGCTCGTCGGTGATCAGGGTGTCGGTCATGGTGTAGGCCCTCCGTGGATTTCCTGTTCCGTCGGTAGGTCACACGCTAGGAGCCATATAGGTCAGATCATGACCTCTTTGCCTCAGGGGTTGCCGGGGTCGGTGGTGCCCGGTAACGTACAACTCAATGGTTGTACGTCAAGAATCCATCGACCGCGCCGATCGCCTCTTCCAGGCCTTGGGCGATGTGACGCGGCGCGAGATCGTGGCCCTCACCCTGACCGGTGATCACTCGGTCTCCGAGCTCGCCCGGCGGTTCCCGATGAGCTTCGCGGCCGTCCAGAAGCACGTGGCGGTGCTGGAGCGTGCCGGGCTGGTCATCAAGGAGCGGCAAGGGCGGGAGCAGCGGGTGCGGGGTAACGCGGACGCCTTGAGTGAGGTTCATCGGCTGCTGGACCAGCTGGCGGCCGTGTGGCAAGGGCGCATTGACCGGATCGGCGAGATCCTCGCCGATCCCGACCCAGAAGACGGCAAGGAGCAAGCGCATGACCGTGATCGACGTCCAGAAGAACCCTGAAGCCCTTACGCTGACGCTCACCGCGCGGTTCGACGCACCGCCGGCGAGGGTGTGGCAGGTATGGGAGGACCCCCGCAAGCTCGAGCGGTGGTGGGGCCCGCCGACCTATCCCGCGACCGTGGTCGACCATGAACTGAAGCCCGGCGGTGCGGTCACGTACTTCATGACCGGGCCGGAGGGCGACAAGCACCACGGCTGGTGGCGCATCCGTTCCGTCGAAGCCCCGTACGGGCTGGAGTTCGAGGACGGCTTCGCCGACGACGCCGGCCGCCCCAACCCCGACATGCCCACGATGAGTGTCCGTGTGCGGCTCGCCGCGGACGGTGAGACGAGCACCGTGATGACGGTCGAGAGCACCTTCCCCACCGCTGAGGCGATGGAGCAGCTGGTGTCCATGGGCATGGTCGAGGGCATCACCGCGGCCATGGGCCAGATCGACGCGCTGCTGGCAGACTCCGCCGCCTGACGAGGAGGACACCGTGGCGGCCGCGTGCGGCTACAGATTCCCCATCGGCTCGATGTCGATCCGCACCGGCTCGCCCCACACCCGCAGTACCTCGTAGTCCGTGAACTCGTGGACCAGGCGGTACGCCGACGCCGGGCGTGGGCCCCGGCGTTGGGCGGTCAGGTAGAGCTCGGCCTCGTGGCGGTCGCGGCGTGGGGTGCCGCAGAGCTGCCAGGCCTGGCCGTTCCAGGCTTCGGGGAGCCAGCGCTGCTGGGGCTGGGGGCGGTCGGCGCGTACCCCGTAGCGGGACGGGGCGGGGGCGGCCGGGCCGGGGGGCCTGGGCGAACCGTACGTGCTGTTGACCTCGGCGCGGCGGGCGGCGCGGCGGCGGGTCTCGCAGAGCAGGCAGAGGTCGGGGGCGTCCTCGTCGACCGGGCCGTTCGGGTGCTCGGCGCAGCGTGTGGTGGGCGCTGCGGTCGTGACCGTCTCGTCGAGCAGGTCCAGGGCGCGTTTCAGGTCGGCCTTGGCCTCGTGCAGCTTCGCGTCGGGCGTGGCGGTCGACAGGGACTCGCCGTGCTCGCCGAGAAGGCGCAGGGCGCGGCCGAGGGCGGTCAGTTGCGCGTGGTTCACCGTGGTCGGTCTCCTCCCCGGGCGGTGCCGTACGGACATGGACGAGCATCGCACGTGCCACTGACAGCCTCGGTCGCGCCCGCTGGTTCAGCCGGTCTCGGCCGGCCCGTCGAGGCGGGCGCGCTGGGCCGGGGTCAGGCGCAGGTCGGCCGCGGCGAGGTTCTCCTCCAGGTGGTCCTTCCGGGCGGTGCCCGGGATCGGGAGGACGACCGGGGAGCGGTCGAGGAGCCAGGCGAGGGCGACCTGGGTGGGTGTGGCGCCGAGTTCGGCCGCCACGGCGGCGACCTCGGCCGTCGCGCCCGCCGTTCCGTGCGCGACGGGCCGCCACGGCAGGAACGCGATGCCGGCCGCCGCGCAGGCTTCGAGTACCGGCTCGTGCTCGCGGTCGAGCAGGTTGTAGCGGTTCTGCACGCTCGCGACGTCCACGATCTCCCGCGCCCGGCAGAGTTCGGCGACGGTGACCTCGGACAGCCCGATCCGGCCGATCTTGCCCTCGGTCCGCAGGTCCCGCAGGGTGCCCAGCTGGTCGGCGAGCGGCGTCTCGGGGTCGATGCGGTGCAGTTGGAGCAGCTCGACGCGGTCGACGCGGAGCCGGCGGAGGGCGTCGTCGACCTGGGCGCGCAGGACGTCCGGCCGCCCGTCCAGCCCCCACTCGCCGGACGGCGACCGTGACACGCCGACCTTGGTGGTGACGAGCAGTTCCTCCGGGTAGGGGTGCAGGGCCTCGGCGAGGAGTTCCTCGTTCGCTCCCCAGCCGTACATGTGGGCGGTGTCGATCAGTGTGACGCCCAGTTCCACGGCCCGCCGGGCGACCGCGAGGGAGGCCTTGCGGGCGTCGCCGGGTTCGGTCGGCAGCTTCATGGCGCCGAATCCGAGCCGCCGCACTTCCAGATCCCCGCCGATGCGGAACGTGGTCGGTGTCATCCGCCGTTCTCCTCCCCCTCGGTCACGGCAACAGTAGTCAGCGGGCGGTCGCCGCCTCCAATGCCGCCCGCAGATGCCCCTTGCTCTCCTCCAGGAGGTGAGCCGCCGTGGGGCCGTCCACTGCGCCGATGATGGTGAGGATGGCGTTCTTGACCTCGCCGTCCGTCGCGGCGAGGGCGCGTTCGATCTCGTCGTCCGACGCTCCGGTCGCCAGGGCGACGATGCGGCGCGAGCGGGCCCGGAGTTTTTCGTTCGAGGCACGGACGTCGACCATCAGGTTCCCGTACGTCTTGCCCAGGCGGATCATCGTGATCGTCGAGATCATGTTGAGGACCAGCTTCTGGGCCGTGCCCGCCTTCAGCCGCGTCGAGCCGGTCAGCAGCTCCGGGCCCACGACGATCTCGATGCCGTGGTCGGCGGCCGCCGCGAGCGCGCTGTCCGCGTTGCAGGACAGGCCGATCGTCAACGCCCCTCGTGAGCGGGCGTGCTGGACCGCGCCGATCGCGTACGGGGTGCGGCCGGAGGCCGAGACGCCGACCACCGTGTCGTCGGCGGTGATGCCCAGGGCGTCCAGGTCCTCGGCCGCCAGCTCCTTGGAGTCCTCGGCGCCCTCGATCGAGTTGACCGTGGCGCTCGGCCCGCCCGCGATCAGGCCGACGACCTCGGACGGGTCCGTGTTGAACGTGGGCGGGCACTCCGAGGCGTCGAGGATGCCCAGGCGGCCCGCGGTGCCCGCGCCGGCGTAGATCAGGCGGCCGCCGCGCGCCATGCGCTCCGCGGTGGCGTCGATGGCGGCGGCGATGAGCGGAAGCCGCTCGGCCACGGCGACCGGTACGGTCGCGTCCTCGCCGTTCATGATCTTCGCGATCTCAAGGGTGGGCAGCCGGTCGATCTCGGAGAGCTCGGGACGGAACGCCTCGGTGGTCAGCGTTTCCAACTCCGCGCGCACATCACGGCGGTGGGAGGAGGCGTCGGCGGTGGAGGTCATGGGGGGCGGCTCTTTCCGGTGCGCTTTCAGGTGGTGGTTCCGGTGCCGTTCCGGCTTCTTGTGCTGCGAGTCCCGCGAGTCCCGCGAGCGTGCTAGCGCCGGGAGCCGCCGCGCGCACTGTGGCGGTGTGCCAGTGCCTCGTACGAGGCGGACAGGGCCGGTGCCGCGGTCTCGTACGTCCGCTGGGCGACTCCGATGAACAGGCAGTCCACGACCAGCAGTTGACTCGTACGGGACGACATGGCCGCCGGGCGCAGCTCGCTCTCGCGGGCCGTGGACGTGGTGAGGACGTGGTCGGCGTACTGGGAGACGGGCCCGTGGGGGCGTCCGGTGATCGCGATCGTCGTCGCACCGCGCTCGAAGGCGACGCGCAGCGGCTCGATGACGTCCCCCGTCGATCCGGAGTGCGTGATCGCGATCGCCACGTCTTTGGCGCGCAGCTGCACGGCGTTGGTGACCGCGAGGTGCGGGTCGCTGAACGCGTGGGCTATGAGGCCGATGCGCAGGAGCTTCTGGTGGAGGTCCTGGGCGACGAGTCCGGAGGCGCCGACGCCGTAGACGTCGATGCGGCGGGCGGCCGCGAGCGCGGAGACGGCGGCGCCGAGCTGGGTCGTGTCCAGTCCGGCCGCGGTGTCGGCGAGGGTCTGCTGCTCGTCGTACGCCAGTTTCGCCACGACGTCCGCGATCGGGTCGTCGACCGCGATGTCGGCCGTGACGGCGGGCGCCCGGCCGGACTGCTGCTGGGCGGCGAGGCCCGCGAGGGCCAGGCGCAGGTCGCGGTAGCCGGGGTAGCCGAGGAGGCGGGCGGTGCGGACCACTGTCGCCTCGCTGGTGCCGGTGAGCTCGGCGAGGCCGGTGACCGTGAGGGCCGCGCAGCCGGCCGGATCCCCGGCGACGGTCTCGGCCACCCGCTGCATCGAGCGGGTCATCGACGGGGCGAGCGTGCGCACCTTGGCCGCGAGGGCGGCCGGGGCGGGCGGCGCCTCACCTGCGAAAATTTCCTTCACGTCTGGTGTCACACATGAAAGATATTTTCGCCCGCGCGGCCGGTCAAGAGGGGTGCCCTACGCGAGCCGATGACACATTCGGGGAAAGTGTCATCCATCTTCGGCAAGGGTGTCGGTCGGGCCGGGCAGGTTCGTGCCCGAGTTGTGCGCCTGGCGCACAATGGTCCCATGGACTTCCCGGACTCCCCGCCCCCCGTCGGTCCCTTGGAGCAGGCGCTGCACGCGGCCCGCGCGCTCGTGCTCGCCGATCTTGTCGCGGGCCAGGTCGCCGAAGCCGATGTCGTCTCGCTCGTCGAGGAGTCGGTCGTACAGCGGCGCTGGTGGGTGGAGCAGTGGCCGGAGGGTGCCGCGTACGTGGCGGGGCTGGTCGCCCAGGACGTACAGGACGCGCTGCTCGACCGGTACGGGCGCTGGCCCCTGTGCCCCGTCTGCGGCGTCGGCGACCCGCACGCCCTCGACGTCGAACCGGAGTTGGGGCCCGATCCGCACTGGGTGTGCCACAAGGCGGGCGTGAAGGTCTCCGCGGTGGGCTCGCTCGGCTCCGCGGCCGGCGGGGCGCCCTCCTCGTGACGGTCTACATCGACCCGCCCGCCTGGCCGGGCCACGGGCGCATGTGGTCCCACCTGATCAGCGACGTCTCGTACGCCGAACTGCACCGGTTCGCCGCGGAGCTGGGCGTTCCGAGCCGGGCCTTCGAGCGGGACCACTACGACATTCCCTCGCACCGGTACGCGGACGCCGTGCGGGCCGGAGCTGTCGAGGTGAGCAGCCGCGAAGTGGTGCGGTTGCTCCACGAGGCGGGACTGCGCAGACCCAAGGGGCGTACGCAATCCCGTTGAGCGGCCGGATCAGAGCCGGATGCGGATCAGAGCCTGATCAGTTCTTGCGGAGCTCGTACACGTACTGCTCGTCGCCCACGCTCACCCGGGTGAAGCCCGCACGCGAAACCACGCCCTGGGAAGGGGTGTTGTCGTGGTCGACGGTCGCGATCAGCCGCTTCATGTCGTCCTGCGCCAGCGCCCACGCGGACAGCGCGCGCAGCGCCTCCGTGGCGTAGCCGTTGCCGCGGGCCGCCTCCACCACGTCGTAGCCGACCTCGACATGGCCCATCTCGTCCGGGGCGGAGTGGAAGCCCATGCCGCCGACGGCGCGGCCGTCCTCCGTGCGCACGAGGACGAACACGCCCCACTGAGGGCGGTGCACTCCGGTCTCGTACGCCTTCACGACCATCCCGGCGGCGAATCGCGTGCCCTCGCAGGGGCCGCCCTCGATCCACTCGAAGCCGCCCGTGCCGCCGGCCTGCAGATCCGCCGCCGCCGCGGGCGTGACCCCCTGCAGGGTGAGCCGCTCGGTGGGGATCACCACGTTGTTGTTCCAGCGCCACTCGGTGACCGGGGCGCGGCCGGGCAACTCGCCGCGGCCCGTCGCCCACAGGAGCGTGCGCCAGTGGTCGGGGCCGGGCTGGACGTGCGGGAAGATCCGGGTCAGCACGTCCTCGCAGAGCTGGGCCGGGGGCTCGTACTCCAGCCCCAGACCCTCGGCGATGTCATGCGTGTGCAGGAGTACTTCGGTGACGCCCATCGCCGCGAAGCCCTCGCGGTTCGCGCTGCGGAACGGGTACGGGTGGAAGGCCCGCGCCTCGCGCGGTGCGGTGCGGACGGCGGCCGCGAGGAGGGCGCCGGTCGCCTCGATCACGTCCAGGACGTCCTCGATGCCCTCGCACTCGTCGAAGGTGATGTCGAACGATACTTTCCGGTCGGTGTGGCGCCCCGCCAGCCGCCCCGCGTACGCGATGAGATCCGATGCGATGTGCTCCGCCGTCCTGCGGCAACTCCAGTCGAGACGGCCCGCGTTCACGCTCCAGTCCGGCTGCCCGGCCGCCGCTGTCCGCAGCAACGCCACGGTGCCCGCGACGGCCTCCTCCACCTGATCCCCACCCATGTCTCCCATGGCGGTGACGATAGGTGATCAGTTCGCGGAACGGGATGGATTAACCGACTCGCCGGCCGGGGCGGGCGCGGCTTTGATGACGACCCGGGAGGTCGTACGCCGGTGAAGCCGCAGGGAGACCAGCGCGGCCGCCCCCGCCGTGACCGTCATGGCCGCCCCGGCCCACGCGGTCGAGGCGTAGCCGAAGCCCGCGTCGATGACGACGCCGCCGAGCCAGGGCCCGCCGGTGTTGCCGAGGTTGAAGGCGGCGGTGGTGGTGGCGCCGGCCAGGGTGGGAGCCGCTCCGGCCACGTTGAACATGCGGGCGTTCAGGGCGGGAGCCGTGTAGAAGGCCGAGACGCCGAGGAGGAGGGAGAGGGCGACGGCGGCGAACGCGTACTGGCCGAACAGGGCCAGGGTGATGAGCAGGACGGTCGAGGCGGTGATGCCGGAGAGCAGCACCCCGAAGAGGTGCGCGTCCGCGATCCGGCCGCCGATCGTCGTACCGATGAGCGCGCCGATCCCGAACAGCGCGAGCACGGTGGGCACCCAGCCTTCCGCCAGGCCCGCCACGTCCGTCAGCAGCGGCGCGAGATAGCTGAACGTGCAGAAGACGCCGCCCGCGGCGAACGCGATGAGCGAGATGGTGAGCCAGGTCTGCGGGTCCCGGTAGATCCGCAACTCGCGCCCCAACTGGGGCTTCTCGTCGGGAACGGGGATGGCCGGGATGAGGGTGACCACCCCGGCGAGGGCGATCGCGGAGGCGGCGGCCACCGCCCAGAAGGCGGAGCGCCAGCCCAGGTGCTCGCCCAGGAAGGCGCCCGCCGGGACGCCGAGGACGTTCGCGATCGACAGACCGCCGATCATCACGGCCAGTGCGCGGGCGCGGGCGTTCACCGGCACCATCGCGATGGCCACGGCCGCGCCGACCGCCCAGAAGCCGGCGCAGGCCAGAGCGCTGATGACGCGTGACGCGAAGAGCACGGCGTAGGTCGGGGCGAGGGCGCCCGCGATCTGTCCCAGGCCGAAGATCGTGATGAGGCTGATCAGGGTGGTACGGCGCGGGAGACGGAGCGTCGCCACGGCGAGCAGCGGCGCCCCCACCACCATCCCGATCGCGAAGGCCGAAATCAGCAGCCCCGCCCGGGGAATCGACACGTTCATGTCGTCCGCGATGGCCGGCAGCAGCCCGGAGAGCATGAACTCGCTGGTGCCCAGCGCGAACACGGACAGGCCGAGGACGTAGACGGCTACGGGCATACGGGCGCGGGCGGCGGGGGAGGGGGAGGCGGAGGAAGGCATATTCATGGGCAACCGCCGGGAATGCGGCGGCATTCCCCGCGGTGATCGGTCACTTGGGGGTGTCGAGCAGCAGTTCCAGCTCGGCGCCGATGTTGTGGCGCGCCGGCGCCTCCCACTCCGCCACCCCGTACGGGGTGCGGAACAGCCGTGGGAGATCGAGGAGTTGACGCAGGATCGCTGCCCGGCCCTCGCGGAAGGCCTCGGACGGGACGAAGGAGTACTCCTCGCGGACGGCGGCCGTGTAGGCGGCGTACGTCCCCGGGGACGCCGCCAGGATAGCCAGGTCGGCGTCGCAGAGGACCTGGCCGTTGTGGTCGTCGGTCGACGGGTCGTGGGTGACCGTGAGGCGGACCAGACGGGCGACCTCGGCCGTGGCGGCGGGGGAGAGGCCGGCCTCGGGGAGCGCGCGTTCGACGAGGCGCGCCGAGCGTTCCTCGTTCTCGGAGCGGTCGGGAAGGTACACCGCGTCGTGGAACCACGCGGCGAGGCGCACCAGGTCCGGATCGTCCGCGTACTTCTCGAGCACGTCGACGTGGTCCAGGACCGCCGTCAGGTGGTCGAGGGTGTGGTAGCGGCGCTGCGGTTCCGACCAGCGGGCGAGGAGGTCGTCGGCGTACTGGACGGGGTCCGGGGTGCTGATGCCGGGGGTGTTGCCGCGGGCCCCTCGCAGGGCGTTGAGCCAGCGGGTGCGCAGAGCGTCGGAGTCGGCCATGACGTCATTGTCGCGGTTCTTCACCGCCCCTAGCGTGAGCGCATGACTCCTGCCGATGCCCACGCCATGGACGAACGAGACCCCGAACTGCCCGGACAGCTGCTGACCGCGGAACGCGACGTGCTGATTCCGCTGCTCAGGGCCCGCCGGGAGAGCGATTTCGCGCTGCGGACCTGTTGCCCGGGATGGACCGTGCGGCATGTGCTGGCGCATTGCGGGGCTGCGTTGAGACGGGTGGTGGAGGGGCGGTTCGAGGAGGGTGTGTTCTCGCCCGAGTCGAACGACCGCGACATCGCCGAACGCGACGGCTGGTCCGCGGCCCAGGTCGTCGACGAGCTGGAACGGGGCATGGGTGAGGCGGGCCCGGTGATCGCCAAGGCGGGCGGTGTCCTCGACGGGGTCGCCCTCGGCGAGTGGGTGCACGCCGGCGACGTACGGGAAGCCTTCGGTGAGCCGGGGGCCTACGCGGGGGAGAGCCTCCCCTACGCACTGCCCCTCCTCGCCCGCCTCACGCGCGAACGGGGCCACCTGCCGCTGCACGCCGACCTCGACGACACGGACGAGCCGCTGCGGCTCGGTGACGTCTCCGGTGAACGGCCGCCGGCCCGGTACATCGGCGATGCGGCGACGCTCGTACGGCTGTATGCGGGGCGCCCCCTGGTGGGGACACGGTACGAGCTGGCGGGGGCGAGGGAGGGGGAGCTCAATATCTTCGGCTGACTCTTGGGCGTACTCTGGGATTGGACTAGACCTGTGTACGAAACCCTGTGCACGAGATCCGTGCCGCCCCAGAGAAGAGGTCCTATGAGCGAGCGTGCAGTCCTGGAGGTGATCGCCCTCGACGCCGAGGACGCGGTCGCCGCCCAGACCGGAGGCGCGGATCGCCTCGAGCTGGTCACCGACATGGCGGCCGACGGGCTCACCCCGTCGGCCGGGACCTTCGCGGAGATCCGTGCCTCCGTCGACATCTCGCTGCGCGTGATGCTGCGGCTCGAAAACGGGTTCGCCGCCGGTGACGTCGGCGCCCTGGTGCGTGCGGCCCGGGAGCTGCGGGGCGCGGGCGCCGACGCGTTCGTGCTCGGGTTCCTCGACGCGGACGGCGGCGTGGACGTGGCCGCGGTGGAGCGGATCGTCGCCGAACTGGACGGCTGCCGCTGGACGTTCCACCGCGCGATCGACCGCGCCGCCGACCGTGACGCCCTGCGCAAACAGCTCGCGGACCTGCCGGGCCTGGACACCTACCTCACAGCGGGCTCGGCCGCGGGCGTGGACGACGGCTTGCCGACACTGCTCACCGAGGCGGCGCGCCGCGGCGAACCCGGCTACGAGCCGCGGCTCCTGGTCGGCGGCGGCCTCCGCCTCGACCACGTCCCGCGGCTGCGCGCCGCCGGCATCGACGGCTTCCACATCGGCGGCGCGGCCCGCCCCGGCGGCTGGACACGACCGGTCTCCGCGGCCGCTGTCCGCGAGTGGCGGGCGGCGCTGGACGCGTAGCCGCCGCATACCCGCATACCCGCATACCAAAGTCACAGGCGCCGTAGACCATCGGCTGATGACGGGTGCCCCGCCGCTCACCACACTGAGGGCTGCGCGGCAGAAACGGGTGGAGGGCGTATGAGGGTGGACATGCGGAAAGAGCCGGATGCACGGGCGGGCCGGCCCACCGTGCTCGCCGAATCGGCCTGGTTCATAGTGGCCGTCTGTGTCGGGTGCGGAGCCGTACTCGGCGAGCTGGTCAGGCTGCTCGCCGGCTGGCTCGTGACCCTGCGCTGGGCGCCGTTCAAAGGACCGGCCAAGCTGCTGGAATCGATCCCCGAGCCGGGACTGACCATCGGTGCGGTGTCCGCCGGCGCGCTGCTGGGCCTGCTGGTGGCCTTCGGCGCGCTGCACGACTCGCTTTCCGTCAGCGTCTCCGACAGCCATGTGGTGCTCACCGTCCGGGACACATCCCGGGAATTCGCGCGGAACGAGATCCGGCTGGCATTCCCGGACGGCAAACAACTCGTGCTGCTCGGCCGTGACAGCGAGGAACTCGCCCGGGAGGACTGCGATCTGAACGGAGCGCGCCTCGCCGCGGCCTTCACCGAGCACGGCTACACCTGGGCGGACGCGGACCCGCACCGGGACGAGTTCCGGCGCTGGGTCCCGGGCACCCCGGGCCTGCCCGAGGGGGCGAACGCCCTGTTCAAGGCCCGCGACAAGGCGCTCAACAAGCAGGACGACGCCGAAGACGCCCGGGAACTGCGGGGCGAACTGGCGAAACTCGGCGTCGTCGTGCGCGACGAGAAGAAGAGGCAGTACTGGCGGATGCCCCGCCGGTCCTGACGGATCCAGGTGAGTCGGCATTGACGGGTCCCGGTGATCCGGTCGGCGGATCAGGCCAGTTGCGGCGGCAACGGCGCGGCGTGCGTCACGATCAGGCCCGAGACGGCTCGGGTCAGGGCCACGTACAGGCGGCGCAGGCCGGTTCGTTCGTCGGGCTCGCCGTCGACGACCGCCCGCGGCTCGTCCAGGACCACGTAGTCGTACTCGAGGCCCTTGGCCAGCGAGGCCGGTACGAGGGTCAGGCGGGACTCGGCCGTCGTCTCCTCGCCCGGGCCCAGGTAGCTGATGCCCGCCGCCGCGAGCGCCTCGGCGAGGACGGGGACGCGCGCGTCGGCCGCGATCAGGCCGGTCGAGCCCTCGTGGGCCAGCAACTCGCGGCAGGCATCGACCACTTCGGCGTCGGCATCGATCGTGCGCACCTCGAAGAAACCCGGGTTCTCCCGGACCGACGCCACCGGGGTGAGCCCCGGCGCGATGTGCGGGAGGAGCAGGGACGCGTACGTGATGACGTCCGTCGGGACGCGGAAGCCGGCCGTCAGCTCCGCCACGACCGCCTCCCGCTTGCCGAGATGGGCGAGCGCCTCGTCCCAACTCCGCGTCGCCCAGGGCGTCGTACCCTGCGCCAGATCCCCGAGCACGGTCGCCGAACCGGTCGTGCAGCGCCGCCCCACCGCCCGGTACTGCATCGGCGACAGATCCTGCGCCTCGTCGAGCACCACATGCCCGAGCGAGTGCGTGCGCTGCACCAGATCGGTGGCCTCGTCGATCAGCACGGCGTCCGCGGCGGACCACTTGGCGGATTTCGGCGACCGCCCGGGCCTGGCCCACAGGATCGTCTTCTGCTCGTCCTCGGTGAGGACACCCTCCGCGTGTACGGCGAGGAAGTCGGCGTCGGAGAGCAGACGCAGCACGAGCCGGGCGGGGTCGACCGGCGGCCAGATCGCCTTCACCGCAGCCTTCACGGCGGGGTTGCGGGCGACGGCGTCCTGTACGCGGTCGTCCGGTGCCTCGCCGGACCGCTCCATCTGGACGAGCACGGCGTGCGCGATGCGCTGCGGCAGGGCCTCGCGTGCGGCTCCGTAGCGGATGTCGCGGTCCAGCAACTCCTGGACGATCTCCTCCAGTTCGTACGCCGGAACCCGCCAGCGCCGCGAGCCGCGTACGACCACGACCGGCTCGGTCGGCAGGGTGACGTGCGAGCGCACGGCCCTCCCGAGGACCACCGCCATACGGGCGTCGCCCTTGACGACCGCGGCCGCCGCGTCGTCCGTGCCCCGCACCTCCACATGGGCGACCAGGTCGTCGACCGTCGCCTGCTTGACCTCCAACTCACCCAGGGCGGGCAGCACTTGCTCGATGTAGTGGAGGAAGGAGCGGTTCGGCCCGATGACCAGGGTGCCGGTGCGGGCGAGCCGCTCGCGGTGGGCGTACAGGAGATACGCGACCCGGTGGAGCCCGACCGCCGTCTTTCCGGTGCCCGGACCGCCCTGCACGCACAACGTGCCGCCCAGGCCGCTGCGTACGATCTCGTCCTGCTCGGGCTGGATCGTCGCCACGATGTCGCGCATCGGGCCGACGCGCGGGCGCTCGATCTCCTGCTGGAGCAGCTTGCTGCTGACGGCCGCCTCGGACGGGTCGGAGAGGTGTTCGTCCTCGTACGCGGTGAGGTCGCCGCCCGTGTACCCGAAACGGCGGCGCAGCGCGATGTCCATCGGGTCCTTCTTGGAGGCCCGGTAGAACGGCTGCGACACCGGCGCCCGCCAGTCGATGACCAGGGGGTCGCCGTCGGCGTCGTGTACATGGCGGCGGCCGATGTGCAGTGTCTGATAGGCGGCGTCGTCGGCGCCCGGCGCGTGCAGGTAGTCGAGACGTCCGAAGAACAGGGGGGTGTGGGCCAGGTCGGCGAGGGCCTTGATGCGTTCGTCGATCTGGTGGGCGAGTGCCTCCGCGTTGACCCAGTTCGCGGTGACGTCTCGGATGTCGAGGGACTCGACGTCCTCGCGCATGGCGCGCAGCGCGGCGCGGGAGTGGGCGAGGTGGGCGCGCTCGCGGGAGAGGGGGGCGTCGGACGGGGTGGACACGGCGGTTGCCTCCGGGGCCTGGGCCTGCTGAGTGGGTGTGCCTGGGGTGGGCCTCGTCGCCGTACGGCATGCGCTGGGGTACGGCGGGGCTGCGGGGCCGTCCGGTTTCCGTGCGGGCGGCGGCGCTCCACGGAGGGAGGCGGGCAAGAGCGGAGATTCTAGGCGAGGGGCGATCGGCGGATCCAACGGATTTTCGCGAGCGCGCCCCTCCCAAGCCCCCCCCCGAGCCCTCCCGAGCCCTCCCAAGGCCCTACTACCCCTAGTGGTTCCCCAGGGGGACAGGTACGCCCAGAGGCGTATGCCGGGGCCCCGGAGGTTCGGCCCACAGGCCGATGTCACGCCAATGGCCGAAAAGCATCATGGAGACATGAGCGCAGCAACCCTCAACCCGGCTTCCGGCCCCGCGCGGCACCGCCCGCCGTCCGGCGCGACCACATACGACCACCGCGACCACCGCCATCTCCTCGGCGACGCGCTGCGCGCCGTCAAGGTCTTCGCGAGCACCGCGTTCGATGTGCTCGTGCTGGGTGAGTACGGCGAGGAAGCGGGCGTACGCCGCCGCCGGTGAGCCGGTGAGCCGGTGAGCAGGCGAGTTTCAGGCTTCTTCTTCCGCCAGCAGCTCGTCCGCGTCGACGATCCGGTACGCGTACCCCTGTTCCGCCAGGAAGCGCTGGCGGTGTGCGGCGAAGTCCTGGTCGATGGTGTCCCGGGCGACGACCGAGTAGAAGTGCGCCTGGTGGCCGTCGGCCTTGGGGCGCAGCACACGGCCGAGGCGCTGGGCCTCCTCCTGGCGTGAGCCGAACGTTCCCGAGACCTGGATCGCGACCGTCGCCTCCGGCAGGTCGATCGAGAAGTTCGCGACCTTCGAGACGACGAGCACGCTGATCTCGCCCTGCCGGAACGCTTCGAAGAGCTTCTCGCGCTGCGCGTTGGACGTCTCGCCCTTGATGACGGGCGCGTCCAGGTGCTCGCCCAGTTCGTCGAGCTGGTCGATGTACTGGCCGATGACGAGGGTCTGCTGCCCGGCGAAGCGGCGCACCAGCGCCTCCGTGACTTTCCGCTTGGTGTCGGTCGTCGCGCAGTAGCGGTACTTCTCCTCGGTCTCGGCCGTCGCGTACGCCAGCCGCTCGGCGTCGGTGAGGTTCACGCGGACCTCGACACAGTCCGCGGGCGCGATGTAGCCCTGCGCCTCGATCTCCTTCCACGGCGCGTCGAACCGCTTGGGCCCGATGAGCGAGAACACGTCCGACTCGCGGCCGTCCTCCCGTACGAGCGTCGCGGTCAGCCCGAGGCGGCGGCGCGCCTGCAGATCCGCCGTGAACTTGAAGACGGGAGCCGGCAGCAGATGCACCTCGTCGTAGACGATCAGCCCCCAGTCGCGGGAGTCGAACAGCTCCAGATGCGGATAGACGCCCTTCCGCTTGGTCGTCAGCACCTGGTACGTGGCGATGGTGACCGGCCGGATCTCCTTCCTCGTACCGCTGTACTCGCCGATCTCGTCCGCGGTCAGCGACGTCCTCCGCACCAGCTCGTGCTTCCACTGGCGGGCGGAGACGGTGTTCGTGACGAGGATGAGCGTGGTCGCCTTCGCCTGAGCCATCGAACCGGCTCCGACCAGCGTCTTCCCGGCACCGCAGGGGAGGACGACGACTCCCGACCCGCCGTGCCAGAAGTTCTGCACCGCCTGCTTCTGGTACGGCCGCAGCGCCCAGCCGTCCTCGGCCAGCTCGATCGGATGCGCCTCCCCGTCGACGTACCCGGCGAGGTCCTCGGCCGGCCAGCCCAGCTTCAGCAGCGTCTGCTTGATCTGCCCGCGCTCCGAGGGATGCACGGCGACGGTGTCCTGATCGATCCGGGCGCCCACGAGCGGGATGATCCGCTTCGAGCGCAGGATCTCCTCGAGTACGGGCCGGTCGGTGGTCGTGAGCACCAGACCGTGCGCCGGGTCCTTGGACAGGGTGAGCCGCCCGTACCGGTCCATCGTCTCCGCGACGTCGACGAGCAGCGCGTGCGGCACCGGATACCGGCTGAACTCCACGAGCGCGTCCACGACCTGCTCGGCGTCGTGCCCGGCGGCCCGCGCGTTCCACAGCCCGAGCGGCGTCACCCGGTACGTGTGGATGTGCTCGGGCGCCCGCTCCAGCTCGGCGAACGGCGCGATGGCACGACGGCAGTCGTCGGCCCGCTCGTGGTCGACCTCCAGGAGCAGGGTCTTGTCCGACTGGACGATGAGAGGTCCGTTCAACGTGCGTCCCTTTCTGCACGGCGGGCACCGAGGCGTGGGCGCTCGACCAAACGTCCAGTGTGCCTGATCCTGTCCGCGTGTGGTGTGCCTCGGGCCTTCGTCACGCGGTCACGCGGGGTCGTCCGCGAGTTCCGCGACGCCCGTGATGCGGTGCAGCGGGTACGTGCGGACCTCGTCCGCCGTGTGGTCGTACGCCGTCACATAGCCGCCCTCGACGCGGACCGGGGCGATGACGCGCTGGCTGGCGGCGCCTTCGGCGTTGACGTAGCCGATCCACAGGGGTTCGCCGGTGAGGACGGCGGCCTGCATGGTGGCGAGGGTCTCGGCGGAGGTGGTGCGGGGGAGGGTGCCGCCGCGGGCCGGGGCCGGAGTGGGGGCGGGGGCCGGGGCGGGTTTGCGGGGCGTCGTGGACGCCAGGTCACCGGCGCGGACGGCGCGGATCGCCGCGCGCAGCAGGGTGGCGTCGGGGACCGGCGGGCCGTCCGGGACGGGCTCGGGTGCCGTGCGCGGCGGGGTGCGGTGCGCGTGGGCGCGGGCGATCAGTACGTCGCCCGCCGCGGACTCCGCGGCGGGCGCGAAGCCCATCGCGCGCAGGCCGTCGAGGAGTGTCGCGGGGTCGGCCTGGGCGGCCAGGACGGTGGGTGCGAGGCGGCGCAGTCGGAGCCCCTGGGACCGCTTGTCGGCGAGGATCTCGTTCAGCAGGGCGTCGTCGTCGCAGCGGACGTACGCCGACGCGGCGCCGATCCGCAGGTGGCCGTGTCTGCGGGCCACGTCGTCGATCAGGTACGTGAGGGGCTGCGGCACCGGCGTACGGGAGTGCTGGGCGAGGAACGCGTGCAGGTCCGACGCCGAGCGGCCCGCGTCCAGCGCCCGCCGCACCGATCCCGGCGTGAACCGGTACACCGTCGCCCCGCCCTTCGACTCCACGTCCGCGAGCACCCCGAGCGTGTCCGCCAGCGGACGCTCCAGCGGGCCCGGCGCGACGGCGGTGAGGTCCGCCTGGAGCAGGACGTGGTCGAGGGGTTCGGGGAGGAGCGGCGCGAGGAGCCGGCCGGCTCGGGAGGCGGCCGCGGCCAGTTCGGCCCCCGGGGTGGTCGCTGTCGGCGGCGCCCCCAGCAGCGCCCGGCCGTGCGTCGACAGCGCTCCCCGACCCGTGATCCCCAGCATCTCCGCCTCGGACAGGGTCCAGCGGGCGAGTCGGGTGCGCAGATCGTCCGCCGGGGGCTGAGGCGACGCGGGCTGAGGCGACGCGGGCTGAGGCGACGCGGGCTGAGGTGTCGAGGTCTGCGGTGTCGAGGTCTGAGGCGTCGAGGTCTGAGGCGTGGTGCCGCGCGGGGGGCGCTCCCAGTGGAGGCGGGCGGTCAGGGAGTCGGCGGAGGGCGCGGCGCCTTCGGGGAGTGTGGCGAGGAGGGTCAGGACGCGGTGGCGGACCTCGGGCGCGGCGGAGCGGTCGAGGCCTGGGCCCAGCGCCGACAACGTACGGTCCTTCGTGTCCCGCCCGCCGACCAGGCCCGCCGTCCGGGTGGCCGTCAGCCACGCCGTGGCCAGCCGGGTCCAGCGCTCGGCGGCGGGCAGCTCCAGCCACTCGTCGTGGGCGGGCGTCGCGGCGTACCGCTCGTCGGCCTCGCCGTCCGAGGCCAACAGGCCTGCCGCGTAGGCGAGTTCGACCCAGAAGGCGGCGATCGGCTCGGTCACGTCCAGGGCCGCCGCGGTGCGCTTCAGGTCCCGTACGCTCAGGCCGCCCGCGCGCAGGACCGCCGGGCCGCCCTCGTCCCAGTCCTTGAGCAGTTCCTCGACGGTCGCGAGCGCGGTGTACGCCTGGCCTGCCGCCGTCGCGTCCACAACCTGTGGACGGTGTGTGCCCACGGGCACGACGGCCGGCGGTGACGGCTCCACCGAGCGGTGTGCGCGGCCGGCCCTGAGATGCAGGGCGACCTCGCGGGGGAGGACGACCGTGCCGGGCGCCGTCGGCAGCAGCAGGCCCCGGTCAAGAAGCCAGCGCAGGCGGGGGGCCGGGTCGGCCGTCACCTGGCCGTACGGCGGGCCCCAGACCAGCCGCGACAGGACGTCCAGGGAGTCGGCCGGGGCGGTGTCGAGGAGGTCCCGCATGCGGGCGCGGTCGGTGAACAGCGCGGTCAGCGACGCCACCGCCGACACCGCGTCGTGCGTCGTGGGCAGCCCGGCCGTCGCGAGGATCTCCTGGATGCGGCCGGGGGACATGCCCGCCGTGGCCTCCGTGACCGTGGGGCCGAGGCCCGTCGGGGACGGGTGCTGCGGCGACGGCGCGAGCAGCTCGCGGGCCGTGCGGACCAGGCGCAGCCGGTCGTCCGCGCCCCACACCAGGGCCTGGCCGCGCAGCGTCGCGAGGGCGTGCGGGAGGGCGTCCGTGACGTCCGGGTCGCCCTCGTCACCGGCCAGCAGGGCCAGGAGCGTGTCGTACGCCGCCGGGTCCGGGGCCACGGCCAGGGCCTCCGCCGTCTGCAGCGCGAAGCGGTCCAGGCGCTCCAGGGCGCGGATCACGGAGGCGCGGGTGCCGGCGCGGGTGGCCAGCTGCGTGAGGTCGGACGGTACGGGGGTGATCAGGTCGGGGCGGGCCTGGAGGAGGGCGGCCAGGGAGGCGTCGTCGCGGGCCCGCAGCTCCTCCGCGAGCGAGCGCGGCTGCGCGCCCGCGGGTGCGGGGTCCTGAGGTGACCGATCCTGGACGCTCATCCGGTCCACGGTAGCGGGTACCTCCGGTGGTGGAGCGGTCTCGCCTTCTGCTGGTGGGTGGGTCGGGGCCGGGCGACTGCGGCTGGGTGCCCCGATCCCGACCCGGGTGCGCCCCTTTAGGGGCACGGGGAACCGCGCGACCAGCCACGGCCGGCCAGCAGCCGAAGTACGAAACCACCCACCCCACCCACCCCACCCACCCGGACGGCCAACGGAAGGGAAACCCCCGGCGACGCAGATGACCCCCGGATGAATTCGATCCGGCGGATCCCCGCCTACCCGGCAGTACGGCCACGTCCACTCGTACCTTTGCCCCCCACCCAACTGTGCGCATCCTTCTGGGAGTTCGATGGTGGAGGGTTTCCCCTGGGAGTCGGCGCTGGCCGTACTCGGACTCACCGTCCCGGTGATCGCGGCGCTGTGGGAGTTCGCCCTCGTCGGCCGAAAACGCCTCGGTTACCGCGTACAGATGGACACCACGGCCACAGACGCCGCCCACTCCCCGCACGCCGGAGTACTGGAGCGGATGCAGCGCGAGAACACCGCACTGCGCGATCCGTCGTTCGTACTGCTCCGCATCCAGAACAGCGGTTGGACCCTCATCGACGCGGGCGACTACGTGGCCCGCGACGACGACCCCGTCGGCATCCGCGTCACGTTCCCGGGCCGCCGCGTGGCCGGCATGGTGGTGACCGAGCTCAGCCACGACTACCTGGGCCCCTGTTTCGACGGAGCCGCGGGCCTCAGCTGCAGCGACGGAATGATCGAACTCCCCAAGGTGCCCCTCAACCGAGGCGCCCACTACAAGGTGCTCGCGGCCCTGGAGCGCGACCAGGACTTCACGCAGGACCAGCCGTTCCCCGATCCCGTGATCGTCGCGGGCGTCAAGGGCGGCGTACGCGGCGGGAAGATCAAGAAAACCGAGAGCCACACCTTCGCGTCGAAGCCCGTCATGGTGCTGATCGCCTTCCTGGTCGCGGTGGCCGCCGCCCAGTCCTTCACCACCTTCACCCGCGACGATGCGGTCGCCGCTCCGCTGGACTGCGCCAAGGGGACTTTGATCCTGTCCGGTTCCACCGCCTTCGAGCCCGTCGTCCGGCAGGCGGCGAAGCAGTACGTGAAGACCTGCCCCGACGCGCGCATCCCCCTCTCGGACGACTCCTTCAAGGGCAGCGTCGCGGGGCTCAACTCCCTTGCCGCGGCGGGGAAGAAGACCAAGATCAAGGAGGATGCCGGGCTCGGCGACCGGCTCGCCTTCACCGACGGGCCCAAGAGCGACGGGCGGCCTCAGCTGCTGCCCAGACCCGTCGCGCTCTCCCTGTTCACCCTCGTCGTCAACAAGGACACCGGTGTTCAGGACCTCTCCCTGCGGCAGGTCAGGGACCTGTACGCCGGAAAGATCACCAACTGGCGCCAGGTGCACGGCAATGACGTACCCGTACGTCTCGTCAGCCGCAGCCCCGGCTCCGGAACCCGGACCACCCTCGTGCGCCAAGTCCTCGACGGCAAGCAGCCGATGGGGGTCACCGTCGAGGACTGCGCGGCGCTGGACGGGGAAGAACCGGGCCGCTGCGAGGTCGGTGACACGGCCACCCTCCTGAACACCGTGGCGTCGACCCCCGGCGCCCTCGGCCACAGCGAGGTCGGCGCCGCGGCCGCGCACGACGACCTCCAGCAGGTACGCATCGACGGCTATCCGGCGACGCTGGAGGGCGCGGACGAGGGGGCATACCCGTACTGGCAGACCGAGTTCGCGTACACCTACGGCGAACCGCCCGCCGACTCCCTCGCCGCGGGCTTCCTGCGCTACCTCGCCAACGAGGTCGGCAAGGACATCCTCCGCTCCCACGGGCACCGGCCGTGCTCGGAATTGGAGAAGCCGTTGCTGTGCCGTCCCTCTTGACCTGTGCGGGCGAGGTACGGTCGGTTTGTTGTCGGGGTGCCCGAGGATGCCAACACTGCCGCCCCGGAGGGACTTCGTGGGGATCGAGAGCGACAAGCTCGTGTTCGACTATCTGAGCCAGGTGGGCGACCTGGCTCAGTCGCGGCAGCTTCCGTCCGCGACGCGCATGCGCCTGGTGACCGAGCTGCGCGGCGAGATCGACCGGCGCCGCGCCAAGGCAACGGTCGACAGTCCGGCCTCGGTCCGCCGCATCCTCGCCCGCCTCGGCAGCCCGGAGGACGTGGTCTCGGCCGCGCACACGGACGCCGACGGGGGCACGGGGGAGACGAGCGCCGCCGCCGTACCCAGCCAGCGCATGAAGGAGCCCGAGGAGCCCCCCAAGCGCCTGCGCCGCGTCGTCCCGCGCCCGCGCCCCGCGGAGCCGGAGACCAGTGACGTACCGCCGTTCCCCGACGACGCGCCCTCCCCGCCGCACCTCGCGGGCATCGACGAACTCGGCTCCGGCCGGCCCGACTGGTGGCGTGTTGACAGCGGTCCGTTCGGCCCCTCGGACAGCAGCCCGCTCGGCACGACGGACAGCGTGCCCGGGTTCGTGGGCGGCGTGGAGATCCCCGAACTGCTCAAGCCCCCGCCCGGGGACAAGCACGAACCCGGGCCGGCAAAGCCCACGCCGCTCGCCAAAGCCGAGCCCGAGGAGCTGGTCGAGGAGCCGGCCGACGGTGCCGGGGCGGCGGCGTCCGGGACGACGAAGAAGAAGCCCCGGCGCCTCGTTCCCGCGATCCGGCCCCGCCCGCGCGCCGGTGGCGGTCGCCCCAACCCGCTCCTCCTGCTCGCCGCCGCCCTGCTGGTCGCCGGTGCCTTCATCGGCAACGTCGTCCCGATGGGCCTCGGCTGGCTCATCGCCTACCTCTCCCGTCGGCTGACCCCCGCCGAGTCGAAGTGGGCCGTCCTGGTCGTACCCGGGCTGGTGGCCGCCGCCGGCATCACCTGGCTCTGGGGCCGGACGGAAGGCCGCTGGGGCGAGCCCATCGCCCAGGGCCACATGAGCGACGCGATCGCCGAGACCTGGCCCTGGGTCCTCAAGGGCGCGGCCGTCGCCTCGGCGCTGTACCTGGTGTGGCGCTCCCAGCGCGGGCGCTCGTAGAGCGCGGCACGCGCTAGCCGGAACGCTCCGCGACCTCGGCGTCGACCTCGGCGTCGGCGTCAGCCTCGACCTGGGCCTCGGAGCCAGCCTCGACCTGGGCGTCCTCGTCCTCGCGCGCCCCCTGCCAAGGAACCCCCGGCACCACCAGCGGCGACCCCGTCACCGGATCCGGAACCACCACGCACTCCAGCCCGAAGACCTCCAGGACGCGTTCCGCCGTCACGACCTCCGACGGCGTCCCGGAGGCGACGACCTGCCCCTCCTTCATGGCGATGAGGTGGTCGGCGTACCGGGCGGCCTGGTTGAGGTCGTGCAGGACGACGACGACCGTGCGGCCCCGGTCATGGTTCAACTGGCGGACAAGGTTCAGGACTTCGACCTGGTGCGCGATGTCGAGGTAGGTCGTCGGTTCGTCGAGCAGGAGGAGTTCCGTCTCCTGGGCGAGCGCCATCGCGATCCAGACCCGCTGCCGCTGCCCGCCCGACAGCTCGTCCACGGGACGCTCGGCGAGCGCCGCGACATCCGTGCGCTCCATCGCCTCCGTCACCGCCCGCTCGTCCGCGTCGGACCACTGCCGCCACCAGCTCTGGTGCGGCTGGCGACCGCGCGAGACGAGGTCCGCGACGGTGATCGCCTCGGGCGCGACGGGCGTCTGCGGCAGCAGGCCGATCTGCTGGGCGATCCTCTTGGTCGGCAGCTGGGCGAGCGAGGTCCCGTCGAGGAGCACGGCCCCGCCCTTCGGCTTGAGCAGCCGTCCGAGGGCACGCAACGTGGTGGACTTGCCGCAGGCGTTGGGGCCCACGATGACGGTGACCTGCCCGTCGGGTATCGCGAGGTCGAGCTCGCGTACGACGACGCGGTCCTCGTACGCGAGGGTCAGCTCACGCGCCGACAGCCTGCTCATGCCTTGCCTCCAGAACGGCCCGTACCGCCGGGGCGGCCGGTACGGCTTCGGACGATCAGCCAGATCAGATACGGCGCCCCCACGGCCGCCGTCAGCACGCCCACCGGCAACTCGGTGGGCGAGAACAGGCGCCGCGCCAGCAGATCGGCCAGCACGACGATGACGGCGCCCAGCAGCGCGGAGCAGACCAGCGGGATCTGCGCGGTACGCGTCATACGGCGGGCGATCTGCGGGGCCAGCAGCGCCACGAAGTCGACCGGGCCGGCCGCGCCCGTCGCCACCGAGGCCAGGACGACGCCGAGCAGCACGAGCCCGAGGCGTACCCGGTTCAGGCGTACGCCGAGCGCGGTGGCCGTCTCGTCGTCGAGGCCGACCGTGCGCTGGGCGCGGGCCGCCCACGCCACGGCCGGGACGAGCAGCAGCAGCGCCCAGCCGAGCGGCGTGGCCTCCGGCCAGCCACGGCCGTTCAGCGAACCCGTCATCCAGATCTGCGCCTGCTGCGCGACCAGATAGTCGCCCTTCGTCATGAACAGCGTCGTGATCGAACGCAGCGCGATCGCGAAGCCGATCCCGATCAGCACGAACCGCGTGGCGTGCAGCCCGCCGCGCCAGGCGAAGGCGTACACGAGCCCGGCGGCGAGGATGCCGCCCAGGACGGACAGATACGGCAGGACCGTGTACGAGGTGACTCCGAACGTCATCGCGCCCACCGTCAGCGCGCTCGCGCCCTGGCTGATGCCGATGATGTCGGGGCTGGCGAGCGGGTTGCGGGCGACGGTCTGGATGAGCCCGCCCGCCACCCCGAAGGCGGCGCCGACGAGCAGCCCGACCACGAGACGGGGCGCCCGCAGCGTTCCGACGACCAGTTCGTCCGGCGACGGCCGCCCCGTCAGGACCTTGAGGACCTCGCCGGGCGCCACGAACATCTCGCCCACACAGAGGTACGCCAGACAGGCCGCCGCCAGCACCGCCGCGAGGCCCACGCCGACCGCGGCCGCCCGCCGGTGCAGCAGGAACGCCGCGCGGCCGGTGCGCAGCACCGCGTATCCGGCCGAAGTGACCCCGTATCCGTTCGCCGTCACGCCGGAACCGCCTTCCTGCGCACGAGCCCCACCAGGAACGGCACCCCGATCAGCGCCGTCATCACCCCCGCCGGGACCTCGCTCGGCGGGAACACCACGCGGCCGACCGTGTCCGAGACGAGCAGCATCGTCGGGCCGAGCAGGGCGGAGAGCGGCAGGACCCACCGGTGTGCGGGCCCCACGATCGCGCGGGCGATGTGCGGCACCGCGAGGCCGATGAAGGCGAGCGGGCCCGCCGCGGCGACGCCCACTCCGGTGAGGACCGTCGCTCCGATCCCGCCGACCACCCGTACCGTCGCGACCCGCTGTCCGAGCCCCTTCGCCACGTCCTCGCCGAGCGCGAGCGCGTCCAGGCCGCGGGCCACGGACAGCACCAGCACGCCCCCGGCGAGCAGGAAGGGCCACACCTGCCCGACGATCTCCGCGTCCCGCCCGGCCAGCGAACCCACCTGCCAGAAGCGGAACTCGTCCAGCGCGGAGGCCTTGGTGGTGAGCACGGCGGTCGTGACGGACACGAGCAGCGCGTTGATGGCGGCGCCGCCGAGCGCGAGCTTCACCGGCGTGGCACCGCCCCGCCCGCTCGACGCGATCGCGTACACGGCGACCGAGGCGATCGCCGCTCCCGCGAAGGCGAACCAGACGTACCCGGTGAGCGTGTGGATCCCCGCGAACGCGATCGCCAGCACCACTCCGACCGACGCGCCCTGGCTGATGCCGAGGATGCCGGGGTCGGCGATGGGGTTGCGGGTGATGCCCTGCAGCACGGTTCCGGCCAGTGCGAGGCCCGCGCCGACCATCAGGCCGATCAGGGTCCGGGGCAGCCGCAGGCCGCGTACGACGTCTGCAGCGTCGCTGTGGCCGCCGTTCAGCAGCGCGTCGAACACCGCGGACGGCGCGACGGCGCGGGCGCCCACGGCGAGGCTGAACAGCACCGCGAGGAGCAGCGCCACGACGGCAGCGACCATCGCGAGAGCGCGTCTTACTGCCATGGGCCGGTGACTCCGCGGGGGGATGGGGAGGGCTGGTGGGGAGCGATGGGGAGCGATGGGGAGGGCTGAGGAGGGCTGGTGGTTGGGGGATAACGGGAGGGTTGGTAAGGCTTCGCTAAGTGTATGGGGCGGCTGTGGCGGCCGAACGGCTGGGCACAATGGCCCATATGACTTCTCGTGCGCTGACCGTCGGCTTCGACCTCGACATGACCCTCATCGACTCGCGCCCCGGCATTCACGCCTGCTATGTGGCGCTTTCGGAGCGGACAGGGACGTACATCGACGCCGATCTGGCCGTCACGCGGCTCGGCCCGCCGCTGGCGGAGGAGTTGGTGCACTGGTTCCCGGCCGACCAGGTCGCCGCGATGGCCGACGTCTACCGGGAGATGTACCCCGCCCACGCCATCGCCGGGGCGCCGGCGATGGCCGGAGCCCGTGAGGCGGTCGCGGCCGTGCAGGCGGCGGGCGGGCGCGCGATCGTCGTCACCGCCAAGTACGAGCCCAACGCCAAGCTCCACATCGAGCACCTCGGCATCGCCGCCGACGCCGTCATCGGCGACCTCTGGGCCGAGGCCAAGGCGGAGGCGCTGCGCGAGTACGGGGCGGGCGTCTACGTCGGCGACCACATAGGCGACGTACGCGGTGCGCGTACCGCGGACGCGCTGTCCGTCGCGGTGGCCACCGGTCCGTGCGACGCGGAGGAATTGCGTGCGGCCGGTGCAGATGTCGTACTGAAGGATCTGACGGCTTTTCCGGCCTGGCTGGCGGAATACCGCGCCTAGGGCTTGTCCGGTGGACAGGCCCTGGACCTGTCCGGCGGCTCTTCTGAGACCTGCCCGGCTCTCCTTTGGCCGGTCACCGCACGGAGCGAGCGCGGCGGCGCTGTGCCGCGATCGTGCGCAGCACGCCCGCGCCCGCGATCAGGAAGCCCACGCCCATCAGCATGCTCAGGCCGAACATGTAGGTCGGGAAAGGTGACTTGCCGAGCAGTAGGGGGGCCACGGTGACCAGAGTGGCCATGGCTCCGACGAAGAACACGATCGCACCGGTACGGACCAATCGGGCACCGGGTTCGGAGGAATTCGGTTGGGTTTTGTCACGCACCCGACCAGGGTAGTTCCCAGCGCGTAGGAACAATCCGGCGACGTCTTGTCAGCCGCCGCCGGACCATTAGCCTTGGTACCGGCGGGTCGGGCGGCCCGCTGTAGTGCTGTACAGAGCAGTTTTTTCCGAGCCGTTCATTCCGAGCAGTATCCGACGAGTACGAGGACGAGGACAGACGTGCCTACCGGCAAGGTCAAGTGGTTCAACAGCGAGAAGGGCTTCGGCTTTCTCTCCCGCGACGACGGCGGAGACGTCTTCGTGCATTCCTCGGTCCTGCCCGCCGGAGTCGATGCTCTCAAGCCGGGCCAGCGCGTGGAGTTCGGCGTCGTCGCCGGCCAGCGCGGTGACCAGGCACTCTCCGTGACGCTCCTGGACCCGACCCCCTCCCTGGCGGCCGCTCAGCGCCGCAAGCCGGACGAACTCGCTTCCATCGTCCAGGACCTGACGACGCTGCTCGAAAACATCACTCCCATGCTCGAAAAGGGCCGCTACCCGGACAAGGCCTCCGGCAAGAAGATCGCGGGCCTGCTGCGCGCGGTGGCGGACCAACTGGACGTGTAGCTCCCTCCCCGCGCCCCTTCAGGGGCGCGGGGCCTGTATCCATGTGCGGCTCCGCCGCGCGGGCGGAAACCCCACCCCACCGACCCGCAGCCGACACCGCCCTACGGGAAGTGCAGCGCGTCCGGCGCGAGGGCCGGAACCAACCCTTCGGCCGCCGCGCGGGTGAGCAGGCCGCGAACCGCCGCGTACCCCTCTTCACCGAGGTCCGCCGTGAACTCGTTCACGTACAGCCCGATGTGCTGGTCGGCGACCTTCGGATCCATTTCCTGGGCGTGCTCCAGGACGTAGGGACGCGAAGCCTCCGGGTCGTCCCAGGCGGCCCGCACGGACGCCCGCGCGGACTCGGCGAGCACACGCAGCCGCTCGCGCCCCAGCGAGCGCTTGGCGATGATCGCGCCCAGGGGAATGGGGAGGCCGGTCGTCCGCTCCCAGTGCTCACCCATGTCGGCCAGCTTGTGCAGACCGTAGTTCTGGTAGGTGAAACGGGCCTCGTGGATCACGAGCCCGGCGTCGATCCTGCCGTCCCGTACCGCCGGCATGATCTCGTGGAAGGGCAGCACGACGATCTCGCCGATCCTGCCGGGCAGCGCGTCCGCGGCCCACAGGCGGAAGAGCAGATACGCGGTCGACTTCTCGCTGGGCACGGCGACCGTACGGCCCGTGAGGTCCACGCCCGGCTCCCGCGTCAGCACCAGCGGCCCGCAGCCCCGCCCCAGCGCACCGCCGCACGGCAGCAGCGCGTAGGTGTCGAGGACGTACGGCAGGACGGCGTACGACACCTTCAGCACGTCGAACTCGCCGCGCTCGGCCATACCGTTGGTGACGTCGATGTCCGCGAAGGTCACATCGAGCGCGGGCCCGCCCGGGATCCGTCCGTGGGCCCAGGCGTCGAAGACGAAGGTGTCGTTCGGGCAGGGGGAGTACGCGATCCGCAGCGGCTGTGACGGGCTCGCCGGCGGCTGCTGGGAGCTGTCAGGGCTCGTGGGGCTCATTGGGCTCATGTGGGTTCCAACTCTCCAATACGGGCGCGAGCTTCCCGAAAGCCTCGGTGAGTGCGGCGAGGGCGTCACCGATCCGCCAGGCGGCACGGTCGCGCGGGCCGACCGGGTTGGACACGCCGCGCAGCTCCAGCACCGGCACACCGTGCGCGGCGGCCGCCTCCGCGACCCCGAACCCCTCCATCGCCTCGGCCAGCGCCCGCGGATGGCTCCGGCGCAGCTCGGCGGCCCGCTCGGCGCTGCCGGTCACGGTGCTGACGGTGAGGACCGTGCCGGTACGCGCTCCCGTGACGCCCGCGATGTCTCGTACGAGTGTTTTCGGCGGACGGT
Organism: Streptomyces sporangiiformans; assembly: GCF_005768555.2. Classification (GTDB taxonomy): domain Bacteria; phylum Actinomycetota; class Actinomycetes; order Streptomycetales; family Streptomycetaceae; genus Streptomyces; species Streptomyces sporangiiformans. Next base: position 31,810 of record NZ_VCHX02000330.1, read on the forward strand.
GGCTGACGGTCCCGAAGCCGAGCTCGGTGACCGGAACGAAGCCTTCCGGGGTTTCGGCGCCCAGGTCCACGACCGTGATCTCGTCGGCGATGACGAGGGAGCCCACGGGCGCCTCGGGCAGGAAGCCGCCACCGATCCCGGCCGAGACGACGAGCCCGTACGCGGCGCCGGTCAGGGCGGCGGTGGTGAGGGCCGTCGCGGTGGCGGCCGCGGCGGCGGCGCAGCCCACGCCCGCGGCCAGCACGTCGTACGTGTCGGGGCCCGGGGCGGCCGTGAACGCGCGTGCCACCGCGTCCCGTTCGGCCGGTACCGCGGTGGCTACGAGGATGCGCATGGTGCCGGGATCAGGCGTCCGCGTTCTCGAGCTTGAAGTTCCACACGCCCTGGAACTGCGAACCCGACTGCTGGACGATGCTGATGTAGAGCGTCTTCGGGGCGGCCTGTCCCTGCTGGTCGGCGAAGAGGTCCACTCCCTGGAAGGCGTAGTACGTCTTCTTGTACGCCGGGGTGACCTGCTGCCCGTTGATCCACAGGGACCAGCCCTTGTCCGCGACCTCCGGGTCGACGCCGATGCGCAGCGTCTCGCCCTGCGGGACCTTGATCGAGTCCGAGGCCTTCTTCAGGGCGCACTTGGTCGCCTCTTCACGGCCGAGGTTCTTGCCGTCCTCGTAGCACACGGCCTCGGCGCTCTTCGAGGACTTGCCGACCGTGACGGTCGCCATCGGCGTCGGCGCGTCACAGGCGGACAGGACGAGAAGTCCGGCGGAAACGGCGCCGACGGCGGCGACGGCGCGACGACGGCGCGCAAGGCCGTGTCCAGTAGCGGCACTGCCGCGGGGCAGGGAGGTCATGGCGGAAGGCTATAGGGCGCCCGAGACGGCTCGGCCACGTGGGGTCCATGGCGTGCCGCCCACCCCTTGCGAGACGTGCTGCCGTCAGGCCACCCGGGCGTGCGGCCGGTCTCCCCGGTGCCGGGCAGAGGCCAGCAGGCCGCGCGCCGTGAACAGCCAGCCGGCCCCGACGATCCCGACGGCCACCGTCAGACCGAGCGCGCCGTTGAGCGGCAGCGCGATCCCGACCGCCCCGCCGACCACCCAGGCCATCTGCAACAACGTCTCCGAGCGCGCGAACGCCGACGTACGCACCAGCTCCGGCACGTCCCGTTGGATTATCGCGTCCAGCGACAGCTTGGACAGCGCCTGAGCGAACCCGGCGACCGCGCCGAGCGCCGCCACCAAAACCGCTCCGAAGAACACCGCCGCGGCGATCGCCACGACCAGCACGAAGGCGATGACCGCCACGATGATGATCTCGGGCGCCCGCGATCTCAGCGCCGCCCCGACCGCCGTACCGAGCGCGTTGCCCACCCCCGCCGCGACGCCCACGATGCCGAGCGAGACGGCCGCGCTCTGGCCGCCGAGCGGGTCCTCGCGCAGCAGGAACGCGAGGAAGAAGATCAGGAACCCGGACAGGGCGCGCAGCGCCGCGTTCGCGGCCAGGCCGTGCGTGACCGCCGCTCCGACCGTACGCAGCCCCGGTCGCTGTGGCGGCTTCAGGTGCGGCCCGTGCAGGTGCTGCTCGTCCGCCGCCAGCAGTGCCTTGTCCTCGCCCTTCGGCGAGTCGACCTTGGGAGGGAGCGAGAACGACAGGATCGTGCCTGCCACGAAGATCACGAAAGCGCCGTACAACGGATAGCGCGGACCCAGCGCCTGAAGCCCCGCCCCGACGGGCGCCGCCGCACCCGTCGCGAGGAGCCCGCCCAGGGTGACCCGGGAGTTCGCCTTCACCAGAGAGAAGGTGGGCGGCAGGAGCCGTGGCACCACCGCGCTTCTCACCACGCCGTACGCCTTCGACGCCACCAGCACGCCGAGCGCCGCCGGGTACAGCTGGATGCTGCCCGTGACCACCGCGCTCGAGAGCAGCAGGGCGAGGATCGCCCTCGCCAGCATCGCGCCCGCCATCGCGGCACGGCGGCCGTGCGGGAGGCGGTCCAGGAGCGGACCGATGACCGGGGCCAGCAGCGTGAACGGGGCCATCGTGATCGCCAGGTACAGGGCCACGCGGCCACGGGCCTCGTCCGTAGGTACCGAGAAGAACACCGTGGACGCGAGCGCCACGGTGATCATCATGTCCCCCGCGCCGTTCACTCCGTGCAGCTCGATCAGCTTGCCGAGGCCCGATTCGCCCGCCCCGTGCGCGTGCGTCGCCTTCCGGATTCCCCTCGCCGTCCCCGAGAACGGCAAATGCAGAGCACGTCCTACGGAGCGGACGGCCCCGCGCACCGGGCCCGCTCCGCTCGTCCGACGAATTTCCCCGGCGCCACCTCGGCCGATTCCGGCGCCGCCGTGGGCCGACTCTGCGTCTGCCACTCCGTCATAGTGCCCCCTGAAGGGCCGGTGTAGCCCGGTTACCGCGCGTATAGCGGCCGAGTGGGGTGCTGTGAGCCTGCTCGCCACGGACCCGCGGAGCGCCGAAGATTCCCGCCGGTGTGTGCCCAGCGGCGGCGAGAGGGTAGCGTGCGTAGCGCGCCCGCGGCGGTGGTTCTCGGCCGCGCGCCTCTCGGTCATACCGCAGAATGGATGACGTAGGTGCGCCCGAGTGCGATCGGGCGCGGACGTCGACGCGGCCCTCCTCCAGTGTCTCAAGGCCTGGGAGGCCCCAGCCGCTCCGTCCGCACCCCCGCCGGGATGGCGCACCCGTGAGACGGCGTAGGAGAGAAGCGATACCTGTGAGCGCGACAACGCGAAGCCGCACACCCGACCGTCTGTGCGCCGAGGCCGTCGACCTCGCCCGGACCGCGGCCGAGGAGGCCGCCGCGCCCGGCGTCGTCGGGGAGCACGCCGGGCTCGTCTCCGAAGGGGACCGCGTCGTCACGCACTTCTTCGAGTGCAAGGAGCCCGGGTACCGAGGGTGGCGCTGGGCGGTGACCGTCGCGCGGGCCTCGCGCGCGAAGATCGTGACCCTTGACGAAACGGTGCTCCTGCCCGGGCCCGACGCGCTGCTCGCTCCCGAGTGGGTGCCGTGGAGCGAGCGGCTCAGGCCCGGGGACATGGGGCCGGGGGACCTCCTCCCCACGGACGCGGAAGATCTCCGGCTGGAACCCGGCTTCACCGGCGAGGACGAGCCCGCGCCGAACTCGCCCATCTCCGGGGAGATGGCCGAGCTCGTCGAGGCCGAGGACGTCGAGGTGACGGAGGGAGCACCGGCGAACCTTCAGGTCGCCCCCTCCCGTGGCTCGATCTCGGCGCTCGCCGAGGAACTGGGGATGCGCCGGGCGCGCGTCCTGTCCCGGTACGGCCTGCACGCGGCGGCCGACCGCTGGGAGGAGTCGTACGGGCCGAAGTCCGCGATGGCCCAGGCGGCGCCTGCCACATGCGTCTCGTGCGGTTTCCTGAATCCCGTCGGTGGGTCGCTGGGGCAGGCGTTCGGCGTCTGCGCCAATGAGTTCTCGCCGGCGGACGGGCGTGTGGTGTCGCTCGGGTACGGGTGCGGGGGGCACTCGGAGGCGGCGGTCATGCCTACGCCGCCGCGGCCGGCTGCGCCGGTGATCGACGAGACGCGGGTGGATCCCTTCCCCCTTCGCCCGTCCCCGGACTCCGGCTCGGTGCCCGCCACCACGGACGAGTCGTCGGCGGAGCTCGGCCACTCCTAGCCTCCGGGTGGGTGGGGGCTTTTCCCTTCCCCGACCCCACCCCTTCCCGAAACTGAGGGCTCCGCCCCCAGACCCCCGACATCGCTCGCATTTCGGCTGCGGGCCGTCGTGGCTGGTCGCGCAGTTCCCCGCGCCCCTGAAGGGCACGCCCCGCTCGCCCCCAGTCACCCAGCGAACCCTGAAGGGGCGCACCCCCACGCTCCCGCAGTCGCCGACGCACGGGAGGGGTCGTGTGCCGGTGCGTCATCGCCCGTCGCGTAGGGCT
>NZ_VCHX02000331.1 GCF_005768555.2 Streptomyces sporangiiformans
CGCGGCCGGCCCCGGAGCCGGCCGCGCGAAGGTGGTCGCCCTCGTCGCCGCGGCAGCCGTCCTGGTCGCCGCGATCGTCACCGGTGCCGTCGTCCTGAACCGGGGCGACGGCACCACCGAGGCGAAGACCACGCCCACGCCCACCCCCGCGTCGACCGAGCCCACCAGCGACACGCCCTCACCCTCGGCGTCCACCTCCGAACCGTCGGCCGACGACCCCTCCGTCGTCGTGGACGAGCTCAACGGCATCACCCTGCCGCTCCTCGACGGCTGGGTCAGACCCGAGAACGTCGTCGAGAACGACGTCGTGATGACCACACCCGGCACCTACACCTGCCCGGGCGACGACGGCATCTGCCGCCACGGCAAGGTCATCTCACGCACGGTGACCTCGAACGACGAGAAGTCGCCCGAGGCTCTCGCCAAGGGGGACATCTCGGATGCGGCGGACGCGGCGTACGACCGCGACCTCATCGACCGCCGCCCCTACAACGGCATCGAGTCACACCAGTTGGTCAAGCAGGGGCCGATCGCGGTCGCGGGCCGCACCGGGTACTTCGTGCGCTGGCGGGTCAAGACCGGGGCGGGGCCGGGCGGTTACGTCCAGTCGCTGGCGTTCCCGTCCAGCGTCGGCTCCGAGGCGCCCGTCATGGTGCGGTTCGTCTTCGACGCGGGGGAGGACGGACCCCCGCTCGCCGACATGGACAGGATCACGAAGGGGATCCGGCCGGTGGGTGACGCGGACACGGGCGGCGGCGTGGGCAACAGCGTCGGCCCCACGCAGTAGCGCGAGGCCCCAAGGAGGCGGAGGGCGAACCCTGGAGGCGTGAGCCCTAGAGGAAGGTGTGCCCTTCCCCTCGATACGTCGGGACCGTCGCCGTCACCTTCTCGCCCTCCACGAGGTGCAGCACCTCGAAACGCTCGCACAGCTCCCCGGCCTTGGCGTGCCGGAACCACACCTTGTCACCGATGAGCAGATCGTCGGCGGGGGAACCGAGCAGCGGCGTCTGCACCTCGCCTGCTCCTTCCTGGGGGTCGTAGCGCAGTCCCTCGGGGAGGTACGGCACGGGCAGCCGGTCGGGGCCCGCCGCGCCCGAGGCCGGGTAACCGCCGCCGAGGACGGTCACGACGCCCACGCCGGGCCTGCGGACGACGGGCTGGGCGAAGAGCGCGGCCGGACGCCCGCTGAACGAGGTGTAGTTGTCGAAGAGACACGGGAGGTAAAGCCCCGAACCGGCCGCGATCTCCGTTACCGAGTCCTCGGCGGCGGTGTGCTGGACGCTGCCCGTGCCGCCGCCGTTGACGAACTCCAGGTCCGGCGCCACAGCACGGACCGCGCGCACGACCTCGGCACGCCGCTGGGCCAGCTCCCCGCGTGCCGTGGCCTGCATCAGCCGGATGGCGCGCGACCGCAGCGGTCGCCCACGCACCGAGTCCCCCACGCCGGCGATATGCCCCTCGTACGCCATGATCCCGACGAGCCGGAACCCAGGCCTCCGGGCCACCGCGCGCGCCATCTCGGCGACCTGGGCGGGGGAGTGCAGCGGCGAACGGCGCGCGCCGACGCGGACGCGTCCGCCGAGGAGCCTCAGCGAGGTGTCCAACTCCAGGCAGACACGCACCACTTCCCGTCCGCCGTCCCGGGCGTCGTCGATCAGCCGCAGCTGCGCCGGATCGTCGACCATGACGGTGACGGAGGCCGCGAGTTTGGGATCGCCCGCCAGTTCCGCGTACGCCTTCCGGTCGGCTGACGGATAGGCGAGCAGCACGTCCTCGAACCCGGAGCGGGCGAGCCACAGCGACTCGGCGAGAGTGAAGGACATGATCCCGGCGAAGTCGTCCCGGGCCAGGACGCGTTCGAGCAGGGCCCGGCAGCGAACGGATTTGCTCGCGACGCGTACGGGCTTCCCCGCCGCCCTGCGAGCGAGATCATCCGCGTTGGCGTCGAATGCCTCCAGGTCCACGATCGCGACGGGGGCGTCCAGGTGGATGGTGGCGCGGTCGTAGCGGGCTCGGTCTGCGGCGCGGGCAGTCATGCCCCGTAAGCCTGCCAGACGTGATTACCGCAAGGTAGGGGGATGTTCCGGGCAGATGCCACGGGCCTGCCGACTGATTCCCGTTCGCACAGTGTCAACCCGTAGAGTGACGCGCACGCAGACGGGGAACGGACCGGAGGAGTTCCCTTGGCGGGCTGGTGCCCGCGTTCGAGGAAACGGGGGGTGCATGAGCACGGAAGCGCGGCGCGCTCCCATCCCTCCACGCCCGTCGACTCCGCCCGGCGGTGGGGCTTCGAACTCGCCGGACGAGTCCCCTTCGGCGGAGGGCGTCCAGTCCTCCTCAGGCACGACGCGAAGGACCGACACTGCGGGCGCCTTGCCGAGGCGTGATGCCGAGAACTCGTCGCGCAGGCCCGGCATCGCGGGTGCGCGGCCCGGATCCGGCGCCGCGGGCGGACCGCCCCGGCCACGTGCCGCCGACGAGGACCGCATGGGTGCCTCGGACCAGGACGGCACAGCTGCCTTCGCCGGGGAGGACATCCAGCCCATCGACGCGGGCGACGCCCTGGCGTTCGACGAGGACGGCATCCGGCCCTTCGCGGGCGACGGCGTCCGCGAAAACCCCTCCGCCGCATCGGCCCGCTTCCCGAATCTCCGGCCCGCCACAGGGCAGCAGCGGCCCCCGGTGATGCCGCCGCCCCCGGCACCCTCGGCCCGCTTCCCGGACGCACCGCCTCCGGCGACCGGCTCCCTGCCTCGCGTGGACACCACGGGCGCCTCCTCACGCCCGGCCGCGAAGGACGCCGAAGGCGCCATCATCCCGCCGCGCCCCGCCACCGCGCCCAGGGCGACCACGGGCAACTCCCAGGAACGGTCGGCCTCGGCAGCCCCTCGCATCCCCGAGCGCCCCTTCGCGCCACCACGACCGAGTACCCCGGCACCACCGGTCACGAGGCCCGCCGTGTCGCCCCGGCGTACCGGCATGCCTGAGGAAGCCGTCACGGAGACCACGGCCCGGCTCCGCCCCATCCCCGCCGAGCCGCCCACGCCGCCCACCACGCCTCCGCCCACCATGCCGCTGTCCACCACGCCTCCGCCCACCACGACTCGGCCCAGCACGCCTCTGTCCGCCGGACCCGTGTCCGGCCCGGCCGCCTCCGCCCGAGGCGGCGCCACACCCTCGGCGGGTGCCTCCCTGCGACTCGCCGAAGCATGGGACTCGACGTCGGCCGCGCACGCCGACCGCCCCTTCGTCTCGCTCGCGTCCCCGGACACCCACGACGACGACACCGCACGCCTGGGCCCCTTGGGCGACCGAGTCCGGCCGGTCGGCCCCCGGGCCGCGGCGGCCGCGGCCTGTGTCGTGCTGGGTCTCGGACTCATCGGCGGCGCGGCGACCGGGAGTTGGCTGACCGGGGACAGCGCGGGCGCCGCCGGGGCGCGGGACTCGTTCACGGCGGCCGCCGACCTCTGGCACAGCGTGCCCGTGGACCAGATCTTCCCGACCACCGTCGAGGGCGAGGGCGCCGGGCCGGGCGGCGCCGACCGTGCTTGGACCCGCATCGCCGTCGCCCCGGACAGCGGCTGCGCGAAAGCGTTCGACCCGCTCCTGCGCAAGGTCCTCGCCCCTGCCGGATGTCTGCGCCTGCTGCGCGCGACCTACACGGACGAGACCCGCAGCCATGTCATCACCGTCGGCCTCCTCTTCACGAAGGCGGACTCCGCGGCCATGGGGGTCCTGAACAGCCGGTTCAAGGACGAGGGGCTCGACCGCCGGCGCGACCTGCTGCCCCGCCCGTACGCCGCGAAGGGCACCGTCGCCGCCGGCTTCGGCGACGACCAGCGCGCGTCGTGGACGCTGTCGGTCCTGACCGATGCCCCGGTGGTCGTCTACGCGGTCTCCGGCTTCGCCGACGGCCGCAGCGTCACCGAGCCGCAGCCCGCCGAGGACGCCATGGAGACCGGCGCCACCACGCCACCCGCCCAGGCGGGCCTCGGCCACGACGCACAGGGCCTCGCCGACCGCATCGAGCGCGGCCTCCGCAAGAACGTCGGCTCGGCCACGGAGAAGCCGTCATGACCCGCACGGCCGGCGTGCCCACCCCCCGCAGAGCGGGACTCTTCGGTGCCCGCGGAACCGGACTCCTCGGCCCTCGCAGGACCGGACCTCTCGGCGTCCTCCTCGCCGTCTGCCTCGTCCTCGTCCCGTCGACCGCCGCCCACGCCGACGGCATACGTGCCCAGCAGTGGGCCCTGGACGCGATGCACACCCAGGAAGCCTGGCGGACGACGAAGGGCGAGGGCATCACCGTCGCCGTCCTCGACACGGGCGTCGACGCCCAGCACCCGGACCTCGAGGGCAACGTCCTCACCGGCAAGGACCTGGTCGGCTTCGGCGCCCGCCGGGGCGACCGCGCCTGGGCCCGCCACGGCACCGCGATGGCGGGCATCATCGCGGGTCACGGACACGGCGCCGGCAACGCCGACGGCGTGATGGGCATCGCCCCCCAGGCGAAGATCCTCCCCGTCCGCGTGATCCTGGAGGATGGCGACTCGGCCCGCGGCAAGGCCCGCAACACCCGCGGCAACGCCCTCGCGGAGGGCATCCGCTGGGCCGCCGACAACGGCGCGAACGTCATCAACCTCTCCCTCGGCGACGACTCCAAGTCCGCCCACCCGGAAGCCGCCGAGGACGCCGCCGTCCAGTACGCCCTGAGGAAGGGCGCCGTCGTCGTCGCCTCGGCCGGCAACGGCGGCGAGAAGGGCGACCACGCCTCGTACCCGGCGGCCTACCCGGGCGTCATCGCCGCCACCGCCGTCGACCGCTACGGCACCCGCGCCTCGTTCTCCACCCGCCGCTGGTACGCCACCGTCAGCGCACCCGGCGTCGACGTCGTCATCGCCGACCCGGACCGCAGGTACTACGAGGGCTGGGGCACCAGCGCCGCCTCGGCGTTCGTCTCCGGCGCCGTCGCCCTCGTCAAGGCGGCCCACCCGAATCTGAGCCCCGCCCAGATCAAACAGCTCCTGGAGGACACGGCCCGCGACGCTCCCAGCGGCGGCCGCGACGACTCCCGCGGCTTCGGCTTCGTCGACCCCGAGGCCGCCATCAAGGCGGGCGGCAAGCTCAAGCCGGAGGGGCTGCGTTCGGCCGCGTACGGCGACAAGTACTTCGGCGCGGGCCCGGAAGCCGCGGACGGCGACGAGAGCGCGACCGCCTGGGCGGGCCCCGTCGCGGGCGGACTCGGCGGCGTACTCCTGGTCATGGCGGTCGTACTGTGGCGCGGCCGCCGCATCCCGCACCGGCCCGAGCAAGACCACGACGCCGACTTCTAGACCTCGGCGTTCCGCAAGGACGACACCGCCGCCTTCGCCGCCGACTCCACCAGCGAAACCCCCTTCGCCATCGTGGAGTTGCCGTTCGAGAGCGCCGCGACGAGGTACGCATGGCCGTCGGCCGTCACCCGGCCGATGCTGTTGATGACCCAGAGCCCGGTCGTGCTGCGCGGCAACCAGCCGTTCTTCAGGGCGCATTCGGACCCGGCGGCCGAGACGCCCCACTGCTGGCCCACGGCTATGTCCCCCATGAGCCCCCTCAGGTACGCCCGTGAGGCCTCGCTCAGCTCCGAGTCGTCCCCGAACACCTGGCCGAGCAGGGTGAGTTGATCGGCAGCCGTGGTCTGCGTGAGCCCCCACAGCGGACCGTTCCCGCCCTCGGTCTCGCCGAGCCCCAACCGCTCGTTCGCCGCCGCCAGCCCCTCCGCCCGTCCGATCTCGTTCCACAGCGCCGTCGCCGAGGCGTTGTCGCTGTTCTTGATCATCACCGTGGCGTACGCCTTCTCCCGCGCCGTCAACTCCCGGTCGGCGTCCTGAGCCCGGAGCAGCAGCGCCGCCAGGATGTCGACCTTGACGATGCTCGCCGTGTCGAACGTTCCGTCCCCGTACGCCGCGCCCTCACCGGAGTCCAGATCCAGCACGGCCACCGACACCTTCGAGCGGTCCTCGACCGTCACGGAGTCCATCGCCCCGGCGAGCAGCGCGTCCCGGTCCACTGTGGGGGTGGGGACCACCGCCGCTGATTCCACTGCCGCCTCCGGTCTCCGAGACGCGTCCGATGCCTGCGCACTCGCGCCCAGGCCCATCCCCGCGCCGGACGCTTCCGAGGACGATACGAGACCGGTGGTGTCGTGTGCCCGCGCCCTCACGTTCGCGGTCCCGCCGCCCGCGGCGCTGACGAGCACGACGGACACCACCGCGGCATGGAGGAGAGGCCTGCGCCGGGACGGGCAGACGCGGGGCCGACGAGCTCTCTTCGGATCCATCCCGCGATGCTCGGCCCCGCCGCTGTGCGCACCGTTAGGCGGACGTCAGAAGCATGTAAGGGATCGCTGAGAATCCGCCGAGCCGCGTGAACAACGCGTTTCCGGGGGCGCGGGGAGATCACCGGCGAGCCCCGCATAGAGTCGATGACCGTGGCGAACAAGAACATTCCCGACTCCCCCTTCTCCGACGACGACGGCTCCGCCGACCGGCGGCTGAGCGCCGCGCTCACGGCCTGGGCCGAGGACCGGACCGCGCACACTCCGGTCCTGGAGGCGCTCAAGGGCGCCCGGCTCCTCGTACCCGTCGTGGCCGTCCTCGGTGAGGTCGAGGAGGACGAGAACGGACTGCGGCGCGAGAAGACGAGTGACATGGCCGTTCCCACGCTCAAGGCCGGGACCCGGACCGCCCTGCCCGCCTTCACGTCCACCGAGTCGCTCGCCCGCTGGGACCCGGCGGCCCGCCCCGTCGCCGTACCGCTGCATCAGGCCCTGCAGGCCGCCGCCCACGAGAAGGCCGACACGATCGTGCTCGACCTCGCGGGCCCCGTGCCGTACGAACTCACCGGGGCCGCCCTGCTCGCCCTCGCCGAGGGCCGTACGACCGCGGACCCGCTCGCCGACCCCGCCGTGACCGAAGCCGTGCGCGCCGCGGTCGCCGCCGAGCCCGCCGTGCTCCGCGCCCACCTCGGCCCCGGCCAGGCCGACGGCACCCTCGCCCTCGTACTGGACCCGTCCGCCACTCCCGCCGAGACCGCCCGTGCCGTCGCCGGGCGCCTGGCCGCCGACGACACACTGAGGGCCCGCCTGGTGCACGGCCTCGATCTGGCACTCCTGCCGACCGGGGCGACACCACCGGGCGAGCCCCTTTATGTACGTCCCTGAACCTGTGTACGTCCGAGGTCGTCGTACGCCCGCTGCCGGGCCGGCCTCAGCCGAAGACCGGACCGGTGTACTTCTCGCCCGGCCCCTGGCCCGGCTCGTCGGGGACGATCGACGCCTCACGGAACGCCAGCTGCAGCGACTTCAGGCCGTCGCGCAGCGGCGCCGCGTGGAAGGAACTGATCTCGGTCGCGCTCGCGTCCAGCAGGCCGGCCAGCGCGTGCACCAGCTTGCGTGCCTCGTCCAGGTCCTTGTGCTTCTCGCCCTCCTCGGTCAGACCGAGCTTCACGGCGGCGGCGCTCATCAGGTTGACCGCGACCGTCACGATCACCTCGACCGCGGGTACGTCCGCGATGTCGCGGGTCATGGAGTCGAAGTCGGGGGTCTCAGGAGGGGTGTCACTCATGCCCCACACGATAGGCCCCGGCCCGTCGGCCCCGACCAGGGGAGTCGGAGCGGCGGGCCACGTCCGTCGCCGTTCCGTGAGTTCGCGGTACCACCCACTTGCTGCTAACCTTGTGTAACGACCGGCCGGACACGACTGTGCCCGGCCCGCAAGTGGAGGCTCCGATCTCCCACCTGACCGTCCTCCGGGACGGCGGGTCACCCGGTCAAGGCGGCCACCATCGTTCCGTACGGACGATGGAGTCGCTGGACAAGCGCCCCGCGGTTCACCGCGGCGGTGCTCCGGTAGTCCTCGGAGCCCCGCCTGTGTCCCGTCCGGGGCATTTTTCATGCGCCGCGGTGGTTGGTCCCAGTGAAACAGACGTACGCGAGCTGTCTGCCAGGCAGCCGTGTGGTGCTAACCGAGGAGGATCCATCAGCGCCGAGCCCCGCATCAACGACCGGATTCGCGTTCCCGAGGTGCGACTTGTCGGTCCCAGCGGCGAGCAGGTCGGGATTGTCCCGCTTGCCAAGGCCCTGGAGCTTGCGCAGGAGTACGACCTCGACCTGGTCGAGGTGGCCGCGAACGCGCGTCCGCCGGTCTGCAAGCTCATGGACTACGGGAAGTTCAAGTACGAGTCGGCCATGAAGGCCCGTGAGGCGCGAAAGAACCAGGCGCACACGGTCATCAAGGAGATGAAGCTCCGGCCGAAGATCGACCCGCACGACTATGACACCAAAAAGGGTCACGTCGTCCGGTTCCTCAAGCAGGGCGACAAGGTCAAGATCACGATCATGTTCCGTGGCCGTGAGCAGTCCCGGCCCGAGCTGGGCTACCGGCTGCTGCAGCGTCTCGCGGAGGACGTCCAGGAACTCGGCTTCGTGGAGTCGAACCCGAAGCAGGACGGCCGAAACATGATCATGGTTCTCGGTCCGCACAAGAAGAAGACCGAGGCGATGGCCGAGGCCCGTGAAGCCCAGGCGGCCCGCAAGGCATCCGCGAAGGCCAACCCGGGCCGTTCGCAGAACGCCGCCGAAGAAGAAGAGGCTCCGGCCGAGGCTCCCGCCGAGGCCTGATCCCGGGACGCAGGTCCGGGGGTCCAGGTCCCTGGACGCAAGTCCGGGGATGCCAACCGACACAACCTGACGTTCCACCGTGCCCGGTTTCACGACCGGGCACCGGAACGCCACTGACGAGGAGAGAACGGCGCTATGCCGAAGAACAAGTCGCACAGCGGTTCCAGCAAGCGCTTCAAGGTCACCGGCTCCGGCAAGGTGCTCCGTGAGCGCGCCGGCAAGCGCCACTACCTCGAGCACAAGTCGTCCCGTCTGACGCGTCGCCTCACCGGCAACGCCGAGATGGCCCCGGGCGACGCCAAGAAGATCAAGAAGCTTCTCGGCAAGTGACGTCGGGCGCCGCGGCGCCCGACCTCTGACCGGGACCCAATCGTTTCGGGTCGTGTGAGTTCCCCCCACGGCCCCGCTACAAGGAGTTAAACAAGTGGCACGCGTCAAGCGGGCAGTCAACGCCCACAAGAAGCGCCGGGCGATCCTCGAGCAGGCCTCCGGCTACCGCGGTCAGCGTTCGCGTCTGTACCGCAAGGCCAAGGAGCAGGTCACCCACTCGCTGGTCTACAACTACAACGACCGCAAGAAGCGCAAGGGCGACTTCCGTCAGCTGTGGATCCAGCGCATCAACGCCGCTGCCCGCGCCAACGGCATCACCTACAACCGCTTCATCCAGGGCCTGAAGGCCGCGAACGTCGAGGTCGACCGCAAGATCCTCGCGGAGCTGGCCGTCAACGACGCGAACGCGTTCGCCGCGCTCGTCGAGGTTGCCCAGAAGGCCCTGCCGTCGGACGTCAACGCGCCGAAGGCTGCGTGACGCCGCCGCTGGCCTCAGCCGGATCTGGATGTGGACCCGCTTGCCTCTTGGCTAGCGGGTCCATATGCGTTTTCAGCAGCGGCAGCCCCCGTAACACGACCCGATGAACCTGAAGGTGACGTAACCGCATGCCCGCCGTTCCCGAGCTGATCTCCCCCCGCTCGCCGCGCGTCTCCGCCGCGCGGCGGCTGGCCAAGCGGAACTTCCGGGGGAAGGAACAGCTGTTCCTGGCCGAGGGGCCGCAGGCCGTGCGGGAGGCTGCCGCGCACCGGGGCGGCGCGGGGACGGCCACGCTCGTCGAGCTGTTCACGACCCTCGACGCCGCGGAGCGGTACGCGGACATCGTGGCCGACGCGCGGGCCGTCGGCGCCCGCGTGCACCTCGCCGCGGACGAGGTGATCGCCGACATCTCCACGACCGTCACCCCGCAGGGCCTCGTCGGGATCTGCCGGTTCCTGGACACGCCGTTCGAGGAGATCCTCAAGACCGGGCCCAGACTGGTCGCCGTACTGGCGCATGTGCGGGATCCGGGCAACGCCGGGACGGTGCTGCGCTGCGCGGACGCGGCCGGGGCGGATGCCGTCGTCCTCACCGACGCCTCCGTGGACCTCTACAACCCCAAGGCGGTGCGGGCGTCGGTCGGTTCGCTGTTCCATCTGCCCGTCGCCGTCGGCGTCCCCGTGGAGCACGCTGTCGAGGGGCTCAAGGGCGTGGGCGTACGGATTCTCGCCGCCGACGGGGCGGGTGAGGACGACCTCGACGACGAGCTGGACCAGGGAACCATGGGCGGCCCCACGGCCTGGGTGTTCGGCAACGAGGCCTGGGGACTCCCCGAGGAGACGCGTGCGCTGGCGGACGCCGTCGTGCGCGTACCCATTCACGGAAAGGCCGAGAGCCTGAACCTCGCGACGGCGGCCGCCGTATGTCTCTACGCGTCTGCCCGTGCGCAGCGACCCCGCGGCGCACGTCCCTGAGGGGGTCCGTACGGTCACTCCCAGCTAGTAGGGTGACGGGCTCGGGGGCCCTGCGCCGGTCTGAGAGGTGGGGTACGGGGATGGGTGTCGGAACGAGCGGTGCGAAAAAGGCACTGCGGGCGCGGGACGTGCGGAGCGCGGCCCCGTCCCGGCGCGGTGATCTCGCCGATCTCGGTATCGACCCCGACGAACTGCCCGACGGACTCGTGATCGCCGACGAGCGCGGCCGGGTGATCTGCTTCAACGCCGCGGCCGCCCGCATCACCGCCGTGCCCGCCGCCGAGGCGCTCGGCCGCCATCTCGACTGGGCCCTCCCCTTAGAGGATCTGGAAGGCCGCCGCTGGTGGCAGCTGACCGATCCGTACGGCGGTCTCGCGATCCGCGTCGGGCAGCCCGAGCGCAATCTGCTGCTCCCGGGCGGGCGCGAGGTACTGGTCTCCGCGCGCTACGTGCGCACAGCGCCCACCGGCCCCGTCCACCGCGTCGTCGTCTCGCTGCGCGACACCGAGGCCCGCCGCCGCACCGAGCGCAGTCACGCCGAGCTGATCGCCACCGTCGCCCACGAGCTGCGCTCGCCGCTCACCTCCGTGAAGGGCTTCACGGCGACCCTGCTCGCCAAGTGGGAACGGTTCACCGACGACCAGAAGAAACTGATGCTGGAGACCGTCGACGCCGACGCCAACCGCGTCACGCGTCTCATCGCCGAGCTCCTCGACATCTCCCGCATCGACTCCGGGCGCCTCGAAGTGCGCCGCCAGCCCGTCGACATAGGCGCCGCCGTCGGCCGCCACATCCAGGCGTACGTCGCCTCCGGCCAGTCCGCCGACCGCTTCCTGCTGCGCATCGGCCAGCCGCTGCCCGACCTGTGGGCCGACCCCGACAAGGTCGACCAGGTGCTCAGCAACCTCCTCGAAAATGCGGTGCGCCACGGCGAGGGAACCGTCACCATCGACGTAGAGCCCGCGCCGTCGCCCCGCGAACGGGAATGCGCCGGTACGTCGGTCACGGTGAGCGACGAGGGCACCGGCATCCCGGAGGAGTCCATGAACCGCGTCTTCACCCGCTTCTGGCGGGGCAGCAAGCGCGGTGGCACCGGCCTCGGGCTGTACATCGTCAAGGGCATCGTCGAAGCCCACGGCGGCACCATCACGGTCGGCCGCGCCCCCGGCGGCGGCGCGCAGTTCCGATTTACGTTGCCCGTGGGCACCCCGGCGTATCTGCAGTAACGCCGACGAGGCCCCACGGGCGCGATCACACCCCTGCGGGCTTCACCCGGACCGGGCGTCCGGGAGAAGCCCTCACCCCCGTTAGACTCGGCCTTTGGCACCTTTGCGTCCCCGTTCCAGGGACGACGCGTCCCCCGAGTCGTGACGGGACCTTCAGCCAGCCAACCGGAAGCACGGGAAGAGATGTCGGCACCGAACAAGTCGTACGACCCTGTTGAGGTCGAGGCACTGAAACCGGAAGAGATCGAGCGCATGCGGGACGAGGCGCTCGCCGCCTTCGCCGCCGCGGACTCGCTCGACGCGCTCCAGGAGGCCAAGGTCGCTCACACCGGGGG
The DNA here is from genome assembly GCF_005768555.2 of Streptomyces sporangiiformans. Classification (GTDB taxonomy): domain Bacteria; phylum Actinomycetota; class Actinomycetes; order Streptomycetales; family Streptomycetaceae; genus Streptomyces; species Streptomyces sporangiiformans. The sequence goes on from NZ_VCHX02000331.1 coordinate 12,003, forward strand.
TACCTCGCCGCTGGCCCTCGCCAACCGCGAGATCGGCGCCCTGCCCCCGCACGCCAAGGCCGACGCCGGCAAGCGCGTGGGCCAGGCCCGCGGCGCCGTGAACAAGGCACTCGGCGCCCGTCAGGCGGAGCTGGAGGCCGAGCGCGACGCCCGTGTGCTGGTCGAGGAGGCAGTGGACGTCACGCTGCCCTACGACCGCGTTCCGGCCGGCGCCCGGCACCCGCTGACGACCATGATGGAGCGGGTCGCGGACGTCTTCGTGTCCATGGGGTACGAGGTCGCCGAAGGCCCCGAGGTCGAGGCCGAGTGGTTCAACTTCGACGCCCTGAACTTCGGCCCGGACCACCCTGCCCGGCAGATGCAGGACACGTTCTTCGTGCAGGGCCCGAAGGGCGCTGACAGCGATGGCGAGTCCGGTGTGGTGCTGCGGACGCACACCTCGCCCGTGCAGGCCCGCACCATGCTCGACCGTGAGCCGCCCGTCTACGTCGTCTGTCCCGGCCGCGTGTTCCGCACGGACGAGCTGGACGCCACACACACCCCGGTCTTCCACCAGATCGAGCTGCTGGCCGTGGACGAGGGCCTGACCATGGCGGACCTCAAGGGCACCCTGGACCACATGGTCCAGTCGTTGTTCGGTGCGGACATGAAGACGCGGCTGCGCCCGAACTACTTCCCGTTCACCGAGCCGTCCGCCGAGATGGACATGCTCTGCTACGTCTGCAAGGGCGAGTCCGTCGGCAACCCCGACCGCCCCTGCCGCACCTGCTCCAGCGAGGGCTGGATCGAGCTCGGTGGCTGCGGCATGGTCAACCCGCGGGTGCTGACCGCCTGCGGTGTCGACCCCGAGAAGTACAGCGGATTCGCCTTCGGGTTCGGCATCGAGCGGATGCTGATGTTCCGCCACAACGTCGAAGACATGCGAGACATGGTCGAGGGTGACGTCCGGTTCACCCGGCCGTTCGGGATGGAGATCTGATGCGGGTCCCGCTTTCTTGGCTGCGGGAGTACGTCGACCTGCCGGCGACGGAGACCGGGCGCGACGTCCAGGCCAAGCTCATTTCGGCCGGCCTCGAGGTCGAGACCGTCGAGCACCTCGGTGCCGACCTCAAGGGGCCGCTCGTCGTCGGCCAGGTGCTGACCATCGAGGAGCTGGACGGCTTCAAGAAGCCCATCCGCTTCTGCACCGTCGACGTCGGCCAGGCCAACGGCACGGGCGAGCCCCAGGAGATCGTCTGCGGCGCCCGCAACTTCGCCGTCGGCGACAAGGTCGTCGTGGTCCTCCCGGGTGCCGTGCTGCCCGGCGGGTTCGCGATCTCCGCGCGCAAGACGTACGGCCGGAACTCGCACGGCATGATCTGCTCCAGCGACGAGCTGGGGATGGGCGACGACGGCACCAAGGGCATCATCGTCCTGCCGCCGGAGCACGAGGTCGGCACCGACGCCGTCGAGCTGCTCGAGCTCGTCGACGAGGTCCTTGACATCGCGGTCACGCCTGACCGCGGCTACTGCCTGTCGCTGCGCGGCGTCGCCCGTGAGGCCGCCATCGCCTACGGGCTGCCGTTGCGCGACCCGGCTCTCCTCGACGTACCGGCTCCGAACGCGTTCGGCTACCCGGTGAAGGTCTCCGAGCCCGCCGGCTGCGACCGGTTCACCGCGCGCACCGTCACCGGGCTCGCCCCCGAGGCGCGCTCCCCGATCTGGCTGCGGCGCCGGCTGCAGAAGGCCGGGATGCGCCCGATCTCGCTCGCCGTCGACGTCACCAACTACGTGATGCTGGAGCTGGGCCAGCCCCTGCACGCATACGACCGCTCTCGTATCCAGGGCGCGATCGGCGTGCGCCGGGCCGAGCCGGGCGAGAAGCTCACCACGCTGGACGGCGTCGTGCGCACGCTGGACCCCGAGGACCTGCTGATCACGGACGACCGCGGGGCCATCGGCCTCGCGGGTGTGATGGGCGGCGCCAACACGGAGATCGCCGATCACGGGCACGCGGCGGGAGCCAGCACCGAGGTCGTCATCGAGGCCGCGCACTTCGACCCGATCTCCGTCGCGCGCACGGCACGCCGTCACCGGCTGGCCTCCGAGGCGTCCAAGCGCTTCGAGCGCGGCGTCGACCCGCTCGCCGCGTCCGCCGCGGCCCAGCGGACCGTCGACCTGCTCGTGCTCCTCGCGGGCGGCACCGCCGAGGCCGGGGTCACCGAGGTCATCGCGCCCCCCGCGCCGCACACCATCACCATCCCGGCGAACCACCCGGACAAGGTCGCCGGTGTCGACTACGGCCGCGAGACCGTCGTACGCCGCCTCCAGGAGATCGGCTGCGACGTCTACGGTCAGGACGAGCTGATCGTCACCGTGCCGTCCTGGCGGCCGGACCTGACCGACCCGAACGACCTGGCCGAAGAGGTCATCCGGCTCGAGGGCTACGAGAACCTGCCCTCGACCCTGCCGAAGCCCCCCGCGGGCCTCGGCCTGACCGACCGGCAGCGGCTGCACCGCCGGATCGGCCGCGCGCTGGCCGGCGCCGGGTACGTCGAGGCGCTGAACTACCCGTTCATCGGCGAGGACGTCTTCGACCAGCTGGGCCTGGCCGCCGACGACCCGAAGCGCCGCGTCGTCAAGCTGGTCAACCCGCTCTCCGACGAGGAGCCCGCGCTCCGTACGACGCTGCTGCCGGGCCTGCTCGCCGCACTGCGCCGCAACGACGGCAGGGGCTCGCACGACCTGGCGCTCTTCGAGACCGGCCTGGTCTTCCAGCCGCAGGACGAGCTGCGCGTCGCCGGGCGCCTGCCCGTCGACCGCCGGCCCACCGACGAGGAGATCGCGTCGCTCACCGCCGCGCTCCCCGTCCAACCGCTGCACGCCGCCGTCGTCCTCGCGGGCGCGCGCGAGCAGGCCGGCTGGTGGGGCAAGGGCCGCCCGGCCGACTGGGCCGACGCCATCGAGGCCGCGCGCACCCTCGCCCGCGAGGCCGGGGCCGAACTCCTCGTCCGCCAGGGCCAGTACGGGCCGTGGCACCCCGGCCGGTGCGCCGAGCTCGCCGTGGTGATCGACGGCGCCGAGCAGGTCATCGGGTACGCCGGTGAGCTGCACCCCGGCGTCCTGAAGGCCCTGCACCTGCCCGCGCGCTCCTCAGCGATGGAGCTCGACCTGGACGCGCTGGAGCGGGCGAGCGCGGGTGTGCCCAAGGGCCCGCACATCTCCTCGTTCCCGGTCGCCACGCAGGATGTCGCGCTCGTCGTCGACCAGTCGGTCCCCGCCGCCGGCGTCGAGGCCGCGCTGCGCGAGGGCGCGGGTGAACTCCTCGAGTCCATCCGGCTGTTCGACGTCTTCACCGGCGAGCAGATCGGCGAGGGAAAGAAGTCCCTGGCGTACGCGCTGCGCTTCCGCGCCGACGACCGCACCCTGACCGTCGACGAGGCCTCCGCGGCCCGCGACACGGCCGTCGCCCTGGCGGCCGAGCGCACGGGGGCGGTGCTGCGCGGAGCGTGAGAGCGCCTTGAGCTGTTGGGTGTGAAGGCCACCATCGCCTGAATCGAGGGGCGTGTCCGCACTGCCGGGCACGCCCCTCGCCCCTTGAGCACACAGGAAACCCATCTCACTCATTTGAGTGACATTTGGGAGCGATCTGGCCTGATCGGGGCATGCGCTCGACAGAATCGACCCGGCCGCACAGGCCGGTGCCTGCGCGCTCAACAGGGCTTCAGGGGGAGGCCATCGGAATGATCCGTACGAAGGCTGGGGCCCCGCGCCGGGCCGGGCCTCAGATGGAACACCGTACGAGCCGGCGACAGACCATCGCCCGCTCGCTCGGACGCACCAGAGTACGCACGCCCGGCCGGCCCGAGACCCGCGGACTCGGCCCGGAACAGCAGCGTGCGGGCCGGGTGCTCGCCATGGGGCTGCCCTGCATGTGGGGCGCTGTGGCGATCACCTACAAACTGACCTGTCCACTCGCCCATCATCACGAGCTCAGCGCCCGGATCGTCACGAGTGCCGTGTTCTTCGTGGTCGGCGCCGGCCTGATTCTGCATGTCAGGCAGGGGTTGCTGCGGGAGCTGCGGCAGATGCGCAAGGTCGCGGGCGCCGCACAGGGCGTACTGCTGAGGCCGCTGCCGCCGCGCATCGACGGACTGAACGTCGCCGCGGCGCAGCTCTGCGCGGACCACGGAGCCACCGTCGGCGGTGATCTGTACGAGGTGATCGGCACCGAGCACGGCGTGCGGGTCGTCATGGGCGACGTGCGCGGACACGGTCTCGCCGCCCTCGGGACCGTCGCCGCGGTCCTCGGCAGCTTCCGTGAGGCGGTGCACGACGAGGCCGAACTGTCCTGCGTACTGCGGAGGCTGGAGCGGGCCATGTCCCGGCACCTGCGGGAGCGGGCTCGGGCCGAGCACCCCTCGTCCGGACTTGAGCCCGACAGCCCGGTCGCCGAGGAGTTCGTCACCGTGCTGCTGCTGGAGATTCGTCCCGACGGCGAGGTGTGGGCCGTCAACTGCGGTCACCCATGGCCGTATGCGCTGCGCAGCGATGTCGGACCCGCCGGACTGCGAGGGTATGTGGAGCACTTGGCCGCCGGCGAGGTGCTGCCGCCCCTCGGGCCCTTCCCTCTCCCCGCCGAGCTGCCCGTCGTCAGCTGCGGGCATCTCCTGTACGGCGAGGCGCTGTTCCTGTACACCGATGGCATCGAGGACGCGCGGGACAGCGGTGGGGTGTTCTTTCCGCTGCCCGCCGCACTCACCGATGCCGTCTGTGTCCAGCCGGTCTCGCCGCAGTCCGTGCTCCACTCCGTGCTGGCCGGCCTGCAGCAACACTGCGGCGGCCGCCCCACCGACGACGCGGCCGTACTGGTGCTCCACAACGACCGACACCGCCAGCACAGGCGCGCGCCCGTAGGGGCGCGGGGAACTGCGCGACAAGCCACAACGGACCCGCAGCCAACGACCCACCTGTAGTGACCCTGCTCAACCGGCGGAGCAACCGGCGGAGCCGTCCGCCCCGCCACGGAGTGTCGGGCAGGCAGCTGGGCGGACGGCGCGGAGACGGGCCGCCGCACTGTACGAGGGGGAGCCGACGGCCCGGCCGGCCTCTTGCGAGGCATTTCAGTCAACCGGCCGGAAACTCTCCGCAACAGCGCGTGTACTGCCCGGATTCGAGCACTCTGTTCACACCCCGTGTGAGCCGGAAAGCACTAGTCTGTCCGCACCGAGCCACCCGGAGGGCCCTCATGCAGCCCAACACTCTGCTCGATGCGATCCTCGACGAAGCCGGGATCTCGCATGCGGGACTCGCGGCCCATGTGAACCAGGCGGGGCGCGGCCGTGGCCTCGCCCTTCGCTACGAACACACCGCCGTGGCCCGATGGTTGAAGGGCCAGCGGCCACGCGGCCAGGTGCCCGACCTGATCTGCGAGGTGCTCGCCGCCCGTTTGCAGCGACCCGTCACGCTCGACGACATCGGCCTCGGTTTACCCGGCGAACCGGCCGCCCCGCACGGCACGACGCTCTCCGGTTTCGTGGAGCGCGCCACGGCCCTGTGGCGCTCCGACGAACAGCAGCGCCCGCACATCCTCGGCGCCCCGGCCGTCACCGGGACGCCCGCCGTGATGCCCGTGTGGGAGTGGGAGAACCCGCCCGAGGACGTGGATGTCTCGCGTGGTGGGCGGCACCGGGTGAGCATGGCCGACATCGACATGCTGCGCGCCGCCCGCGCCCACTACGAGCAGATGTACCGCAAGGCCGGCGGGGTCGCGACCCGCACGCGCATCGTCGGGTTCCTCAACTCCGAGACCGCGCCGCTGCTGCGTGGCAGCTACACCGACGCCACCGGCCGTCAACTCCACCGCGCCACGGGCGGGTTGGTGGCGGTCGCGGGCATCTGCGCCTACGACTCCGATGCGCACGGTCTCGCCCAGCGCTACTTCCACCAGGCCCTGCGGCTGGCGAAGGCCAGCGGGGACCGGGGGCTTGGCGCGTACGTCATCGCCCTGCTGGTCAACCAGTCGTTGTTCATGCGCGAGTACCGGCAGGCCGTCGCCTTCGCCGAGGCCGCGCTGCGCGCCGCGGGGCGGCAGATCACTCCGGCACTCGCGTCGGACCTCTACGCGATGCAGGCCAAGGCGTACGCACACCTCGGCGACGGCAGCAGCGCGCTGTCCTGCATCCGGAGTGCCGAGCAGGCCGCCGAGCGCATCAGGCGCGGTCACGAGCCGGACGAGACCGGCTATGTCCAGCCCGGACTGGTCAATGTGCAAGTGGCGGAGGCGCTGTTGAGCCTCGGCGACCTGACCGCCGCGCGTGAGCACGCCGAGGCCGCCGTGGACAATCCGGCGCACGACCGGGGCAGGGTGCACCGGCTCGGCATGCTCAGCCAGATCGAACTGCGCCAGGGGAACGCGGACAAGGCGGCGGTCACGGCGGTCGAAATGGCCGAGCGGGCGCGGGGGATGGAGTCCCAGCGACTGCGCGACAGACTGCGGGCGGTACGCGAACATCTGGTGGCCAGTGGGTGTGCGGGTACGGCCGAGGCCGCCGAACTCATCGACGGGGCACTGCGCGTACCGCTCTGAGAAGAGCCTTCGGGGGTACCCGTAGGCACCCCATCCCGTCCACTGCGGGCGACTTCAATACCACCGCGGTGCGGAACACCGCGCCCACCGCTGCGCTGCGAGCGGCCGCCATGAGTGTGCTGTGAGGACGCTCCTGCTGCGATATTGCCATCTACTCGGCGGAAGGTGGCAGAACCGTGCAGTGGACGAAACAGAACGAACAAACTGTGTACGCAAACCGCTGGTTCAGCGTCAATCTCGCAGATGTAGAGCTGCCGGACGGTCGGCACCTCGATCACTTTTTGATACGGCTGCGGCCCGTCGCCGTGGCCACCGTGGTGAATGAGGCCAACGAGGTGCTGCTCCTGTGGCGGCACCGCTTCATCACCGACAGCTGGGGGTGGGAACTCGCCGCGGGTGTCGTCGAAGACGGTGAGGACATCGCCGACGCGGCCGCCCGCGAACTCGAGGAGGAGACCGGGTGGCGGCCGGGACCCCTGCACCATCTGATGAGCGTCGAGCCCTCCAACGGACTCACCGACGCTCGGCACCACATCTTCTGGGCCGACGAGGGCACGTATGTCGGACACCCCGTGGACGACTTCGAGTCGGACCGCAGGGAATGGGTCCCGCTCAAGCTCGTCCCCGACATGGTCGCCCGGGGCGAGGTCCCGGCCGCCAACATGGCAGCCGCGCTGCTTCTCCTGCATCACTCGAGGCTCGGGCAGGACGCCTTGCCCTGATCCCCCCCAACGGCGTCCGGCGAGTTCAGCGGCCCACGGCCTGCCAGACCGCCACGACGAGCGCGCCCAGGGCCGTGAGCGCCGCAACCGCGGGCAGCGGCCATCGGGTGTGCTCCAGGGCGACGATCCGTGTGCTCAGGTCGTCGACCTCCTTGGCGGTCTGCTCGGTACGGTGACTGAGCAGGGTGATCCCTCCCTCGACGCGGGCATGCGCCACGTCAAGGCGGCGGCGTAACTCTGCGAGTTCACCGTGGACCACGGGATGCTCGGGGTCGGTGGCCACGAGTCCCACTCCTCTCTGTAGTCGTTTCATCCCTTCATGCGCACGTGAAGTCAACTCGCCTGGTGGACGCGTGGGGAGCGTGTGCGCGGGGCATATGCGTGCCCGGTGCGCACACGGTGTGTGAATCGCGCGGGCCCGTCCCTCCAAGGGAGTGCCGGGCCCGCGTCAGCCAGACGTGTACGGACCGTAGTCAGTACCCGGCTCTCACCAGGCCCCTAGCCGTAGGTGTAGAAGCCCGAGCCCGACTTCCGGCCCAGCCGGCCCGCGTCGACCATGCGCTGGAGCAGCGGGGGAGCGGCGTACAGCGGTTCCTTGTACTCGTGGTACATCGAGTCCGCGACGGACGCGACCGTGTCCAAGCCGATCAGGTCGGAGAGCTTGAGCGGGCCCATCGGGTGGGCGCAGCCCATCTCCATGCCGTTGTCGATGTCCTCGCGGCTCGCGATGCCCGACTCGAACATGCGGATCGCGGAGAGCAGATACGGGATCAGCAGCGCGTTGACGACGAAGCCCGAACGGTCCTGGGCGCGGATCGCGTGCTTGCCGAGGATCTTCTCGACCAGCGCCTGCGACCGTCCGAGGGTGACCTCGGAGGTGGTGAGGGCCGGGATCAGCTCGACCAGCTTCTGGACGGGGGCCGGGTTGAAGAAGTGGATGCCGATGACCTGGTCGGGACGCGAGGTGGCGACGGCGAGCTTCACCAGCGGGATCGACGAGGTGTTGGAGGCGAGGATCGCGTCCGGCCGGGTCACGACATGATCCAGGACCTGGAAGATCTCGGTCTTCACCTGCTCGTTCTCGACGACGGCCTCGATCACCAGATCACGGTCGGCGAACTCGCCGAGGTCGGTGGTGAAGCTGAGCCGCGCCTGAGTGGTGTCCCGCTCCTCCTCGGAGATCTTGCCGCGTTCGGCCGCCTTGGAGAGCGAGTTGTACAGCCGGGTCCGGCCGATCTCCAATGCCTCGCCGGTGGTCTCGGCGACCTTCACGTCCAGGCCGGCACGGGCGCACACCTCGGCGATGCCCGCTCCCATCTGACCGCAGCCCACCACTCCGACGCGTGAGATGTCTCCGAAGGTGTCCGTCACTTCGTCCCTTTCGCTGTTCTACCGGCGTGGCAGACTCCCGAAGGGCGCCTGCTCCATTCGTGCACGTTACTCTCGGGCTGCCGCTGATCGATCGTCCGGGTCCGGCCTCGCCGCCTGCCCGGACGGTGCGTGATCCGGTGGATCCGGTGCGTATGCGGGAGACCCGTGGCGCGGGAGAACCCATGATGCGGGAGAACCCATGAGTCGAGTGACACGTAGGGCGTTCGCGGGCGCGATGCTGGCGGGGCTTGCCACGGCAGGCGGCGCGGCCGCATGGGGCGCGACGACCGAGGACGGGAAGGGCGAGTCCCGGCGCCGCACTCCCTTCGGTGAGCTGCGCGGTATGTGGCTGTCGACCGTCGCCAACCGCGACTGGCCGTCCAAGTCCGGGTTGACCGCGTCCCAGCAGCGCGCCGAACTGATCGCCCAGCTCGACACGGCCGTACGCCGGCGGCTGAACACGGTGATCTTCCAGGTGCGCCCCACGGCCGACGCCCTGTGGCCCTCGCCCTACGAGCCCTGGTCGCAGTACCTCACCGGCGTCCAGGGCAAGGATCCCGGCTGGGACCCGCTCGGCACCGCGGTCAGGGAAGCCCATGTACGGGGGCTGCAACTGCATGCCTGGTTCAACCCGTACCGGATCGCCAACCACGCGGACGTCACCAAGCTGGTCGCGTCACACCCGGCCCGCAAGCACCCCGACTGGGTCGTGCCCTACGGCGGGAAGCTCTACTACAACCCGGGTCTGCCCGAGGTCCGTGCCTTCGTCCAGAAGGCGATGCTCGACGCGGTGAAGAAGTACCCCGTGGACGCCGTGCACTGGGACGACTACTTCTATCCGTACCCGGTCGCCGGCGCGGTCTTCGACGACGACGCCGCATACGAGACGTACGGCGGGGCATTCGCGGACCGGGCGGCCTGGCGGCGCAGCAACATCGACAAGCTGGTGCGCGAGATGGCGGTCCGGGTGAAGAGGATCCGGCCCACTACACAGTTCGGGATCAGCCCGTTCGGGGTGTGGCGCAACGCCGCGACCGACTCCCGGGGCTCGGACACCCGGGCGATGCAGACGTACGACGATCTGCACGCCGACACGAGGAAATGGGTCCGCAGGGGCTGGATCGACTACGTCTGCCCGCAGCTCTACTGGAACATCGGTTTCGCCGCCGCCGACTACGCCAAGCTGCTGCCCTGGTGGGCCGACGTCGCGCGGGGCAGCAGAACGCGCTTGTACGTGGGCGAGGCGCTGTACAAGGCCGGGGACCCGGCGCAGCCCGCCGCCTGGCAGGACGCGGCCGAGCTGTCCCGGCATCTCACCCTCGCCGGGGAGTACCCGCAGGTGCGCGGGCACGTCTTCTTCTCGGCCAAGGAGGTACGCGCCGACCGGATCGGCGCGCTGGCCCGCGTGGTCGCCGACCACTACCAGCGGTCGGCGAACCCGCCGGGCTGACCTACTGGACCCGGTTCTCGCGGACGTGATGCTGGACGACGGTGTCAGGACCGGGGGACATCACGGTCTCGTGGCCGTCCTCGAAGCGGACGCGGAACGGAGGATTGCCGTCCGTTCCCAGCACTTCGACGACTTCCGCGACCCGGTCGTGCTGCCCGACGATCCTGCCGTGCACCAGCAGGTGGTCGCCTTTGTTTGCACGCATCTGGAGGGCCTCCTCGTCTGGCACGGGAGTAGCGGTCCGTGGGTGTAAGTCTACGGCTGGGGGCGCCGATCGCGACCGGCGTGTGCCGCCCGCTCAGCCTCGCGCTCGTTGGGTGACCGCGATACAGACCAGTACGGTCGCGGCCGCAAGGGGTGCGGCCGCCGTGAGGTGCTCGCCCAGGAGCAGCACCGACCACACCAGTGTGAGCAGCGGCTGCGCCAACTGCAACTGGCTCGCCTTCGGGATGCCGATCGCCGCCATGCCCCGGTACCACACCACCAGGCCGAGGAACTGCGAGCCGGCCGCGACCCAGAGCAGCCCCGTCACGCCGTGCGCCGTCAGATGCACGGGCTCGTACGACAGGGCGATCGCCGCCGCGGGCACGGCGAGCGGCAGACACAGCACCAGTGCCCAGCCGATGACCTGCCAGCCCGGCATGACGCGGGCCAGGCGGCCGCCCTCGGTGTAGCCGGCCGCGCAGACCAGCAGCGCCCCGAAGAGGTACACGTCCGCGCCGGCCAGGGCACCGCCGCTCTGCTGCACGGTGAACGCGATCACCACGGCGGCGCCCGTGAGCGCCGCGATCCAGAAGGTGCGCGAGGGGCGGTTGCCGACGCGCAGGGCCGAGAACAGCGCGGTGGTCAACGGGAGCAGCCCGACCACGACCGCGGCGTGGGCGGTCGTCGATGTCTCCAGGGCGAGGGTGCTGAGCAGGGGAAACCCGAGCACGACCCCTCCGGCCACGACGGACAGGCCCGTCCAGTGGCGCCGGGCGGGCAGCGGCACGCGCAGGGCCAGCAGACAGGCACCGGCGATGACCGCCGCCAGGACGCTCCGCACGGCCACCAGCGACCAGGCGCCGAAGCTCTCCAGCCCCCAGGCGGTGGCCGGGAACGTGAGTGAGAAGGCGGTGACACCCAGAGCGGCCTGGAGGATGCCGGCGCGGGGCCCCGCGGGCGGCGGGGGAGGGGTGGTGCCGATAGTTCGTCCGGCGGCCGGGACCGCTATCGCAGTCGGTGTAGTAGCGCTATCCTGTGCTCTCATGTATGAGCGTAGCAGTGTGGCAGATCTGGCGAAACGGCTACGCGAGGAGCTGGACCGCTACTCTCCAGGTGGAAAACTGCCGTCGAGCCGGTCGCTGGTCGAGCGGTTCCGGGTGAGCCCGGTGACCGTGTCGCGGGCTCTGGCTCAGCTGGCCGCGGAGGGGCTCGTGGTGACCAGGCCGGGTGCCGGGGCGTTTCGGGCCATGCCGCAGGCCGCCGGGCCCGTCGTGGGGGACACGTCCTGGCAGGAGGTCGCGCTCAGCGCGGACGCCGCCACCGATGTCGTACCGCGTACGGTCGATGCCTCCGGAGTGATGGTCTCGCTGGCCGCACCGCCGCCCGGGGTCATCGAGTTCAACGGCGGCTATCTGCACCCTTCGTTGCAGCCGGAGCGGGCGATGGCCGCGGCGCTGGCCCGGGCGGGCCGCCGGCCCGGCGCCTGGACGCGCCCACCCGTCGAAGGGCTGCCGGAACTGCGCGAGTGGTTCGCCCGGGGCATCGGCGGTGCCATCACCGCCGCCGAGGTGCTGATCACGGCCGGCGGTCAGTCCGCACTGACCACCGCCCTGCGTGCGCTCGCCCCACCCGGCGCGCCGGTGCTCGTGGAGTCGCCCACGTATCCAGGGATGCTGGCCATCGCCCGCGCGTCCGGACTGCGCCCAGTACCCGTACCGGTCGACGCGGACGGTGTCCGTCCCCGCCTGCTCGCCGACGCCTTCCGGGCGACCGGGGCCCGCGTCTTCGTCTGCCAGCCGCTGCTCCAGAACCCGACCGGCGCCGTACTCGCCCCGGAGCGCCGTGGTGAGGTGCTGCGGATCGCGCGTGAGGCCGGCGCGTTCGTCGTCGAGGACGACTTCGTGCGCCGGCTCGTGCACGAGGACGCTGGGCCCCTGCCACGCCCGCTGGCCTCGGACGACACCGACGGAGTCGTCGTCCACGTCTGCTCCCTGACCAAGGCGACCTCGCCGAGCTTCCGGGTGAGTGCCCTCGCCGCCCGCGGACCCGTTCTGGAACGGCTGCGGGCCATCCAGGTCGTCGACACCTTCTTCGTGCCGCGCCCGCTCCAGGAGGCGGCCCTGGAACTCGTCGGCTCGCCCGCCTGGCCACGTCATCTGCGGTCCGTGGCCGTCGAGTTGAGAAAGCGGCGCGACACGATGACCACCGCCCTGCGCCTGAACCTGCCCGAGATCGCCCTCCCGCACATCCCCTCCGGCGGCTACCACCTGTGGCTGCGGCTGCCCGACGGTACGGATGAGCAGGCCCTGGTCGCCGCCGCCCTGCGCGCGGGTGTGGCCGTCACCCCCGGCCGCCCCTACTTCAGCGCCGAGCCCGCCGCCGCGCACCTGCGGCTGAGCTTCGCGGCCGTGGCGAGCACGGCGGAGATCACGGAGGGCGTACGCAGGTTGCGCACCGCCTGCGACGAGGCGTGCAGGGGGAGTTGACGGCGCTCCGTTCCGGAGTGGGTGTGTGAGCCTCCCGGTAACCCTCAGCGACCCCTTGACCTGGGCAGTTCCGCACTCCACGATCACCGCATGCACGTTCGTGTCACGCTCCTCGCGGCGGCGCGCAGCTCCCCGCTGCTCGCCGAGCGCTTCGACGACGACCGGCCGCTCGATCTGGCGGGCTGGAACGAGGTGCAGCGCGCGGCGCACGCGTTGGTGCGGTTGGCGGCGGCCGAGTTGCGGTACTGCTCGCCGACACCGCGCAGCCGGGCCACCGGTGACGCGCTAGGGCTGTCGCCGCTGGCCCAGCCCGCCTTGCGGGACTGGGACATGGGCCGCTGGCGCGGTCTCACGCTCGGCGAGGCGATGGCCCGCGAACCCCGGGCCGTGGACGCGTGGCTCGCCGACCCGTACTCCGCCCCGCACGGCGGTGAGCCGCTGATCGCGTTCATCAAGCGCGTGGGCGATTGGCTCGACACTCGTCCCCAGGGGCTCGGCTACGCCCGACCAGGGGAGACCCCCATCGCCGACGACGGCGGCCGCATCGTCGCGGTGGCCGAACCCGCGGTCGTACGCGCCACGCTGGTCTACGCGTTGAAGGCGCCCCCGTCGACATACTGGAACATCGACGTCCGCCCCTTGTCGATGGTCACGATCACGGGGCGGGCGGGGCGCTGGAACCTGCGTCTCGACGACCGGACCGTGCAGGCCTAGTCGACCGGGCGCCCCCCCGCGCGTGGCGCGTGCGTAGTCCGTGGTGCCTGCGTAGTCCGTGGCGCGTGCGTAGTCCGTGGTGAGCAGCAGGTTCTTGGCCGGTCCGCCCACCCGCCACACCGTCCGCCAGTGGTCCGCGTCCAGGACGGTGAACTCACCCCGGTAGAGGTCCGCGGCGCACGGATGCTCAGCGATGTGCCGCCCGGACGTCAGGTCCAGGTCGTGGAAAGGGCGGCCGTCGGCGAACCGTACGTCGGCCCGGCCCGCCGATTCGCCCGGCAGGAACCGCAGCGTCCGCTCGGCGGGCCGGGCGACGCCCTGCCACACGAACGTGCCGGACTCGCGGTGCAGCAGCCCGCCGCCGCCCGGCTTTCCGTCACTTTCAGGTTGTCCGCCCCCGTCGAGCGGCTCGAACTCCGTGGTCCCGCTGAAGGTTCCCTCCGCTCCGCTCACGAGGTCCCGGACCGAGCGCTCCACGCGCCACATCCCGGACAGATAGGCCAGCACGTCGGGCACCGGCCGGAAATCGCTCATACCGTTCCGCCTCCCCGGCATGTCCTGTGCAACCCATTGACGCACTCAAACCCCCTCCCTATCTTTGCCGTTCGAAGTATTGACAACCGTCCGATATTTCGAACCTCTAGAGCCGCGGAGTATTCATGTCACGCCCCCGCACCCGCACTCGCTGGAGACTCTCCCTCACGGCCACCGGGCTCCTGGCCGCCTCCTTTGTCATCCCGGCCCCCGTGAACGCCGCTGCCGAGGACACCACCGACTACGCGATCACGGTCGACCCGAAGGCCTCGGGCGCGAAGATCGACGACACCATGTACGGCGTCTTCTTCGAGGACATCAACCGGGCCGCGGACGGCGGCCTCTACTCGGAGCTCGTGCAGAACCGGTCCTTCGAGTACTCGACGGACGACAACCGCTCGTACACCCCCCTCACCTCCTGGGCCACGTCGGGCACCGCGAAGGCCGTGAACGACGACGGCCGGCTGAATGCCCGCAACCGCACCTACCTCTCCCTGGACGGCGGTTCATCCGTCACCAACTCCGGCTACAACACCGGCATCTCCGTCGAAGAGGGCAAGGTCTACAACTTCTCGGTCTGGGCCCGCGCCGAACAGGCATCAGCCCTCACCGTGACGCTGGCCGACTCCGAGGGCGCGCTCGCCGGGGCCCGGCGCGTCACCGCGCGCGGCGGCTGGACCAAGTACACGGCGAAGTTCACCGCGACCCGCACCAGCGCCAACGGCCGCCTCACCGTCGCCGCCGAGGGCCCGGTCGCGCTCGACATGATCTCGCTGCTGCCGCGCGACACGTACAAGGGTCACGGGCTGCGCAAGGACCTCGCCCAGAAGATCGCCGCCCTCGATCCCTCCTTCGTCCGCTTCCCGGGCGGCTGCCTGGTCAACACCGGCAGCATGGAGGGATACGACGAGGCGTCCGGCTGGCAGCGCAAGCGCTCATACCAGTGGAAGGACACGATCGGCCCCGTCGAACAGCGCGCGACCAACGCCAACTTCTGGGGCTACAACCAGAGTTACGGGCTCGGCTACTACGAGTACTTCCAGTTCTCCGAGGACATCGGCGCGATGCCGCTGCCCGTCGTGCCCGCCCTCGTCACCGGCTGCGGACAGAACAAGGCCACAGACGACGACGCGCTCCTCAAGCGCCACATCCAGGACACCCTGGACCTCATCGAGTTCGCCAACGGTCCCGTGACCAGCGAGTGGGGCAAGAAGCGGGCGCAGATGGGCCACCCGAAGCCCTTCCATCTCACCCACCTCGGGGTCGGCAACGAGGAGAACCTCCCGAACGAGTTCTTCGCCCGCTTCAAGCAGTTCCGCGCGGCCATCGAGGCGAAGTACCCGGACATCACCGTCATCTCCAACTCCGGCCCGGACGACACCGGTTCGACCTTCGACACGGCCTGGAAGCTGAACCGGGAAGCGAACGTCGACATGGTCGACGAGCACTACTACAACAGCCCGCAGTGGTTCCTGCAGAACAACGACCGCTACGACTCGTACGACAGGAACGGCCCCAAGGTCTTTCTCGGCGAGTACGCCTCCCAGGGCAACGCCTTCAAGAACGCCCTCTCCGAAGCCGCGTTCATGACCGGCCTGGAGCGCAACGCGGACATCGTGAAGCTGGCCTCGTACGCGCCGCTGCTCGCCAACGAGGACTACGTGCAGTGGCGCCCCGACATGATCTGGTTCAACAACCACGCGTCCTGGAACTCGGCCAACTACGAGGTGCAGAAGCTCTTCATGCGCAACGTCGGCGACCGGGTCGTGCCCTCCACCGCCACCGGCACGCCTTCGCTGAACGGCCCCATCTCGGGCGCCGTCGGCCTGTCGACGTGGGCGACCAGCGCCGCGTACGACGATGTGTCGGTGACCGGCGCGGACGGTGCGACGCTGCTCAGTGACGACTTCTCCGGTGACGCCTCGAAGTGGACCCACACGGGCGGCGGCAGCTGGAGCATCCAGGACGGGCAGTACGTGCAGACCGACGCGGCCGCCGAGAACACCATGGTGTCGGCGGGCGATCCGGCCTGGCACGACTACGACCTGCATGTGAAGGCCACCAAGAAGTCCGGCAAGGAGGGCTTCCTCGTCGCCTTCGGGGTCAAGGACACCGGCAACTACTACTGGTGGAACCTGGGCGGCTGGAACAACACCCAGTCCGCCGTCGAACAGGCCGTGGACGGCGGCAAGTCGACGCTCATCTCCAAGGCCGGATCGGTCGAGACGGGCCGCGCGTACGACATCGACATCAAGGTGCGTGGCCGTCAGGTCACCCTGTACCTCGACGGCAAGGAATGGGGCAGCTTCACCGACAACAAGCCGGCCGAGCCGTTCCGGCAGGTCGTCACGCGGGACGCGAAGAGTGGCGACGTGATCGTCAAGGTCGTCAACGCCCAGGCGGCGGACGCCCGTACAGCGATCGACCTCGGTGGGCTGAAGACGGCGAAGACGGCCGCTGTCACCACCCTGAAGGCCGCGCCCGACGCGGTGAACACCGAGAAGGAAACGGCCGTCGCCCCCGTCAAGTCCACCTTCGCGGGAGTCGCCGGCAAGTTCACGTACACCTTCCCGGGCAACTCGGTCACCTTCCTGAGGATCCCGAGAAAGTGATCCCAAGGATCCGCCTGGGGTGAGCTCACCTCAGCCGGCAGATCGGCGGGCGGCTCAGGCACCGAAGTACGCCTGAGCCGCCCGCACTCCTTCGACCAGCGCGTCGACCTCCTCCGGCGTGTTGTAGACGTAGAAGGTCGCCCGCGTCGTCGCCGGAATCCCGTAGCGCCGCACGATCGGACGGGCGCAGTGGTGGCCGACGCGGACCGCGACGCCCCGTTCGTCGAGCACCTGGCCGACGTCGTGCGGGTGGACGCCGTCGACCGTGAACGAGACCGCCGAGCCGCGGTCCGTGAGGTCGCGCGGACCGATGACGCGTACGCCCGGGAGCTCCTGGAGCTGCTCCAGCGCCCGTGCCGTGAGGGTGTCCTCGTACGCGGCGACCTCGGCCATGCCCAGTGCCCGGAGATAGTCCACGGCCGCGGCCAGGCCCACCGCCTGCGGTGCCATCGGGACACCCGCCTCGAACCGCTGGGGCGGCGGCAGGAACGTCGTACGGTCCATCTCGACGACCTCGATCATCGAACCGCCGGTGAGGAACGGCGGGAGATCCGCGAGGAGTTCACGCCGGCCCCACAGCACCCCGATGCCGTTCGGGCCGAGCATCTTGTGTCCGGAGAAGGCGAGGAAGTCGGCGCCCGACTCCCGTACGTCGACGGGCCGGTGGGGCACGGACTGGGCGCCGTCGACCACGACGAGCGCCCCGGCGGCGTGGGCGCGGTCGGCGATCAGGCGGATCGGATTGAGCGTGCCCAGGACGTTCGACTGATGCGTCAGGGCGACGACCTTGGTGCGCTCGTCGAGCAGCTCGTCGATGTGGGACAGGTCGAGACGGCCTTCGTCGGTGAGCCCGAACCAGTCGAGAGTCGCGCCCGCGCGTTCCGCGAGCTGCTGCCAGGGCACCAGGTTCGCGTGGTGCTCCATCTCCGTCACCACGATCCGGTCGCCCGGGCCGATCCGGCCGGCGTTGCCGAGCGCGTAGGCGACGAGGTTGATGCCCTCCGTCGCGTTCTTGGTGAAGACGATCTCGTCCTCGCCGGCGCCGACGAAGCGGGCGATCGTGCGGCGCGCGTTCTCGTACGCCTCCGTCGCCTCCGTGGCCAGCTGGTGGGCGCCGCGGTGCACGGCCGCATTGTGGGTGAGGTAGAAATCCCGTTCGGCGTCGAGGACTTGGAGCGGCTTCTGGGTGGTGGCCCCCGAGTCGAGATAGACGAGCCGGGCGCCGCTCTCCACCGTCCGTTCGAGGATCGGGAAGTCCTTGCGGAGCGCGTCCACGTCGAAGGCCACAGCGGCTCACCTCTCACGGTATTTTCTCTCGTTTGACGTGAGGAACGCTAAGTCTTCTCACGGGGAATCGCAAGCATTAGCATGAGAGGCGTGGATCATGACGCCCCCCACTACCTGCACCAGCTCCCGGTTCCCGGCGAGGAGCGCTATGTCTCGCTCGCCCTGGTCAACACGCGTTTTACGCTGAGCCACGGCACGGTCGACCTGCTCGACGACGCCGAGGCCGCGCACCTGTGGCTCGTACGCCATGAGCTGCTGCGAGACCGCGTGGCGTTGAACGGGCGGCAGTTCGGCCGGCTCCTCGGGCTGCGCGAGTCCCTGCGGCCGCTGTTCGAGGCGTGTGCGGCCCGTGCCGTGCCGCCGGGGGAGAGCCTCGACACCCTCAACTCCGCGCTGGCGGCCGCCCCCTCGACCCCACGGCTCGCCTGGACGTCCGACGGCCCGCACCGCGCCGACGAACCCGACACCGGCAACCCGACCGCCGCCGCGCTCTCCCTCCTCGCCGAGGACGCCACGGAACTCCTCACCGGCTCCGAGGCCGACCAGCTGACCGAGTGCGCCGCCCAGGGCTGTGCCCGCTGGTTCCTCCGCTCCCACGCGGCCCGCCGCTGGTGCACGACGAAATGCGGCAACCGGGTGCGGGCGGCACGGGCTTACGCGGCCCGCAAAGAGCGGTGAGCGACGATCCGGGCTGATCCGGAAAAGGCCTTGCGGATCTCCGCCCCGCGCTGTCACGATCATCCGCATGATGATGCGAGAGGCGGACACCGCCACCCTCTGGTGAGCGCCGTGCCGGATCCCCGAGGGGGATCACTCCGAAGCGCGCGTAGCGCGTGCAGTTCCTTCGCCTGGCCCAACTCCTCCGCCGAACGCGTAGCTCTGGCACGCGTGTTGAGCGAGGACTGGCTCAAGTATGGTTTGTCCGTCCGCCCGGCCGACCGGCCGAGAGCGGAGGCCGCCGTCACCGCCCTGTACCGCCTGATCGGCGCACCACCGCCCGATTTCGTCTGGGTACCCTCCCCGGCCGCGGCGCGGCAGGTCACGCTCGACCACTACGACCGCTTCCGCCCCGTGCGGCTGGACGCCGCAGCCGTGCCCGCACAGGGATCCGACTGGCCCCTGGTCGCCCGGCTGGCCGATCTGGCGTCACAACTGCGGGAACGCATGAACGACCGGATCGGCCACCGGCCGTCCGCACGGTCGTCATGGGCGTGGGCCGATCCCACGCCGGGGACGGCGCGCACCCTGCCGCCCGACGAAGCCCTCGCGGCGGGCATCCCGGCTGCCGACGTGGTCGAAGCCGTCGTGTACGACGCGCTGACCACCACACTGCGCGACGCGGTGTGCGCCCCGGTCCGTACGGAGCTGATGCCCCCGGCCGTGGACGCGCCGGGTCTGGCCTGGTACGGCCAGCACGACGCCGCCTGGGTCGCCCACTACGACGTGTTCGCGCGCGTCGGCCTGGCCACCTACCTGGGCGACGACCAGGACCAACTGGGCCTGTGGACCGAGCTGGTCCGGTCGACGGGCTGGTGGTGGCCCGGCGACGGCATGTGCGTGATGGCCGAGCGGCCCACCGAGATTCATACCGAGCCCCAGCCCAGCGGCTTCCACGGCGAGTTGCGGCTGCATCGCGACGACGGACCCGCCGTCCGTTTCGCGGACGGTGCGCAGGTCCACGTCCTGCACGGCACCCACGTACCGGAGTGGGTGGTCAAGGCCCCGACCGTCGAGCGCATCCACGCCGAGCGGAACGTGGAAGTGCGGCGCAGCGCCATCGAACGCATCGGCTGGGGCACATACATCGAACAGGCCCGACTCCGGCGCGTCGGCACGGCCGGTGACCCCGGCAACCCCGGCTCCGACCTCCACCTCTACGACGTACCCCGCGAACTCTGGGGCCGTCCCGCGCGCCTGCTGCTCGTCGTCAACGGCTCGGTCGAGCCGGACGGCCGCCGCCGGCGCTACGGGCTCAGCGTGCCCGACCACATCGAGGACCCGCTCTCGGCGGCCGGCTGGACGTACGGGCTGTCCGGCGAGCAGTACGCCCGACTCGTCCGCCGTACCTGAGACGGCTCGGTGGCCTCGGCCCTCATCCGTCGACCTCGCCCCCCGGCGTGCAGGTCTCAAGGACCTTCCCCCAACTCATCGCCCTTCGCAGGCACTCACACCCCAAGGTGACACACATGACCATGACCCTTGCCGATCTCACCGACCTCACCGGTCTCGACGTCCCAGACCACCTGGAGCGCCAGGTGACCATCCCCGTCGTCGACGGCCTCCAGGCTCAGGGCGACCTGATCGTCATCCCGTACGCGTTCGTCGAGCACAGCGTCTCCCAGCAGTCGTTCGTGCGGTGGCAGGACGTCCCGGCCGGGGGCATCGAGCTGCTGCGCAGCGCCGCGGGAGGCAACCCGCACTCGCTCGTCGCCGACCCCGGCACCTGCCGTTTCACCAACAGCCTCTACGACCCCACACGCCTGGCCATCGGCGTGATCGACACCAAGGCGGTCGCGTATCTCATCCACCCCGAGCACGGCGGCACGGGCATCGCGCCCGGCCGCTATGTCATACGCCGTCAGCGCGAGCGCAGCACGGAACGCCGGGCGTGGTCCGCCAACCGCATGATCGCGGACTGACGCGCCCGACCGGCCACCCGCTCACGGTCACCGTCACCGACGCCTGGGCAGGGGCGTGCGCCCGGTTGTACGCGCGGATCCGGATCTCATGACGACCGGGACGCAGCCGCAGATCGGCCGTCAGCCGTCCGGTGGCCGGGTCGTAGTGGCCGGGCGCGTGCCGGCCGTCCACCTCGACGTCGACGCGCGCGGCGTCCACGCCCG
The DNA here is from genome assembly GCF_005768555.2 of Streptomyces sporangiiformans. Taxonomy (GTDB): domain Bacteria; phylum Actinomycetota; class Actinomycetes; order Streptomycetales; family Streptomycetaceae; genus Streptomyces; species Streptomyces sporangiiformans. Next base: position 32,794 of record NZ_VCHX02000331.1, read on the forward strand.
ACAGCGCGTCGGTGATCCGGGCCTCCACACGGACGTCTGGGCCGTCGACCCGGGTCCCGTCGGCCGGTGTGAGCCGGGTGATGGACGGGGCGAGCGGGATCGGGCTGCCGCGCCTGCGGGACCTGCGCTGGATACGGGAGACGGAGGGCGGGACGGAGCGGTCGCCGTCCGCCGAGGGGATCGTCGCCTCGAAGACCAGGGGATGGTCCACGCCCCGGCGCACGCCCTTCCCCGCGACGATCGTGAACTCCACGCTCGTACGGCCCTTGGCGGGCACGGTGATACGGTCCGGCGCCCGGGTCGGCCGTATCGTCCAGCCGCCGAAGGCGCGGCCGGTCAGCTTGACGGTCTGGGGCGTTTCGTTGAAGTTGTAGACGTCGACCGACATCCGGGTCGTCGTGGACAGCCGGTAGCCGAGGGGCGGCTCGGCGTCGCCGTCCGCCTTGTTCGGCGCCGCGTTCGCGAGGTCGAACCGCTGGCTGAGCACGATGTGCTCGGCGGGGGAGAGGGGAGGGGCTGCGGGACGGGAGTCCGGGCCGCCCTGCTCCCGCACGGCTCGCCGCACGCCCTCCTGCACGACATAGACAGGGTCCCGCGACACCTTCACCCGCCCCTCGGGCCCGACCGTCCCCACATGCCGGCCCATGATGTCGAACAGCTCGGCCGTCGCCCCGGACACCACCGGAATCTCCATCTCCCCGTCGGCCTCTCCCTCCACCGCTCCCTCCGACTCCGCATCCGTCGCGGGCCGCCAGGCCACCGTGACCCGCCGCCCCGCGCCCGCCGCGAAGACGTAACACGCGTCGGACAACCGCTCCACGAAGCGCGCCTCACCGAGCAGCGAGGTGAGCGCGGCGAGGGCGCTGTAGGCGGGCCAGGGCTGGAAGTCGCGGCTGAGAATCCCGAAGTAGACGCCCTCGTCGTGGAGCGGCGGCCCGCCGAACCAGAACTGCTTCCCCGTCCCGGCCGCCAGGCTCCGCACCGTCGCGCGGACCAGATATCGGGCCTGGACGGCCTGTTGCGCCGGGGTGAGATCCGTGCCGGGCCGTGCGTCGAGGAGGATCCCGGCCTCGGTCATCCACATCGGGAGACGCTCCGCCCCGTACAGACGGCGCAACTCTCTTTGCATGTCCGCGGCTTCGGGGAACTCGGGGTCTTCCTGGTCGCTCGGATCCGGGTAGCCGTGGAAGCCCCAGGCGTCGGCGTAGCGGGCCACGTCGTTCTGCAGCATGAGGATCTGGAAGTGGCTGCCCGCCTCGGCGATGCCGGGGAGCACGGTGATCGTGGCCGTCGGGCCCGCGTCCGCGATCCCGAGCGCGGCCGCCTTGACGAAGGCCGCGTGCTGGTCGCCGGTGGAACCGGTCCGGTCGACGTCGGGCTCGTTCGACAGCTGGATCGCGTCGGGCGAGGCGGCGGCCAGACGGGCGGCGTAGCGGTACGCGTCACGCAGATCGGCGGGCAGCGGCAGTGAGGCCTGGGTCATCGCCCACTCCGGGGCGGTGGTCAGTACGTCGAGCGTCGCGAGCCCGTGGCGGTGGAAGGCCCGCCGCACACCGTCGTACAGCCGTGTGTCGTACTCGCCCCGGCGGGGCTCGGCGGCGGGCCAGGACATTCCGTCGCGTACCTGTCCGGCGCCCATGTCCTTCATCGCGGCGGCGAAGGCGTCGAGCCGGGAGGGTGGTACGAGGGAGAAGACGTAGGTGTTGACGCCGAAGCGGTTGCCGGGGCCGGTGACGGGCCGCCGTTCCGGGAGCCGCGCGAAGCAGCCGGTCACGTCTCCGGCCGTCACCCGGTAATGGCCAGGCGGCAGTTGGCGCAGTTCCGGCAGCGTGATCGTTGCCCGTGCCTCGCCGGCCGGGACGGTCGCCCGCCCTCGCGCGACCTCGTTCCCGAAGTAGTCGGTGACGGTGAACGCGAGCGCGCGAAGTTCCCTCGTACGTGCCTCCAGGACGAAGGCCAGTGGCGGGAGTTCGGGCTCGTCGCCCCCGTACGTGCCCAGGCGGTGGGCCGGGTCGCCGAGGTGGATGCCCAGGGGCGCGACGCCGCCGGTCACGGGCGTCAGCGTGAACCGGTCGAGGAGGAAGCGGTAACCGGTGGATCCGGTCAGCACGGCCGGCTCGTCGGCCACGAACGTGATCGTGTTCCGGCCGCGCACCAACTCGACCACGCCGAGGTCCAGTTGGGACAGATCGCCCCACGCGGGGGTGGATTCGTACCAGTACGGCTGCGAGCGGGCGACCGGCACCGGGGGACCGTCGCCCACCGCGAGCCCGAAGTACGAGCCGACCTCCTCGATGTGCGGTTGCTCGACCGGGACCGTGGCCGTCGCGACGATCCGGTACGGCCCCTTGGCGGGGACGTCGACCTCGTACGTCGCGTACCAGCCTGGTTCCGGCGGCCGCCGCGCCGTTGCCAGCGCCAGTAACGCGCCACCCGAAGCTCGGCGGTCACGGACCGTGGGGATGTTCGTGCGGACGGCCGACTCGCCCTGCACCGTGATCGCGGCCGCCCGCGTGCCCCCGGGGATCCGGAACAGGCCCACGCCTCCCTTGACCCCCAACGAACCGAGTCCCAGCACCTTCACCGCCGTACGCCTGTCCATAGCCATGCGATCCAGCGGACCACGCGGCCCGGGACGCGGGCGTCGTACCGTCGAAGGGGCCGGCCCGGATCCGCCTCGGGGGAGGTCTCCTCCTACGGGCGGACAGCGACCCCGAGAGGCGGGGCGGCTCGGCCTCACCAATGGGCGCGGTCGTCCCAGGACCGGAATCCGGCGAACTCGACGGGGTCGTCGTCCTCGTCCGGGCAGGCCAGTCCCTCGGTCACCAGGGTGCCGCGCTGCCAGGCGACCAGGGTGTCGACCAGACCGCTCCGGAGAGGCGGCCCCTGCTCGGCGTGGCGCGGCCAGACGATCAGGGGCCAGGCGTCGGGGTCCGGTCCCTCGGTGAGCCAGCCGAGGAAGTCGGAGTCGATGGAGTTGGCGAAGGGGAGAAATCCGCCGGGCTCGGGCCACACGCTCAGGGGGTACGACCGCGGGTGGTTGCCCCTGAGCTGCCGATAACCGTCCGCGGTCTCCTCGACGTGATGGATGAAGCGATGCTCACCGGTCCGCAGCGGGGTGAGGAAGCGCAGCCACTCGCTCCAGCAGCCCGCGCCGTACAGCTCCATGAGCGTCACGTACTCGCGTGGCAGCCGGGTGCCCAGTTCGTCGAAGAGGGCTTCCCAGGTGCCGTCGCCGAGATACGGCTCCCGCGGCGGCGGGGACAGCAGACGCAGGGCGTCCAGGCCGCTGCCGGTCTCCAGGGCGACGCGGCGCTGTCCCTCGGTGAGGCGGGGCTCGGTGGGCTCGGGTGGGGCCCACGGTGTGGCCGTCGACAGGAAGGCGGTGCGGGCGACGGATCCGGGGAGGGGGCCGATCAACGGGCCGGGAGGTGAGGGGAGTTCCCACTCGGAGCGGACCGTGTGGCGCAGATACCCGGTGAGTGTGAGGTCGTACCGGTGCCAGGCGCGCAGTCCACTGCCCGGTACGGGACCACGGTGCCGGACGACCACGGTCCACTTGTTCGGGTCGTCGGAGACCGAGGTGTCCCAGAACAGCACGTCGCTGCCCCGGCTGCGACCCCAGGCGAGCAGTCCGCCGGGCTCAGGGTGGATGACGGGACGTTCGTCCTCCGGCTCCGCGCGCGCCTCGATCCGGGCCCGGCGATGCGTGTCGCGAAGCCAGTCGCCGTAGTCGAACCGGCCCTCCTCGACGCACGGTGTGTGGATCCACAGGTACGCGCCGAAGTCCAGCGGGCCGTGGGTCCCGGCCAGCCGCTTGTAGTCGTCGGGCAGTGGGGTGCCGAGCCACGCCTCGACCGCCGCCCAGTCGACGGCCACGGGCGTCGGCGGGCGTTCCGGGTGCGGCTCGGTGAAGGCGGCTATGTCCAGGGTCACGCGGTGTCCTTTCCCGTCAGGTCGCGTCCCGTCAGGTCCCGGCACAGGGCCTGGTCCACGTTCATGATCGCGTGGTGTCCCGGTGCCAGGACAGGCGGGGAACCCTCGTCGGGGAGCTCGGGAAAGTCGGCGACGGCCAGCTCCACGTCCGCCGTGCACGCGTCGTGCCCGCATTCGCACGCGAACCCGTACACCGTGTTCAGCGCACCGTCCGGAGCCCATGGGCGGGCGGAGAACCTCTGGTACTGCGAGACGACGGCCCTGTTGGCGAACCGCGACAGCCGCCGGCGCTCGACCGCCGTCGCAGCCACCGGCCCTTCGGCCAGGGGGCCGGCGAACAGCGCCTCGACTTCCGCGACGGTGTCCGCCACGCTCTGCCGCCCGTCGACGACCAGCTTTCGCCCGCCGTACTCCTCCACCCGCGCCTCGATCTCCCGCCGCAGTGCCTGATACAGCGGGAAGGCGCCCTCACCCGGCGACAGCCCCCGCTCGACGAGCCGGGCGTACTGCACCTCTGCCGTCGGCAGAAGCCACACGGCCCGCCCGGACGCGCCCGCGACGGACGGTGTGACGGGCGTCCCCTCGGCGATGACGAGAGGCGACCGGGGGAGGGCACGTACGTCGTCGGCGATCATCGCGCCACGCTCATGGTGCAGGGACATCGCGAGCAGGTCCTCGACCGGTGCCGTCCACCGCTCGGCGCGCGGAAGCCGCTCCCAGGCGGTCGCGGCCGTGTGCCCGGCCGCGACC
>NZ_VCHX02000335.1 GCF_005768555.2 Streptomyces sporangiiformans
ACCACCGCGCCCTCCGAACGCGGGAAGAACTCGTACCACGAACCGAACAACGCCCGCTCCCGCTCCACCAACAACCGCAACGGATCGGAGGACGAGACGAGTTCGCGCAGGGGATGGCCGGCGAGGACGTCGTCCACGTCGGGGGTGAGGGCGGCGGCGAGGCGGGCCGCGGCGGGGCGCTCGGTGTCGCGCAGCGCGTCGACGGCGGCGAGGATCGTGTCGCGGCGGCCCTCGCTCTTCGGCACGCCGCTCGCTGCCCGTTCGTGCAGCAGCGCGCCTTCCTCCAGGACCAGCTCCGTGTCGATCCCCGCCGGGATCTTGATCTGCGCGTGGTGGCGCCAGGTGGCGATCGGGTCGCTCCACGCCTCCACCGTGTACGTCCAGGTGCCCTCGCGCGGCAGGGAGACCGTGGCGCCCCAGCGGTCCGTGCCGGGGGCCAGCTCGCGCAGCGGGGTCCAGGGGCCGGTTCGGCCCTCCGGGTCGCGCAGCACGACGTTGGCGGCCACCGCGTCGTGGCCCTCACGGAAGACCGTCGCCGAGATCTCGAACTCCTCGCCCACCACGGCCTTGGCAGGACGGCGGCCGCCCGCCACCAGGGGGCGGACGTCCAGCACGGGGATGCGCCCGATGAGTGCGCCGGCGGCGGCCGAGGGTGTGGCCTGCGCCGGTTCTGTGCGTGACGGTTCGGGCTGCGTCCGTTCGATCCGTGGCGATTCGGCCTGTTTCCATACGGCCTGTGGCGCTTCGGCTCGTGGCGGTTCGGCTCCTGGCGGTCCGGCCTCCGTCGATTCCGTCCGCGCCGGTTCCTTCCGCGCCGGTTCTGTCCGCGTCGGCTTGGGCTTTGCCTTCGTGGCTTTCGTCTTCGCGCGCTTCGCCGGTGTGGCAGGGGCCGGTTCGGCGCTCGCCGCTGCCGCCTCTGCCGGCGCCGCTTCGGCCTGTTCTGCCTGCGTCGCCTCGGCCGGTTCGGGCTTCGCCGCGTCGGGTCGCTCGGCCTTCGCGGGGTCGGGCGGGCCGGCTTTCTCCTCCTGTGCGAGGGGCTTGTCCGTGCCGGACGTCGGGGGTGATGACGAGTGGTGCGTGGCGGGCATGACCGCTCCTGTCCGCATCAACGTGGGTGGGCGGATGGGGGTGTGGGGGAGGCTCGTTCTGCGGAGCGTACCGGTGGAGCCTTCCCACCCTTTTCGGGTGGGCAATCCGGCACTTTGTTAACTACTCGCGCGTATGTCTACACACAAGACCGGCCTCGTCCGGTGAGGCTCGGCTGAGACTCAGCGGGACGAGGCCGGTCCGTTAACGGGCAACTACTTAGGGGTTGTTGACCTGCAGGAGTTTGTTCGGCGAACCGAGGCCCGCATTGGATATTTTCCCGGATGCGGCCTGATCGACGAGAGCTTTACTCACCTCGGCGGGTGTCGCCGAGGCATGGTCGGCCAGATAGAGCGCGGCCGCGCCGGCCACATGAGGCGATGCCATTGACGTACCGGAGAAGGTGGCCTTGCCGCTGTCGCTCGCGTTCGACGCGGAGGTGATGTCCACGCCGGGGGCGAACAGGTCGAGTCGCGCGCCCCAGTTGGAGAAGCTCGCCCGCGCGTCCTTCTTGTCGCTCGCGCCGACCGTGATGGCCTGCTGGACCCGGGCGGGCGAGTAGAGGCTCGCCGGGAGGCCGTCGTTGCCGGCGGCGACCGCGTAGGTGACTCCGGAGGCGATGGAGTTGCGGATGGCGGCGTCCAGTTGCGCGTTCCCGAATCCGCCCAGGCTCATGTTGGCCACGGCGGGCTTCTGGGCGTTCTTGGTCACCCAGTCGATGCCCGCGATCACCTGTGCGGTGGTGCCGGACCCTTCGTCGTCGAGTACGCGGACCCCGACGACCTTGGCTTTCTTCGCGACGCCGTAGGTCGTGCCGGCGACGGTGCCCGCCACGTGTGTTCCGTGGCCGTGGCCGTCCTGGGCGGTCGCGTCGTTGTCGACGAAGTCCCAGCCGTAGCTCGCCCGGCCGCCGAAGTCCTGGTGCGTGATCCGGATTCCGGTGTCGATGACGTACGTGGTCACACCCTGGCCCGCCGACTCCGGCCAGGTGTAACCGCGGTCCAGCGGCAGGCTCTCCTGGTCGATGCGGTCGAGACCCCACGGCGGGTTCTTCTGCTGGTCTTCGAGGGTCACCGCGGTGTCCTGCACGACCGCCGCCACCCGTGAGTCGGCGGCGAGGCGCTTGGCCTGCTGCTCGTTGACCTTCACCGCGTAGCCATTGATCGCGGTGCTGTACGTATGGCTGATTTTCGCCCCGTACTTGGCAACGATGTCCTTGCCCGCCTGCGTCGGTGCTTTGGTTCCCCCTCTGAGGGTGACGATGTAGCTGTCGCTGACGGAGCCGGCGGCGCCGGCTCCGAGTATCTGCCCCTGCGGGGCGGCGTGTGCGGGCAGAGTGCCGGCCGAAAGCACTGCGGCCGTGGTGACCGCGGCGAGCCCTCCCGCCCATTGCAGACGCCGCTGTCGCGTCAGTGCCATGGTCTGAGTTCCCCTCCTCAACTCGGCGTACCCCGGCCTGGGGTGCCCGCGCCCTTGACGGGTGCCCCCGCCAGTTTCTGGCCGGTGTCCACCGTGTCTACCGGTGCCTGCCGGGATCGCCACTTGGCAGCTTCTCGTGCGGTGTGAAGTGCCACAAGGTCATACGTCGGAGCGGAATCAGCCATATCGTCGGTGACGTACCTGTGAAGGTTGCGGCTGTTTCAAGCCGAATCGGGTGCTGTCCGGTGGCGCACCCCCGCAGGGGCGCGAGGCGGTGACCCATGCGGCTCCGCCGCGTGCGCGCGACCAGCGACGGACGCCCGCGGCTGTACCACCGCACTTCCCGCGGAGCGTTTCGCGCCGTGTTGCGAAGCCACCCTCGCCGCTACCGTCGTGGGTGACCAAGGGCGCACGCCGGCCGGTGTGCGTCCCGCTGCTGCGTACGTCCTCCGTGAAGGTGGAAGCTCGTGAAGGCCATCCGCAGGTTCACCGTGCGTCCCGTACTCCCCGAAGCCCTTCACCCGCTCAGCGATCTGGCGCGCAATCTGCGCTGGTCCTGGCATGCCGAGACCCGTGATCTCTTCCAGTCCGTGGACCCCGAGCGCTGGGCCGCCTCCGGGTGCGATCCCGTACGCCTCCTCGGGAGCGTGTCGCCCGGACGGCTCGCCGAACTGGCCGAGGACCGGCGCTTTCTGCGGCGGCTCACCGCTGCCGCCGACGACCTGCACGACTATGTGAGCGGCAACCGCTGGTACCAGGAGCAGTCGGCGGAACTCCCCGCCGCCATCGCCTACTTCTCACCCGAGTTCGGCATCACGGCCGCGCTGCCGCAGTACTCCGGCGGCCTCGGCATCCTCGCCGGGGACCATCTCAAGGCGGCCAGCGATCTCGGCGTACCCCTGATCGGTGTCGGACTGCTCTACCGGCACGGCTACTTCCGGCAGACGCTGTCGCGGGACGGCTGGCAGCAGGAGCACTATCCGGTCCTCGACCCCAACGAACTCCCGGTGTCGCTGCTGCGCGAGCCCGACGGCACCCCCTCCCAGGTCTCCCTCGCCCTGCCCGGCGACCGGTCCCTGCGGGCTCATATCTGGCTCGCGCAGGTGGGCAGGGTCCCGCTGCTGATGCTGGACTCGGACGTCGAGGAGAACGACCTCGGTGAGCGCGGGGTGACGGACCGCTTGTACGGGGGCGGGAGCGAACACCGGCTGCTCCAGGAGATGCTGCTCGGTATCGGCGGGGTGCGCGCCGTCCGCACGTACTGCCGTCTGACGGGGCACGCGCGGCCCGAGGTGTTCCATACGAATGAGGGGCACGCGGGATTTCTTGGCCTGGAGCGTATACACGAACTGTCTTATGAGGAGCTGGACTTCGACGCCGCGCTGGAGGCGGTCCGCGCGGGGACCGTCTTCACGACCCACACCCCCGTACCCGCAGGAATCGACCGCTTCGACCGGGAGCTCGTGGCCCGGCACTTCGGCCCGGACGCCGAGCTGCCGCGGATCGAGGTGGAGCGGATCCTTCAGCTCGGGATGGAGACCTATCCCGGCGGCGAGCCCAACCTCTTCAACATGGCGGTGATGGGCCTGCGGCTCGGCCAGCGGGCTAACGGGGTGTCGCTGTTGCACGGACACGTCAGCCGGGAGATGTTCTCCGGACTCTGGCCGGGTTTCGACCCCGACGAGGTACCGATCACCTCCGTGACGAACGGCGTGCACGCGCCCACCTGGGTGGCGCCGGAGGTCTTCCGGCTGGGCGCCCGCCAGATCGGCGCGCAGCGGACGGAGGACGCCATGACGAACGGCGGCCCCGAGCGCTGGGACGCCGTGGCCGAGATCCCCGACCAGGACATCTGGGAGCTGCGCCGGAGCCTGCGCGAACAGCTCGTGACGGAGGTACGGGAGCGGCTGCAGGCGTCGTGGCGGCAGCGCGGCGCCGGTACCGCCGAACTGGGCTGGATCGACGGCGTACTGGACCCCGATGTGCTGACGATCGGCTTCGCGCGCCGCGTCCCCTCGTACAAGCGGCTGACGCTGATGCTGCGCGACCGCGATCGGCTGATGGAGCTGATGCTGCACCCGGAGCGGCCACTGCAGATCGTGGTGGCGGGCAAGGCCCACCCGGCGGACGACGGCGGCAAGCGCCTCATCCAGGAGCTGGTGCGGTTCGCGGACGATCCGCGGGTACGCCACCGGATCGTGTTCCTCCCCGACTACGGGATGGCGATGGCCCAGAAGCTCTATCCGGGCTGCGACATCTGGCTGAACAACCCGCTGCGTCCGCTGGAGGCGTGCGGGACGTCGGGCATGAAGGCGGCGCTGAACGGCTGTCTGAATCTGTCGGTGCTGGACGGCTGGTGGGACGAATGGTTCCAGCCCGACTTCGGCTGGGCGATCCCCACGGCGGACGGCACGGCCACGGACGACGACCGCCGTGACGAGCTGGAGGCGGCGGCGCTCTACGACCTGCTGGAACAGCGCATCGCGCCGCGCTTCTACGAACGCGGCCCCGGCGGACTCCCCGACCGCTGGATCGACATGGTCCGCCAGACGCTGACCCTGCTGGGCCCCAAGGTCCTCGCCGGCCGCATGGTCCGCGAGTACGTGGAACGCCTGTACACCCCGGCGGCGCTCGCCCACCGCTCCATGGACGCTTCCTCCGCTCGTGAGCTGGCGGTCTGGAAGTCCCGCGTCCGTACGGCCTGGCCGCATGTCACGGTCGACCACGTCGAGACCTCGGCGGCCACGGCCACCGCCGAACTCGGCTCGACGCTCTCCCTGCGGGTCCGCGTCGGCCTCGGCGACCTCGTCCCGGACGACGTCGAGGTCCAGGCGGTCTCGGGACGCGTCGACGCGGAGGACCGCATCGCGGACGGCACACCGGTTCCGCTGAAACCGGTGGGCGGGCCGGACTTGGAGGGGCGCTGGGTCTACGAGGGCCCCTTGTCCCTGGACCGCACCGGCCCCTTCGGCTACACGGTCCGCATCCTCCCCGCCCATCGGCTGCTGGCGTCGAGCGCGGAGCTGGGGCTGGTGGCGGTTCCCTCGGAGGAGATGGGGGAGGCGGCGGGGGTTTTGATGAGGTGAGTCGGGGTGGGTCGGGTGGCTGGGCGGAGACACCCGACGAGGACGAGGCTCACCACCCGGGGTGACACCCGGGCGGTGAGCCTCGTCCTCAGTGTGTTCAGCAGCCGGAGGTCCACGTGTGGGAGTCGCCCCGGTCGTTGGCGGTGGCGTTGTAGCCGACCTCCTGGCCGGGGGTCAGGCAGATGGTGACGCCGCCGCCCTGCCACGCGCTGGCGAAGACCTTGACGTGGTCCTTGACTCCCGGGCCCGAGATCCCGTGGTTGGCCCACGAGCTGTCCTGGTCCGCGATGTTGCCCTCCCACCAGCCGTCGTCGCCGGTCCAGCCCACGGCCTGGCCGCCGAAGTTGGCGTCGGTGTAGGCGCAGAAACTCCCGGAGGAGCAGGGGGCGGCGGCCTGGGCCGTACCGGGTGCGACGGCCAGGGCGGCACCCGCCGCGAGGAGCGCGCCGGCCGCGGTGATGAAGGTCTTGCGCATGATGTCGATCCTTCCGATTTTTTCGATCACTTCGGTCATTTCGGGTGTTTCGGTGAGTGAAGTCGAGTGGTCCCCGACGGGACGCACTCGCTCAACCCGGGGCTCTGCCGGCCGGTCGGCCGGCCACGGCTCCGGGAGTCCGGTTGTCGTGAGGGGCGCGCGGCAGCGCGGCGCAGCACGGTGCGGCTGCGGAGGTGATGGGTGACGGAGTTGCATGCCGGGCTTCGGAGGCGGGGCAGCAGTCCGGAGGGGGAAAACGGAGGGAGACGCCTCAGATTCCGTGCCGGACGGCGTGGCGCAGGCCGCGCTCGCGCATCTGCCGGTGGTCGGCGATCAGGTCGGCGTACTGGGCGCGCACGTCGGCCGCGTGGCGCTTCTCCAGCCGGGCGCCGGTGTCCGCGAGGCCCGTGCTCCGTACACACCGTGCCTCGGCCACGGCGTACCGCCGCTGCAGTTCCGTGGCCTGACGCGGTTCGAGGTCGCGGGCGCGGCGCTGCCATGCGCTGCGCAGCTCTCCCGGGTCCTCGGCCTTGTGCACCGGGGCGACGCAGCGCGACCAGCGGGCGAGCACGGCCCGGTACGCCGGGTCCCGGGTCACGCGCTGGTGAGCGCCGGCCTCGAGGTTGTTGACCGCGACCTCGCTGCGGAACCAGCGTGCCTGGTCGCCGTAGAGGACGCGCTGCGTTTCGGCGAGGCAGCCGTCGCTGTTGGCCTTGACGACCTGTCCGGTGGCCGTCCGGGTGGACAGTTCACGGCGCCCGGTGCCGAACAGCGCGTCGGCCAGCCGCTGTTGCTGTGCCTGCCGCGTCTGCTGTGCTTGCCGCGTCCGCTGTGTCTGCTGCGTCCGCGAGGTGTCGCGGGATCCGTCCCCCCGGTCCGGGGCCCCGGTCCCCGCCGCGCCGCCGAAGCCGTACTCGGCGGCCCAGGCGGGGTCGTCGATCCCGTACGGGAACTGGCGCTGTCGCGCGGCTCCCTGATCCTGCGCGCTGCCGCTGCCGCTGCCGCTGCCGTTTCCGGTCCCCTTTTTCGCCGACTCGCGCGGCGCCGGCGGCAGCGACACTCCACGATCCGTCAGGCAACGCCGTACGAGCGCGGATTCGGCGCTCTTCAGCAGATCGTCCTGGGCCCGGGCGGACCGCGGTACGGACCGCGATTCCCCCGCATCGTTCTGGCTCGTGCCCTGCGCGCAGCCGCCGGTCATCGCCGCCACGCACATCGACAGCGCCACTGTGGAAACGAACCTCGAGGTCCGCACCGTGGCCACCCCCTGCCTTCGTCCGGTCATACAGACCGGATCAGCCGTCTTCCGACTCCCCCGTCGGCTTGGCTTCCATTAGAGAGGAGGGCGAGACAGTTGTGACCCTCGGAAGTCATAGGGCGCCCGCACCGATCGGCTCAGGAGCGCGGGATGCGCACGGCGAGCGGCGTCTGCCAGGTCCCACGGCAGTGGCCGCGTCAGTCCCCGGACTCCTCGCACAACCGCCGTAGTACCGCCCCGCACCTGCGTGCGTACGCGTGCTGCAAGCCTCGGGTCGCCGGGCCGCCCGCGCGGGTGTACCACTTGGCCGGGCGGCTGAAGGCGGTGACGGTGAGCCAGACCGTGCCGTCGCCGGTCATGGTCACGACGAAGGATTCCTCGCCGGACTCCGGGTGGCCGGTGAGGGTGCCGTACGCCCAGCCGGCGCGGCGGGGCTCGTCGATGGTCCAGACGACACGGCAGGGGGCCTTGACCAGGCCACCGAGGGTGACGGTCACGTCGACGCCGGGTTCGGCGTGGTCCGCTTCGGTGGCGATGCCGACGCCGACCGCTCGGTGCAGTTCAAAGGTGAGGACCGCGCGGGACGCCGTCTCGAAGACGTGACGGCCTTCGCCGACGATGGTTCTGACGTCCATGGGGTGGAATCCGGGCGGGCAGCGCTTCTCGCGGGTCGCGCCCACGTCGTCGTACGTGAAGGGCGTTTCCGTGGGTGGCATGGGGAGCAGCGTAAGGCAGCCCCCGAAACGGCTTCATTTCGGGGGCTGCCCACACGCGTGCGGTGACGGCTGGTCGAGTGTCAGCTCACGTTGACCGCGGCCCACGCCGCGTTCACGGTCTTGTACTCCGTGCTGGTCGCGCCGTAGAGGTCCGTCGCCGCCTTCAGCGTCGCGGTACGGGCGCCGGCGTACTTCGTGGTGGACGTCATGTACTGGGTCAGCGCCTTGTACCAGATCTTGACCGCCTTGTCGCGGCCGATGCCGGTGACGGTGGAGCCGTTCGACGTCGGGGAGTTGTAGCTGACGCCGTTGATCGTCTTCGCGCCGCTGCCCTCGCTCAGCAGGTAGAAGAAGTGGTTCGCCGGGCCGGAGGAGTAGTGGACGTCGATGCCGCCCAGGCTGGAGGACCAGCTGTCCTTGGAGCTGCCGTCCTTGCTCGGCTTGTCCATGTAGCGCAGCGGCGTGCCGTCGCCGTTGATGTCGATCTTCTCGCCGATGAGGTAGTCGCCCTTGTCCGACGAGTTCGCCGCGTAGAACTCCACCGCCGTGCCGAAGATGTCGGACGTCGCCTCGTTCAGGCCGCCGGACTCACCGCTGTAGTTGAGGCCCGCGGTGTTGGAGGTGACGCCGTGCGTCATCTCGTGGCCGGCCACGTCGATCGACGTCAGCGGTTTGGCGTTGCCCTCGCCGTCGCCGTAGGTCATGCAGAAGCAGCTGTCGGACCAGAAGGCGTTGACGTACGCGTTGCCGTAGTGGACGCGCGAGTAGGCGGCCTTGCCGTCGTTCTTGATGCCGCTGCGGCCGAGGACGTTCTTGTAGAAGTCCCAGGTGACCTGAGCGCCGTAGTGGGCGTCGACGCCGGCGGTCTGGGTGTTGGAGGCGGCGCCCGTGCCCCAGGTGTCGTCGGCGTCGGTGAAGAGCGTGCCGGTCCCGGAGGTGCCCCGGTTGAGGTTGTACGTCTTGTTGGCGCCCCGGGTCGGGTCGTTGAGCTGGTAGGTCGAGCCCGACTTCGAGGTCCCGATGGTGACCTTGCCGCTGTACTGGCTGTTGCCCGTACCGGTCTGGACCGCCTCCCACTCGTACAGCTTCTTGCCCGTGGTGGCGTCCGTGATGACGTGCAGTTCCTGCGGGGTGCCGTCGTGCTGGAAGCCGCCGACCACGGTCTCGTACGCGAGGACCGGGGTGCCGCTCGCCGCCCAGACGACCTTGCGGGGCGCCTTGTCGGCCTCGGACTTGGTGCTGCCCTCCGCCTTGGCGGCCTTCAGCGCCTGCTTCTCGGCGGTGGACTTGGCGATGTCGGGGGTGAGGTCCGCGACCTTGATGGTGGCCTTCGTCGCCTTGGTCACGCCCTCGGTCTTGCCGGACTTGGTCTCGTGGATCACCAAGTCGCCGCCGAGTACCGGAAGTCCGTCGTACGTCCGCTCGTAGCGGGTGTGCGTCGTGCCGTCCGCGTCCTTGACGACGTCTCTGACGACCAGTTTCTCCTTGGCGCCGAGACCTATCTCCTCGGCCGTCCGTGTCGTCGCCGCGTCGGCCTTCTTGATCAGGCTCGTGCGCTCGGCCAAGGAAAGCTGGACCGGGGCGCCGGCGAGCGTCGTCTCGCCGGACGACGAGACGGGGGACTGGGCGGTGGCACCGGTGGTCAGGCCCGTGGTGACGAGGGCTCCGGCGGCGACGGCGGTGGCGATGGCCAGAGTCGTACGCTTGTGACGCGCGTAGAGGGGAGTCACGCAAGCTCCTTTGTGGGGGTGTTCGACCGGCATGGGGAAGCGGTCGACCTATGTGAAGGTGCGGTGCGGGAGTGCCGTGCGATGGAACAGTGCCAGGTGGGACGCGTGCATGTCAGTGGGGCACATGCAGGTTGGCCGGAAATCGTCCGTTGCCCGAAGTGCCGCGTACGCATTGCGGATTCGGCCGCTCGCAAAGTGCCGGCAAAAGCAGGGACAGGGTGCGGCAAAGAGCGCACCGTCCCGGGGGAGTTGAACCACCGGGACGGCACCCTCCTGTGCGAGGCCTTCAGGCCCCGGTACGAGGCCTTGAGGCCTCCTGTGCAAGTCCGCGAGACTGCCTGTGCGGACGGTCAGCCCAGGCCTACGGGAACGTCAGCTTCCAGCCGTTGATCTTCCCGACGTCCTGCGCCGCCTGGTCCTGCACCTTCAACTGCCAGGTCCCGTTGGCTGTTTCGGACGACGCGTTGACCGTGTACGGCTCATTGACGTCGTCCGCCGAGTCCGAGGAGCTGAAGCTCTTCAAGCGATAGCTCGTCCCGTCCGGCGCGACCAGGTCGACAACCAGGTCGCCGCGCCAGGTGTGCGTGATGTCCGGGGTGACGACGAGATTCGCGGGCGCGTTGCCGGTGCGGCCGGAGACAGTGATCGACGAGGTCACCGCCGCGCCGTTGTCCGGAATCGACACGGCCGTCGTGCTCTCGTACGACGTGCCTCCGCCCCCGCCACCGCCGGGCCGTGCGCCGACGTTGATGCCGGCCCACGCGTTCTGCACCGCCGTGTACTCGGCACTGCTGGTGCCGTACAGCTCACCGGCGACCGCGAGCGTGCCGGTGCGGGCCGCCGCGTAGTTGGTCGTCGACGTGAACTTCGTGGTCAGCGCCTTGAACCAGATCAGCGCGGCCTTGTCGCGGCCGATGCCGGTCACCGGAAGGCCGTCGGAGGTCGGCGAGTCGTAGGACACCCCGTTGACGGTCTTCGCGCCGCTGCCCTCGCTCAGCAGGTAGAACCAGTGGTTCGCCGGGCCGGAGGAGTAGTGGACGTCGATCGAGCCGATGCCCGAGTACCAGCTGTCCTTGGAGTCGCCGTCCTTGCTCGGCTTGTCCATGTAGCGCAGCGGTGTGCCGTTGCCATTGATGTCGATCTTCTCGCCGACCAGGTAGTCGCCGACGTCGTTGGAGTTGCCGGCGTAGAACTCCACCGCCGCGGCGAAGATGTCGGACGTCGCCTCGTTCAGACCGCCGGACTCACCGCTGTAGTTGAGGCCCGCGGTGTTGGAGGTGACGCCGTGCGTCATCTCGTGCGCGGCCACGTCGATCGACGTCAGCGGCTTGGCATTGCCCGACCCGTCGCCGTACGTCATGCAGAAGCAGCTGTCCTGCCAGAAGGCGTTGACGTAGTTGTTGCCGTAGTGCACACGCGAGTACGCCCCGACCCCGTCCCCGCGGATGCCGTTGCGGCCCTGCACGTTCTTGTAGTAGTCCCAGGTCAGCGCGGCGCCGTAGTGTGCGTCGGCGCCTGCCGTCTCCAGGTTGGACGGGCTGCCGTTGCCCCAGACGTCGTCGGAGCCCGAGAAGAGCGTGCCGGCGCCGGAGGTGCCGCGGTTCAGGTTGTTCGTCCTGTGGTTGCCGCGCGTGGTGTCGGTGAGCGTGTAGTTCGACCCCGACTGCGCCGTGCCGAGGGTCACCGTGCCGCCGTACTGGGTGTTGCCGGTGCCGGTCTCGACGCCCTGGTACTCGAAGAGCTTCTTGCCGGTGGCCGCGTCGGTGATGACATGCAGCTCGTTCGGGGTGCCGTCGTGCTGGAGGCCGCCGACCACCGTCTCGTACGCCAGGGTCGGCTTGCCGCTCGCCGCCCAGATCACCTTGCGCGCGCGGTCCGCCTCGGTCTTCTTCGAACCCTCCGCCGCCGCGGCCTTCAGGGCCTGCTTCTCGGCGGTCGCCGGCCTCACGGTGGCGCTGGTGGTGATGCCCTTGAGCTGGGCCTTCACACCGCGCGTAACCTCGGTGGTCTTCCCGGACCTGGCCGTCTCGACGACCAGGTCACCGCCGAGGACCGGAAGCCCGGCGTACGTGCGCTCGTAGCGCGTGTGCACCGTGCCGTCGCGGTCCTTGATGACATCGCGGACGACGAGCTTCTCCTTCGCGCCGAGGCCGAGTTCCTCGGCGGTGGCCGCCTTGGTGGCATTGGCGTCGCGTATCAGCTCGGCGCGCTGGGCGGGGGAGAGGTCGGCGGCCAGGGCGCCGGTACGGAGCTTGCCCGGGGCAGGCTTGTCGGCGGCGGTGGCGCCGCCCGTCGACACGGCCCCGGCGAGCAGCGCGGCGGCGGCGACGAGCGCGCCCGCGGCGGCCCCTCGTCTGTGGGAGGTGGCTCTGTGGGGGGTGCGTCTGTGGGAGGTGCGTCTCAACACTGACTCCTTCTGCGTGGCCGCGGGGAGCGCGGCCAGGGGGAACGGACGGTCGATGGCCGTCCGGGCAGAACAAGGCGGAACCGTGTGCGGGTGCTGAAACTGACGCCGACGGCTGAGTTGTGCCGTTTTTGTGACCGATCCGTGCGGCAGTTGAGGGAAGGGTGGCAGGGATGGCGGCTTCCTGTCAGGAGCGCATCAAGAGGTTGGCCGGAAACGGTCCGTTGACCGGATCGTCATGTCCGGTATGCGGGAACTTCATACGGGCCGGGCGTCCCCGTGCCACGAGTGCCACAGCGCCGCGTACGCTCCGTCGGCCGCCACGAGGCTGTCGTGCGTGCCCACTTCGGTCAGGCGGCCGTCCTCCATCACCGCCACCCGGTCCGCGTCGTGCGCGGTGAGCAGGCGGTGCGCGATGGCGATGACGGTGCGTCCTTCGAGGACGGCGGCCAGCGCGCGCTCCGTGTGGCGGGCCGTCGTAGGGTCCAGCAACGCGGTCGCCTCGTCCAGGATCAGTGTGTGCGGGTCGGCCAGCACCACGCGGGCCAGGGCCAGTTGCTGTGCCTGCGAGCCGTCGGTGCGGTGCCCGGTGGGCCCCAGCTCGGTGTCCAGGCCGGCCGGCAGCTCGCCCGTCCAGTCGGCACCGACGGCGGCGAGAGCCTCCCACAGCTCGGCATCGGAGGCGGACGGCGCGGCGATCAGCAGGTTGTCGCGGACCGTACCGAGGAACACATGATGCTCCTGGGTGACGAGGACGACCTGCCGCCGTAATTGCTCGGGGTCCAGACCGGCGATCGGTACGCCGCCCACCGTCACCGTGCCCGTGCGCGGCGTGTCGATGCCCGCGAGCAGCCTGCTCAGGGTGGTCTTGCCGGCGCCGGAGGGCCCGACGATCGCCAGCCGCTCCCCGGGGCGCACCGTCAGGTCGACTCCGCGCAGGACCTCGCCCCCGCCTTCGTAGGCGTAGCGCACACCGGTCACCTCGATCAGGTCGTCCGCGGGAGCGGGCGCGGCGGAGTCGGCGGCGGCCGCCCGCGGGGCCCCGGCCAGGCCCTCGACCCGGGCGAAGGACGCGCTGCTGCTCTGCAACTGCTCGACCCGTACCAGGATCGAGTCGAGAGGGTGCTCCAACTGCCGCAGATACAGGGCCGCGGAGACCACCGTGCCCAGGCTCAGCGCGCCCCGCTCGAGCAGCACACCGCCGAGCAGCAGCACTCCGGCCACCGGCAGGACGTACGAGATCTCCACGACGAGGAAGAACACGGTGCGCAGGAACAGCGTGTACATGCGTGTGCGACGCGACGTCTCCAGCGCCTGGCGGCTCGCGGTGACGCGCCGCCGTCGCAGCCCGAAGGCCTCGACCGTGCGGGCGCCGGACGCGGTGGCCGCGAGGATCTCGGCGACCTCCGAGTTGGCGGCGCCCTCGGCGAGATAGGCGGTGCGCGCCCGGCGCAGATACCAGCGCATGGCGAACCAGATGCCGGTCAGGCAGACCACCGCGCAGCAGCCGAGCAGCGGATCGAGTACGAAGACGGCGCCGAGGAGGAACAGGCACTGGACCGAGGAGATGAGCAGCTCGGGGCCGGCGTCGCGCAAGGTGCTGCCCACCGCGGCGACATCGGCGGTGCCACGGGCCGTCAGATCGCCCGTGCCGGCCCGCTCCACCGTCGAGGCGGGCAGCGCAAGCGCCCGGTCGACGAACTGCTCCCGTACACGCGCCAGCGTCCGCTCCCCGAAACGGTGTCCCACATACCGGGCGTAGCGTGCCAGCACCAGCTGCACCAGCGCGCAGACGACGATGGCGAGCGCCAGCCGGTCCACGGTGCCCACGCCGTGGCCGGCCTGGACCTCGTCGATGATGCGGCCGAGCAGCCAGGGGCCGGCCAGGCCGACGGCGGCGGCCAGTGAGTTGAGGGTGAGCGCGATGGCGAAGGCGCGGCGGTCGGCACGGATCAGCCGGAGCGCCGCCCGGTTCACGTCGGACGGCTCGGCGACGGGGAGGTGGGCCGATCCCTGGGCCGTTGTCGTGCGCGCCTGTGTGGTCGTCGGGACTGTGGTCATCGGACGGCCTCCTCGGTGTCCGCGTCCGCATCGGTGTCCGCGTCCGCGTCGGCGTCGCGGGCCACCAGCAGCCGGTAGCCGGGCTCCTCGTCGAGCAGACGGCGGTGGCTGCCGGTGGCGGCGATCTTGCCGTCGACCAGGTAGTGCACGGTGTCCGCCCGGTCCAGGAGCAGCGGTGAGGTGCTGGTGACGAGCGTGGTGCGGCCGGAGCGCGCGGCGTGCAGCCGGGCGGCGACGGCGGCCTCGGTGTGCGCGTCTAGCGCCGAGGTCGGCTCGACCGCAAGCAGCACCTCGGGGTCGGCGAGCAGCGCCCGGGCCAGCCGGATCCGCTGCCGCTGACCGCCGGAGAGACTGCGGCCCTGAGCCGAGACGGCGGAGTCGAGCCCGGCCGGCAGGCCGCGTACGACGTCGTCCGCCACGGCGGCATGAACGGCCCGGGCGATGGCCGCTTCGTCCTTGCCGTCCGGACCCCACCGGCCGCACAGCAGGTCGCGCAGGGTGCCCGCGAACAGGTCGGCCTCATGGTCCGCGACCAGGATCCGCTCGCGGATCTGCGCCAGTTCGATCTCTTCGAGGCGTACGCCGCCCCAGGTCGCCGCCGACGCGGTGTACCGGCCGAGGCGGTCGACAACGGCCGCTGACTCCGCGGTCCGGGCACCGGCCAGCGCGGTCAGCCTGCCCGGCAGCACCTCGACACCCGACTCTGGATCGCGCAGTGCCGAGGGCGACGCGGGCGCCTCCATGGCCTTCCTGCCAGGGGCGTCGCACTCCATGGGCTCCAGCGCCAGGAAGCGTGCGACCCGGCGGGCGGACACCAGGCCGCGGCTGACCTGGTAGCAGGACTCGATGAAGAAGGCCACCGGCACCACGAGGACCGCGACATAGCCGTAGACCGACACCAACTCGCCCGTCGTGATGGCGCCTTGGGCGGCCATCCGGGCCGCCAGCCAGGTCACGACGGCCAGGAACAGGGTCGGCACACCGATGCCGAGTGCCTGGACCCAGCTGGTCACGGCCCCGACCCGGTACCCCTCCTCCCTCAGCTGCCGCGACTCGCGCCGGAAGGTGTCGGCGTACAGGCCCTTGCCGCCCAGGCCGTTGAGGACGCGCAGTCCCTCGGCGAGGTCCGCGATCCGCGCGGTCAGCCCGCTCTGCCGCTCGCGGTACCCCGTCTCGGTGCCCTGCAGGCGCCCCAGCAGCGGACCGACCACGACGCCGGCCACCGGCACGCCGAGCAGCACCACCGCGGACAGCGGGAGCGAGACGGACGTCAGCACCACGGCCACGAAGACATAGGTGACGACGGCGCCGATGCCCGGGCCGACGATGGTCAGGGACTGGCTGATCACCTGGACGTCACCGACACCGATCGTGACGACCTCCCCGGCCTCGACCTGGCGCCGCAGCGAGCCACCCAGCCGGGTCGCCTGCCCGATCACGACCTTGACGGTACGGAAGTTCGCGTCCATCCGGACCCTGGTCATCGTGCGGTGCCGCATGATGCTCAACCAGGCGTTGAACGTGCCGACGGCCAGCAGGACGCCGACCCAGCCCGCCAGCGCGCCCATGTCGCCCGGCTCCAGACCGTCGTCGATCGCCCGCGACAGCAGGTACGGCGCCACCGCCATGAGCACCATCCAGGTGCTGCCCAGCAGCCCACCGGCGGCGGCCCGCCGCCACTGCACCCGGACGAGCCACCACAAATACCGTCCACCGCTGCGACAGTCCGGCGTGCCCGGATCCTCGTACGCGTCGATCGTCCGCCGCCGCACCCTCTGCCCACCGTCCCCGTTCGCGGATTTCCGTTCGCGGATTTCCTCCTAAACCAGGCTGTCCCGCCATGCTTCGTGCAAATCCGCGAACCTGCCTGTCGCCGCGACGAGTTCGGCGGGCGAGCCGTCCTCCACGATGCGGCCGTGCTCCATGACCAGCACCCGGTCGGCGATCTCCACCGTCGACAGGCGGTGCGCGATGACGACGGCCGTACGGCCCCGCAGGACCGTCGACATGGCGCGCTGGACCGCCCGTTCGCCGGGAATGTCGAGGGAACTGGTCGCCTCGTCGAGGATGAGGACCGCAGGATCGGCGAGCAACGCCCTCGCGAACGCGACGAGTTGGCGCTGCCCGGCCGAGATGCGGCCACCCCGTTTGCGTACGTCCGTGTCATAGCCGTCGGGCAGGGTGGTGATGAAGTCGTGGGCGCCGATGGCCTTCGCGGCGTGCTCGATCTCCTCGCGGGTGGCGTCGGGACGCCCGATGGAGATGTTCTCGGCGACCGTCCCGGAGAAGAGGAACGCCTCCTGGGTCACCATCACCACGCCGCGCCGGAGTTCGGGCACCGCGAGCTCGCGCAGATCGACGCCGTCGAGGAGGATCCGGCCGGCCGAGGGGTCGTAGAAGCGGGCCAGGAGTTTGGCGAGCGTCGACTTGCCCGCGCCCGTCGAGCCGACCACGGCGACCGTCTGGCCCGCCGGGAGGGTCAGCGAGAAGCGGGGGAGCACCTCGCCGCCCGTGCGGTACGCGAAGCGGACGTCGTCGAAGACGACCTCGCGGCCCGGGTGCTCGGACGCGAGCCCCGGCAGCGACCGCGGCTGCGCGGGCTCCGGCACCGCCGGGACCTGGGCGAGCAGACCCGCGATCTTCTCCAGCGAAGCCGCCGCCGACTGATACGAGTTGAGGAACATGCCCAGTCGGTCGATCGGGTCGTACAGGCGCCGCAGATACAGCACCGCGGCCGCCAGCACACCGAGCGCCAGCGTTTCCGACGCCACCCGGTACGCACCCCACAGCACGATGCCCGCGACCGCGGTGTTGGCCACCAGCCGGGAACCGACGACATAGCGGGCCATCTCCAGCAGGCCGTCGCCGTTGGTGCGTTCGTGACGCCGGTTGAGCACACGGAAGTCCGCGTCGTTGGTCTTCTCCCGGCGGAACGCGCGCACCGGCCGGATGCCGTTCATCGTCTCCGCGAACTTGACGATGACCGCCGCGATCGCCGTCGAGCGGAGGCCGAAGATGCGCCCGGCGCGGCGCCGGTAGCGGCGTACGAGGAGGTAGAGCGGCACGAAGGAGGCCACCGCGACGGCGCCCAGGCTCAGGTCCAGCCAGAGCAGCATCGCCGAGATGTAGACGAAGGACAGGACGACCGTGATGAGCTCCTGCAGGCCCTCGCTGAGCAGTTCGCGCAGCGACTCCACGTCCGTGGTGGATCGGGAGATGAGGCGGCCCGAGGTGTAGCGCTCGTGGAAGTCGACGCTGAGCGCCTGCGCGTGGCGGAAGATCCGGCCGCGCAGGTCGAGCAGCACATCCTGGTTGACGCGGCCGGACGCCCGGATGAAGGCGTAATGGAGCCCGCCGGCGGCCGCCGTGCACAGCAGATAGGCGACCGCCACGGTGATCAGCGGGCCGTGGTCGTCGTCGCGCAGCGCCGGAACGGCACGGTCGATGGCGTACGCCACGAGCAGTGGCCCGGCCTGCTCGGCCGCCTGCTGGAGCAGGATCAGCACCGTGGTGAGGGCGACGCGGGCCTTGAGCGGGGCGAGCAGGGACCGCAGCAGCCTGGCCGTCGCGTGCGGGGGAGTGGGGAGCGTGTCGCGGTCGAAGGGATCGCCGTCGCCGTGCGGGAGCGTCGACCGCTCCTCGTCGTTGGTCGGCGCGGTCGTCGTGGGCGCCGTCATCGATCGTCCTCCTTCGCGCCGGACAGTGCGGTCTTCTCCTGAGCGCGGGACAGCGGGTCCTCCCCGGCGCCCGACAGCGCGGCGGGGTCCTCGTCGGCGCCCGACATCAGATGGGCGTACTCGGCATTCGTCCGCAGCAGTTCGTGGTGGGTGCCGACCGCGGTGATGCGGCCGCCGGAGAGCAGGGCCACGCGGTCGGCGAGCAGCACCGTGGACGGGCGGTGCGCCACGACCAGGGCGGTCGTCTCCGCGAGGACACGGCGCAGGGCGGCCTCGACCAGGGCCTCCGTGTGAACGTCCAGGGCGGACAGGGGGTCGTCCAGGACGAGGAAGCGGGGGCGGCCCACGACCGCCCGGGCCAGGGCGAGCCGTTGGCGCTGACCGCCGGAGAGGCTCAGCCCCTGTTCACCCACCTGGGTGTCGGTGCCCTGGGGCAGGGCGTGCGCGAAGTCGGCCTGCGCCACGGCGAGGGCGCGGGCCAGCTCCCCCTCACCCGCGGTGTCCTCGGCGCCCATGAGGACGTTCTCGCCGACGCTGGCGGAGAAGAGGGTGGGTTCCTCGAAGGCCACGGCGACGAGGCTGCGCAGTTCCTCGCGGGGCATCCCGGTGATGTCCTCACCGTCCAGGGTGATCCGGCCGTCGGTCACCTCGTGGAGGCGGGGGACCAGGGCGGTGAGCGTCGTCTTGCCGGTACCGGTGGCTCCCACCAGGGCCATGGTCTCGCCGGCGCGGATGTGGAGGTCGACGCGTTCGAGTACGGCAGGGGCGTCCGCCGGCGCGTCCGGATAACGGAACTCCACGCCATGGAACCGCAGTCCGCCTTCTCCGCCTTCTCCGCCTTCTCTGCCTTCCCTGTTTTCTCCGCCTGTCGCGTGCCCCACGGGACGCGTGTCCGCGGCGGCGTCGGCCGACTCCGGCTCGGCGTCCATCACCTCGAAATAGCGCTCGGTGGCGGTGGCCGCCTCCTGGCTCATCGTCAGCAGGAACCCGATCGAGTCGATGGGCCAGCGCAGCGCGAGGGCCGTCGAGAGGAAGGCGACCAGCGTGCCGGCGGACAACTGCCCGTCGGCCACCTGCATCGTGCCGAGGACGAGCGCCGCGCCGATGGCGAGTTCGGGCAGCGTGAAGATGGCCCAGATCATGGCGAGGAGCCGCGCCTTGACGAGTTCCGTGCCCCGCAGGGTCCGGGAGAGGTCGCGGAAGGCGCGGGCCTGGCTGCGATGCCGCCCGAAGCCCTTGATGACACGGATACCGAGGACGCTCTCCTCGACGAGCGTCGTCAGATCGCCCACCTGGTCCTGCGCCCGTCGCGCCACTGCCGAGTACCGCTTCTCGAAGAGCCAGCAGAAGATCATCACGGGCACGGCGGGAATGAGGATCACCAGGCCGAGCGTCCACTCCTGGACCAGCATGATGATCACGCCCACCAGGATCGTCACACCGTTGACCAGGAGGAACGTCAGCGGGAAGGCGAGGAACATCCGCAGCAGCATCAGATCCGTCGTGGCCCGGGACAGCAGCTGCCCCGAAGCCCAGCGGTCGTGGAAGGCGACCGGCAGCCGCTGCAGATGCCGGTACAGATCCGCCCGCATGGCCGCCTCGACACCGGCCAGCGGGCGCGCCACCAGCCACCGCCGCAAACCGAAGAGCAGGGCTTCGGCGATCCCGAGGAACAGCAGATACAGCGCTCCCAGCCACACCCCGCGCGGATCACGGTCGGCCACCGGCCCGTCCACGAGCCACTTCAGAACGAGCGGAATCACCAGTCCCGTGCACGATGCGACGACCGCGACGAACGCGGCCGTGAACAGCCGGGCACGGACGGGGCGTACGTACGGCCACAGGCGCAGCAGGGTCCGTACGACGGAATGGCCGGAGCGGTCGGCGGGGCCCCTGCCGTCGGCTCGGTCGGCGGGGGAGGTCTGGTCGGCGAGGTCCTTGGTCACAGCGGGTGTGGTGGGCATCACGAGTGAGCCTACGGTTCGGCACTGACACCGCCCACCGAGTTTTGGCCGGACCTGCTCTGGTCCGCTGGACCTAGGACCCGGTCGGCCGGACAGCAGCGTGAGGTCGAGGTCGGGTTGTATGACGTGCGACCCGCTCAGCCCGCCACCCGCAGCAACAACACCGCCCGGGCCGGTACCTCCACGACCGTCCCGGCCCGATGAACCACCCCCGGCGCCTCCGCCTGCTGCTCGCGCGCCGTATCGACGACGACCTCGTAGCGGTCCGCCCACGGCGGACCGGGAAGGACGAAGCTCGCGGGCCGGTCGCCCGCGTGCAGGATCGCGAGGAAGCTGTCGTCCGTGACGGGGACGCCCCGCGCGTCACGCCCAGGGATGTCACGACCCGACAGGTACATCCCGAGCGTCGCGGCCGGCGCGTACCAGTCCCGCTCGGTCATCTCCGTCCCCCGCTCCGTGAACCAGGCCAGATCCCGCAACCCGTCCGCGGAATGCGCCCGTCCGGAGAAGAACGCCCGCCGCCGCAGCACCGGATGGGCGTGCCGGAGAGCGATCAGCCGGGACGTCAGGTCGAACAGCGCCCGCCAGCCGGGATCGTCCAGCAGCCCCCAGTCGACCCAGCTGACCTCGTTGTCCTGGCAGTACGCGTTGTTGTTCCCGTGCTGCGTCCGCCCCAGCTCGTCACCCGCCACGAGCATCGGCACACCGGTCGACAGCAACAGCGTGGTCAGCAGATTGCGCAGCTGACGCCGTCGCGACGCACGGATGCGCGCGTCATCCGTCTCCCCCTCCGCCCCGCAGTTCCACGACCGGTTGTCGTCGGTGCCGTCCCGGTTTCCCTCGCCGTTGGCCTCGTTGTGCTTGCGCTCGTACGACACCAGGTCCCGGAGGGTGAATCCGTCGTGGGCCGTCACGAAGTTCACGGACGCGTACGGACGACGGCCGCCCCACGCGTACAGGTCGCTCGAACCCGACAGCCGGTAACCCAGGTCCCGCACATCCGGCAGAGCGCCCCGCCAGAAGTCCCGCACCGCGTTCCGGTAGCGGTCGTTCCACTCCGTCCACAGCGGAGGGAACGCCCCCACCTGGTACCCGCCCGAGCCCACGTCCCACGGCTCCGCGATCAGCTTCACCCGCCGCAGCACCGGATCCTGGGCGATGACGGCGAGGAAGGGGGACAGCATGTCGACGTCGTGCATCGACCGGGCGAGTGCCGCCGCCAGGTCGAAGCGGAAGCCGTCCACCCCCATCTCCGTCACCCAGTACCGCAGGGAGTCGGTGATGAGCCGCAGAACGTGCGGCTGCACCACATGCAGCGTGTTGCCGCACCCCGTGTAGTCCGCGTACCGCCGGGCGTCGGACTGGAGGCGGTAATAGCCGCGGTTGTCGATGCCGCGCATCGACAGCATCGGGCCCAGCTCGCTCGCCTCCGCGGTGTGGTTGTAGACCACGTCGAGGATCACCTCGATCCCTGCCGCGTGCAGCGCCCGCACCATCCGTTTGAACTCGCCGACCTGCTGCCCCTGCGTGCCGCACGCCGCGTACGCCGCGTGCGGGGCGAAGTAGCCGATGGAGTTGTATCCCCAGTAGTTCCTCAGCCCTCGCCGCAGCAGATGGTCCTCGTGCGCGAACTGGTGCACGGGCAGGAGTTCGACAGCGGTCACCCCGAGCCGCAGGAGATGGCTGATCGCCGCCGGATGGGCCAACCCGGCGTAGGTGCCCCGCAGCTCCTCGGGGATGTCGGGGTGCAGGCGCGTGAAGCCGCGTACGTGCACCTCGTAGATGACCGAGTCCGCCCACGGCGTCTTCGGGCGCCGGTCGTCCGCCCAGTCGTCGTCATCGTGGACGACGACACCCTTCGGAACGTACGGCGCCGAGTCCCGGTCGTCGCGCACCGTGTCGGCGACCTGCTGCTGCGGCCAGTCGCGGACGTGTCCGTACACCTCCGGCGGCAGGCTGGTGTAGTCGTTCCCCTCGGCGCCGTCCACGGCACGCGCGTACGGGTCGAGGAGGAGCTTCGCCGGGTTCCAGCGGGCGCCGGTCCACGGATCCCAACGGCCGTGCACGCGGTAGCCGTACCGCTGGCCCGGCCGCACACCGGGTACGAAGCCGTGCCAGATCTCGTGGGTCAGCTCGGCCAGCGGCAGCCGGGTCTCCACACCCTCGTCGTCGAACAGGCACAGCTCGACCGACTCCGCCCCGCCCGCCCAGAGCGCGAAGTTGGTGCCCGCGACACCGTCGGGGCCGACCCGGAAGCGCGCGCCCAGCGGCGTCGGGGCGCCCGGCCATACGGGTACGACGGGCGCCGTGCGCCGCGTGCCGTTCAGCACGGTGGACGGGTGCGCGGACAGCCCGCCGCCCGGGGCGCGCTCTCCTTGAGCGGGCACCCCGCTGCCCGGGGCGCGCCCCTCCTTCTCTGCCTCCTGCTCGGGTGCGCTCGACACCTGTTCAACCTCCAGCGGCTCGGTTGAACGGCGCCAAGAAGAGCGCACGGCGTCCCTGCCGTGGCTCCCCGTCGCGTCGTCCTTCCCACTGTTCTGCCCACAGCGGGGCTCGCACTCACGTTTCCCCAGGAGGGGGCACGTCGTTGGGCCCCACGTGATGCACGAACAAAGACGCGCGCGGCGCGCAGGGGCCGTGCTGGCCGCCGTACTGACATGGGCAGGTCTGCTGGCCGGAGCCACGGGATGCTCCTTCGACGGGGTCGACGGGATGCTCGGCAAGGACGGCTCGCCCGAGGACGCGATCCGCGTCTGGCCGGACGACGGGAGCAAGGAGGTACGCCCGAACGAGAAGCTGAAGGTTCAGGTGCCGGACGGACGGCTGGAGTCCGTGAAGGTCGTCAAGTCGCAGGACGCACAGGAGTCCCCGGTGCCCGGCCGGATCGTCGAGGACGGCACGACCTGGGTGCCGGAAGGAAGCGGCAGGCTGGCACTGGCCGCCAAGTACACGGTGGACGCGGTCGCGCTCGACGGACACGGGCGGCGGATGGCGCGGCACGTGACGTTCACGACGCACGTCCCCGCCAAGCGGTTCATCGGATACGTCACCCCCGAGAACCGGTCGACCGTCGGCACCGGAATGATCGTCTCCCTGGAGTTCAACCGCGAGATCGGCAACCGCGCCGCCGTCGAGCGCGCGATCCGGGTGCGGTCGCGTCCCGCCGTCGACGTCCGCCCGCACTGGTTCGGCAAGGGCCGCCTGGACTTCCGGCCCGAGAAGTACTGGAAACCCGGCACGGAGGTCACCGTCGACCTGCGGCTGCGGGACGTCGAGGCGGCGCCCGGGGTGTACGGGCTCCAGCACAAGAGCTTCTCCTTCACGGTGGGCCGCAGCCAGGTCAGCCTCGTCGACGCCGCCGACCACACCATGGAGGTACGCCGCGACGGCAAGCTCCTCGCCAACGTGCCGATCACCGCGGGCGCCCCCCGGACGACGACGTACAACGGGAAGATGGTGATCAGCGAGATGCTCGAGGTGACCCGGATGAACGGCGCCACCGTCGGGTTCAGGCGCGCCGACGGCAGGGGCGAGTACGACATCCCGGACGTCCCCCACGCGATGCGGCTCACCAGCTCCGGGACCTTCCTGCACGGCAACTACTGGGCGCGGGGCGTGTTCGGCAACCGCAATGTCAGCCACGGCTGTGTGGGCCTGCGTGATGTGAAGGGCGGCAGTTCCGCGACCCCGGCGGGCTGGTTCTTCGACCGCAGCATCATCGGCGATGTCGTCGAGGTCGTGAACAGCAATGACAAGAAGGTCGCTCCCGACAACGGCCTCGGAGGGTGGAACATGACGTGGAAGGAGTGGCAGGCCGGCTCCGCGGTGAAGTAGACCGGCATGGGGGTAGGTGCAGGAAGTGGCTGCTCACCCCGGCAGTTGGAACTGAACAGTGACAATTGCCGGGAGCCACCGGTCCTGGCCGTGTGATTAATTGACGCGGTGCGCGCATGGGGCGTGCCGTAGTGCGGGCCTGTGACCCGGGCCGTGCGAGGGGAGAAACAGCTTGAACGGGCGACCGATATCGAGGGCGTCGGTTGGCGCGCGGGGGCGCGAACGCAAGAGCTCTGGGGGGCGTGGGCGCAAGGGGGTTCTGGCACTCATATTCGGCATGCTGCTGCTCGCCGTGACGGCGTGCGGCGGCGGAGGAGGGGGCTCGGACTCGGGCTCCGGCGGTGACCAGGACGGCAAGGGCGGCTCCGGCCGGGCCGACACCAAGACATCGCGGGCCGTCGTGACGATAGCGCCCAAGAACGGCGCCGACGACGTGGACACCAGCGGCGCCCTCAAGGTCACCGCCGCCAAGGGCAAACTGACCGAGGTCAAGGTGGAGAACACCAAAGGCGAGCCGGTCGAGGGCGAGATAACTGGCGACGGGGCGAGCTGGACGCCCGCCGACCACCTGGCGTCCGCCACGAAGTACAAGGTCCACGCGATAGCCAAGGACTCCGAAGGCCGCCGGGCGGCCGAGGAGTCCACCTTCACCACGCTGACCCCGAAGAACACCTTCGTCGGCATCTTCACACCCGAGGACGGTTCCAAGGTCGGCGTGGGAATGCCCTTCTCGATCCGCTTCGACCGGGGCATCACCCACCCCGAGGACGTCGAGAAAGCCATACGCGTGAAGACCGAGCCCGCGGTGGACGTCGAGGGCCACTGGTTCGGCAACGACCGGCTGGACTTCCGCCCGGAGAAATACTGGAAGCCCGGTACGAAGGTGACGGTCGACCTCGACCTCGACGGCCTGGAGGGCCGGCCCGGCGTCTACGGAGAGCAGGCCAAGACCGTCGAGTTCACCATCGGCCGCAGCCAGGTGTCCACGGTCGACGCCAAGAGCAAGAAGATGAAGGTCGTCCGCGACGGCAAGCTCATCAAGACGATTCCCATCACGTCCGGGGCGCCCTCGACGCCGACCTACAACGGCCAGATGGTCATCAGCGAGAAGCACAAGGTGACTCGCATGAACGGCGCCACGGTCGGGTTCACACGCCCCGACGGCAAGGGCGAGTACGACATCAAGGACGTACCGCACGCGATGCGCCTGTCGACCTCGGGCACCTTCATCCACGGCAACTACTGGGCGCCGTACGCGCCGGGGAACCAGAACGTCAGCCACGGGTGCGTCGGCCTGAGGGACGTGAAGGGCGCCTGGGACGGGAAGCAGCCCGCCGCGTGGTTCTTCGACAACTCGATCCTCGGTGACGTCGTGATCGTGAAGAACTCGAAGGACACGACCATCCAGCCGGACAACGGCCTCAACGGCTGGAACATGTCCTGGGAGAAGTGGAAGGCGTAGGAGCCTTTTCGAAGTCGAGGTGTACGGGCCCGGTGTGCTGTGACTCAGCACACCGGGCCATTGTCGTTAGTCCCCGTTAACCTGCCCTCATGACTGTGCATCTCGAAGTCGCCGAAGGTGTCGGCACGATCCGCCTCGACCGTCCGCCCATGAACGCGCTGGACATCGCCACGCAGGACCGGCTCAAGGAACTCGCCGAGGAGGCCACCCGTCGCGACGACGTACGCGCGGTGGTCCTCTACGGCGGCGAGAAGGTGTTCGCGGCGGGCGCGGACATCAAGGAGATGCAGGCCATGGACCATGCGGCGATGGTCGTACGCTCCCGGGCCCTGCAGGACTCCTTCACCGCCGTGACCCGCATCCCCAAGCCGGTCGTCGCCGCCGTCACCGGGTACGCGCTGGGCGGGGGCTGCGAGTTGACGCTGTGCGCCGACTACCGCATCGCCGCGGACAACGCGAAGCTGGGCCAGCCGGAGATCCTGCTCGGCCTGATCCCCGGCGCGGGCGGCACCCAGCGCCTGGCCCGGCTGATCGGCCCGTCCAAGGCCAAGGACCTCATCTTCACCGGCCGCATGGTCAAGGCCGACGAGGCTCTCGCCCTCGGCCTGGTGGACCGGGTCGTGCCGGCCGCCGAGGTGTACGAGCAGGCGCACGCATGGGCGTCCAAGCTGGCGCAAGGGCCGGCGCTGGCGCTGCGGGCCGCCAAGGAGTCGGTGGACATGGGGCTGGAGACGGACATCGAGACCGGGCTCGCGGTGGAGCGCAACTGGTTCGCGGGGCTGTTCGCGACCGAGGACCGGGAGCGGGGGATGCGGAGCTTTGTGGAGGAGGGGCCGGGGAAGGCGAAGTTCCTCTGAGGGAGCCGTCCCAGGCGGCAAAGGGGCGTCGAATTCCTTCGGTAAATCCTCCTGAACCACTTGCAGTTGACGCCATGTCTTACCCGGTGTTCCCCCGAAGGGGCGGTTTTGCATGAGCCTTGAGGCAGTCACGAGGCAGCCCTGAGGCTGCCTTGGCCGGGGCAGTCGGCGATTGCCCCGAAGTAGGTCGTACGCGCAGGTCAGTCGGGCTGTGCCGGTCGCTGCACTGCCTGTGGCATATGCCGAACGGATGGTGTGAAAGAGGGGATTTCCCCGGGCGTATTCCTCCGGAACGGCCCCCAAGGGTGCTCGGGGCGGCCATGATGGGGGCATGGCGGGGCTGGAGGGTATGGAACAGCCGCGGCGGCACGCGAGTGCGACCGCGGCGCGCTGGTCGCCCGGTGTCGAGGACGAACACGCGCTCAAGGCACTGGAGTTGTTCGGCAATCCGACGAAGGCCGAGGTTCCGTTGCCGTCCCGCCCCGAGTCGGCGGCGAGCGCGCGCCGGCTGGCCCAGGTCGTGGTCCTGCGTCAGTGGGGGCTCTCTCCGAAAACGACCGAGGACGCCGTACTGCTGGTCTCCGAACTCGTCGGCAACGCCGTACGGCACACCGGCGCCCGCGTCTTCGGGCTCCGGATGCGGCGTCGCCCGGGCTGGATCCGTGTCGAGGTCCGGGATCCCTCCCGCGGCCTGCCCTGTCTCATGCCCGTGCGGGACATGGACCTCAGCGGGCGCGGTCTGTTCCTCGTCGACAAGCTCTCCGACCGCTGGGGCGTCGACCTGCTGCCCCGCGGCAAGACGACCTGGTTCGAGATGCGCGTCCCGGACCACTGACGCCTCCATGGCTCGGGCCAGGCGTTCGCGCCGGCCCTCCTGTGCGCGCGGTGTGGGCGGCGCGTGTTCGCGACCCGCACTCTTCGTCAAACAGCTCAATGACCGCGATTCGGCGTGAAACACCCTTAAATGGCACGGGTGACCACGACCGACCGCCGTGCGGCCCTCCGGACGGGTGCGGGACTCGCCGCGGCGGGCGCGCTCACCGGGTGTTCCATGAACGGCTCGACCGTCGCGCGCCCGGCCGCCCCGCCCCGTACGCCCTCCGTGGCGCCCGCTCCCCGCGCCTTCCCCCGCCGGCCCGTCCAGATCGAGCACGGCCCCCGCGACCGACCCCGGGTCGCGCTCACCTTCCACGGACAGGGCGACCCCGCCCTCGCCCGCGCGCTGCTCGACGAGGCGGAGAAGGGCGGCGCCCGCCTCACCGTTCTCGCCGTCGGCAGCTGGCTCGACGCGTACCCGGAACTGGCCCGCCGGATCCTCGACGGCGGGCACGACCTCGGCAACCACACCCAGCGCCACGTCGACATCAACGCGCTGCCCGAGGCGGAGGCATACGCCGAGATCAGCGGGTGCGCCGAGCGGCTGCGCCGGCTCACCGGATCGATCGGCACCTGGTTCAGACCCTCACGCGCCGCGCGGGCCTCCCCGCTCGTCGAGCGCCTGGCCCGCCGCGCGGGCTACCCGCACGTCCTCTCGTACGACGTCGACTCGCTCGACTTCACCTCGCCCGGCGCCCCGGCCGTCACCCGCAGGATCACCTCCCGGATCCAGGGCGGCTCGGTGGTGAGCCTGCACTTCGGGTACGCGGACACGGTCGCCGCGCTCCCCGCCGTCCTGGAAGAACTCGATCGCCGCGGCCTGCGCGCCGTGACCACCACGGAGTTGCTGAGCTGATGCACCGGAACCTCACCCAGCGCGCCCTGATCGCGGGCGCCGTACTCGCCGCCGCCCTCCTCGGCTGTGGCGCCGAGCCCAAGCGCCAGGCGACGGAGACCCTCGGCGGGGTCGAGCCCGTCAAACCCGTCAAGCCCGTCAAGCCCGCCGAACCCGAGATCGACGGCCTGCCCGGTATGCCGCCCGTCCTCGACAAGACCGACGTCTACGCCGCCAACCGCTCCGGCAAACTGTCCCCGGTGGTCAAGGACTTCCCGTCCCGCGTCTACGTCCCCAACACCAATTCCAACACCGTGTCCGTCATCGACCCCAAGACGTACGAGGTCATCGAGACGATCCCGGTCGGCGTCCAGCCCCAGCACGTCGTCCCCTCCTGGGACCTGAAGACCCTCTGGGTCAACAACAACCGGGGACACACGCTGACGCCCATCGACCCGAAGACGGGCAAGGCGGGCGACCCGGTCGACGTCCACGACCCCTACAACCTGTACTTCACGCCGAACGGCAAGTACGCCATCGTCATGGCCTCGCTCGACCGCGAACTGGTCTTCCGCGACCCGCACACCATGAAGCCCGTCAAGACCGAACCGGTCAGCTGCTACGGCGTCAATCACGCCGACTTCTCCCTGGACGGCCGGTACTTCATCGTCTCCTGCGAGTTCAGCGGCGAACTGTTGAAGGTCGACACGGAGCGGATGAAGGTCGTCGGCCAGCAGAAGCTGCCCTTCGAGGGAGCCATGCCGCAGGACGTGAAGATCTCGCCGGACGGGAAGACGTTCTACGTCGCCGACATGATGGCCCACGGCATGTGGGTGCTGAACGGCGACAGGTTCGACGAGCCGAAGCTCCTGCCCACCGGCAAAGGCTGCCACGGCCTGTACATCAGCCGTGACTCCCACGAGATGTACGTCTCGAACCGCGGCGAGGGCACCGTCTCGGTCTTCGACTTCGCCCAGGACAAGCTGACCAAGAAGTGGCGTCTGCCGGACGGCGGCAGCCCCGACATGGGCGGCGTCTCGAGCGACGGCAAGGTCCTCTGGCTCTCCGGCCGTTACGACTCCGAGGTGTACGCCATCGACACACGTACCGGCGTCCAGCTGGCCCGCATCCCCGTCGGCAGCGGTCCGCACGGGCTCGCGGTGTATCCGCAGCCGGGCCGCTACTCGCTCGGACACACGGGCATCTTCCGCTGAGAGGACGGCTGTTGGCGTCGGCCGCGGGACACGCCGCCGTACGAGTGACGATCCACGGCCCGCCCCCGCAGAACCGAGATCGTGCTCCGCATGATCACAACTCGCCTGCGGCGGCGGGCCGCTGCCGTCGTCCTGTCCCTGTCCGCCGTCTTCGCGACCTCGGCGGCGACGCTCCACGCCGAGCCGGCGAAGGCACCCGCCACATCACCCGCCACATCACCGACGAAATCCCCCGCGAAGGCCGCCGCTCCCGACTGCCCCCAGTTCGCCGACCCCGTCCACGCCGCCGTCGACCGCCGCGTGGACGTCGACCGCATCACGCCCGACCCCGTCTGGCGCACGTCCTGCGGCACGCTCTACCGCAGCGACCGCCGGGGCCCCTCGATCGTCTTCGAGCAGGGCTTCCACCCCAAGGACGTCGTCAACGGCCAGTACGACATCGAGAAGTACGTCCTCGTCAACCAGCCCTCGCCGTACGTCTCCACGACCTACGACCACGACCTCTACAAGACATGGTGGAAGAGCGGCTTCAACTACTACATCGACGCCCCCGGCGGTGTGGACGTCAACAAGACCATCGGCGACACCCACAAGTGGGCCGACCAGGTCGAGGTCGCCTTCCCCGGCGGTATCGCGCGCCAGTACATCATCGGCGTCTGCCCGGTCGACAAGGCGACAAAGACCGAGATCATGAGTGACTGCGAGAGCAACCCGTACTACGAGCCCTGGCACTGAGCGTCCCTCCGCGTCTCAGGGCGCGTCGAGCAGGGCCTCCGCCCCGACCGGGCGGAACCCGGCCGCCTGGAACGCCCGCACGCTGCGGGCGTTCCCCGCGGCCAGCTGGGCCCACACCGGCTCACCCCCACTCAGATGGCGCGCCGCCGAGGCCAGCGCACGGCCCAGACCCCGGTGCCGGACCTCCTCGTCCACCTCGATCGCGGCCTCCAGCCGCCCCGCGACCCCGCGCCCCAGAACGAGCACCCCTCCTTCGGCCGCCCACACGCGCACGTCGCCGCGCCGCTCGCGGGCGCGGACGACCCGGGGATGGTCGGGGTCGTCGAGGGGGGCCGGCTCGACCGGGGGCGGTCCGGGCAGCGGCGCGGCGACCGTCATCAGGTCGATCGTGTCCGTCGTACGCCCCGTACGCGCCATGAACGCGGCGAGGAACCGCGGGTTCATGGTCGCGGCGAGCGCATCGCAGTCGAGCGCGCGCAGCGTGGCGTACACCCAGTCAGGATCCTCGTCCGTGAAGACGACGGAGTGTGCCGTGAAGGCCAGCACCCCTGCGTCGCGGTGAGCGTGCTGCGGCACGACGGTGGTGCCGCCGTCCGGCGGCGGGAACACTCCCCGGGCCGCCGCGTCGAGAATGTCCCGCAGACTTCCAGGCATGAGATCCCCTTCCCCCCGTCGCTCCGCCGGGCGGTTAATCTGACCTCCGTCAGCAAGGCATGGATATGGATACAGCACGAAGGGGCGGACCCGGTGGCGGACATCGAGGAAGCACGCAAGGCGTTCGAGCGGATCGACGTGGACGGTGACGGGTTCATCACCGCCGCCGAGTTCAAGACCGCCCTGGCCCAGGGCGGAGACTGGAACGTCACGGAGGCCGTGGCGGAGGCCGTGATCGCCGCCCAGGACAGCAACCACGACAAGCTCCTCTCCTTCGACGAGTTCTGGGCCCACCTGAACAAGTGAGCCGAGCGGACTGAGCACGAGAGGGCGCCCCCGCGGGTCGCGCGGGAGCGCCCTTTCGTCGAGCGTCCTCCGTCACGCGGTCGCTTCGTGAACCGTGGTCCGGAATATCCCGTCCCGTCCGCAGGTTGGTGTCCCCGTCAGAGCGGAAGCACCGACCCCCCGGAAGGGCGAGCCATGAAGATCGGCATCATCGGCGCGGGCAACATCGGCGGAAACCTCACCCGGCGGCTCACTGCCCTTGGCCACGACGTGTCCGTCGCGAACTCCCGCGGTCCGCACACCCTCACCGCGCTCGCCGAGGAGACCGGAGCCACGGCCGCCACGGTCGCCGATGTCGCCCGTGGCGCGGAACTCGTCGTCGTCACCGTCCCCTTGAAGGCCGTACCGGACCTGCCGTCCGGCTTCCTCGACGAGGCGGCGGACGGTGTCGCCGTGATCGACACCGGCAACTACTACCCGCGGCAGCGCGACGGCAAGATCGCCGCGATCGAGGACGAGGGCCTGACGGAGAGCCGCTGGACCGCCCAGCAGATCGGCCACACGGTCATCAAGGCCTTCAACGGCACGTACGCCCAGGACATCCTCGACCGCCCCGGCCCCGCAGGCGCCCCCGGCCGCATGGCCCTCCCGGTCGCCGGCGACGACGAGGCGGCCAAGCGCGTCGTCCGCGGCCTCATCGACGAACTCGGCTTCGACACGGTCGACTCCGGCACCCTCGACGACTCCTGGCGTCAGCAGCCCGGTACCCCGGTCTACGGCCTCCAGGCCGGGACCGAGGCGGTCACCAAGGCCCTGGCCGAGGCGTCAGCGGAGCGCACGGCGGACTTCCGGGCCTAGGTCCCGTGTCGGCCCGGCCGCACGGTAGGTGAGGGCGGGCCTCAGCCGCCGGTGGCCCACTCGCGGAGTGCTGCCTTGCTCGCGAAGTCGGCGACGTTCTTGTCCAGCGGGTTGTCGGTGTACTGGTGGAAGCGCCACTTCGCCTTGATGCGGGGCTTGCCGGCGGTGACGTAATCCGCGATCCACAGACCGTCACCCGCGTACGAGGTGGTGTCGACGTTCAGCCAGTAGTTTCTGTTGCAGTACAGAACGACCCGGTGGTTCGGCCGCAGTTCCTTCACCTTGCGGATGAAGCGGTCCTTCTCGGCGTTGCTCGCGTGCGTGCCCTCGCTCGTCGTTTCCCAGTCGACGGCGAGGAGTTCGCCCGCCTTCTCCGGGGCCTTGCTGACGAAGTACTCGGCCTGGGCGGTGAGGTTGCCGGGCCACAGGAAGTGGTAGAAGCCGACCACGCAGCCGCCGTCGCGGGCCGCCTTCGTCTGGGCGCCGAGTTTCGGGTTGACGTACGAACGGCCCTCCGTCGCCTTGATGAAGACGAAGGACAGGCCGTCGGTGTCGAACGAGGACGACTGGTGGGAACTGACATCGATGCCGCGCAGCATGGGGCATTCCTCCGTGCGTGGGGAGACAGGTGGGGGGAGTGGGGTAGGCACAGGAGTACGGAAAGAGCGGGTGAAGCACTCAACTACCTTGCTTTTCCCCTACTTCGCCCCATTCCACCCTTCCGGAAGAGAGCAGGGCCTGGTGTGCCTGCGCCGTCGTGAACGTGGGGCAGAGGTCGGCCAGCCGCTGCTGCAAACGGGAGTTTTCCGCACGCCTGTGGCCGCACGGCAGCCTGACCTCTGGGGACCTGGCGAACCTGACCCGGGTGGTCACGCGCTGAGCGGTGCTACTCCGTGCGCAGCGCCGTGGCCGTGCGGGACTTGGCCGCCCAGCCGGCCGGGAGCAGCGCACCCAGCATGGCGATCACGATGCCGGCCAGTCCCAGCAGCACCAGCTGAGGAGCGCTGTACACATCGAGGACCGACGGCGGCAGATTGGTGCCTGCCGCGTGCCCCATCACCGGCAGTACGAACCCGTGCAGCGCGAACCCGGCAGGCAGCCCGATCAGACCGCCGAGCACGCCGATCCCGGCCACCGAGGCGAGCACGAGGCTCACGGTCTGCCGCGGAGACATGCCGAGCGCCTTGCAGACGCCCAGGTCGTGGACGCGCTCCCGGGTGTCGAGGACGACGGAGTTGAGCACGCCGAGGCCCGCCACGGAGACCAGCATGAGGGTGAGCAGCACCGCCATCGCGTCCAGGATGAGGATCATGTTCTCCTGTTCGGAGGGGGAGTTGGCCATGGCGTGGCCTCCCAGTGGCTCCACCACCGCGGTGAGCTTCTCGGCGTACGCAGCGGGGGAGACCCCCGGCTTCACCTCGATCTGGAAGACCTGGGGTTCGGCTCCCGCGAAGCCGGCGAGGTCGGCGTGGATCGACAGGCCGTCGTTTTCGGTGTCGAAGGCCTCGCCGACGATCCGCAGGGTCTCCGTGTCCTTGCCGAGGGTCACCCGCACTGTGTCGCCGATCTTGGTTCCGGTTCGTTCCAGGAAATGGGTGGGCACGACGACCTGCCCCGCGCCGGTGATCCAGTGCCCGGAGATCATCTCGTAGCTGCCGGGACGTGAATCGCCCTGGTACAGGGTGGCCCTGACCGAGCCGGAGACCCCGGCCACGGTGACGTCGGTCTGGGACATGCCGTAGTACGAAGCGGTGCCGGACTGCGCCTTGATGGCAGCGCGGACCTTCGCCGGGTCGGCGGACGGAGGACGGAGGTTGCCTCCCCCGGAGCGAGGTCCGCCGCCTTCGGCGCCGCCCGCGACGGTCGGTCCGCCGCTGATGGCGGTGACCGCGGCACGGTCCTCGGGATCCTGCGCGTTGCCGACCGCGTTCAGGGAGGAGGTCAGCCCCACCGCGAAGGTCGCCGCGACCGTGCCGAAGGCCACCGCGAGCAGCATCGCGGCCGTACGGACCGGATGCGCGAAGGGGCCGGCGAGACCGTAGGTCACCGCCCGTGGCAGCGGCAGCCGCCCTGCCGCCCGGTGCGCCCACTGCCCGCGCCCCGTGCGGGGTGCCCGGCCGACCGCGATGGCCTCGACCGTACGCAGCCTCCCCGCCCGCAGTGCGGGGACCAGCGCCGCGATACCGACGATCAGCAGCGCGACGGCCGGCACAACGACGTCCACCCACCAGGCCACGGTCAGCGAGGCGCTGCCGTACACCTGCTCGGTGTCCGCCAGCAGCGGAGCGGCCAGCAGATTGCCCAGCACCACCCCGAGCGCGATTCCGGCGCCGGCCGGGATCAGAGCCTGGGCCACATAGGCCCGCACGACCTCGCGCGGGGTGAAGCCGATGGCCTTGAGGATGCCGATCCTGCGCAGGCTGGTGCCGACCGCACCGCTGATCACGCTGCTGACGATGATCACCGACATCACGATGCCGAGCACGCCGAAGGCCACCAGGAACGGGATGGTCGGCGCCGCGCCCCGATCGGCGGCGCGCTTGGTGTCCAGATAGGACTGGGTGCTCAGCAGGGCCCCTGACGGTACGGCGGCGGCGAGCGTCTTCCGGTCGGCGGCGATCTGCCCCTTCGTTCCCGCGGAGTCGAAGCGGTAGAGCATCTGGCTCGTGACGGGACTGTCCTCCGAGGCCAGCGCGCTGACCTGCCCGGGGGTCGCCCAGGCGTCGGCGGTCTTGCCGGCCGACACCGCGAAACCGACGACCGTGAGGGTCGCGCTGCCGGCATCGTCCGAAGTTTTCAGGGTGGAGCCGACCTTGAGGAAGGGTCCGGTGAACGACGCGGAGAGTACGACCTCGCCCGGCTTCGCCGCCCAGCGGCCGGACTTCACGTCCAGGTCGTCCACGTCGCCATGCGGAGCGGACCGCCCTGCCAGGGTCAGCGCCGGCAGGTGCCCGCCATTCGAATCCACCGGGCGGATGGTCGTGGTCGGGTACGGCCCCGCGCTCGCGGTGACGCCGTTCAGCCGCCCGGTCTCCTCCAGCTGCGCCGCACTCACCTTGGCCGGATCGAACTGCGCGGTGATATGCGGACCGTTCTGCTGCGCGAAGGCGTGGTCGAAGGGGGCGTTCGAGGCGACGATGAGTGACCCGGCGACCACGGCCGCGGCGACGGCCATCATGGTGGCCACGGCGATCACCACCGTCTGCACCCGGCGCCTGCCCACGCCGGAGCGTACGACGCGGCCGAGCGCGCCGGTGCCGAAGAGGCTCATCGGACGGCCTCCGCATGTGTGTCGAGGGCGAGGTGGCCGTCGACCAGATGAATGGTGCGGCTCGCGCACGCCTGAGCCAGCGTCATGTCATGCGTGACCAGCACGATGGTCTGCCCGCCGCGGTGCAGATCCACCAGCAGCTCCCGCACGTCGTGGCCCGAGGCGGTGTCGAGCGCGCCGGTCGGTTCGTCGGCGAGGAGCAGCGCGGGCCGGTTGACCAGCGCCCGGGCGACCGCGACCCGCTGGCGTTCGCCACCGGACAGCCGGCCCGGGTAGGCGCGGGCGTGCTTGGCTATGCCCAGCACTTCCATGAGCTCCCCGGCGCGGGCCGCCGCCTTGCGCCGCGCGGTCCCGGTCAGCTGCGCGGGGAGCTGGATGTTGTCGGCGACGGTGAGGTCGTCGAGCAGATTGAAGAACTGGAAGACCATGCCGATCTGCTCGCGGCGGAACCGGGCCAGCGCGTGCTCGCT
Organism: Streptomyces sporangiiformans; assembly: GCF_005768555.2. Taxonomy (GTDB): domain Bacteria; phylum Actinomycetota; class Actinomycetes; order Streptomycetales; family Streptomycetaceae; genus Streptomyces; species Streptomyces sporangiiformans. Next base: position 35,228 of record NZ_VCHX02000335.1, read on the forward strand.
CAGCTGGTCGATCCGCTGCTCGGCCACCGTCACGGCGCCTTCGGTCGGCTTGTCGAGGCCGGCGACGAGGTTCAGCAGCGTGGACTTGCCGCTACCGGAGGGGCCGGTCACGGCGAGCGCTTCGCCCTGTTCGACGGTGAGCGTGAGCGGTCCGAGCGCGGGCGCGTCGGCGTTGTCGTAGCGCTTGGCCACGCCCTCCAGTTGGATCACCTGGGTCATCGGAGTGTCCGTCCTTCGCGGTCGAGAGGGCTCTGCTGGTTGTCGGCTCCGGCGAAGGTAGGGGCGGCCACTCACCGGACGCGTCGGCCGCGGCACCGACATCCGGCCCTTCCCGCGGAGGATCCGGCCGCGGGGTCGTCCCTGCGACGTAGTCCTCACGGGCAAGGGCCCTTGTCGCGCAGACTGATGCGGGCCCGAAGGAGCGAACCGCACAATGAGCCGGTGGACACGGTGGACAAGGTGGACGCGGACGACCGGCCGGGATGGCGTCAGCAGCTGCGCGGCGCGATGCGCCCGGAGGTGAGGCCCGCCCCGCTGTCGCGCGGTGCGGTGCGCACCGATGTGGTGCTGGCGGTCGTGCTGACCGTCATCGCGCTGATCGTGGCGGCGCGTTATCCCGACAGCGGACCGCTCCAGACCGCTGGTGACGCTCCGGCCCCGCCCGTGCCCCCGCGGCCGCCGACGGTCATCAGGGTGCCGGAGGACGAGTCCTCATCGGTGCTCTGGCCACTCGTCGTGCTGTCGGCGCTGCCGCTGGCGGCCCGGCGAAGGTATCCACTGGCCGCGTTCACGGTGGTGATGTGCGCGACGCTGGTCATGGTCGACGACGCCACCTGGATGAACGTGGTGACCTGCGTCATCGGCGCCTACAGCGCCGTCGTCCACAGCCGCCACAGGATATGGGCGATGGCCGGAATGGTCGTCGCCGCCGTGCTGGCCGGCCTCGCGTTCCGGGAGACGGAACCCATCCTTCCGGGCTGGTCGAGCCCGGCGGTCGTGCTGCTGATCGCCGGTGTGCTGGCCGGCCTGGTCCGGATCTGGCGGCGGCAACTGGCGGCGAGCCGGGACCGGTACGCGAAGCTGCAGCAGGCGCAGGACGAGGCCACGCGCCGGGCTGTCGAGGAGGAGCGGTCCCGGATCGCCGCCGAGCTGCACGACGTCGTGACCCACAATGTGAGCGTGATGGTGATTCAGGCGGGCGCGGCGCGAAAGGTGATGGACTCGGCGCCCGAACGGTCGAAGGCGGCGCTGCTCGCGGTCGAGGCCGGAGGCCGTGCCGCCATGGCCGAGCTGCGCCATGTGATGGGCCTGCTCGCCGCCCCCGACCACGAGCGCCCCGACGGCCTCGAACCCCAGCCCGGCCTCGGGCAGCTCGACACCCTGGTCGAGCGGGTGCGCGCCGCCGGGACACCGGTGCGCCTGGCGGTGTCGCTGCCGCCAGACCCGCTGCCGCCCGGGGTCGACCTCACGGCGTACCGCGTCGTCCAGGAGGCGCTGACCAACACGATCAAGCACGCGCCCGGCGCCGACGCCTCCGTCGTGATCGGCTACACCGAGAACTGCCTGGAGATCGAGGCCACCGACACCGGCGGAGTGCGCGAGGCACTGCCGGCGGACGGCAGCGGACGCGGCCTCATCGGGCTGCACGAGCGGCTGGCGGTGTACAACGGCGAAATGACTGCCGGGCCGACCCTCGCCGGCGGCTTCCGGGTCAAGGCTCGAGTTCTCTGGCGGAACGCGTGAGCCGGCCGCCCCTGCGCGCTGTCATCGCCGACGACCAGGCCTTGGTGCGCACCGGCTTCGGGATGATCCTCGCCGCCGACGGGATCGAGGTGACGGCCGAGGTGGCCGACGGGGCCGAGGCGGTCGCCGCGGTCCGCCGCACCCGGCCCGACGTCGTGCTCATGGACATCCGGATGCCTGAGATGGACGGCATCGAAGCGACCAGGCAGATCCTCGCCGGGGGCGGGCCGGACAGCACCAGGATCATCATCCTGACCACCTACGACCTCGACCATTATGTCTACGCCGCGCTCGCCGCCGGCGCCAGCGGCTTCCTGCTCAAGGACGTCACCCCGGAGCATCTGGTGGCGGCCGTGCGCCTGGTGCAGTCCGGCGATGCGCTGCTGGCGCCGACGATCACCCGCCGGCTGATCGAGCGCTTCGCCCCGCACAATGAGGCGCCGTCCACCACCCTGCACCGCGATCTGTCCGGCCTGACCCCGCGCGAGCTGGAGGTGCTCCGCCTGCTCGCGACGGGCCTGAGCAACGCCGAACTCGCGGACCGCTTGTTCCTCAGTCCGACCACAGTCAAGACGCATATCGGCCATATCTTGTCAAAGCTGGATCTGCGCGACCGCGTCCAGGCCGTCGTCCTCGCGTACGAGACGGGACTGATCTCACCGGGAGGTGGGGGCTCCTAGGGCCTGTGTCGAAAGTGGCGCCTGCCGGGCGACGCCTGGCACGCACTCTCGCCGCACCGGGCGAAAGCCCACGTACGTCCAGTACGAGGGCTTCCGCCCGGCACGCCGAGAGCACGCACCAGACGCCGCCCGGCCCGCCCTTCGGGCGGACGACGCCACTTTCGACACAGGCCCTAGCTGCGCCCGCCGGAGTGGACCAGCGGAGTGGACCAGCACCCGTGGCAGCACCCCCAGCTGCTTGGCGGTGGGGGCGGGCGGCACCCGCTCTCGGAGCGGCGCGCGATGGAGATCGGGGCCCATCCCCTCAGCACTCGATGATGTTCACCGCGAGCCCGCCCCGCGCCGTCTCCTTGTACTTCACGGACATGTCGGCGCCCGTGTCCTTCATGGTCTTGATGACCTTGTCGAGGGACACCTTGTGGGAGCCGTCGCCGCGCATCGCCATGCGGGCGGCCGTCACGGCCTTCGCGGCGGCCATGCCGTTGCGTTCGATGCACGGGATCTGGACGAGGCCGCCGACGGGGTCGCAGGTCAGGCCGAGGTTGTGTTCC
>NZ_VCHX02000337.1 GCF_005768555.2 Streptomyces sporangiiformans
CCGGGCGGGCCGTCCTGCTGGACGGCCCGCCCGGGTGACGGAGTGTCAGTCTCTGTCTGCGCCTCTCCGCGTCTCCGCGTCTCCGCCTCTCCGCGTCTCCGCGTCTCCGCCGGAAGACCTACAGCCCGCCCTCGGTCATCCCGTGCACGGCGGGGATCGTCCCCAGCCGTCCCTTCTGGAAGTCCTCGAACGCCTGCTGAAGCTCTTCGCGGGTGTTCATCACGAAGGGCCCGTAGTGGGCCATCGGCTCACGGATCGGCTGCCCGCCCAGGAGGACGACTTCCAGGTCCGGGGTGTTGGAGTCCTGCTGCTCGTCCGCGCGGACGGTCAGCGAGGAGCCCGTACCGAAGACGGCCGTCTGCCCGGTGTGGACAGGCCGGCGTTCCGCACCGACGCTGCCGCGGCCGGCGAGGACGTACGCGAGACCGTTGAAGTCCTCGCGCCACGGCAGGGTGAGCTCGGCACCGGGCGCCACGGTCGCGTGGATCATGGTGATCGGCGTGTGTGTGATGCCGGGGCCCTGGTGGCCGTCCAGCTCACCGGCGATGACGCGCAGGAGCGCGCCGCCGTCGGGGGTGGTGAGGAGCTGCACATGGCCGCCGCGGATGTCCTGGTAGCGCGGCGCCATCATCTTGTCCTTGGCCGGGAGGTTCACCCACAGCTGGAGGCCGTGGAAAAGACCGCCCGACACGACGAGCGACTCCGGCGGGGCCTCGATGTGCAGGAGGCCCGAGCCGGCGGTCATCCACTGGGTGTCGCCGTTGGTGATGGTGCCGCCACCACCGTTGGAGTCCTGGTGGTCGAAGATCCCGTCGATGATGTACGTCACGGTCTCGAAGCCACGGTGGGGGTGCCAGGGGGTGCCCTTGGGCTCGCCCGGCGCGTACTCCACCTCGCCCATCTGGTCCATCATGATGAACGGGTCGAGGTGGCGGTAGTTGATCCCGGCGAACGCACGGCGGACCGGGAAACCCTCGCCCTCGAATCCGCTCGGCGCGGTGCTCACCGCCAGCACGGGACGGGCCACGGCCTCGGTCGACGCGACCACGCGGGGCAGGGTCAGCGGGTTCTCGACGGTCACTGCAGGCATGTCGGTACCTCCTTGTGCTCCGAGTTTAGTTGACTATTGAACTTCCTGCCACCCGGAACAGAGAACGCCCGGAGGGAATTCCCTCCGGGCGTCACTCGGTGTCGAGGCACGTCAGCCGTACATCCGGCGCATCGCGAAGTCGACCATCTGCTCGACCGCCTTCGCGTCGAAGACCATGCGGTGTTCGCCCTCCATGTCGAGGACGAAGCCGTAGCCGGTGGGGAGCAGGTCGATCACCTCGGCGCCGGTGATCACGAAGTACTTCGACTCCTTGCCGGCGTACCGGCGCAGCTCCTTGAGCGAGGTGAACATCGGGATCACGGGCTGCTGGGTGTTGTGCAGCGCGAGGAAACCGGGGTTGTCGCCGCGCGGGCAGTACACCTTGGAGGTGGCGAAGACCTGCTGGAAGTCCTCGGCGGAGATCGACCCCGTCGTGAACGCGCGCACCGCGTCCGCGAGCGAGGGCGGTGACGGCTCGGGGTACAGCGGGCCGCCCTGCTGGCCGTACCCGCCGGGCATCTGCTGCTGCGGCGGGGGCTGCTGCTGGGCGTACTGCTGGCCTGGCCCCGCGGTCTGGTCGTAGCCGTACATGGGGGCAAGAGTACCGGTGGCCTCCGGCGGTTTGACCGGGGTTGCGCTGCCGGTGGGTGGGGGCGCCTTGGGGTTGGCGCGTGGGTGGGGGCGCCTGCTGCCGGTGGGTGGGTCGGGGTCGGGCGACTGCGGGACGGTTGGGGGCGCGCCCCTTTAGTGGCGCTAGGTGACTGAGGGTTGGGGACGCGCCCCTTAGGGGCGCGGGGAACTGCGCGACCAGCCACCACCGGACCGCAGCCGAAGTACGCCCCCCACCCTCATCCCCTCCCGCCCGAGGGCGACCGTGGATATAGGGGGGTCTGGGGGCGCAGCCCCCTGTTTCGGGAAGGGGTGGGGTCGGGGAAGGAACCCGATTTGGCCGAACCGGTGGCGGGACCCCTGCGGAGGGCCGAATGTTAGACCCTGCTCACACTTGGGCCGCTAGGGGTTGATTCTTATTACCGACGGGTAGCATCATCGGAGCTACTTGCTGGTACGTGAACTAGGTCCGAGGAATCACCACCTCCCCGATCCCTTAACGGAGCCGTCGCCATGGGGCACTACAAGTCGAATCTCCGCGACATCGAGTTCAACCTCTTCGAGGTGCTCGGGCGCGACACGCTGTACGGCACCGGCCCGTTCGCGGAGATGGACGCCGAGACCGCCAAAAGCATCCTCGAAGAGCTCACCCGCCTCGCGGAGAACGAGCTCGCGGAGTCCTTCACGGACGCCGACCGCAACCCCCCGGTCTTCGACCCGGAGACCAACACCGCCCCGGTCCCGGCCGGCTTCAAGAAGAGCTACAAGGCCTTCATGGAGTCCGAGTACTGGCGGCTCGGCCTGCCCGAGGGGATCGGCGGCACGACCGCCCCACCGTCCCTGATCTGGTCGTACGCGGAGCTGATCCTGGGCGCGAACCCGGCGATCTGGATGTACTCCTCCGGCCCGGCGTTCGCCCGCATCCTCTTCGAGGAGGGCAACGAGGTCCAGCAGAAGATCGCCCAGATAGCAGTGGACAAGACCTGGGGCTCGACCATGGTGCTCACCGAGCCCGACGCGGGTTCGGACGTCGGCGCCGGTCGCACCAAGGCCGTTCAGCAGGAGGACGGCTCCTGGCACATCGAGGGCGTGAAGCGCTTCATCACGTCCGGTGAGCACGACATGGAGGAGAACATCCTCCACTACGTGCTGGCCAGGCCCGAGGGCGCCGGCCCCGGCACCAAGGGACTCTCCCTCTTCCTCGTACCGAAGTACCTCTTCGACTTCGAGACCGGCGAGCTGGGCGAGCGCAACGGCGTGTACGCCACGAACGTCGAGCACAAGATGGGCCTCAAGGCCTCCAACACGTGCGAGATGACGTTCGGCGACCGCCACCCCGCCAAGGGCTGGCTGATCGGCGACAAGCACGACGGCATCCGCCAGATGTTCCGCATCATCGAGTTCGCGCGGATGATGGTCGGTACGAAGGCGATCTCGACCCTGTCGACCGGCTACCTCAACGCGCTCGAGTACGCCAAGGAGCGCGTCCAGGGTCCGGACCTCGCGAACTTCATGGACAAGACCGCCCCCAAGGTCACCATCACGCACCACCCGGACGTGCGCCGCTCGCTGATGACGCAGAAGGCGTACGCGGAGGGCATGCGCGCCCTGGTCCTCTACACCGCGTCGATCCAGGACGAGATCACCGTCAAGGAGGCCGCGGGCGAGGACGCCGCCGCCCTGGAGGCCCTGAACGACCTGCTCCTGCCGATCGTGAAGGGCTACGGCTCCGAGAAGGGCTACGAGCAGCTCGCCCAGTCGCTGCAGACCTTCGGCGGCTCCGGCTTCCTGCAGGAGTACCCGATCGAGCAGTACATCCGGGACGCCAAGATCGACACCCTCTACGAGGGCACGACCGCGATCCAGGGCCAGGACTTCTTCTTCCGGAAGATCGTCCGCAACCAGGGCGCGGCCCTCAACTCCCTCGCCGAGGACATCAAGAAGTTCCTGGCTGTCGATTCGGGCGGTGAGGAGCTGGCGGCCGCCCGCGAGCAGCTCGCCAAGGCCGCTGTCGAGCTGGAGGCCATCGTCGGCCTCATGCTCACCGACCTCGCCGCGACCGAGCAGGACGTCAAGAACATCTACAAGGTCGGGCTCAACACCACCCGCCTGCTGATGGCCTCGGGTGACGTGGTCGTCGGCTACCTGCTGCTGAAGGGTGCCGTCGTCGCCGCCGAGAAGCTTCCGACGGCGTCGGCCAAGGACAAGGCGTTCTACAGCGGCAAGATCGCGGCGGCGAAGTTCTTCGCGGCCAACGTCCTGCCAAGCGTCACCGGCGCGCGCAAGCTCGCCGAGGGCGTCGACCTGGACCTGATGGAGCTGGACGAGGCGGCCTTCTAGGTCCCTCGGCCGGCAACCGGGTCCTGTTCCTCCGGTCAGTCCACGTCACTCACAGCCCCTTGCGAGGGCCCGTTCCCGATCGCCGGGAGCGGGCCCTCGTACGTCGTTAAGGTGAACCCATGAGCACACCCCCACGCTTTGATCGCGGCCACACCGACGACCTCATGTCCTTCCTGGCGACCAGCCCGTCCCCGTATCACGCGGTGGCGAACGCGGCCGAGCGGCTGGAGAAAGCCGGCTTCCGCCAGGTGGCGGAGACCGACGCATGGGACGGCACGTACGGCGGGAAGTACGTGCTGCGTGGCGGCGCGATCGTGGCGTGGTACGTGCCCGAGGGGGCCGATCCCCACACGCCCTTCCGGGTCGTCGGGGCGCACACCGACTCCCCCAACCTGCGGGTGAAGCCGCTGCCCGACAGCGGTGCGCACGGCTGGCGCCAGATCGCGGTCGAGGTCTACGGCGGCCCCTTGCTCAACTCCTGGCTGGACCGCGACCTCGGGCTGGCCGGCCGGCTGTCGCTGCGCGACGGCACGACCCACCTGGTGAACATCGACCGCGCACTGCTCAGAGTCCCCCAACTCGCCATCCATCTGGACCGCTCGGTCACCTCCGAGGGCCTCAAGCTCGACAAGCAGCGCCATCTCCAGCCGATCTGGGGCCTGGGCAACGACGTACGCGACGGGGACCTGATCCGTTTCCTGGAGCGGGAGTCGGGGCTGCCGGAGGGCGAGGTCACCGGCTGGGACCTGATGGTGCACTCGATCGAGCCGCCGTCGTACCTGGGCCGGGACAAGGAGCTGGTCGCGGGCCCGCGCATGGACAACCTCCTGTCCGTGCACGCCGGCACGGCGTCGCTGTCGGCGGTCGCGACCTCCGGCCGTGCCCTCTCGTACATCCCGGTGCTCGCGGCGTTCGACCACGAGGAGAACGGTTCGCAGTCGGACACCGGGGCGGACGGGCCGCTGCTCGGCAGCGTGCTGGAGCGTTCGGTGTTCGCGCGCGGAGGTTCCTACGAGGACAAGGCGCGCGCCTTCGCCGGCACGGTCTGCCTCTCCTCCGACACGGGGCACGCCGTCCACCCGAACTACGCCGAGCGGCACGACCCGACGCACCACCCGCGGGCCGGCGGCGGCCCCATCCTCAAGGTCAACGTCAACAACCGCTATGCCACGGACGGTTCGGGCCGCGCGCTCTTCGCCGACGCCTGCGACAAGGCCGGCGTCCCCTTCCAGTCCTTCGTCTCCAACAACTCGATGCCCTGCGGCACCACCATCGGCCCCATCACCGCGGCCCGCCACGGCATCAAGACGGTCGACATCGGTGTGGCCATCCTCTCCATGCACAGCGCCCGCGAACTGTGCGGCGCGGACGACCCGTTCCTCCTGGCGAACGCGCTGGTGGCGTTCCTCGAGGGGTAGCGCCTCCCGCCCCGGCCCCACGGCTGTCCGTGTGTGGGGCGCCCTGTCCGTGAGGTGAGGAAAGTCCGTCTCCGCATGGCCGGCCCGACGCCGGGTACTCGGCCCAGGTCCGCAACAGCCGTGCATACGGACAGGACAGGGAGGCCAGACTCATGGGTCTGGGTGGATGCATCATTCTCATCGCGGCGGGAGCCATCCTCACGTTCGCGACCGACTGGGACATGAAGGGGGTCAACCTCGACCTGGTCGGGCTCATTCTGATGGCGGTCGGACTGATCGGCGTCGCGACGTTCAGCAGTATCGCCAAGCGCAGGCGCGTGGTGGTGCCGCCCGCGACACCGGTGATAGACGAGGAGCGCCACCACCACCATCACGGGAGCGGGTACCGCGAGGGATACGGCGAGTACTGAGCCCCGGCGTGCTCCGTCCAGTGGAGGGCGTGCCCGGTAGTGGCGTCCACATGGGCCGGGGCCTCGTCCTGGCGGTCGCCCACGGACCACGTGCCCGTGGGCTCGAACACCAGGATCGAGGCCCCGCCCCGGTGTGCTCGGCCGGTGACGAGGCTCAGCCCATCGGCCTACCGGCGGCGTTTCGGACCGGAGGCCGGGGAACCGCTAAGGGCATGAAATTCCTCGTACGCGACCGGATCCTGGGCATCGGCGACGACTACTGGATCGAGGACGAGCACGGCCGCAAGGCCTTCCTCGTCGACGGCAAGGCGATGCGCCTGCGGGACACCTTCGAGTTGAAGGACACGCAGGGGCGCGTCCTGATCGACATCCACCAGAAGATGTTCGCCCTGCGGGAGGCGATGGTGATCGAGCGGGACGGCGAGCCGCTGGCCACCGTCCGGCGCAAACGCCTGTCGCTCCTGCGCGACCACTACAAAGTGACCCTCGCCGACAGCACCGAACTCGACGTCAGCGGCAAGATCCTCGACCGTGAGTTCGTCGTCGAGTACGACGGGGAGATGCTGGCCCACATCTCGCGGCGCTGGCTGCGTCTGCGGGACACGTACGGCGTGGAGGTCGTACGGGAGGACGCGGACCCGGCGCTGCTGATCGCCGTGGCGGTGTGCGTCATTCACCTGGCGGAGAAGGAGCGGGGGGTGGACTGAGCCGTCGCTCCCGCCCCTTCGGAGCACTCGGTTTCGGGGCGCACGGGTTCAGAGCACTCAGGCTCAGAGCACTCGGTCCTTCAGCGCCGGGAACTGTTCCCGCGTCGTCGCCACCTTCGCGGGGTCGAGGTCGACGGTCAGGATCTCCTCGTCCGCGCCCGCTTCCGCGAGCACCTCGCCCCACGGATCCACCACGATCGAGTGCCCAGCCTGCGGGACGCGCGCATGCGTACCGGCGGTCCCGCAGGCGACGACGTACGACTGGTTCTCGATGGCCCGGGCCTGGGCGAGCAGCGTCCAGTGGGATCGGCGGCGCTCGGGCCAGCCGGCCGGGACGACGAACATCTCGGCGTCCGCGTCGACCAGCCGCCGGAACAGCTCGGGGAAGCGGAGGTCGTAGCAGGTCGCGAGGCCGAGCGTGGTCGACGGCAGCCGTGCGGTGACGACTTCGGTGCCCGCGCTCATCAGCACCGCCTCGCCCTTGTCGAAGCCAAAGCGGTGGATCTTGCGATACGCGGCGGCCAGCTCACCGGAGGGTGAGAAGACCAGCGAGGTGTTGTAGAGGCCGGCCGGGTCGAGTTCGGGAATGGAGCCCGCGTGCAGCCACACGCCCGCGTCGCTCGCCGCCTTGGCCATCGCCTCGTACGTCGGCCCTTCGAGCGGCTCGGCCTCCGCCTCGAAGGACTCGTACGCGAACGCGCCCGTCGTCCACAGTTCGGGAAGGACGACAAGATCGGCACCGGCCTGCTCACGGACGAGGGACGCCACACGCCGTCGGCGCGCTTCGACCGATTCGTCCTCGTTCACACCGATCTGGATGAGGGAGGCGCGCACACTACCACCGTCCTGGCATTCGACCCGCCGCAGACGGGCCTACGATCGTCACACGAAAGCACTGCCGGGGTGCCTTGGAGCAGCGTAACTTAGCGCTCCAAGACACCCATGCCCGCGCACCAACCGCCCGAGGGGTCCCGTGAGTCTCCATCCCAGCCTGCAAACCTCCGCCGACGCCTGGACCCACTCCGTCGAAGCGATAGCCGAGCTGGTGCAACCGCTCGTGGAGGGTGAGTGGAACCGCCCGACACCGTGCCCCTATTGGTCGGTGCGCGACATCGTCTCCCATGTCATCGGTGTCGACTGCGAGATGCTGGGCGATCCGCGCCCGATCCACACGCTGCCGCGCGACCTGTACCACGTGAAGACCGAGGCCCAGCGCTACCAGGAGATTCAGGTCGACGTACGCCGCCACCACACGGGACCCGAGATGGTCTCCGAGCTGGAGTACACGATCATCCGCCGTTCCCGGCAGCTGCGGAACGAGAACCGCGCCCCCGACACGATCGTGCGCGGCCCGCGCGGCATCGACGAGACCCTCGACTACGCCATGCGCAGGCGGGCATTCGACATCTGGGTGCACGAACAGGATCTGCGGACCGCCCTGAACAAGCCGGGGAATCTGGACTCCCCCGGCGCGTACGTCACGCGCGACATGCTGCTGGACGTCCTGCCGAAGATCGTCGCCAAGGACGCCCAGGCTCCCGCGAACTCCGCCATCGTCATCGACGTGCACGGGCCGGTCGAGTTCCTGCGCACGGTGCGGGTGGACGCCGAGGGGCGCGGGTCGGTGGACGGTTCGCCGTCGCTGGGGCCGCTCGTCTCGCTCAGCACGGACTGGGAGACGTTCGTACGGCTGGCCTGCGGGCGCGTGTCGCCGGCGGCCGTGGCGGACCGCATCAAGTCGGAGGGTGACCAGGACCTGGCGGCGGCGATCCTGAGGTCGTTCGTCGTCACGCTGTAAGCCGTAAGCCGTAAGCCGTAAGCCGTAAGGCTCGGCCCTGCTCCACCGCCCTCGGCCGTCCCTTACGCCGGTACGTGGACCGTCTCCACCCTGCTGGCCACGAGCCGTTCGCGCTCGCGACGGGCCGCCTGGCGGCGCAGGCGGAGGATCTGGCTGAGGCCGAGCGCCTGAAGCACGAACACCGCGGAGAACGCGACGACGTAGTCGTCCCCGGTGGCGTCCAGCAGCACCCCGATCGCGAACAGCGTCGTCATCGAGGCGACGAAACCCCCCATGTTCGTGATTCCGGAGGCCGTGCCCTGACGCTCGGGCGGGTTCGCGGGGCGGGCGAAGTCGAAGCCGATCATCGAAGCGGGCCCACAGGCACCGAGCACCGCGCAGAGCACGATCAACAGCCACATCGGCGCGTGGTCGGCGGGATACGCGAGCGTGGCGCCCCAGACGACCGCCGTAGACAGCACCGTGCCGAGAGCCAGCGGAAGCCGCGCCGCGTGGTGCCGGGCGACGATCTGTCCGTACACCAGGCCGACGGTCATGTTGGAGAGCACGACCAGGGTCAGCAGCTCGCCGGCCGTCGCCCGTGAGAGCCCCTGCGCCTCGACGAGGAACGGCAGGCCCCACAGCAGCAGGAACACCATCGCCGGGAACTGCGTGGTGAAGTGCACCCACAGCCCGAGCCGCGTCCCGGGCTCCCGCCAGGACGCGACGATCTGCCGGCGCACATACGCGGCGCCCTGGTGCGGGAACGGCTCCGGCTCGTGTCCCTCGGGGTGGTCCTTCAGGAACAGCAGCATCAGGACGAGGACGACGACACCCGCGAGCGCGCTGCCCGCGAAGGCCGCTGTCCAGCCGACGCCGTGCAGCAGCCGGGCCAGGACGAGCGTCGAGACGAGGTTGCCCGCCATGCCCACCAGGCCCGCGAACTGCGCGACCATCGGCCCGCGCCGGGCCGGGAACCAGCGCGTGCCCAACCGCAGCACGCTGATGAAGGTCATCGCGTCACCGCACCCGAGCAGCGCGCGCGACGCCAGCGCCATCCCGTACGAGGGAGAGAACGCGAAGCCCAACTGCCCCGCCGTGAACAGGAGCACGCCGATCGTCAGCACCTTCTTGGTGCCCAGCCGGTCGACCATCAGGCCTACGGGTATCTGCATGCCCGCGTAGACGAGGAGCTGGAGGATCGAGAAGGTCGAGAGGGCCGAGGCACCCACGTGGAAGCGGTCGGCGGCGTCGAGTCCGGCCACCCCCAGCGACGTACGGAAGATGACGGCCACGAAGTAGACGGCGACGCCGACGGACCAGACGACGACGGCCCGGCGGCCGCCCGGCGGATCGCCCGGGAGGGACGCGGTCATCGAACGTCACCCCGCGCCAGGGCGGAGAACCAGCTGACATGCCCGTGGACCAGCGCGACGGCCGCCTCCGCGTCTCCGGAGCGCAGCGCCTCGAGGATCTCCCGGTGCTCGGTGAGCGTCTTGGTGATCCGGTCGGGGTGGGCGTGCATCACGGCGACACCCATCCGCAGCTGGCGGTCGCGGAGCTGGTCGTAGAGGCGGGAGAGGATCTCGTTGCCGCCGCTGCGCACGATCTCGGCGTGGAAGCAGCGGTCGGTGACGGCGGCCCCCGCCAGATCTCCGGCCGTGGCCTGCTCCTTCTGCTTCTCCAGGAGCTCCGTGAGGCGCGCGATGAGCCGCGGGGAGGCCGGCACCGCCTTGCGGATCGCGTGCTCCTCGACGAGCTGCCGGGTCTCCACGACGTCCGCGATCTCCTGCGCGGAGACGGGCAGGACGAGCGCGCCCTTCTTCGGGTAGAGCTTGATCAGCCCCTCGACCTCGAGCTTCAGCAGCGCCTCGCGTACGGGGGTGCGCGAGACCCCGACCGCCTCGGCCAGCTCGCCCTCGGTGAGCAGCGTCCCGCCCTCGTAACGGCGCTCCAGAACTCCCTGCTTGACGTGGGCGTAGACGCGCTCGGCAGCGGGGGGTTGTTTGACGGGTTCGGGTGCGAGTGCGGGAGTTGCGGGCGGAACTGAGGCCGAGGTCGGGGTCGGGGACGCAGAGGGAGCGGAAGCCATGCACACACCTTAGATACAACACGTACGCATGAGCACGGACCATCCAGGATGCGGACGCGTGACACCAGAGGTGTGACACCAGGGGCACCCCGCCGCGCAACAGCACACCCCTTTGTGCTATCCACGTGTCTCATGAGTTGGCCGCTCTCTCAAGTGGCCACCCCCCAGGGGCATTTAACGTAATCGGGGTACTCGACTTGATAACCGGCATTAAGCGCATCCGGGTTCGCAGAGCTGCCGCAGTGGTCATCACCACCGGAGCCGTGCTCGCGACCGGGGCCCTCACCGCTGCGCCCGCGCAGGCGCTCACGAAGCCCACGATCGCCGCCAAGGGCGGCTACGTGATGAACAACGGCACCGCCAAGACCCTCTACACCAAGGCCGCGGACACGCGGCGCTCCACCGGTTCGACCACCAAGATCATGACCGCGAAGGTCGTGCTGTCCCAGCCGAACGTCAACCTGGACGCCAAGGTCACCATCCAGAAGGCGTACAGCGACTACATCGTCGACAACAACTGGGCCTCGAACGCCAAGTTGATCGTCGGCGACAAGGTCACCGTCCGCCAGCTGCTGTACGGCCTGATGCTGCCGTCCGGCTGCGACGCCGCGTACGCGCTCGCCGACAAGTTCGGCTCCGGCTCGACGCGGGCGGCGCGCGTGAAGTCGTTCATCGGCAAGATGAACAAGCAGGCCAAGGACCTCGGTCTGACGAACACCCACTTCGACTCGTTCGACGGCATCGGCAAGGGCGCCAACTACTCGACGCCGCGCGACCTGACGAAGATCGCCAGCAGCGCGATGAAGAACTCGACGTTCCGCACGATCGTCAAGACGAAGAAGTACACGGCGAAGACCACCACGAAGTCCGGCGGCACCCGGACGATGGCGCCGTGGGAGAACACGAACTCGCTGCTCGGCACCTACAGCGGCGCCATCGGCGTGAAGACCGGCTCCGGTCCGGAGGCCAAGTACTGCCTGGTCTTCGCCGCGACCCGCAACGGCAAGACCGTGATCGGTACGGTCCTGGCGTCCACGTCCGCGACCCAGCGCACGACGGACGCGAAGAAACTGATGGACTACGGCTTCAAGAAGTAGGCGTATGTCCAAGGGAGTTGGACGGGACCGCCATCCCCGTCCAACTCCCTTTTCGTTGCTCCTGTTTCCCCGTCAGCTCTCAGCCCTCCCCTGATCCTCGAGCCCCGCCCCGGACAGCAGAAGCAGGTCCAGGAGCCGCTCCAGGTCCCGCTCACCGACGTCCCGACCGGTCACCGCACCCAGGGCGAGCAGCGCGTCCTGCAGACGCTCCGCCACGAGCGACACATGCGCCCGACGATCGTGGGCCAGCCGCCGAGCCACCGCGCGCACGCGCGGTGAGGCCATGAGCCCGCGCACCGCGTCCGGCACTTCGGGCTCCGCCGCGCCCTCGCCCGCACCCTCGTCCTCGCCGCGCAGGCCGATCTCCAGCCGAAAGCCGAGCGCGGCCGCCAGCTGTTGCAGCGCGGCCACTGTCGGATTGCCCCGGCCGTTCTCCAGGTTCGCGATGTAGGGCACCGACAAGCCGGCGTCCACGGCCACGGACGCGATCGTCCGCCCGGCTTCCTGCCGTCGGGTTCGCAGCGTCCGCCCGAGTTCAGCCTTGTCCAACCCGACCACCCCACCCACCGTCTGAACTATCTCAGTAGAACACTCTTGCCGTTCGTTATTCTACAGGAATACATTGCTCGGCATGACCGCGTCCGCCTCCACGCCCGCCTCCACGCCCGCTTCCACACCCACCTCCAAGCCCGCACTGAGAAACAGCAGCTTCCGCCTCCTGTGGACCAGCAGCACCATCTCCGGGCTCGGCTCCTGGCTGCTCGTGGTCGCCCTGCCCTTCCATGTCTTCCAGCTCACCGGTTCACCGGCCGCGACAGGACTCACCCTGGCCCTTGAGGCACTGCCCGCACTGCTGCTCGGCCCCTGGATCGGCGCTCTGCTCGACCGCTGGGACCTGACCCGCGCCATGTGGCTGGCCGACCTCGCGAGCGCGGCCGCCGTGGCCCTGATCCTGCTGGCCGACAGTGCGGCAGACGTCTGGCTGATCTATGTGGCCGCACTCGGCGAGAACCTGGCCACCACGGTCTTCCGGCCCGCCGCCCGTGCGCTGACGCCGGCCGTCCTCGGCACCGGGCCCGAGCTCGTCGCGGCGAACTCCCTCAACGCACTCACCGGCAGCGTGCTCCGCCTGGCCGTGCCTCCGCTCGGCGCCTTGCTCCTGGCGGGTCCCGGCATCACCTCGGTTCTGCTCGTCGACATCGGAAGCTATCTGTTGTCGGCCCTCCTGATCACCAGGGTGGGACATCGCCGCCACGCCACCGCGGCCAAAGCGAAAGTGCCCGAGAGCGAACGGGGCACCCTGGCCGGGGTGCGCGCCGACCTTCGCACCGGCCTCAGGCACGTCATCCGGGCCCCTGCCCTGCGCGGCCCGCTGGCCGCAAACGGAGTGTTCCTGACCGCGAACGCGGCCCTTACCGTGCTCCTCGTCCCGTTCGTCACCGGACATCTCAATGCACCCGGATACGCCGTCGGCTACCTGATCTCGGGGCTGGGCGCCGGTTTCATCGCGGGCTCAGTGATCAGCCGCCGGATCCTCACCAGGTTCCGCACCCGGCACATCCTCGGTGCGACTCAACTGGCCAACGGCGCGGCGTACTTCGCCCTGTTCAACGCGCCGAACCTGCCGCTCGCCATCGCGGCCGCGGCCCTGCTCGGCCTACCAGGCAGCATCCTGCTCATCGCGGTGGAAACCCACGTCCAACGCACCGCCCCACCCGCCATGCTCGGCCGCGTCAGCGCCCTGTTCTTCGCCGTGGACTCCCTCGCCGCCGTCGTCGGCGCACTCTGCGCACCGGCATTGGTCGCGATCCTCGGCCTCACCCCCGCACTCAACGCCATCAGCGCACTCGCGCTCCTCGCGGTACCCGTCTCGATCTCGAAGAGGACTGTCCGCCGCCCCTGACATACACACACCGATGCCCGCACACAGGCGAATCAGCGTTCTTCGCTCGCAATCGTGAACATCGTTGCCCTGGCTGGCATATGCGGACTTCTCCGCTTTACGTTCCGCAGCGGAGGTGGTTCAGATGATCGAACCCAGTAAGCAGCCCGACGCGGCTGAGCAGCGCAATGCGATCGACGTCGGTGACTTCGTCTACGCGGCCACGGGAGCCCGGGTCCGCAGGCTGACCATGCCGGACGGGACCCACTGGTTCCCGGCGGTGGATGTGTGCAAGCACTTGGGGTACACCACCCCTCGAAAGGCGCTCCTCGACCATGTTCCAGAGGAGCATCGAGACTTTCTCGAGACAGTGACTGGAAGTCACTGTCTCAGCATTCCTGCTGGTAGAGAGTGGCGCCGAGATCTGAATCTCATCGATCTCCAGGGCCTGATCCTTCTCGTCAACGGCTGCACGAAGCCCGCCTGCGCGCCCTTCAAGCAGTGGGTCGCCGAGGTGATCGAGACCGTCCAGCGAGAGGGCTCCTACACGCTTGAGGAAGCCGAAGTGCAACCCGCGGACCCGGCCGCCCCCATCGCGTACGCCATGCCCGAGCAGGTCGCCGAAGCCATCGTCCGGCTCGAGGAGCGCAACCTTCAGGCGGATGAGCAACTCGCCGTCGCTCAGCATGAGTCGCTCGCTCTGCAACGGGAGACGGTGGAGACCCAGCGGGAGATGCTGACGATGCAACGGGAGATGCTGGCGATGCAGCGTGAGACGCTCACCGCCCAGCAAGCCATCGCCCAGGCCATGGAACGCATCGCGAACCGGCTCGACGTCCTGGCCCTCGACCGTGCGACGCCCACCGCCGCCTTGTCCGCGCATCCGACCACGGAGTCCGTACTGGCCGACTGGCGGCAGCGGTTGTCCGTGACGGCGGACGTCTGGGCGGTGGCGGTGGTGATCGCCCCGGTCCTGGTCGAGGAGGGCGAGCTGCGCCAGCCGCTCGAGTCGATCGCGGCCCGTACCGGACTCTCGGTGCACCGGGTGAACGAATGCCTGCGCCTGCTGCGCAAGCACGCCTGCATCCACTCCAAGGGCGGAGCGGAGGACGGAGCACCGGTGTACGTGCTCAACCGGTCCTGACCGATACCGACACCGACACCGCGACAGCGGGAACCGGCAACAGCAACAAAGGGGGCGCCGCATCCCAAGCTTGCGGCGCCCCCTTCGCGTTGAATCTATCCGGCCGACGGCCTCACGCCCAAGTAATCAGCCGTTTCGGCTGTTCCAGGATCGCCGCCACATCCGCCAGCACCTTGGATCCCAACTCGCCGTCCACCAGGCGGTGGTCGAAGCTCAGCGCCAGTGTGGTGACCTGACGGGGCTTGACCTTGCCCTTGTGGACCCAGGGCTGGAGCTTGATGGCGCCGACGGCGAGGATCGCGGACTCGCCGGGGTTGAGGATGGGCGTACCGGTGTCGACGCCGAAGACGCCGACGTTGGTGATGGTGACCGTGCCGCCCTGCATCGCCGCCGGGGACGTCTTGCCCTCGCGGGCCGTGGCCACCAGCTCGCCGAGAGCCGCCGCCAGTTCGGGCAGGGTCTTGGTGTGGGCGTCCTTGATGTTCGGGACGATCAGGCCGCGCGGGGTGGCCGCGGCGATGCCCAGGTTCACGTAGTGCTTGACCACGATCTCCTGGTTCGCCTCGTCCCAGGACGCGTTCACCTCAGGGTTCCGCTTGATGGCCACCAGCAGCGCCTTGGCGATCAGCAGGAGCGGGTTGACCCGGAGGCCGGCGAGGTCCTTGTCCTGCTTGAGCTCCTCGACCAGCTTCATGGTGCGCGTCACGTCGAGCGTGATGAACTCGGTGACATGCGGCGCCGTGAACGCCGAACCGACCATCGCCGCCGCCGTCGCCTTGCGGACGCCCTTGACGGGGATACGGGTCTCCCGGTCGCCCCCGTACGACACCACAGGCGCCGGGGCCGGGACGGCAGCGGGAGCTGCCACGGGCTCGGGCTCGGGCGTCGGGGGAGCCACCGCCGCGTGCACGTCCTCGCGCGTGATGATCCCGTCCGGCCCGGACGGCGTGACCGTCGCCAGGTCCACGCCGAGGTCCTTGGCGAGTTTGCGCACCGGTGGCTTCGCCAGTGGGCGGGCCGGCGGGGGCGTGTGCCCGTTCAGCTCGCCCTGGACCGCGGCCGTCGCCTCGGCCTGCGGGGCCGGAACTCCCTTACGGGCACGCCGCTTCGTCGACGCCTCGGCGACGCCGTACCCGACGAGGACCGGCTTGCGGCCCTCGGGCTTGGGCGGCTCCTCCGGCGAAACCGGGGCCTGGGGCTGGGTCTGGGCTTCGGCAGGCGTCCCGGGCTCCGCGGCCGGAGCGGTCTCAGCGCCCCCACCGCCCCCGTCGGCGCCTCCCGACAGATCCACCGTGATGATCGCCGTGCCCACGTCGACCGTCGTCCCCTCGGGGAAGCGGAGCTCGCGCACCACCCCGTCGTACGGGATCGGCAGTTCGACGGCCGCCTTGGCGGTCTCCACCTCGCAGACCACCTGACCGTCGGTGACCGGGTCACCGGGCTGGACGTACCACTTGAGGATCTCCGCCTCGGTCAGCCCCTCGCCCACGTCGGGCATCTTGAACTCGCGAAGGCCGGAGGCAGTCTCAGTCATAGTCGTCACGACCCTCTCCTCAGTACGCCAGCGCGCGGTCGACGGCGTCCAGCACCCGGTCCAGACCAGGCAGGTACTCGTCCTCAAGGCGCGCCGGTGGATACGGGGCGTGGTAGCCGCCCACCCTCAGCACGGGCGCCTCCAGGTGGTAGAAGCACCGCTCGGTGATCCGGGCCGCGATCTCCGCACCGGAGCCGAAGAACACCGGCGCCTCGTGCACCACCACCAGCCGGCCGGTCCGCTCCACCGAGGCCTGCACGGTGTCGAAGTCGATCGGCGAGAGGGAGCGCAGATCCAGGACCTCGAGGGATCTGCCCTCCTCCTGGGCGGCGGCCGCGACGTCCTGGCAGACCTTCACCATCGGCCCGTACGCGGCCAGCGTCAGATCGCTGCCCGCGCGCACCACATGAGCCTTGTGCAGCGGGGCGGGGATCGCCTCGGGGTCGACCTCGGCCTTGTCCCAGTAGCGCCGCTTGGGCTCGAAGAAGATCACCGGGTCGTCGCTGTGGATGGCCTGCTGCATCATCCAGTACGCGTCCGACGCGTTCGACGGTGACACCACCTTCAGCCCGGCCACGTGCGCGAACAACGCCTCCGGGGACTCGGAGTGGTGCTCGACCGCGCCGATGCCGCCGCCGTAGGGGATGCGGATGACGACCGGCAGTTTGATCTTCCCGAGTGCCCGCGCGTGCATCTTCGCGAGCTGCGTGACGATCTGGTCGTAGGCGGGGAAGACGAATCCGTCGAACTGGATCTCCACCACCGGGCGGTAGCCGCGCAGCGCGAGTCCGATCGCGGTGCCGACGATGCCCGACTCGGCCAGCGGGGTGTCGATGACCCGGCCCTCGCCGAAGTCCTTCTGCAGCCCGTCCGTGACCCGGAAGACGCCGCCGAGCTTGCCGACGTCCTCGCCCATGACCAGGACCTTGGGATCGGCTTCGAGGGCCGTGCGCAGCGACTCGTTGATCGCCTTGGCCAGCGCCATCTTTTCTGCCGCCATCGCTACTTGCCCTCCCCTTCCTCAGCGAACGACGCCTGGTAGGCGGCGAACTGGGCCCGCTCCTCGTCGACGAGCGCGTGCCCGTCCGCGTACACGTTCTCGAAGATGGCGAAGTGGTCCGGGTCCGGCATGGCTCGTACCACTTCGCGCACTCGCCTTCCCAACGCCTCGCTCTCGGCTTCGAGTTCCGCGAAAAAACTCTCGTTCGTGTCGGTTTCGGACTCGAGATAGGTGCGCAGGCGCTGGATCGGGTCCTTCGCCTCCCACGCCAGCCGCTCGTCGTCGTGCCGGTAGCGCGTGGGGTCGTCAGAGGTGGTGTGGGCACCCATGCGGTATGTGTACGCCTCGACGAGCGTGGGTCCCTCGCCCCGGCGGGCCCGCTCCAGCGCCCACTTCGTGACGGCCAGGCACGCCAGTACGTCGTTGCCGTCCACCCGCACGCCCGGGAAGCCGTAGCCCTGCGCCCGCTGGTAGAGCGGAACGCGCGTCTGCTTCTCGGTGGGTTCGGAGATCGCCCACTGGTTGTTCTGGCAGAAGAACACCACGGGAGCGTTGTAGACCGCGGAGAACGTGAACGCTTCGGCGACGTCGCCCTGGCTGGACGCGCCGTCCCCGAAGTACGCGATCACGGCCGAGTCCGCGCCGTCCTTGGCCACGCCCATCGCATAGCCGGTGGCGTGCAGGGCCTGCGAGCCGATGACGATCGTGTAGAGGTGGAAGTTGTTGCCGTTCGGGTCCCAGCCGCCGTTGTTCACGCCGCGGAACATGCCGAGGAGGTTGGTCGGGTCGACCCCGCGGCACCAGGCGACGCCGTGCTCGCGATAGGTCGGGAAGACGTAGTCGTCCTCGCGGGTGGCCCGGCCGGAGCCGATCTGGGCGGCCTCCTGGCCGAGCAGCGAGGCCCACAGGCCCAGCTCGCCCTGGCGCTGCAGCGAGGTCGCCTCGGCGTCGAAGCGGCGGGTGAGCACCATGTCGCGGTACAGACCGCGCAGCTCATCGGGGGTGATGTCGGCGACGTACGCCGCGTATTCGGCGGACTTGGCGTGCTTGACGCGCTTGCCCTGCGGCGTCAGCAGCTGAATGAGTTCGGCGTCCTGGCCCGGTGACTTCTTGGCGCTGGTGCGCTTCGTACCGGCGCTGCGTCGCGGCTTGCGCGCGGCAGTGCTCTCCACGGTCACGTGTGCTCCTCCGTCGGTCCGGCCCCCAGGGTTGCCGGGTGGCCAGTGCGGCTCGCCTGATCCGTACCCGTGCACGGGGTGGGTGCCCTCGGCCGGGAACAGGCGTGGTGGGTGCCCCGGCGAGCGCCCCGCAGTAGGCACGTTACCCAGTGCCCCACATTTCTGGGAAACCCCTCCTGACCTGCGTTTTTGCTTGGATATCCAAGTATTTTCTACTCGGATTTCCGAACAGATCACGAAAGTCGGGAACAGTCCCAGGTCACAGCACTGGTTACAGCCTTGCAGGGGGCCGGAACACCGGCACGTTATCCCGGTCACCCCGGGAACGGGAAGGGTCGGCACGGTGACCGACACGCTCACACGAGTGTCGGCCATATACCAGACACGTTCACGCGCGCACTGTCTGTGACAAGCGCGAGGTCAAGGAGGTCGCCGGTGCCCTAGCATCTGCGCGTGCCGCGCTCATCCGTACTCGCCGCCCCCTCCCCGGTGCCCCCTCTGGGCGCTCTCCTGCGGCGGTACGCCGCCGGGAGACCGCTCGCCTGTGAACCCGTCGACCAGGGGCTGCTCAACCGCGGCTACCGGCTAGCCACGACCCGCGGCCGGTACTTCCTCAAGCACCACTTCGACCCCGAGACCGCCGACCCTGCCGCGATCACCCGCCAGCACCACGCCACCCAGCGCCTCGCCGACCTCGGCGTCCCCGTGGCCCCGGCCCTGACCGGCACCGATGGCCGCACGGTCGCCGTCATCGGCGGTCACGCCTACGCGCTGCACCCGTGGATCGACGGGCGCCACCGCGGCGGCGCCCAGCTGACCACGGGGCAGTGCCGGCGCCTCGGGGCGCTCCTGGGCGTCGTACACGCGTCCCTGGCGCGGGTGATGCCGTCACGGCAGTCCGAGGGGCGGGCGGAGAGCGCCGATCCCGCCGACACCTTCGCGCTCATCGACGACCTGCTCGCCCGGGTACGCCGCCACCGCCCGCCGGACGCCTTCGACGAGCTGGCCCACCACCGGCTTCTGGAACGCCGTGCGCTCCTGGAGCTGCACGCCGACCGGCAGCCCCCGCAGGGCGGCTCGGTGGGCTGGGTGCACGGGGACTTCCACCCCTTCAACGTGCTCTACAAGGGGCACGCTCCCGCCGCGATCGTCGACTGGGACCGCCTCGGCGTCCAGCCGCGGGCCGAGGAGGCGGTACGCGCCGCGGTGATCTTCTTCGTACGTCCCGCCGGCACGCTGGACCTGCCGAAAGTGCGGGCCTACGCGCGCGCGTACCGGCGTTCCGCACATGCCACTCCCGCCGAACTCTCCGCCGCCGTGCACCGCGTGTGGTGGGAGCGGCTCAACGACTTCTGGATACTGCGCTGGCACTACGAGCGCGGGGACACCCGCGCCGACCCGCAGTTCCCCGCCGCTTCCGCGCTGGCGGTGTGGTGGACACGGCAGTACGGCGCGGTGTGCCGGGCGTTCGTGGGGTGATGCCGCCTCAGGACGGCCTGAGGCCGCCGTCCCCGTGCATCCGGCGCTTCTGGGCCCTGCCTCGAGGCCCGCACCACGAGGCCGGCAAAAGCAGCACGCGCACGTGGAGCCCGTTTTCGGGCCACACGCGCGCGTGGGTGGGCTGAGTCGCGGTCAGCCTTCTTCGTCGCCCGTGTTGTTCGTCTGAGTCGGCTCCGCCGACGTGTCGTCGGTCGGTTCGTCCGACGGCTCCTCCGTGGGCTGCGTCTCGGTGGGCTCCGTGGTCGTCGGCTGGTTCGTGGGCTGGGTCGGCTGTTGCGTCGGCTCGTCGGTGTAGCTCGGCGACGGCGTGTACGACGGCGAGTAGTCCGGGTCGTCGCCCGTGCTGGTGCCGTCGTCCGTGGCCTCGTCCGACGGCTCCTCCGAGGCGCTCTTGGTCGGCTTCGGGTCCTTCTCGGTCTGCGAGGCCGTCGGCGACTGCGTGGTACTGCTCCCACCGCCGCCGTCGTCCTTGCCCTGCAGCGCCAGCGCGACACCCGCCGCGATGGCGATCACCGCGAGAACGGCCAGGACCCAAAGCTTGCCGCGGCCGCTGCCCCGGTTTCCGCTGCCGTCGAAGCCTCCGTCGTCCCCACCGCCGCGGTTCGGCAGGATCGGTGACGGGATCTGCGTGGTGCCGGAGTCGCCCGGGTGCGGCAGCGCGGTGGTGCCCGCGACGCCCATCGCCGGGGTGCTCCCGCCCTCGTGCATCTCCACGGGACCGGTGTTCCAGGTGCCGGTGTGGCCGCCCTGGTCGTACAGCATCTGCAGCCCGTACTGGACGAGCCCGCGCATCTCCTCGGCGGTCTGGAACCGGTCGTCCGGCTCCTTCGCCAGCGAGCGCATGACCAGGCCGTCCAGCTCCGGCGGCGACGCGTCCGAGGCCTCGGAGGGCGGCACCGGGATGTCCTGAACGTGCTGGTAGACCACGGACAACGGGGTCTCGCCCGTGAACGGCGGCCGCAGTGCGAGGAGCTCGTACAGCAGACAGCCCGTCGCGTACAGGTCGCTGCGGTGGTCGACCGCTTTGCCGAGCGCCTGCTCGGGCGACAGGTACTGGGGCGTGCCCATGACCATGCCGGTCTGGGTCATCGTCGACTGTGCTCCGTGCAGGGCGCGCGCGATGCCGAAGTCCATCACCTTCACCGCGCCGGTCTGGGTGATGATGACGTTCGCGGGCTTGATGTCGCGGTGCACGATGCCGTGCTGGTGCGAGTACGCGAGCGCTTCCAGCACGCCGGAGACGATGATCAGCGCCTGCTCCGGCCCGGGAGCCTCGGCGTTGATCAGCAGGTCGCGGATCGTCCGGCCCTCGACGAGCTCCATCACGATGTAGGGGACGGTCTGGTGACCGACCACGTCCTCGCCGGAGTCGTAGACCGCCACCACGGCATGGTGGTTGAGGCCCGCGACCGACTGCGCCTCGCGTGTGAAACGCGCCTTGGAGACCGGATCCTCGGCCAGGTCGGATCGGAGCAGCTTGACCGCGACCGTACGTCCGAGACGGACGTCCTCGGCCGCGAACACCTCGGCCATGCCGCCCCTGCCGAGTCTGCGGGTCAATCGGTATCGGCCGTCACCGACCAGTCCGCCGTTACCCCACATGTCCGGCGCGTCTGACATACCGCCGCCAGTCGCCTCGGGGTCGGACGGGCCCTGAGCGCGCTGCTGTGCCATCAGTCCTCGCCGTCGTTTCTGCCCGCGTCCGCGCGGTGGTTGTTACGGTCTCCGTCGGGCCACGCTACAGCCTCCGCGTGAGGCACCGGTCCGAGATGGACCGGCCATGAAACCCGGAGCAGGTCTTCGGGTGCAAATTATGTGTGCCGATCGCACGTCGGCTGTAACGCTTCCGCGACGCTTCTTTCGCGTACGGTCACGGATCGGGCACCGAACTTGACGTGTCAGTGCCCTCGGGCAGACTTGGCCGGGAATAAGTCAAAGGATCAGCGATCGCGCGAGCGCGCCAGCAGCTTTCGCCCGCGCCGATGGGGGACGCAGACACATGAGCCAGGACGGCGCACAGGGCCGATACGCAGGGCGTTCGGTCGCCGGCGGGCGCTATCAGCTGCGCGACTTGCTCGGCGAAGGCGGCATGGCATCAGTGCACCTGGCGTACGACTCGGTGCTGGACCGACAGGTCGCGATCAAGACACTGCACACCGAGCTCGGGCGGGAGCAGGCCTTCCGCGAGCGCTTCCGCCGCGAGGCCCAGGCGGTGGCCAAGCTCACTCACACGAACATCGTCTCGGTCTTCGACACCGGCGAGGACGATCTCGAAGGCCAGACAACTCCGTACATCGTCATGGAGTATGTCGAAGGCCGTCCGCTCGGCTCGGTCCTCGACCAGGACGTCGCGCAGTACGGCGCGATGCCCGCCGACAAGGCCCTGAAGATCACCGCGGACGTGCTGGCGGCCCTGGAGATCAGCCACGAAATGGGCCTGGTCCACCGGGACATCAAGCCGGGCAACGTGATGATGACGAAGCGGAACGTCGTCAAAGTGATGGACTTCGGCATCGCCCGCGCCATGCAGTCCGGCGTCACCTCGATGACGCAGACCGGCATGGTGGTCGGCACGCCGCAGTACCTCTCCCCGGAGCAGGCGCTCGGCAGGGGGGTGGACGCGCGCTCCGACCTGTACTCCGTCGGCATCATGCTCTTCCAACTGGTCACGGGGCGGCTGCCGTTCGACGCGGATTCGCCGCTCGCCATCGCCTACGCGCATGTGCAGGAGGAGCCCGTCGCGCCCTCCTCGGTGAACCGGTCGCTGCCCCCGGCGGTGGACGCGCTGGTGGCCCGCGCACTGAAGAAGAACCCGAACGAGCGTTTCCCGAGCGCCGAGTCGATGCGCGACGAATGCCTGCGCGTGGCCCAGTCGTTCCAGGCGGCCGCGCCGAGCATCGTCCCGGGCGCGCAGACGTCGAGCGGCGCCGGCGTGGGCTCCGCGGTGTTCCCGCCGATCGACCAGACGCCCCCGGGACCGTCGGGGAACGTACAGACGCCGTACACCCCGGGTCCGTACGGCCCGCCGGCTTCCACACCGCCTCCGTCCCCGTCGTACGGCTATCCGCAGCAGGGCGGCTACCAGACGCCGCCCCAGACCGCGGCGTACTCCCCGCAGCAGGGCCTCTCGACCCCGCCGCCGTACACGATCTCCCCGCAGCCCACGACGCCCGCCTCGGGCGGCGGCCGCAAGAGCAACACGCCGGTGATCATCGGCTCGATCGTCGTCGCGCTCGCCGCCATCGGTGGTCTGATCGCGGCCCTGACGCTGAATAACGACAGCAACACCGAGGGTGGCGGTGGTGGCGACGCCACCGCGTCGGCGTCCGAGGTGGCCGGCCACAGGGGGCCGGACACGACGAAGACGATCGAGGCCGAGGAGTGCTCGGAACCGGAGGAGTCGTACAACGACCCCGAAAAGGTCAAGATCCCGGACTTCACCTACAAGAACCTCGACTCGGTGAAGAAGTGCCTCCAGGCGGCGGGCTGGGAGTACGAGAAGAAGGAAGTCAACGAGAACACGTACGGCGAAGACACCGTCATGCAGCAGATTCCGGCGGCCGACACGGACGTCGACCCCAAGGAAATGCCCAAGATCCAGCTCTACGTCTCGACGGGCGACCCCGCCTGATCCTCCGGACGCGCTGACTGGATACGCCGCCGCATACGCGAAGGGGCCCGGCACGGATGCCGGGCCCCTTTCGTCTGTCCGGCCCTGGAGTTAGGGGTGTACGGCCCCAGGGATACGGGTTTTTGGCCCTAGAGGTACGGCCCGCCCGACCGGCCGCCCAACCGCTGCTCCTCGTCACCCTCGCCGCCGACACCCGGCGGCAGGGCGCGGCGCATCTGCTCCAACTGGGCCCGGGCCGCCATCTGCTGGGCGAACAACGTCGTCTGGATCCCGTGGAAGAGACCCTCCAGCCAGCCCACCAACTGGGCCTGCGCGATGCGCAGCTCGGCGTCGGAGGGGACCCCGTCGTCCGTGAACGGCAAGGAGAGCCGCTCCAGTTCCTCGACGAGATCGGGAGCGAGACCGTCTTCCAGCTCCTTCACCGAGCTGGCATGGATCTCCTTGAGACGAACCCGGCTCGCCTCGTCGAGAGGAGCCGCGCGCACCTCCTCCAGCAACTGCTTGATCATGCTTCCGATCCGCATGACCTTGGCGGGCTGCTCCACCATCTCCGTCACCGGAACTTCGCGGGAGTCATCGTCTCCTCCGCCGCCGAGAGCCATTCCGTCCTGGCCCACGACCAGGATCTGAGGGTTCTCCGGCGACCTGTCGTTCCTCGGCATCTCCATGCCGCCATTCTCTCGCGGCGCACGGAGAGGCCTCAAGCAGGGGGCGGTTCCGTGGCCGCCACCTCCGCGGGCCGCAGGAGGCAGGCAAGGGCACCCAAGGTCACCGGAAGTGACCGAGATGCCGGAATCAGTAGCGCATGTGAGGCTTGTTCCGTCGCACAGACGATCTTGGCGCCCGAGCTCCGGGAGGAGGTCACCGACGTGACTCCGAGGCTCCGCACGCCGCATGCGGCCGGCCTGCTGCTGGTGGTGGTCCTGACGGCGACGCCCCCGGTCCACGCTGCGTACGCCAACGAGCCCCGACCGGACGAGCCCCGTCCCGCCGACTCCCGCGCGGGCAGCCGTCCCGGTGAGGGGCGGGAGAGGCCGGGGCGGGAGGCTGCGCCGTGGTGGGACGAGGACGCCGGCGCGCACCGCCCGGAGCTCGACCCCGGCGTCCCGGACGCGCCGGTGACCCCGGACAGCCCAGAGGCGACCGCCGACTCCGACACCGGCTCCGACTCAGACACCGGCTCCGACACCGGCTCGGACGTCGGCTCCGAGCCGTCGCGGGACGCCGCGCCGTCGTCCTCCGCGTCCGACAAACCGGCCGTCGCCCACCCCGTGGGCTCCACGGAACCCATGTTGCGGATCCTGCCCCTGGGCAGCGGGCTGGTCCTCATCGGACTCGGCATCGGGCTCGCGTTGCTCGCGCTGCGCGTGCGGCGCGGCTGAGGCCCTGTCCGACGTAAGTCCCGAAGGGCCGCAGAGACCGAAGGGTCGAAGGGAGAGGCTACGGGAGCGTCAGCAGCACCTTCCCGATGTTGCCGCCCTCCTCCAGCACACGGTGCGCCGCGGCCGCCTCGGCCATCGGCAGCTCACGGTCCACGACCGGGCGTACGTGACCGCCGGAGATCAGCGGCCAGACATGCTCGCGTACGGCAGCGACGATCGCCGCTTTCTCTGTGGCGGGGCGGGCGCGCAGTGAGGTCGCGGTGACGGCGGCCCGCTTCGCGAGGAGCGTGGCGATGTTCAGCTCGCCCTTGACGCCGCCCTGCATACCGATGATCGCGAGTCGGCCGTTGGTGGCCAGGGCCTTGACGTTCCGGTCCAGATACTTGGCGCCCATAATGTCGAGGATGACGTCCGCGCCGGCACCGTTCGTGGCGGTCTTGATCTCCTCGACGAAGTCCTGTTCGCGGTAGTCGATGAGGACGTCCGCGCCGAGCTCGGCGCAGTACGCCAGCTTCTCCTTGCTGCCCGCCGTGACGGCGATCTTCGCGCCGACCGCCTTCGCCAGCTGGATCGCCATGGTTCCGATGCCGCTCGCGCCGCCGTGCACCAGCAGGGTCTCACCGGGGCGAAGGTGGGCGATCATGAAGACGTTGGACCAGACCGTGCACGTCACCTCGGGCAGCGCGGCAGCCTGCTGGACCTCGATGCCCTTGGGCACGGGCAGCAGCTGGCCGGCCGGTACGGCGACCTTCTCGGCGTACCCGCCGCCCGCGAGCAGCGCGCACACCTCGTCGCCGACGGCCCACCCCGAGACACCGGGCCCGACCTCCGCGATCCGTCCGGAGCATTCGAGTCCGGGGTACGGGGATGCGCCGGGCGGCGGATCGTAAAACCCCTGCCGCTGGAGCAGATCGGCGCGGTTGACCGCCCCGGCCACCACCTCGACCAGCGCTTCGCCCTCGCCGGGCACGGGATCCGGGACCTCGTCCCACACCAGTGCCTCGGGCCCGCCAGGTTCAGGAATCGTGATCGCACGCATGCGGCGAGGCTACTCCCGGGAGTTCGGCAGGTCAGGGCCCAGGGCCTTTCGGCGGGCCCAGGGCCCGTCACCGACGTCCCCGAACAGCACACCTAGGACAGGCCCCAGGGTCTGTCCTAGGTCAGGCGTTTGGTGTCCGGCGCGACCTGTGTATTCGGTGTGGCGCGAACGATCGTGATCAACCGGTCGGTCAACTGGAGCTTCCCAATGGCCGGATCGTCGTATCCGAGCACCCGATGCCCTCGTACGACACTGACCACCAGGTCGTCCGTCTCCCGCACCCCGCGCCCCACCTCGGCCTTCACGACCGGCCGTTCGACGATGTCGAGCCCGCTGCCCTGCTGGATGAGGTCCTCCAGGACCATGCCCGCGCTGGGGCTGAGCACGGAGAGCCCGAGCAGCCGTCCGGCCGCGCTCGCGCTGGTGATGACGACGTCGGCGCCCGACTGGCGCAGCAGCGGAGCGTTCTCCTCCTCGCGCACCGCGGCCACGATCTTCGCCCCGCGGTTGAGCTGCCGGGCCGTCAGGGCGACGAGCACGGCGGTGTCGTCGCGCTGCGTCGCGATGATGATCTGCCGTGCCTTCTGCACCTCGGCCCGCAGCAGTACGTCGCTGCGTGTGGCGTCACCGACCACACCCGCGTACCCGTCCGCCGTCGCCGCGTCGACCACCTTCGTGCTGGGGTCGACGACAACGACCTGCTCCTTTTTCAGCCCCGTCGCGCACACGGTCTGAATCGCCGACCGGCCCTTCGTCCCGAACCCGATGACAACGGTGTGCTCCCTCAAAGCCGTCCTCCAGCGGTTCAGTCGCCACTCCTCCCGGGTCCGTTCGGTGAGGACCTCGAGCGTGGTGCCGACCAGGATGATCAGGAAGAGCACGCGCAGCGGCGTGATCACGAAGATATTGGTGAGCCGGGCGGCGTCACTGACCGGTGTGATGTCGCCGTATCCGGTGGTGGAGAGGGTGACGGTCGCGTAGTAGAACGCGTCGAGCAGGTCGACCGCGCCACCGTCGGAATTGTCCGTGTAGCCGTCATGGTCGAAATAGACGATGAGGGCGGTCGCGACCAGGCACAGCAGCGCCATCACGACCCGTCTGGCGACCTGACGCCACGGTCGCTGCACTGTTCGACGAGGCAGTTTCACCCGATGGGTCACTATGCGTTCGTCCGCCTGGCGTGCGATGGCGTCCTGGCCCGGAAGTTTCACGTGAAACACCCCCCGATCCGGTTCATGTGAGGCATGCCCCGATCCCTGACGTCGCCCACGGCAGGTCGAGGATCTCCAGCTCCTGACCGGCGCGCCCGCCGCCGGGCGGGACGACCGCGAGCGCGTCGGCCACGGCGACACCGCGCAGCATGGCCGGGCCGTTGTAGTGCACTGGCACGGCCCGGTCCTCCCGGAGCACGACCGGGATCAGCCGAGTGTCGTACGGGTGCCCCTGCACCGCTTCATGAACGGGCAACGTGTACCGCTCCGGGGCCGCACGTCCCGCGAGCGTACGCAGCAGAGGTTCGGCGAGCGTGAGCAGACCGGAGACGGCGGCGAGGGGGTTACCGGGCAGGCCGACGAGATACTGCTTCTCCTTGGTGCGGGCCAGGAGCATGGGGTGGCCGGGGCGCACCTTGACACCGTTCACCAGCAGTTGGGCGCCGATACGGCGCAGGGTGGGGTGAACGTGGTCGACGGGGCCCGCGGCGGTGCCGCCGGTCGTGACGACGAGGTCGGCGTCGGAGCCGGTGACCGCCTTGTGCAGCGCCCTGGCGTCGTCGCCGAGCCTGCGCACCGCGACGACGTCCGCGCCGAGCGCACGCAGCCAGGGCGGCAGCATCGGGCCGAGCGCGTCCCGGATCAAGCCCTCGTGGGGCAGGCCCTCGGTGAGCAACTCGTCGCCCAGGACGAGGACTTCCACGCGCGGGCGGGGGACTGCGGCAACAGTGTCGTATCCGGCTGCCGCGGCGAGCCCGAGCACGGCCGGGGTGACCAGCGTCCCGGGCAGCAGGAGGGCGTCACCGGAGCGGCACTCCTGGCCGCGCGGGCGGATGTCCTGCCCGTGCACGACCTCCCGGGTCGCCTGCAGCCGGCTCCTGTCGTCGGTGCGGCCGTGCTCGCTGCGGAGGACAGCGGTGGTGTCCTGTGGGATGCGCGCGCCGGTCGCGATCCGGACCGCCTCGCCGTCGGTCAGCCGCTCCGGCTCGGCATGCCCGGCGAGCACGCCCTCCGGCCGGACGTCCCACGGGCCGGGTCCGGCCACCGCCCAGCCGTCCATCGCGGACGTGTCGAACGCCGGGAGGTCCGTGAGCGCGGTGAGAGGAGCGGCGAGGACGAGGCCCAGCGCGGCGTCGAGGGGGACGGACACGGGAGCGGCTGCTGTGCGGGGGGACCGCTCGGCGATGACGCGGGCTTCCGGCCAGGGGGTGGCCTTGTGGCGGTGCGTCTCGCGCGCCTGCTCCCGGTGTTCCCGCCCCCCGGACCGCGACGAGGGCGGCGGTCCGGAACCGGCACCGCCTGCGGCCCCGGAGCCGTCGGGCACCTGGGCGTCGCCGTCCCTGACCAAGGCGAGGGCCTCCTCGACGTCGAGGTCGACGTCCTCGTGCTGCCGACGGGCGGTCATCCCGCGTCCGGGCGGGTATCGGGGGCCGTGGTGTTCCCGGGAGCGGTGGGCTCCCCGGGAATCTCCCCGGGAGCGGTGGTCTCCCCGGCAGCAGTGGCGTCCTCGGCAGCCCAGCGCAGCGCGAGCGCCGTCGCCCTGCGAGCCGCCTCGGCGACCGCCTCGGGCCCTCCCTCGGCCCGCGCCGCCGCGTACCCGACGAGGAACGTCGTCAGCGGCGCCGCGGGCCGGGCCACACCGTGTGCGGCGTCCCGGGCAAGATCCAGCAGGGCGCCGGTGTCGACGTCGAGGTCGATGCCCAGTTCGTCCTTGACTGCGGAAATCCATTCGTCCAACACGTGCCCATGCTCCCTGATACGTGCCCGGGCGACAGCGACGTCGTCCCAGGTGTCGCAGTCGAAGGACGCGACAGGGTCGGCGATACGGGTGAGGTCGAGCGCACCGGTGAGCCGCCGCAGCGGCAGCCCGGCGAGACCGCCGTGCTCGGCCACGAGCGCGGCCAGCTCGCGGCGCAGCGCCGTGCTCCGGTACGCGGCCACGAGCGGCTGGTCGCGGCCACCGGGGTCGGTGAGCAGCGCGCCTTCGGTGGCCGTGGTCCGAAGGGCAGTGAGCAGCCGTCGTACCGTCCCCTCGTCCAGGAACGGCAGGTCGGCCGAGAGCACCACGACATACCGCGCGGTGGTCCGCCGCAGCCCGGCGTCGAGCGCGGCCAGCGGGCCCGCGCCGGGCGGGTCCTCGCGCGCCCACTCCACCGGACGCGCGGTGGTCCTGCGGCCGGCCACGACAACGGTGGTGGCGGCACCGGAGCAGGCGGCCAGGACCCGGTCGAGCAGTGGGCGGCCGCCCACACGCAGACCGGGTTTGTCCGCCCCGCCGAGCCGCCGGGCGGCACCCCCGGCGAGCACAACGGCGTCATAGACGTCGGCGCGGGGGTCGCCGAGGGGCTCGAACGCGGTCACCCTCCGAGTATGCGTGCCACCGCGATCACAGGGAACGCAGGAGCATCACAGGCTGTTCCACACAGTCCGCCACATACCTCAGGAAACCGCCCGCCGTGCCGCCGTCGCACACCCGGTGGTCGAAGGTGAGCGAGAGCTGCACGACCTGCCGCACGGCCAGCTCGCCCTCGTGCACCCAGGGCTTGGGGACGATCCGGCCCACGCCGAGCATGGCCGCCTCGGGGTGGTTGATGATCGGTGTGGATCCGTCCACACCGAACACGCCGTAGTTGTTCAAAGTGAATGTCCCGCCGGTGAGTTCACCGGGCGTGAGCGTTCCGGTCCGCGCGGCCTCGGTGAGCCGTGCGAACTCCGCGCTCAGCGACTCCGCGTCGCGGGCATGCGCGTCCTTCACCACCGGAACGACGAGCCCCCGCTCGGTCTGCGCCGCGAATCCGAGGTGCACCTCCTCGAGCCGGACGAGCTCCCGGGCCTCCATGTCGACCGTCGCGTTGAGCTCGGGGAAGCGGGCGAGGGCGGCCGTGCAGATCCGGGCCAGCAGCGCGAGGACCGAGATCTTCGGGCCGGCGGCCTCGTTCATCGCCCCCCGCGCGCGCATGAGCTCCGTCGCGTCCGCGTCGACCCAGCAGGTCGCGTCGGGGATCTCGCGACGGCTGCGGGCGAGCTTGTCGGCGACGGCGCCACGAACGCCTCGCAGAGGGATGCGGGTGCCAGGGACAGCAGCGCCGGCGGCGGGAACGCCTGCCGCAGGAACGCCTGCCGCAGGAACGCCGACCGCGGGAACCTCGGCCGCGGGTACGTCGGTCGCGCGCGTGCCAGGGGCAGCCGAGGGCTCCGGCGCCACGGGCGCGTACGGCGCCGTCCTGGTCTCCGTCACCCGGCCGCGTGCGCCGGCGGCGCGTGCCGCGTACTCCACGTCCGCGCGCAGGATCAGTCCATCGGGGCCGGAGCCCCCCAACTCCCGCAGGTCCAGGCCGTACTCCCGAGCCAGCCGACGCACCAGCGGGGAGATCACCGGCACGGGACCGTCGATACGGCTTCGGTCCTCGACGCCGGCGCCGCTGTCCGCCTCGCCGCCGGGTGACGACGCCTCCGCACTGCCGGGCCCGTCCTGGCGCGTATCCGTGGGACCGTTCTTGCGTCCGTCCTTGGTCCCGGCCTCGGGCCCCTCCGGCGGCTGCCGCCGGGAGTCCGCAGGGCCGGCCGGCCGCACCCTCCCGCGCCGCGCAGGAGGCGTTCCCGTGCCGTACCCCACCAGTACGTTGCCGGACCCTTCGTCCTCGTGATCGGAGGCGGGCGCGCCCACCGCCACCGTCAACAGCGGCGCTCCGACGGGAAGTTCCGTTCCCTCCTCGCCGAAGCGGGCCGTGACCACACCGCCGTACGGGCACGGAACGTCCACCAGCGCCTTGGCCGTCTCGACCTCGACGACCGGCTGGTCGACGGCGACGACGTCGCCGACCTGGACGAGCCAGCGGACGATCTCGGCTTCGGTCAGCCCTTCGCCGAGGTCGGGCAGCCTGAATTCGAGGACTTGGGCCATCAGTTCTCCGCCTCCCACTGCAGACGCGCCACCGCGTCCAGGATGCGGTCGACGCCGGGCAGATGGTGCCGCTCCAGCATGGGTGGCGGGTACGGGATGTCGAACCCGGCCACGCGCAGCACCGGTGCCTCCAGGTAATGGAAACACCGCTCGGTGACCCGCGCGGCGATCTCCCCGCCGGGCCCGCCGAAGCTCCCGGACTCGTGCACCACGACGGCCCGCCCCGTGTGCCGCACGGACGCGGAGACCGTCTCGTCGTCGAACGGCACCAGGGAGCGCAGATCGACGACCTCGAGGTCCCAGCCCTCGGCCTGTGCCGCCTCGGCCGCTTCCAGGCAGACGGGCAGGGACGGACCGTACGTGATGAGCGTGGCGCTCCGGCCGGAGCGCCGCACCACCGCGCGGCCCACCGGTTCAACGGCCGGCGGCTCGTCGGGGTTCCAGGAATCCTTCGACCAGTACAGGCGCTTGGGTTCGAGGAAGACCACCGGGTCGTCGGAGGCGATGGCGGCCCGCAGCAGCCCGTACGCGTCGGCGACCGTCGCGGGCGTGACGACGTGGAGCCCCGGAGTCGCCATGTAGTACGCCTCGGAGGAGTCGCTGTGGTGCTCGACACCACCGATGCCTCCCCCGTAGGGGACACGGATCGTGAGCGGCAGGGGCATGGCGCCCCGCGTGCGGTTGCGCATCCGCGACACATGCGAGATCAGTTGCTCGAAGGACGGGTACGCGAAGGCGTCGAACTGCATCTCCACGACCGGCCGCAGCCCGTACATGGCCATGCCGACGGCCGTCCCCAGGATGCCCGCCTCGGCGAGCGGCGTGTCCGTGCAGCGGTCCTCGCCGAACTCCTTGGCAAGCCCGTCGGTGACCCGGAAGACACCGCCGAGCGTGCCGACGTCCTCGCCCATGACGTGGACGGTCGGATCGTCGGCCATCGCGTCGCGCAGCGCACGCCCCAGGGCCTGCGCCATGGTGGCCGGCTTCACCGCCACAGTGGTCATCGCGCGGCTCCTTCCGACTCGTGGTGCCGCTCCTCGGCGTCCAGCTCGGCCCGCAACTGCGCCTCCTGCTCCAGGAGTTGGGTCGTCGGCCGGGCGTAGACGTGTGCGAACAGGTCCATGGGGTCGAGCTCCGGGTCCCGGTTCATGCGTTCGCGCAGGTCGGCGGCCATTTCCTCGGCCTTCTCGCGCGCGGCCCGCATGCCGTCCTCGTCGAGGAGCCCGCGCTCGGTCAGCTCGTGCTCGAGTAGGCCGATCGGGTCGTGCGCGCGCCAGGCCTCGACTTCGGAGTCGCCCCGGTAGCGCTTGTCGTCGTCGGCGTTCGTGTGGGCGTCGATGCGGTACGTCACCGCCTCCACGAGCGTCGGACCGCCTCCCGCGCGCGCGTGGGCCACGGCTTCGCTCAGGACCTCGTGCACGGCGGCGGCGTCGTTGCCGTCGACGAGGCGGCCCGGCATGCCGTAGCCGACCGCCTTGTGGGCGAGGGAGGGCGCGGCGGTCTGCTTGGCCAGCGGGACGGAGATCGCGAAGCCGTTGTTCTGGACCAGGAAGACGACCGGGGCCTGCCAGACGGCGGCGAAGTTCAGCGCCTCGTGGAAGTCGCCCTCGCTGGTGCCGCCGTCGCCGACCAGGGCGAGCGCGACCACGTCGTCGCCCTGAAGGTGCGCGGCGTGCGCCAGGCCCACGGCGTGCGGAAGCTGGGTCGCCAAGGGCGTGCACAGGGGCGCGATGCGGTGCTCACGGGGGTCGTATCCGGTGTGCCAGTCGCCGCGCAGGAGGGTCAGGGCCTGGACGGGGTCGAGGCCGCGGGCCACGGCGGCGAGC
Organism: Streptomyces sporangiiformans; assembly: GCF_005768555.2. Lineage (GTDB taxonomy): Bacteria > Actinomycetota > Actinomycetes > Streptomycetales > Streptomycetaceae > Streptomyces > Streptomyces sporangiiformans. The sequence goes on from NZ_VCHX02000337.1 coordinate 32,772, forward strand.
GTGTCGCGGTAACTGGGGAAGAGCCAGTCGCGCTCTTCGAGGACGAGGGCGGCGGCGACCTGGCAGGCCTCCTGGCCGGTGGAGGAGGGATAGACCGCGAGTCGGCCCTGCTTGGTGAGGGCCGTGGCCTGCGCGTTGTAGCGACGGCCGCGCACCAGCTCCCCGTACAGGCGGCGCAGCAGACCCGGGTCGGCCTCGGCCGCCGCGTCCGTGCCGAGGACGCGGTACGGCAGCGCGTCGGGCAGCAGCGGAGCGGGGTCGGTGCGGGGCTGCCAGGCAGGCGGCGGGGTGGGCTTGTAGGCGCCCCGCTGCTCCATGACCGTCATGACGGCACCTCCTCGAGGGAGTGGTTCGTCGGCGCACCGGTTGTGATGCGCCTCACCTACCGATTGTTCGGTCGTCGGCACATTTTGGCTACAGGCACCTCCAGGCTGTGGACAAACGGTTCTCCACAACCTGGGATGGACGCAGTACGTCCATGGTAGGGAGGCGGGGGGACATGGCACCTGAACAAATGGCCGAGGGATCGGAGAGCGGCCGCGGCGACCTTCCTCCGCGCCCACTGGACGCCATCGACGAGGACATCCTGCAGATGCTGCGCGCGGACGGCCGCGCCTCGATACGTTCCGTGGCCGAGCGGGTCCATGTGTCACGGGCCAACGCGTACGCGCGCATCAACCGGCTCATCGAGGACGGCGTGATCCGGGGCTTCGGCGCCCGGATCAACCATGAACGGGCCGGTCAGGGCGCCGCCGCGTACATCACCCTGAAGATCGTGCAGAACTCCTGGAGGGCCGTGCGCGCACAGCTCCGCGCGCTCCCCGAGGTGGCCCATATCGCCCTGGTCAGCGGCGACTTCGACGTGCTGCTCCTGGTGCACACACCGGACAACCGGAACCTGCGCGAACTGGTGCTGACCCGGCTCCAGTCCATCCCCGAAGTGCTCAGCACACGGACCCTCCTCGTCTTCGAGGAGGAGGACGTGGAGCCGGAGGGCTGAGCCCTCCGTGAGCCTGGGGCTGAGCCCTCCGTGAGCCAGGGGGAACCCTTCGTGGAACCGGAGGCCTCAGCCCTCCTTGCGCAGCCCCTCGAAGACCAACCGCACGACCGCGTCCGCGACTTCCCGCTCGCCCGCGCCCCGGCCGTCGGGCCGGTACCACTCGACGAGCGAGTTGATCATCCCGAAGACCAGCCGGGTGGCGAGCCCGAACTCCACATCCGCGCGGACGTCTCCGTCCGCGGCGGCCGCCTTCAGAAGCTCGGCCACCCGGTGGTCGAACTCACGGCGCCGCTCCAGGGCCCACCGCTCGGTGTCGGTGTTGCCGCGCACCCTCAGCAGGAGCGTCACATACGGCAGTTCGGCGGTGAGCACCTCGACCATGCGCCGGGTGACGTACTCCAGCCGCTCCACGGCACGCCCCACGCGCGCGTGCTCCTCGTCGAGGATCCCGAAAAGCTCATCGAGCGCCCGTCTGACCGCCCGGCGCAGCAGCTCCTCCTTGCCCGCCACGTGGTGGTAGATCGACGACTTGGAGATCCCGGCCGCCTTGGAGAGGTGCTCCATGGACGTACCGTCGTAGCCGCGCTCGTTGAAGACCCGCACGGCGACGGAGAGCAGCGTCTCCGGGGTGTAGGTGTCACGCTTGGCGGTGGTCATGAGGTGCCCTCCCGCTTGTCGGCGGCGTGCCCGTGGCGGTACAGCGCGAGAGAGGGCGCGTAGCGGCCCGAGGGTTCGCGCAGATGCAGTTCCTCCAGGAGGTCGTGCGCCCAGGTCTTGCCGAGCCTGCGGCTCCATTCGAAGGGCCCGAGCGGGTAGTTGACGCCCAGCCGCATCGCGGTGTCGATGTCCTCCTCGGTGGCCACTCCCTTGGAGACGGCGTCGTGCGCCAGGTCGACGATGCGCGCCACGGTCCTGGCGACGATCATCCCCGGGACGTCCCCGAGGACGCTGACGTCCTTGCCGAGCGCCTGGAAGAGTCCGGTGGCCTCCGCGAGGGTCTGTGGCTTGGTGTCCTGCGAGGCTGACAGGGCGATCCGGGTCGCCTTCCTGTAGTCAAGCGCCAGATCGAAGTAGACGACGTCACGGAACTCCACGGAGGTCTGTCCGTCCGCGAGCGCCAGCTGACCGCCGCTGGGCAGCACGAGACGGGTGCCGTGGTCCTCCTCGTCCTCGCGGACCTGGATGCCCGCCTCACGGATCAGCGTGAGCAGCTCGGACGCGGGGCCCAGACCGCCCTCGGCGACGACGTACGCGGGCGGCCGGGCCTTTTCGGCGGTGTGCGGCTCGGGTCGTTCGGCGTCGCTGCCGTACGCGTACCAGCCCTGTCCCGTCTTGCGGCCGTGCCGGCCCGACTCGACGAGCCGCCGCTGGGCGAGCGAGGGCGTGAAACGCACGTCCTGGAAGAAGGCCTCCCACACGGAGCGCGTGACCGACTCGTTGACGTCCTGCCCGATGAGATCCGTCAGCTCGAAGGCACCCATTTTGAAGCCGCCCGATTCGCGCAGGACGGCATCGATGGTGGCCGGATCGGCGGCCTGCGCCTCGTACACCGCGAAGGCCTCGGCGTAGAAGGGCCGCGCGATGCGGTTGACGATGAAGCCGGGGGTGTCGGCGCAGGCCACCGGAGTCTTCCCCCACAGGCGTGCCGTCTCGTACGCGAGCGTGGCCGACGTGACGTCGGTCGCGAACCCGGAGACCACCTCCACGAGGGGCAGCAGCGGCGCGGGGTTGAAGAAATGCAGCCCGACGAGGCGGCCCGGATGGCGCAGCGCGCCACCGACGGCGGTCACCGACAAGGAGGAGGTGTTGGTGGCGAGCAGACAGTCCGCCGAGACGACCTCCTCGAGCTCACGGAAGAGCTGCTGCTTGACGTCGAGCCGCTCCAGAACGGCCTCGACGACGAGGGCGGAGCCGGCGAGTTCGGACAGGTTCTCGGCAGGGTGGAGCCGGGCGCGCGCGGCGTCCCGCTCGGCGTCGCTCAGCCGGTCCTTCTCGACGAGCCGGTCGAGGCGTGCGCCGATGGCCTCCGACGCGTCCCGGGCGCGGCCCGGCACGGCGTCGTACAGCCGCACGGGGTGGCCCGCGACCAGCGCGACCTGAGCTATGCCCTGGCCCATGGTGCCGGTGCCGACGACGGCCACCGGGTCGGCGAGGTCGAGTGCTGTCATGCTCGCGATCCTCCCGCACAGGGTTTTCCACAGGTTCGGCGGACCCCCCTTGTCCCGACCGATCGTTCGGTTACTCTAACTCTGACTGCCCATCCGTCGCCCACCACCGGTAATCCTGCCCAGGTCGCGAGCTCAATGGAGAGCTCTTGAGACGAGGAGTTGGTCCCTGATGGCCGCCGCCGAACGCACCGCGCCCCAGCTGATCGCCCAGCACCGACCCACCCTCGATCAGGCGCTGGAAGCGATCCGCACGCGCGCGTACTGGTCACCGCACCCCGAGCACCCGAAGGCATACGGCGAGAACGGCAGCCTGGGTATGGCGGAGGGCAAGGCCGCCTTCGACGCCCTGCTGGGCAGCCGCCTCGACCTCGGCCAGCCCGGCACCGACGACTGGGTGGGCGGCGAGGTCTCCCCGTACGGCATCGAGCTGGGCGTCACGTATCCGCACGCGGACATCGACGTGCTGCTGCCCGCCATGCGCGCGGGCGGGCGCGCATGGCGTGACGCGGGCCCGGAGACACGCGCGGCGGTCTGTCTGGAGATCCTCAAGCGGATCAGCGACCGCACCCACGAGTTCGCGCACGCGGTCATGCACACCAGCGGCCAGGCCTTCATGATGGCGTTCCAGGCGGGCGGCCCACACGCCCAGGACCGCGCCCTGGAGGCGGTGGCGTACGCGTATGCGGAGCAGGTCCGTACCCCGGGCCATGCCGAGTGGACCAAGCCTCAGGGCAAGCGCGACCCGCTCGCGCTGGACAAGCGGTTCACGCCCGTACCGCGCGGCATCGCGCTGCTGATCGGCTGCAACACCTTCCCGACGTGGAACGGCTACCCGGGCCTGTTCGCCTCCCTCGCCACGGGAAACGCGGTCCTGGTGAAACCCCACCCGCGGGCGGTGCTGCCGCTCGCGCTCACGGTCCAGGCGGCCCGCGAGGTGCTCGCCGAAGCGGGCTTCGACCCGAACCTGGTGGCGCTGGCCGCCGAGCGGCCCGGAGAGGGCATCGCCAAGACCCTGGCCGTACGCCCGGAGATCCGGATCATCGACTACACGGGCTCGACGGCGTTCGGCGACTGGCTGGAGGCCAACGCCCGCCAGGCGCAGGTGTACACGGAGAAGGCCGGCGTCAACTCGGTGATCGTGGAGTCGACCGACAACTACAAGGGGATGCTGGCGAACCTGGCCTTCTCCCTGTCCCTCTACAGCGGGCAGATGTGCACGACCCCGCAGAATCTGCTGATCCCCCGCGACGGCATCCGCACGGAGGAGGGCCCCAAGTCGTACGACGAGGTGGTGGCCGACCTGGCGAAGGCGGTCGGCGGACTCCTCGGGGACGATGCCCGCGCGGGCGCCCTGCTCGGAGCGATCGTGAACCCGGATGTGAAGGCGCGCCTGGAGGCCGCGTCCGGGCTGGGCGAAGTCGCCCTCGCCTCACGGGAGATCAGTAACCCGGAGTTCCCGGACGCGGTCGTCCGGACGCCGGTGATCGTGAAACTGGACGGCGCGCGGAAGTACTGGGAGGGGGCGGACGCCGAGGCGGCCTACACCAGCGAGTGCTTCGGGCCGGTCTCCTTCGCGGTCGCCGTCGACTCGGCCGCTGACGCCGTGGATCTCCTGCGCCGGACGATCAGCGACAAGGGCGCGATGACGGTCGGCGCGTACACGACCTCACAGGAGGTCGAGCAGGCCGTGCAGGAGGCCTGCCTGGAGGAGTGCGCCCAGCTCTCGCTGAACCTGACCGGCGGTGTCTACGTCAACCAGACGGCGGCCTTCTCCGACTTCCACGGCTCGGGCGGCAACCCGGCGGCGAACTCGGCCCTGTGCGACGGGGCCTTCGTGGCCAACCGCTTCCGGGTGGTGGAGGTACGACGGGAGGCGTGAGCCCGCGTTCACACGGTCATGCCGGGCGGATGTCAGGGCCGCCCGGCACGGTCCCGCTCCCCTCGGCGCTCGCTGCCCCGCCCCCGGTCGCGCTCCAGTGGAACAGCGTCATGGCGACACTGGTCGCGAGGTTGTAGCTGGAGACCTGGGGGCGCATCGGCAGGGACACCAGGTGGTCGGTGCGGTCGCGCAGTTCCGCGGACAGGCCGCTGCGCTCGGAACCGAAGGCCAGCACGGCCTCGTCCGGAAGCTTCACGCCGCGGATGTCCTCGCCCTCCGGGTCGAGGGCGAACACCGGGCCCGGGGGCAGTTCGGCCACGGCCAGCCGCTCCACGGCCGTGGCGAAGTGCAGGCCCGCTCCGCCGCGTACGACCGTGGGGTGCCAGGGGTCGAGTGTGCCCGTCGTGACCACACCGGTCGCCCCGAAGCCGGCGGCGAGACGGATCACGGCTCCGGCGTTGCCCAGGTTACGGGGGTTGTCGAGGACGACGACGGGTGCGGGGCGGGGCGTGCGGGCCAGCGTCTCCAGGTTGGCCGCACGGGCGGGCCGTACCGCCAGAGCGGCGACCGCGGTGGGGTGCGGGCGGGGGACGAGGGCCTTGAACGTCGCCTCGGGGACCTCCACCAGCAGCTTCTCGAGCGCGTCCCGTACGTCCGTGGCCAGCTCCTCGGCCAGCGCGAGGGCCGCCCCCCGGTCGATGGTGACGGCCACCGGGATCCGGGCCTGGAAACGCACGGCGTGCTTGAGGGCGTGGAACCCGTCGAGCAGCACGGAGGTGTCGGCGAGCCGGTGCCAGACGCGTACGGGGTCGTGGGTGGCCGTCATGCCGTGAAGCCTACGTGCGGCTGCTCGGCCGTTTCCGTGGTGCGCGGATCGCCCTCGCGCGGCCCCGGCAGCCTGCGGTCGCCGCGCGAGAACAGTCGTCCTCCATATCGGCTCGGCACCCGTGCCACCGCGCCGCCGAGGCGTCGCAGGAAGGACGTCGGCAGGAAGACCGCGTCCGCCGCGATCATCGCCAGCGAGAAGAACGGCAGACCGAGCACCACGGCGATCACGGCATGCTCGGTGATCATGACCGCCAGCAGTACGTTCTTCACCCGCCGGTTGAACAGCGTGAAGGGGAAGGCGACCTGCACGATGACCGTCCCGTAGGTCACCAGCATCACCAGCGTGCCGTTCGCGGTCAGCGCGTCGGAGAGCGCCGGCCAGGGCGAGAAGTAGTCGAGGTGCAGGGGGTAGTAGACGGCGGTGCCGTCCTGCCAGCGCGAGCCCTGGATCTTGTACCAGCCGGCGGTCGCGTAGATCAGACACGCCTCGGCCATGATCACGAACAGGGCGGCGTTGTGGACGAGGTTCGCGATGACGTCGAGCAGGACCCGCGGCTGCGGGGTGCGCGCACGGCGTCCGACGATCCACCACAGGCCCTGCACCGCCCAGAGCCCCCAGAAGAGCGTCAGCCAGCCGCCCAGCCAGCCGCTGGTGATCTTGCCTGCGAGCGTGGCCGCGACCAGCATCACTCCGAGCAGGCCCCACAAGGTGGGACCGACCCGGTCGGGTCCAGGCAACACGCCACGCGCGCGTGCCTCACGCGCGCGACGTTCCCGCCGCTCGTCCAGTGACCACACCTGACCGCAACGGGTGAACACGAGGTATATCGCCATCAGATGGATGACGTTGTCGCCGCCGTCCCCCATGAAGACGCTGCGGTTCTGCAGCGAGAGCACGCCGAACATGAAGAGCACGGACATGGTGCGGGTGCGCCAGCCGAGCAGCAGCAGGACGCTCGACAGCACGGCCAGCGCGTAGACGATCTCGAACCAGGTCTGGCTGTCGGACCACATCAGGGCCGTGAAAGCCCGGTTGTCGGCGATGAGCTGCTGGGCGAGATCCCAGCTCCACGGGCCGTCGGGCCCGTACATCTCCTGCCGGTGCGGGAACTCGCGCAGCAGGAACAGCAGCCAGGTGACCGCGAAGCCGATGCGGATCACGGCGGTCTGGTACGGGCCCAGGGCCACACCGGTGACCCGGGAGATGCCGCGCGCGAGCGTCCCGTCGACGCGGGTCCCCCGGTCGAAGCGGCTCCCGCGCTCGAAGCGGCTCCCGCGCTCGTAGCCACCGCTCATCGGGCCCTCGCCCCCGTCTCCACGGCACGCGTCCCCGCCGCCCGGTCGGCCTCGGTCAACAGCCACCAGGGCAGCTCACGGATGACGGGCTTGTCGGACACCTGCTCCTGGCTCCACTTGGGAGGCGGCACATTGGTCGTACGGGACCGGACCTGGACCTGTTGGACGACCGCGCCACGGCCGCCCGCCTGCTCCCGGTCGAGGCGCAGCACCACGATGCGGCGCAGATAGCGCTCGGAGAGGGCGCCGCGCAGGCCGGCCGGACGGTTCTCGCTGTCGTGCGTGGCCACGTAGAAGTCCCAGGCCCTGCGCAGTTCGTTCTGCTGGGTGTGGCTGGGCAGCAGATTGCCGTCGATGGCCGCGCCGTCCAGGGCGGAGAGGTCGTACCAGCGGGTCGTCCTGATGCCGCCGTCCGTGGCTCGCACCTCGGCGCGGACCTGGACCGCGATGTTCTGCTGCAGCGGGTTGGGCGCGAAGAGCTTCCAGTTCTGCTCGAACTCGGGGTAGACCCACTCGTCGATCGCCTGCCCGTGCTGCTTGGTGACCGTGTTCGAGGGCGCGACGTGCAGGAACGCCGTGCCGAGGTGCACACAGGCGGCGACCGCGACGACCGCGAAGGCGAGAGCGGCGACGATTTGGTAGCGGGGAGAAAGGGCCGCTATGCCGGTCGGAGAAGGCGGAGGCGGAGGCAGGAGCGGGGGCGCGGGGGTGTCCGGCGGCGGGGTAGCGGGATCTGGGGGAGTCGGAGCCGCATGGGTTGCGGGAGCCGGAGCCGCGGGATCTGCGGGAGCCGCAGATGCCGCGGAGGCCGCAGGAGCTGCGCGGTTGTTCGGCGCGGGCCCGGCGGGAACCGCGCGGTCGTCGGGCGGGGAGTCGGCGGGGCCCGCGTTGTCCGGCGCGGGCGCGGGCGCG
>NZ_VCHX02000338.1 GCF_005768555.2 Streptomyces sporangiiformans
GTCGAGGACGCCGTCGTGTTCGTCAAGGGCCGCCTCGACAAACGCGAAGACGTCCCCCGCCTGGTCGCCATGGAACTCCAGGTCCCGGATCTGTCGAACGCGGGCACCAACGCGCCCGTGATCCTGACGATTCCGGCGCTGAAGGTCACGCCGCCCATGGTCAGCCGGCTCGGTGAGATCCTCAGCCACCACAAGGGCGAGAGCGAGGTGCGCATCAAGTTGCAGGGCCCGCGCAAGACCACGGTGTTGCGGCTCGACCGGCACCGGGTGAAGCCGGACGCCTCCCTCTACGGTGATCTGAAGGTGCTGCTCGGGCCGTCCTGCCTCGCGGGCTGAATCGGCGGTCGACCACACGAGGGGCGCATCCATGGCGGATGCGCCCCTCTTGGTGTGCCTGGGCCTACCGTCCGCTGCCCTGGCTTCAGTTGTGGCCGAAGCGTTTCTGGCGCTTGCGGGCGGTATCAGTGGGGCCGTCCTGAGTCAGGGCCTGTATCGCCTGTTGAGCCTCGGGCGATGCGCTGCGTGACTGCTCCTGCGCCTGGTCGGGCTGCGAGGCGGGGTTCTGGCGGGCGCTCTGCTTGCGGTTCTTGTTCTTGGCCATGGTGATCTGCCTCCTGTGGGTTACCTGGGGGTCAGGGCCGGGACCAGACTCACATATGCATATAGAGCACGCATTTCGGAGAATTACCGTGCGTAATAAGGCTCGTCGGAGAGCGAACCTCCGATACGCCACGCCGAAGATCGAGTTCCGGCCGTTAACCTCCGCGCCGTCGGGCAGACTCGAAGGAAGCCCGAAGCAAACTTCCCGGGAAAGAGGGTGGATCGCGTGGACCGCTGCATCGTCCTGGTGGACGCCGGGTATCTGCTCGGGGCTGCCGCCAGTCTCCTTGCCGGGGAGCCTTCGAGGTCCCGGATCACCGTCGATCACGCGGCCCTGATCCAGGGACTGCGCGAGCGCGCAGAGTCCGACACGGAGCGGCCCCTGTTGCGCATCTACTGGTTCGACGGCGCCCCCGACCGTGTGCCGCAGCCCGAGCACCGCAGGCTGCGCGTGATGCCGCGGGTGACCGTACGCCTGGGCGCGCTGACCCGCAGTGACGGACGGTGGGCGCAGAAGGGTGTGGACGCCGCCATGCACGCCGAGCTCACCGAGCTGGCACGCAACCGTGCCTGCTCCGACGTGGTGCTGGTGACCGGTGACGGTGATCTTCTGCCGGGCATGATGGCCGCCAAGGAGCACGGCGTCGCCGTACATCTGTGGGCCGTGCAGGCCGCCGACGGCGACTACAACCAGTCCGAGGACCTGGTCGCGGAGGCCGACGAACGCCGCGTGCTGGACCGGGCCTGGATCACCAAGGCCGTCCACGCCAAGGATCTCGGCGGGACCTGCGCCCCGCCGCCCGCGCCGCGGCCCGAGATCGCCGCGATCCTCTCCGCGCCGCTGCCCGAGTCCGCGATGCCCTCCAGGGGCGAACGGAACGCGCGGGAACCGGAGCACACACAGGCGGCGGTGAGCGGGAACGGTACGGAGGAGCGGGTGCCGGCCGCGAAGGGGGTGCCGACGCCGAAGGACCTGGCGGCGCTGCGCGGGCCCGGCACGCAGGCAGCTCAGCACCCCGCTCAGCACCCCGCCAACGCGACGTTGCGCTGGTCGTCCGACAAGGGGTGGGTGGACCGGCCCGGGGTCGCCGGGGAGACCGCGGACGCCGCGTCCCTGCCCACGCTCGCGCAGCTCACGACGGCCGAGCAGCGGTGGGCCGACCGTGAGGAGGACATCACGACGGTGGGCGGCGACCCGTACGAGGTCGGACAGGTGTTCGCACGGCGGTGGATGGGGCGGCTGTCGGACCAGGCCCACCTGCAGAAGCTCTCGACGATGTATCCGCGGGTGCCGCACCGGATCGACGGCGAGCTGCTGCGGTACGCGGCCCGGTTCGGGCTCCTCGCGCACAAGGACGACCAGATCGACGAGCACGATCGGTATGCGATCCGGGCCGGGTTCTGGCGGGAGATCGATGTACGGACCGCCGCCGAGCACGCTCCCGCGGGTGAGTGAATTCGTCCTGGCGGCACGTCCGGACACACGTTCTGTGGTTACTCGCCGTTTCCACGGATATGCACCTCTGTTCCGCCCCGAGCGTGGTTCCCCGTCGGGGACCCCGTAGTCTCGTTCCTCGTGAGTACGCGCACCGCACAGGCAGCCCGCAACGGGCACGGTGGGGATGTCGTGTGCGCGGTGCGGGATCTGACCAAGACCTATCCGGCCGTGCGCGGGCGGCGCGGGGCGCCCGGGACACCCGAGGTGCGGGCCACGCACGGCGTGCGGCTCGACATCCAGCGCGGAGAGGTCTTCGGGCTGCTGGGGCCGAACGGCGCCGGGAAGTCCACCCTCGTACGGCAGCTGACCGGCCTGATGCGCCCCGACCGCGGCAGCGTCGAGATCCTCGGGCACGACATCGTGCGCCATCCCGAGCGGGCGGCGCGGATTCTCGCGTACCTCGGGCAGGAGTCCACCGCGCTCGACGAGCTGACCGTCTCGCTCGCCACGGAGACCACCGGTCGGCTGCGCGGGCTCGATGTGCGCAGCGCGCGGGCCGAGCGGGACGCGGTGCTCGAAGAGCTGGGGCTCACCTCGCTCGCCTCACGCCCGCTGAGGAAGCTGTCCGGCGGACAGCGCAGGCTCGCCTGCTTCGCGGCGACGCTCGTGGGGGAACGGCCGCTGCTCGTCCTCGACGAGCCGACCACGGGCATGGACCCGGTCGCCCGCCGGGCCGTCTGGGGCGCGGTCGACCGGCGGCGGGCCGAGCGCGGTACGACGGTCCTCCTGGTCACCCACAACGTCATCGAGGCGGAGACGGTCCTCGACCGCGTCGCCGTGCTCGACCAGGGCCGCGTCATCGCCTGCGACACCCCGGCCGGGCTGAAGGAGAAGGTCGCGGGCGAGGTGCGGGTCGAGCTCGTCTGGCGCGAGCACGCACCCCTGGACATCCCCGAGGTCGCCGCCCTGCGCGACCGCGCCGTCGAGTCCGGGCGCCGCTGGGTACTGCGCCTCGCCCCGGAGGAGGCCCGCGCGGCCGTCGCCGCCGTCACCGGCGGCGCCGCCTTCTCGGCCCTGGACGACTTCACACTCGCCACGCCGAGCCTCGAAGACGTGTACCTGGCGCTGGGCGGGAGCGCCGGCAACGTACGAGGGCTGGTGAAGGCCTGAGTGGGTGAAGGCGTGAGTGTTCGGGCCTTCGTGGCCGTACGGAACAGGACGACAGCAGAAGCGAACAGGAGCCGCTCGACGTGAGTGTCGTACCCGCCGAGGTCCTGCCGGGCCGCGCCCTCGCCGTCGAGGACGCCGCCGCGGAAGGAGCCGCCGTGCTCGGACCGCGTGCGCGGCTGTGGCCGGCGCTGGCCGCCGTCTACCGGGCGCAGCTGTCCCGGGCCCGGGTCGCGCGGATCCCGCTGCTGTTCGTGGCCACCTTCCAGTCCATCGGGATCATGGTCCTGATGCGCGGGGTGGTGGACGGCGGGGGAGAGGCGCGGGCTGTGGTCGCCGGCTCATCCGTGCTCGTCGTCGCGTTCGTCGCGCTGAACCTGCTCGCCCAGTACTTCGGGGAGCTGCGCGCCAACGGGGGGCTCGACCACTACGCCACGCTGCCGGTGCCGCCGGCCGCCGTCGTGCTGGGGGCGGCTGCGGCGTACGCCTCCTTCACCGTGCCCGGGACCCTGGTCACCGCCGTGGTCGGCTGTGTGCTCTTCCAGCTCCCGCTGGCACATCTGTGGATCCTCGCCGCGGTGATCCCGGTCGCGGGTGCGGCGCTCGCGGGGCTCGGCGCGGCCCTCGGGCTGCTCGCGCCTCGGCCCGAACTCGCCACATTGCTGGGGCAGTTGGGCATGTCGGCGGCGTTGCTGCTCGGGGTGCTGCCGCCGGACCGGCTGCCGACGATCCTCCAGTACGCGCGTGACCTGCTGCCGTCCACGTACGGCGTCGAAGCCTTCGGGCTGACCTTCGGGGCGAGCCCCGACTGGGGTGTCGTCGTGCTCGACCTCGCCGTGTGTGCGGGCGTCGGGGTCGCCTCGCTGGCCGTCGCGACGTGGGCGTATCGCCGGGCTGCCGTCCGGTGACGCGATTGCCGGGAGAGCCTGGCACGATGTGAGGGTGACCGCACCGCTGACTCCGCCTCCACCGCCGCACGACCAGTCTCCGCACCAGCAGCCTGGGCACGCGCAGTCCGCGCACCAGCAGTCGGGGCATCACGCCTGGCAGGCGTCGCCCGTCGCCGGTGTGGGCGGGCCCGTCGGACCCGTCGGATATCAGCAGGAGGACGGCCCCGGGATGAAGACCGAAGTGCGGGAGGCCGCCGTCATCACGATCGCGATGACGATCACAGGGCTGCTGCTCGGCGTCCTGTGGTGGTGGCTGGCTCCTGAGGTGCCGCTGGTCTCGGACGGCTCCGTGGTCTTTCTCAAGGACACGGAGGGGGAGCAGGCCATCGGGGTGGACGGGACGTTCACCCTGCTCGCGCTCGGGTTCGGCCTGGTCAGCGCGCTGATCGTGTTCTTGATGCGGCGGCGTGGAGGCGTCCCTGTCGTTGTCGCGCTCACGCTCGGCGGTGTGCTGGGCTCACTGGTCGCCTGGCGGCTCGGGATCTGGCTCGGGCCCACGCAGGATGTGGCGGCACACGCCAAGGAAGTGGGCAAGGGCGTCACGTTCGCCGCGCCGCTGGAGCTCGGGGCCAAGGGGGCGTTGCTGGCCTGGTCCGTTGCGGCGCTGCTGGTGCATCTCGGGCTGACGGCGTTGTTCGGGCCGCGGGATCCTGATCCGTATCAGCAGAACCTGTACGACGGGCCTCCGGCGTAGGGCGGAAGCCCGCGCGGGGTGGGCCACAGGGGATTTCGCCCCCGCCGCCCCTACCCATTCCCATCCCCTGGGGCTCCGCCCCAGACCCCGCCTTGGGGCTGTGCCCCAGGCCTCGCCCTGGGGCACCGCCCCAGGCCCTCGTCCGGGGGGGTGCCTCAGGCTCCGTCGGGGGTCTGGCCCAGGTCCTGTCCGAGGTGTTGCGCCAGGCTCCGTCAGGGGGTCTCGCCCGGGTCCTGTCCGGCGTGCTGCCTCATGTCCGTCAGGTCTGGCCCAAGCCCTGTTCTGGGGGGCTGGCCCAGGCCCTGCCTTGGGCGTTTGCTTCAGGCCCTGTCTCTGGGGATGCCGTCCCATGCTCCGTCCGGAGGTGCTGCCGCAGGCCCCGTCCGGGGGCTCCGTCTCGGTCACCTTCGGGGGTGCTGATTCGGGCCTGTCCGGGGTGCTGTCTCGGGTCTCATTCCCGGGGGTTGCCGCAGGCCCCTCTCCGGGGTGCTGTCTCGGGTCCCGTCCCGTCCGGGGGGGGTGCTGTCCCAGGCTCCGTCGGGGGGCGATCGCGGTTGGGTCCCCCGGCGGGCGGGTGTCCGCCCGGCCGATGTCCGTCGGAGACCTGTCGGATTCGCTCATCGCAGCCTTCTTCTGCCGCCCGGGGGCGCCTGGGCGTGCCGGGCCGTTCCGCCGATCTGGACCTGGAGTACGGCGTGGCGACCCAGGCCCTGTCCGGGGTGTTGCCTCAGATCGCGTTCCGGGGGCGCTGGCCCAGGCTCCGTCTGGGGGTACTGGCCCGCCCCGTCGGGGGCTCTGGCCCAGGCCCTGTCCGGGGTGCTGCCTCAGGTCCCGTTCCGGGGGCGCCGGCCCAGGCTCCGTCTGGGGGTTCTTGCCCAGGTCCCTGTTCGGGGGTTCTGGCCCGCCCCGTCGGAGGGCTGGCCCAGGCCCTGTCCGGGGTTCTGCCCCAGGTCCCTGTTCGGGGGCGCTGGCCCAGGCCCTGCCCGGGGCGTTGCCTCAGGTCCCGGTCCGGGGTTCCTGTCTCAGGGCCCGTCTGGGGGTTGCTGCCCCGGGCTCCGTCCGTCCGGGGCCTTGCCCCCGGGGCCCGCTCCTCAAATGGCTGAGGGGGCGAGAGTCGGAGTCATGGGCGGGCGATGGGGGCCGATACCGCCTCGGTGAGCTTGGTCAGGTCGTTGGGGGACAGTTCTACTTCGAGGCCGCGGCGGCCCGCCGAGACGCAGATCGTGGTGTGCGTCGAGGCGGAGGAGTCGAGTACCGTGCGCAGTTTCTTGCGCTGGCCGAGGGGGGAGATGCCGCCGCGGACGTACCCCGTCGTGCGTTCCGCGGCCGCCGGGTCGGCCATCGCGGCGCGCTTGCCGCCCACCGCTGCCGCCAGGGCCTTCAGGTCGAGTGAACCGGCCACGGGGACGACGGCCACCGTGAGTTCGCCGTCGACGTCCGCGACCAGGGTCTTGAAGACCCGGTCGGGTGACACACCCGTCGCCTCGGCCGCCTCCTCCCCGTACGACGGGTGAGAGGGGTCGTGCTCGTAGGCGTGGACCGTGTACGGGACCCCGGCCGCGGTGAGTGCCACCGTCGCGGGCGTGCCCCCCGGCTGCTGCTGTTTCTTCGACTTCTTCGCCATCAGCTTCTTCGCCATCAGCCTTCTTGCGTACCTCGGTCGTGCGTCGCGTCAGTTCAGACTTGTCGGGCTGCGCGTCAGGTCCGCCGCGGGCAGTGACGGCAGATTACGGATGATCGCGGTCTCCGTGCGCAGCAGTTTCAGCTCCTCGCGCAGACGCGAGGCCGTGTCCGGTGCCTGGAGCAGGCTCTGTTTCGCCGGGACGTCCAGCATCGCCGCGGCCGCGACCAGGTACGAGACGACGGCCGGCTCGTCCGGCAGCTCGGTCCCGGTCGACAGGGACCGCTCACGGGCTCCGGCCAGCCGCTTCTGGTACTGCCGGAACGCCCGCAGCACCCCTTCGGCCAGCGCCCCCGCCTCGTCGCCCGGATCCTCCTCCAGCTCCTCCAGCTCGGCCGTCAGAAACGCGCCGGACGCGTCGACCGAGAGCAGCCGTACCCGGGTCGTCCCGGTGGCCAGAACCTCGAAGCTGCCGTCGGCCCGCTCCCGGATGGTCGCCGCGTCCGCGATGCAGCCCACCTCGTGGAAGGCCTTCACGGGGTCGTCGCCGAAGCCGGCCGCGGGCCCGCGCTCGGGTACGGCCGTCTGGTCCGGCATGCCGGGTGCGCTCGGCGCGACCTCGTGACCGTCGCGGATGGCGACGACGGCGAACCGGCGCGGCTCGTCCTCGGGAGACTTCAGCAACTCGCGCATCATCGCGCGGTAGCGCTCCTCGAAAATGTTCAAAGGCAGCACGAGGCCAGGGAACAGGACGGAGTTCAGGGGAAAGAGCGGGAGCCGGACGGTGGTCACGACGCAGAAGCCTAATGGTCGCCGGGCGGGCGGGTCAGCCGCGCTCACTTCGTGGATACGGGTACCCCCCACTCCGTGGCTCCCGCGGTGACGCCGGCCGGTGCTTCGACGGCCGGCGCGAGAGCTCCAGGGGCATGCTCGCGGCCACTTCGAGCCGTATCCCGTCGCGCAGTTCCAGGAACTGCCCGAGCGGGTCGTCCGAGATCCGGTCCCAGGGGAACGAGGTGGCGTGCGGACCGATCCAGCGCAGCTGTTCCAGCGCGTCCTCCCAGCGTTCGAGTCTGATCAGCACATACGTGAGCAGATTGCGGACCTGCGCGGGCCAGGGGTCGCCGGCCGCGTACTGCGCCGACACGGCGATCGCCAGGTCGGCCGCCGCGTCGAGGCGCCCCCGCGGTACCCCGCCCTCGCCGCCCCCGATCAGATACGCGAAGGCCGCGCGGACCGGCAGCGCCTGGATGAGGGAGCCGGGCAGCGTGTCCTGCGCGGCCTCTTCGGCGAAGTCGAAGCACTCGTGGTGCGAGCCGTACCAGGCGGCGGACAGGTACTGCAGGGCGGCCACATGGCAGCCGTAGTGGTGCGGGGAGCGGCGTACGGCCTCGGTCCACAGCTGCTCGAACTCGGTGTGCGTCGCGTTGGTGCCCCGGGCGTGGTCCAGCGCGATGCGCCACGGCACCGGGTCGCGCGGGTCCCCCTCAGCGGCTGTGGCGATCAACGGCGCGACCTGGCGCAGCAGTTCGGCGCGGGCCGGTGATTCCCAGCTCCGGCACACCTCGAGCTCGGCCTTGACCAGAAGCGCGTCCGGGTCGTGCGGGGACGCGGACCGCCAGTGCTCGAACCACTCCGGTCGGGAGCGCGCGAAGGCGGCGAGGCGCGTCACGTACCGGTCGCGGTTCTCCCACTCCGCGGACTCCCGGGTGGCGGCGAGTAATTTGGCCGCGAGGCCGTAGTCGCCCCGGCCCGCGGCGACCAGCGCCGGCGCGAGCCGCTCGTCCGGGGCGTCGAGCAGCACCTCGTCGTCGGTGGGCAGACCGGCGGCGAGGCGCGAGGTGTTCCGTGCCATCCGGGCGGTACGGATGAACGCGCGCAGCAGTGCCATGGTGAGGCCCATTGAAAGCCGCAGGTCGGACGTGTGCCAGAGGTGAGCGGTGACGCTTTTGTAACCGTCGGTTGGTTGTGTGGGGAATGGTCAAGTCTGGGTAAAAGGTAGCGGTTCATGGGTGGTTGAGGCGTCAACCCCGGCGCAGCAGTCGCGACGCCCCCGCCGCCACCGTCGTCGCCAGGATCCAGCCCAGCAGGATCACGGCCGCCGACGCCCACTGCCAGCCGCCCTGGAGCCTCCACCGTCCGGCCTGGCCCAGGTCGATGACGGGGATGAGGAGGTCGAGGGCGAACAGGGAGGCGTTCCACTCGGGGCTCTCACCGGGCTTCACCGGGGGGTGGTCGGCCTGCGAGAAGGCCACCGAGCTGGCCGCCCACAGCACCGCCATCCAGACCGCGGCGCGGCCCGGCCGGTATCCGTAGGCGACCGTCCAGTCCTGCACGTACCCCCAGAACCTGGCCGCGGGCGGCAGGAACTCGCGACGGTGGCGCTGTTTGGCGAGCAGCACCTCGCGCGCGTCCTCGTCCTCGCCGCCGCTGCGCAGCACGGTCGCCAGGCGCTCGTACGGCTCCGGGTTGTACTCCGGTGTCGCCGCGGCCACCCACTCCAGGCGCCGGGTCAGCGGGAACGGGCCGCGCGGCACCAGGCTCTCGTACTGGAAGCCGTCCATGCGGAACTGGCCCGCGCCCGGCCAACTCGCCGCCTTGTCGACCAGAGTGACGATCCGCGCACCGGACAGCACGATCCGCCCGTGCTGCGGCCGCTCCCCGAGGAAGCGCAGCTCGGGTGTCTGGAGGCGGCGCAGCGAGATCTCCTGCTCGTTCGCGAGTGTGAAGCGGGCCTGGTCGAAGTCCACCGCGTCCCCGAACCGCCCGTCGTCGAGCCGGATCCCGCCCTCGGACTCGAACCGCTGCACCCGTGTGCCGCGCGCCGGAGTCCTGCCGCTGGTCTGCAGCGGATTGCCGACGCCCGCGGGCGTCATGTAGAGCGTGCGCTCGACGGTCAACTGCGGGGCGTTCAGCGCCAGTCGGCCGTACGGGTTCTTCAGTTGGCTCCCGCGCAGGCTGAGCGAGACGCCGACCGTGGCGCCGCGCAGGCTCAGTTCGCCGTCCGACTCCAGCATCTCGGCCTGCAGGTCCTGGCCGACGGTCATCCCGTCGCCGGTGAGGGAGCGGCCGTGCCGGTCCCGGTAGACCATGGCCTGGTTGAGCAGCAGATCCGTGCCGATGTGCGCGTCGCTGAGGCGTACGCCGTTGTGGAAGCGGCAGCGCGGCAGATGCAGATCGCCCTCGGTGTGCAGCCGGGCCGCCTCCAGGCGTGGCACCGAGCAGTCGACCAGGCGCAGGGTCGTGAACCTGGCCTCCGGCAGCAGGATCTCCTTCTCGAACCGGCAGCCCTTCAGCTCCACGTACGGCTCGATCGTGCCGCCCGCGAGATCCAGCACGTCGGTGATCTGGACGCCGGACAGCTTCAGGGAGGAGACGCGGCCGTCGAGCGCGGGCGGCCCGTTCAGCAGCAGCATGCACACGACGCGCGCGCGTACGCTCCGCTCCGGACCCCATGGATGGCCGCCGTGCGGATCGTCCACGACCATGTCCCCGGCGCGCAGGTCGTACACGCTGCCGTTGCGGAACGCCTGCCACATCCCCATCTCGGCGGCGGTCAGATCCTCCGGCGGCTCCCCGTCCCGGATCCCGTCCCGGATGCCGGCGCCCTCGGTCACGTCTTTTCCTTCCTCCTCAGCTACTCGCGGGTTTAGGACAGCTGTTCATGTGATGCCCGCTGAGTGACGACACGAACGCTAATGGTGAAGCCGATCTTCCGGGGCCACCGTCAGCCATCCGGATCTGGCCAGCCATGGGCCAGGATTCCGTGCGGCCGCGATGCGGGTGGGAGCGGCGGGGTGGGCTGTTGGCCGGTGGGGTGGGCCGGTGGGGTGGGGCGTAGTGCGGCGGGCTGTCGGGAGTGTGGGCCGCCGCGCCGCGCGCGCACCGTACTCCGCGCCGACCTCTGCCGCCGTCGCGACTCCGCGCCCGGACAGCCGACCGCCGCCCACGCCGCCGCACCCGTAGGTGCGGCGATCACCGCCCTGCACCTCCATGCGGCGCCGGCCGCTCGCAGTCCTGGCCGCCGCCAGGTCGAAGCGGGCGTGCGGGTGGCCCTCTGGCTGTCGCCGCGACCCGGTGGCGGCCCGCCGACGGCGCCGCGGAGGTCCGCCGACATGCGGGTCGGTCGCTGATCAGCGGTCCGTATCAGCGATTGATACAACCGTCCGGCGCCCGATCGCCGTCTGAGAGAATTGGCCACGTGATCTCCCGAATCGATCTGCGCGGCGATGCCCTCCCCGAGGGCTCGGCCCTGCGTGACCTGCTGCCCCGAGCCGACTTCGACGTCTCGGCCGCCCTGGAGAAGGTGCGTCCGATCTGCGAGGCCGTGCATCATCGGGGGGACGCGGCGCTGATCGACTACGCGGAGAAGTTCGACGGAGTTCGGCTGGACCAGGTGCGCGTACCCGCCGCGGCGCTCGCGCGGGCCCTGGAGGAGCTCGACCCCGCCGTGCGCGCCGCCCTGGAGGAGTCGATCCGCCGCGCCCGCATCGTCCACCGCGAACAGCGCCGCGCCACGCACACCACCCAGGTCGTGCCCGGCGGCACGGTCACCGAGAAGTGGGTGCCGGTGGAGCGGGTCGGGCTGTACGCCCCCGGCGGGCTGTCCGTGTACCCCTCGTCCGTGATCATGAACGCGGTGCCCGCGCAGGAGGCCGGCGTCGGCTCCATGGCACTCGCGTCACCGCCGCAGAAGGAGTTCGGGGGCATCCCGCACCCCACGATCCTCGCCGCCTGCGCGCTGCTCGGCATCGACGAGGTGTACGCCGCCGGAGGCGCCCAGGCCGTCGCGATGTTCGCGCACGGCACCGAGACCTGCGCCTCCGCCAACATGGTCACCGGCCCCGGCAACATCTGGGTCGCCGCCGCCAAGCGGTACTTCACCGGCAAGATCGGCATCGACGCCGAGGCCGGCCCCACCGAGATCGCGGTCCTCGCGGACGAGACCGCCGACCCGGTGCACGTCGCCGCCGACCTGATCAGCCAGGCCGAGCACGACCCTCTCGCGGCCGCCGTCCTCGTCACCGACTCCGTCGCGCTGGCCGACGCGGTCGAGAAGGAGCTGGCCCCGCAGGTCGCGGCCACCAAGCACATCGAGGACCGGATCGCCCCGGCCCTGGCGGGCAGGCAGTCCGCGATCGTCCTGGTCGACGGCGTGGACGCGGGCCTGCGGGTCGTGAACGCGTACGGCGCCGAGCACCTGGAGATCCAGACGGCCGACGCCGCGGCGGTGGCCGACCGCGTGACGAACGCGGGCGCGATCTTCATCGGCCCCTGGTCGCCCGTCTCCCTGGGCGACTACGCGGCGGGCTCCAACCACGTCCTGCCGACCGGCGGCTGTGCCTGTCACTCCTCGGGGCTCAGCGTCCAGTCCTTCCTGCGCGGGATCCACATCGTCGACTACTCGCGCGACGCGCTGGCGGAGGTGGCGCACCACGTCGTGACGCTCGCCGAGGCCGAGGATCTCCCCGCCCACGGTGCCGCGATCAAGGCCCGGTTCGACTGGAAGGTACCGAGCAAGTGAGTTCCAGCATCGGCATCGACGACCTCCCCGTACGCGACGAGTTGCGCGGCAAGTCCCCCTACGGCGCGCCCCAGCTCGACGTCCCCGTACGTCTGAACACCAACGAGAACCCGTACCCGCTGCCCGAACCGCTCGTCGAGCGGATCACCGAGCGCGTGCGCGAGGCCGCCCGGAACCTCAACCGCTACCCCGACCGGGACGCGGTGGAGCTGCGCACCGAGCTGGCCAACTACCTGACGAAGACCGGCAAGTACGCGGTCGGCGTCGAGAACGTATGGGCGGCCAACGGCTCCAACGAGGTCATCCAGCAGCTGCTGCAGACCTTCGGCGGGCCCGGCCGCACGGCGATCGGCTTCGAGCCCTCGTACTCGATGCACGGCCTGATCGCGCGCGGCACCGGCACCGGCTGGATCTCCGGGCCGCGGCGCGACGACTTCACGATCGACCTCGCCACCGCCCGGCAGGCGATCGCCGAGGAACGGCCGGACGTCGTCTTCATCACGACCCCCAACAACCCCACGGGCAACGCGGTTCCGCCCGAGACGGTCCTCGCCCTGTACGAGGCCGCGCAGGCGGCCAAGCCCTCCATGGTGGTCGTCGACGAGGCGTACATCGAGTTCAGCCACGGCGACTCACTGCTGCCGCTGCTCGAAGGTCGGCCGAATCTCGTCGTTTCGCGGACCATGTCGAAGGCGTTCGGCGCGGCCGGGCTGCGCCTCGGCTATCTCGCCGCGCACCCGGCGGTCGTGGACGCCGTCCAGCTCGTACGGCTTCCGTACCACCTGTCGGCCGTCACGCAGGCGACCGCGCTGGCCGCCCTGGAACATACGGGCGTCCTCCTGAAGTACGTCGAGCAGCTGAAGGCCGAGCGGGACCGGCTGGTCGCCGAGCTGCGCGCGATCGGCTACGAGGTGACCGAATCGGACGCCAACTTCGTGCAGTTCGGGCGGTTCGCCGATGCCCACGAGATCTGGCAGAAGATCCTCGACCGGGGTGTCCTGGTCCGGGACAACGGGGTACCGGGGTGGCTGCGGGTCAGTGCCGGTACGCCCGAAGAGAACGACGCGTTCCTCGATGCGGTGCGCGAACTGAAGAAAGACCAAGAACAGGAGCAGAGCGCATGAGCCGCGTAGGCCGTGTTGAGCGCACCACCAAGGAGACCTCGGTCCTCGTAGAGGTCGACCTCGACGGGTCCGGGAAGGTCGATGTGTCGACCGGCGTCGGCTTCTACGACCACATGCTCGACCAACTCGGCCGCCACGGTCTGTTCGACCTGACCGTGAAGACCGAGGGCGACCTGCACATCGACTCGCACCACACCATCGAGGACACGGCGCTGGCGCTGGGCGCGGCCTTCAAGCAGGCCCTCGGCGACAAGGTGGGCATCTACCGGTTCGGCAACTGCACGGTCCCGCTGGACGAGTCCCTCGCCCAGGTGACCGTCGACCTCTCCGGCCGCCCGTACCTCGTGCACACCGAGCCCGAGAACATGGCGCCGATGATCGGCGAGTACGACACGACGATGACCCGGCACATCCTGGAGTCCTTCGTCGCGCAGGCGCAGATCGCGCTGCACGTGCACGTGCCCTACGGGCGCAACGCGCACCACATCGTGGAGTGCCAGTTCAAGGCGCTGGCCCGGGCGCTGCGTTACGCCTCCGAGCGTGACCCGCGGGCCGCCGGCATCCTGCCCTCCACGAAGGGTGCGCTGTAAAGCCATGAGCGGGCTGTCCACCATACTGATCGTCGTCGGACTCTTCCTGGTCGGCGGCATCATCTCCTTCGTCAAGCAGCAGATGCCGAAGAGCCTCGTCGTGCTGCTCTCCATCGGAGCCGCGATGTGTCTCGTGGCGGGAGTCCTCCGGCTGGAGGTGTGGAATTGAGTACTGCTTCCAAACGCGTGGTCGTCTTCGACTACGGCTTCGGGAACGTGCGGTCCGCCGAACGCGCTCTCGCGCGCGCGGGTGCCGCCGTCGAGATCACCCGCGACTTCGACAAGGCCATGAACGCGGACGGGCTGCTGGTGCCCGGTGTCGGTGCCTTCGCCTCCTGTATGCACGGGCTGAAGGAGGCGCGCGGCGACTGGATCGTGGACCGGCGTCTGGCCGGCGGCCGACCGGTGATGGGCATCTGCGTCGGCATGCAGATCCTCTTCGCGCGGGGCATCGAGCACGGGGTGGAGACCCAGGGCCTCGACGAGTGGCCCGGCTCGGTCGAGCCCCTGCAGGCCGACATCGTGCCGCACATGGGCTGGAACACCGTGGAGCCGCCGGCCGGTTCGGAGCTCTTCGCGGGGCTCGACGCGGACGCCCGCTTCTACTTCGTCCACTCCTACGCCGTCCATGACTGGTCCATGGAGGTCGCCAACCCGGCGATGCGGGAGCCCCTGGTGACGTGGTCGACGCACGGCAAGCCCTTCGTGGCGGCCGTCGAGAACGGCGCTCTGTGGGCGACCCAGTTCCACCCCGAGAAGTCCGGCGACGCCGGAGCGCAGCTGCTGAACAACTGGATCGGAACCCTGTGATGGCTTCGAAGCTCGAACTCCTTCCCGCCGTGGACGTCCGTGACGGCCAGGCCGTCCGGCTGGTGCACGGCGAGTCCGGTACGGAGACCTCGTACGGCTCTCCTCTGGAGGCCGCCCTCGCCTGGCAGGGTGCGGGTGCCGAGTGGCTGCACCTGGTCGACCTGGACGCCGCGTTCGGGACCGGGGACAACCGTGCGCTGATCGCCGAGGTGGCGAAGGCGATGGACATCAAGGTCGAGCTGTCCGGCGGCATCCGCGACGACGCCACGCTCGCCGCCGCCCTCGCCACCGGCTGTACCCGCGTCAACCTGGGCACGGCCGCGCTGGAGACGCCCGAGTGGGTCGCCAAGGTCATCGCCGAGCACGGCGACAAGATCGCGGTCGGCCTCGACGTACGCGGCACGACGCTGCGCGGCCGCGGCTGGACCCGCGACGGCGGCGACCTCTACGAGACGCTGGAGCGTCTCAACTCCGAGGGCTGCGCCCGCTATGTCGTCACGGACATCGCCAAGGACGGCACGCTGCAGGGCCCGAACCTGGAGCTGCTGAAGAACGTCTGCGCGGCGACGGACCGCCCGGTGGTGGCCTCCGGCGGGGTGTCCTCGCTGGCCGACCTGCGCGCCATCGCCGAACTCGTCCCGCTCGGCGTGGAGGGCGCGATCGTCGGGAAGGCGCTGTACGCGAAGGCGTTCACCCTGGAAGAGGCCCTGGAGGCTGTGTCGTGACGGTCATGAAAACGGGTGCGGTGTCATGACGTCGGAAGCCGTACGGCGTGTGCAGAGCGGGAGCCCCTGGGAGGAGTCCTTCGGTTTCGCACGCGCCGTCGCGGCGGGCGACCGCGTTCTGGTGGCGGGCACGACGTCCTTCAAGGGAAACGTGCTGTACGGGGAGGGCGACCCCTACGAGCAGGCGCGCGTGGCCTTCTCCAACGCCCTGGACGCGATCGGCACCTTCGGACTCGGCGTCGAGTCCGTGGTTCGTACGCGGATGTACCTCACCCACGCGCGGGACGTGGACGAGGCGGGCCGGGCCCACAAGGAGATCTTCGACTCCGTACGCCCGGCCTCGACCCTGCTGATAGTGGACGGCTTCGTCGATCCGCGCATCCTGGTCGAAGTGGAACTGGAAGCATTCAGAGGAGCCGTGAATTCATGACCCTGGCGGTCCGAGTCATCCCCTGCCTGGACGTCGACAACGGCCGGGTCGTCAAGGGCGTCAACTTCCAGAACCTGCGCGACGCGGGCGATCCCGTCGAGATGGCCAAGGTGTACGACGCCGAAGGCGCCGACGAACTGACGTTCCTGGACATCACCGCGTCGTCGGGCAACCGCGAGACGACGTACGACGTGGTGCGCCGCACCGCCGAGCAGGTCTTCATCCCGCTGACGGTGGGCGGCGGCGTGCGCACCCCCGAGGACGTCGACAAGCTGCTGCGGGCCGGGGCGGACAAGGTCGGGGTCAACACCGCGGCCATCGCCCGCCCCGAGCTGATCCGCGAGATCGCGGAGCGCTTCGGACGGCAGGTCCTGGTCCTCTCGGTCGACGCGCGGCGCACCGAGTCCGGGAGCTTCGAGGTGACGACGCACGGCGGCCGCAAGGGCACCGGCATCGACGCGATCGAGTGGGCGCACCAGGCGGCCGAACTGGGCGCGGGCGAGATCCTGCTCAACTCGATGGACGCCGACGGCACGAAGGACGGCTACGACATCGAGATGATCGAGGCCGTACGCAAGCACGTCACCGTCCCGCTGATCGCCAGCGGCGGCGCCGGCCGGCTCGCCGACTTCCCACCCGCCATCGCCGCGGGCGCGGACGCCGTCCTGGCCGCCTCCGTCTTCCACTTCGGCGACCTGCGCATCGGCGAGGTAAAGCAAACCCTGCGAGACGCGGGCCACCCCATACGCTGACATTCCGCCCAGGCGAGCCGAGCCGATACGGGCGCTTCCTGCCTGGGCCGGGTGCTCGCCGGGTTCAGCGCTGTTCGCTCACCGGTCTGCCGGGCTGAGACGCCAGACCGGTCAGATTCCCAGCTGCTTCGTCTCGTGCAGCTTGGCGATCGCGTCCTTTTCGCCGTCCTGCTCGACGTCGGCCACGTCCTGCCGGCCGTACGCGAACAGCAGGAGCTCGGAGGGCTCGCCCGTCACCGTCACCACCGGCGTTCCCCGGTTGGCGACCACGGTGCGGCCGTCCGGGCGACGCAGCACCAGGCCGACCGGTGCCTTGCGGCCCATGAGACGGGCCGTCCGCTCCAGTCCCGACCACAGGAAGTTGGCGAAGACCGGGTCGATCTCGCGGCGTGTCCAGTCGGGCTGGGCGCGGCGCACGTCCTCGGCATGGATGTAGAACTCCGCGGCGTTCGACGCCTCGTCGATCTGCTTCAGGGCGAAGGGCGAGAAGCGCGGTGGCCCCGTACGGATCAGCTGGATCAGCTCCTCGTACGGCTTCTCGGCGAACTCCGCCATCACCCGCTCCAGGCGCGCCGCCAGCTGCTTGATCAGCATCCCGGCCGCGGCGTCCGTGCGGCGCTCGCGCGTGACCACGTGGGCCGCGAGATCGCGGGTGTTCCAGCCCTCACAGAGCGTGGGGGCATCGGGGCCCGCGGCCTCCAGGAGGTCCGCCAGCAGAAGTCGTTCACGCTTGGCATGGGTCGACATGTCTGCCAGCCTACGACCGGGGCCCTGGTCCGCCCACCCGTCTCCGGTCATCAGTCCGCGGGTCATCGGCAGCTCATTCAGCGGACGTCCCTCGGACCGGCCCCACGGGCGCGGCACAATGGCCCACATGAGCAGCATGCCTCCGTCCAGCAGCCTGGATCCCTCCATCGCCGCCCGCCTCAAGCGCAGCGCCGACGGACTCCTCCCCGCGATCGCCCAGCAGTACGACACCGGAGAGGTGCTGATGCTGGGCTGGATGGACGACGAGGCACTGCATCGCACGCTCACCACGGGCCGCTGCACCTACTGGTCGCGCAGCCGTCAGGAGTACTGGGTCAAAGGCGACACTTCCGGGCATGTCCAGCACGTCAAGTCCGTCGCTCTCGACTGCGACGCCGACACCGTCCTGGTGAAGGTCGACCAGGTGGGCGCCGCCTGCCACACGGGCGACCGCACCTGCTTCGACGCCGACGTCCTCCTCGAGGACGCCGAGTCCGACGTACTGTCGACCGGACAGTAGGGTCAGCCGCCATGGACCTCGAGACGTTCCGCAAGCTGGCCAACGACCGGCGTGTCATCCCCGTCAGCCGCAAGCTCCTCGCGGACGGCGACACGCCCGTCGCGCTCTACCGCAAGCTCGCCGCCGAGCGGCCCGGCACCTTCCTGCTGGAGTCCGCCGAGAACGGCAGCGCCGCGCTTTCATGGTCTCGCTACTCGTTCGTGGGCGTCCGCAGCCACGCGACCCTGACCGCACACGACGGGCAGGCGCACTGGCTCGGCTCACCCCCCGTCGGCGTCCCCGTGGACGGCGACCCGCTCGCCGCGCTGCGCGCCACCGTCGAGACGCTGCACACCCCGCACGACCTCGTCCACGACAGCGGGCTGCCCCCGTTCACCGGTGGCATGGTCGGCTACCTCGGCTACGACATCGTGCGCCGCCTGGAGAAGATCGGCCCCGGCGACCACGACGACCTGCAACTGCCCGAGCTGACCATGCTGCTCACCAGCGACCTCGCGGTCCTGGACCACTGGGACGGCACGGTCCTGCTGATCGCCAACGCGATCAACCACAACGACCTCGACACCGGCGTCGACGAGGCGTACGCGGACGCCGTCGCCCGCCTCGACGCCATGGAGGCCGACCTGTCGCGCGCGGTCTCGCAGCCGCCCGCCGCGCTCCCGCCCTCGGAACTCCCCGAGTACACCGCGCGGTGGGGCGGCCCCGACTACCAGGACGCCGTCGAGGACATCAAGGAGCGCATCCGCGCGGGCGAGGCCTTCCAGGTCGTGCCCTCCCAGCGCTTCGAAACCCCTTGCACGGCAAGCGCGTTGGACGTCTACCGTGTGCTGCGCGCCACCAATCCGTCGCCGTACATGTACCTCTTCCGCTTCGACGACTTCGACATCGTCGGCTCCTCCCCGGAGGCCCTCGTCAAGGTCGAGGACGGGAACGCGATGGTGCACCCCATCGCCGGTACGCGCCCGCGCGGCGCGAACCCGAACGAGGACCAGGCCCTCGCCGACGAACTCCTCGCCGACCCCAAGGAGCGCGCCGAGCACCTCATGCTCGTCGACCTGGGACGCAACGACCTCGGCCGGGTCTGCGAACCGGGCTCCGTCGAGGTCGTCGACTTCATGTCCATCGAGCGCTACTCGCACGTGATGCACATCGTCTCGACGGTGACCGGCAGGGTCACTCAGGGACGTACGGCCTTCGACGTCCTGACCGCGTGCTTCCCGGCGGGCACTCTCTCCGGCGCCCCCAAGCCCCGCGCGATGCAGATCATCGACGAACTGGAGCCCGCGCGCCGCGGCGTGTACGGCGGCTGCGTCGGCTACCTCGACTTCGCGGGCGACTCCGACACCGCCATCGCCATCCGTACGGCGCTGCTGCGGGACGGCACGGCATACGTGCAGGCCGGCGCCGGGGTCGTCGCCGACTCGGACCCGGTGGCCGAGGACACCGAGTGCCGCAACAAGGCCGCCGCCGTACTGCGCGCCGTACACACGGCGAACCGGCTCGGCCGGCCGGCCGGTCAGGACGCCGGTCAGTAGGCCGGTCGGCACGCCCGTCGGTGGGACGCGTCTCACGTGAACCCCGGGTGACGGTTCGCCCGGGGTCAGGGCGATAGTGGAGTACGTGACTGCCGTACCTCACCCCCGATACGAAGCCGCCGGATCCACCGGACCCGCCCGGTCCGGCCGGCGCAGCCTCGCCCTCGCCCTGCTGTGCGGCGCGCTCGGCGCGGCCGTCGCGCTGCTCGCCTCGCGGCAGGGCTGGTCGGAGGGCACCACCACGGTGGCCGGCGGCGACTTCCCGCTGAGCGCGACCGGCAGCGACGTCACGGGAGTGCCCGCTGCCCTGGCCGTAGTGGGCCTCGCCGCGCTCGTCGCCGTCTTCGCCGTACGCCGCGCCGGACGCTTCCTGGTCGCCGGGCTCCTCGCGCTCTCCGGCGCGGGCACCGTGGCCGCCGCGCTCCTCGGCGTCTCCGACAGGTCCGCCCTCGACGACAAGGCCGCGCAGGCCTCCGGCGACACCACCGCGACCGTCGACTCCATGAGCCACACCGCCTGGCCGTACGTAGCCGCCGTGGGCGGCCTGCTGCTCCTGCTCGCGGGTCTGCTCGCGCTGCGCTACGGACGGCTGTGGCCCACCATGTCGGGCCGGTACGAGCGGGACGGCACCCCCCGGCCCCGTAAGGCCAAGCCCGTGGCGGACCCGGACCGGCCCGAGGAGATGTGGAAGGCGCTGGACCGGGGCGAGGACCCGACCGGGGCGTAGCTCAGCAGCTCGGTAGTCCAGCTGTCCGCCGCACGCCCCCCGCTCCGAGGCGGGAATTGCGGGCTCTCGCCGTACGCGAGGACCCCCCGGTCGGCCGGTACACGCGAGTACGGGACAATGGCCACCGAGCGTCTGACTCACACAGGCACATACGTCATCAGCTACGAGGAGCAAGTCATGGCGGGCAGCAGCCACGGTCACACCCCGGCCGCCTGGACCGGTGTCACTATCGCCTTCATCGGTTTCTGCGTCTCGGGTGCCTTCACGGTGTTGGCCAGCCCGCTGGGCTTCTGGGCCGGACTGGTCATCGTCGCGGTCGGCGGCGTGGTCGGCATGGCCATGAGCGCGGCCGGCCTCGGCCGGCCGAAGGGCGCGGGCAAGCCCGGGTCCGCCGAGTCCGCACGCGAAGTGGCCTCCGTCGAGAGCTGACCCGCCACGGCATCGCGCGAAGGCGGCCCCGGTTCCAACGCCGGGGCCGCCTTTTTTCGTGTTTTCGTGCGCGTGTGCGTGCAAGGTTGTGCAGGGCTCACCCGCGCGGGGCAGAATGCGTGGGGTGAACACCGAAACCCAGAGGGTGACGCGCCCTCCCGGATCCGTGGTGCGGCGGCTCGCCGTGCCCGGTGGTGTCCTCACGGCCGTCGTCGGGGCCTTCGCGTACGTCGCCGCCGTCGATCCGAACGAACCAGGGCACTACCCCGCCTGTCCGCTGCTCCAGTACACCGGCGTGTACTGCCCCGGTTGCGGCGGACTGCGCAGCGCGCACGCCTTCGTGCACGGGGACTTCGCGGCGGCACTCGGGGCCAACGCGGTCGCGGTCGCCGGGTATCTCGTGTTCGCGGTGGTGTGGACGCTCTGGGCGGTACGGTCGGTCCAGGGGCGCCCGCTGCGGCTCGATCCGGGGCCCGGCCTCCTCTGGGGCGTCGGTGCCTTGCTGCTGGTCTTCACCGTTGTCCGGAACCTGCCGTTCGGTGGCTGGCTCCATCCTTGATCAACTGGCGAATGTCCAGGTAATGGGACCGGCGTCAACCGGATGTGAGGGCTTCGCCCTCCTCCAGATACCATCGCAGTGACCATCGGTTTTCGTCTGATGCGGTTTCGTCCGATGCGGGCGGACCGGGTCAGCTGCTCAACCGCTTGTACTGTCCACCGTCAGGGAAGGGGGCCGCTCGCGTGAGTGTGCTCGACGAGATCATCGACGGAGTCCGTGCCGACCTCGCGGAGCGGCAGGCGCGCGTCAGCCTCGACGAGCTCAAGGAGCGCGTGGCGAAGGCTCCGGCAGCCAAGGACGGCGAGGCCGCCCTGCGTGGTGACGGTGTCAAGGTCATCTGTGAGGTGAAGCGGTCCAGCCCGTCCAAGGGCGCGCTCGCGGCGATCGCCGACCCGGCCGGGCTGGCGGCGGACTACGAGGCGGGCGGCGCGGCCGTCATCTCCGTCCTCACCGAGCAGCGCCGCTTCGGCGGTTCGCTGGCCGACCTGGAGGCCGTCCGCGCGCGCGTGGACATCCCGGTCCTCCGCAAGGACTTCATCGTCACGTCGTACCAGCTGTGGGAGGCGCGGGCGTACGGCGCGGATCTGGCGCTGCTGATCGTCGCCGCGCTGGAGCAGCCCGCTCTGGAGTCCCTGATCGAGCGCGCCGAGTCCATCGGGCTCACGCCGCTCGTCGAGGTGCACGACGAGGACGAGGTCGAGCGGGCGGTGGACGCCGGCGCGAGGGTCATCGGCGTCAACGCGCGCAACCTGAAGACGCTGAAGGTCGACCGGACGACCTTCGACCGCGTGGCCCCCGAGATCCCCGACAGCCTCGTCAAGATCGCCGAGTCCGGCGTCCGCGGCCCGCACGACCTCATCGCGTACGCCAACGCCGGCGCCGACGCGGTTCTGGTGGGCGAGTCGCTGGTCACCGGCCGCGACCCGAAGACCGCCGTCTCCGACCTGGTCGCCGCGGGCGCGCACCCCGCGCTCCGCCACGGGCGAGGCTGACCCTCGGATGTACGCCGACCGCACCCTTGCCGCCACCACCCGTCCTGGGGCTCGCCCCGACGGTGGTCCGGTGTGCGTACGGTCGGCCGCCGCGGCCCCCTTGGCGCCGCGGGACCCCTACGCCCGCCTCGCCCGCGGCTGCCGTCCGCGAGGGTGCCGGGCGCCCGCGCGACGGGTGCACGGGCGCAGGGTGCGGTACGTGATCGGAGACGAGCCGGGTCAGGTCAACGGGATGCGATGGCCTCGGCGCCCGGGGACTGTCCGACCCTGATCCGCCGGACAGGCCCTGGCGCGCCTTCGCCGCCGGTAGGTTTCCGCTCGGTTCAGCGCGGCGATCTCGTTGCGTGCAGGTGAGATGCCCTGGACAGGGCGCCCGCACAGCGATGCAGATCCGTCGTGAGCATGACTCGACGTGCACCTCCGACGGCGCACGCGCGCACATCGTGACCGCCATCCGACTTGCGACCGGGGCCCACGCCCCTGTGAGGTAACCGCATGCCCAGCGAGTTCTTCATTCCCGACCCGGAGGGTCAAGTTCCCAGTGCCGAGGGATACTTCGGCACGTTCGGCGGCAAGTTCATCCCGGAGGCGCTCGTCGCCGCCGTGGACGAGGTCGCCGTGGAGTACGACAAGGCGAAGGCCGATCCCGAGTTCGCGCGTGAGCTGGACGACCTGCTCGTGCACTACACGGGCCGGCCCAGCTCCCTGACCGAGGTGCCGCGCTTCGCCGAACACGCCGGGGGCGCCCGGATCTTCCTCAAGCGGGAAGACCTGAACCACACCGGATCCCACAAGATCAACAACGTGCTCGGCCAGGCGCTGCTCACCAAGCGCATGGGCAAGACCCGCGTCATCGCCGAGACCGGAGCCGGCCAGCACGGCGTCGCGACCGCCACCGCCTGCGCCCTCTTCGGCCTCGAGTGCACCATCTACATGGGTGAGATCGACACCCAGCGGCAAGCCCTCAACGTCGCCCGCATGCGCATGCTCGGGGCCGAGGTCATCGCCGTGAAGTCCGGCTCCCGCACCCTCAAGGACGCCATCAACGAGGCGTTCCGCGACTGGGTCGCCAACGTCGATCACACCCACTACCTGTTCGGGACCGTCGCCGGGCCCCATCCCTTCCCGGCCATGGTCCGCGACTTCCACCGCGTCATCGGCGTCGAGGCCCGCCGGCAGATCCTCGAACGCGCCGGGCGCCTTCCCGACGCCGCGGTCGCCTGCGTCGGCGGCGGCTCGAACGCCATCGGCCTCTTCCACGCCTTCATCCCGGACACGGACGTACGCCTCATCGGCTGCGAGCCCGCCGGACACGGCGTCGAGACCGGTGAGCACGCGGCCACCCTCACCGCCGGCGAGCCCGGCATCCTCCACGGGTCCAGGAGCTACGTCCTGCAGGACGAGGAGGGCCAGATCACCGAGCCGTACTCGATCTCGGCCGGCCTCGACTACCCGGGCATCGGCCCCGAGCACTCCTACCTCAAGGACAGCGGTCGCGGCGAGTACCGCGCCGTCACCGACGACGCGGCCATGCAGGCCCTGCGCCTGCTGTCGCGGACCGAGGGCATCATCCCGGCCATCGAGAGCGCGCACGCGCTCGCGGGTGCCCTCGACGTGGGCAAGGAGCTGGGCAGGGACGGTCTGATCATCGTGAACCTGTCCGGGCGAGGCGACAAGGACATGGACACGGCCGCCCGGTACTTCGGCCTGTACGACACGGACGCGGCCGTCGCCGCGGACGCCGACGGCGACACCGCCGAGATCGAGGGGGACGCCAAGTGAGCGGCAACATTCAGCTGTTGAGCGACACCCTCGCCGCCGCGAAGGCCGAGGGGCGATCCGCCCTCATCGCCTACCTCCCGGCCGGCTTCCCGACCGTCGACGGCGGTATCGACGCCATCAAGGCCGTCTTCGACGGGGGCGCCGACGTCGTCGAGGTGGGGCTGCCGCACAGCGACCCGGTCCTCGACGGCCCGGTCATCCAGACCGCCGACGACATCGCCCTGCGCGGCGGCGTCAAGATCGCGGACGTGATGCGCACGGTCCGCGAGGCGTACGAGGCGACCGGGAAGCCGGTGCTCGTGATGACGTACTGGAATCCGATCGACCGCTACGGCGTCGAGCGGTTCACCGCCGAGCTGGCCGAGGCCGGCGGGGCGGGGTGCATCCTGCCCGACCTCCCCGTGCAGGAGTCCGCGCTCTGGAGGGAGCACGCCGAGAAGCACGCACTCGCGACCGTCTTCGTGGTCGCGCCCAGCAGCAAGGACGCCCGGCTCGCCGACATCACCGCCGCGGGATCCGGATTCGTGTACGCGGCCTCCCTGATGGGCGTCACCGGCACCCGTGAATCGGTGGGCGCGCAGGCCCAGGACCTGGTGCGCCGCACCAAGGCCACCACCGACCTGCCGGTCTGCGTCGGACTCGGCGTCTCCAACGCCGGACAGGCCGCCGAGGTCGCCGGCTTCGCCGACGGCGTCATCGTCGGCTCGGCCTTCGTGAAGCGCATGCTGGACGCGCCGGACGAGGCGGCGGGCCTGGAGGCCGTACGCACGCTCGCCGCGGACCTCGCCCAGGGCGTCCGAGGGGCGTAACCGACAATCCGCTCACTCGTACGGGTGGACCTGGGACCGGGGAGGCGCGCTGCGCCTCCCCGGTTCGTTCTGCCGGGCGTGAGCGAGAAGAACCGTGAGGGAAAGCGCACCGCCCGCGAGCGGCTTGCGGCGGAGCGAGAGAAGCAGCGGTCGGCGGAGAAGCGCCGCCGGCTGCTGATCGTGGGCGCCGCCGTCGTCTGCGTGCTGGCACTGGCCGCGGTGATCGGCGTGGTGGCCGCGAACATGGACAAGGACAAGACGGACACGGCGGGCCCGGTCACGGCGCCCTCGGGGGCGAACGGCGACGACAACCTCGTCATCCCCGCGGGTGAGGCGAGCGCCAGGTCCACCCTCACCGTGTGGGAGGACTTCCGCTGCCCGGCCTGCAAGAACTTCGAGAGCGCGTATCGCCCGACGATCCATGAGCTCACGGACTCCGGACAGCTGAAGGTCGACTACCGGCTCGTCACGCTGATCGACGGGAACATGGGCGGCAGCGGCTCCCTGCGCGCGGCCAACGCCGCGGCGTGCGCTCAGGACGCCGGGAAGTTCACCGCGTACCACGACGTGCTGTTCGACAACCAGCCCGTGGAGACGAACGACGACTACGCCGACAACGGCAAGCTGATCGAGCTGGCGGGCAAGGTGGACGGGCTCGACACCGGCGCCTTCAGGAAGTGCGTCGAGGACGGCGCGCACAACAGCTGGGTCGCCCAGTCCAACAAGGCCTTCCAGAGCAGTGGCTTCCAGGGCACGCCGACGGTGCTGCTGAACGGAAAGAACATCTACCAGGACCGGACGATGACCCCGGCGAAGCTGAAGCAGATGGTCGAGGAGGCGAACAAGGCGTAGCGCGGCCGTGCCTCGTTATGGAGCCGTAGCCCGGGCGGGTTGCCGAGTCTCCCGCCCGGCAGGGTAGCGTCGACCCTGCCATGGAACTTGCCTACATCCCCAGCCCGTCGCGCGGAGTGCTTGAGCTCGGCCCCATTCCGCTCCGCGGCTACGCGTTCTGCATCATCATCGGTGTCTTTCTGGCCGTCTGGCTAGGAAACAAGCGGTGGATCGCCCGCGGGGGCCGGTCCGGCACCGTGGCCGACATCGCCGTGTGGGCGGTCCCGTTCGGCCTCGTCGGCGGACGGCTGTACCACGTCATCACGGACTACCAGCTGTACTTCAGCGAGGGCCAGGACTGGGTCGACGCCTTCAAGATCTGGGAGGGCGGCCTCGGTATCTGGGGCGCCATCGCGCTCGGTGCGCTGGGCGCGTGGATCGGATGCCGTCGGCGCGGAATCCCGTTGCCCGCGTGGGCCGACGCCCTCGCGCCGGGCATCGCCCTCGCTCAGGCCGTCGGTCGTTGGGGCAACTGGTTCAACCAGGAGTTGTACGGGCGGCCCACGGATCTTCCCTGGGCGCTGAAGATCACGTCCTCGGCCGACGGACGCATCCCCGGCACGTACCACCCGACCTTCCTCTACGAGTCGCTGTGGTGCATCGGCGTCGCGCTGCTCGTCATCTGGGCGGACCGGCGCTTCAAGCTCGGGCACGGGCGGGCGTTCGCGCTGTACGTCGCCGCGTACTGCGCGGGCCGGTTCTGGATCGAGTCCATGCGCGTCGACGAGGCCCACCACATCTTTGGGCTCCGCCTCAACGAGTGGACCGCGATCGTGGTCTTCCTCCTCGCCGTCATCTACTTCGTGGTGTCGGCCAAGCGGCGTCCGGGCCGCGAGGAGGTCGTCGAGCCGGGTGTCTCCGACGGTTCGGGGGACGACTCGGCTGCCGAGGCCTCCGACAAGGACGAGGACCAGGACAAGGACGAGGACACCGAGGCCTCCGGCAAGGACACGGACGCCGCGGCGGAGCCCGAGCCGGACGAGGACGCCGCGGCGTCGGACACGAAGGACGAGGCCGAGTCGGCCAAGAAGGGCTGACATCGGTTCGTACGTCGAAGGGGGCGCCCCAAGGATTTTGGGGCGCCCCCTTCGTGTGCCGGGGCTATGTGCGGCGGCGGGCCAGGGCCAGGGTGCGGTGGGCCGCCGCCACCACCGCCGTGTCGATGAGCCGGCCGTTCGGGAGGGCCTGGGCGCCGGGCTCCGTGGCGGCGGCCTTGATGATCTCCTCGGCGGAGGCGATCTCCTCCAGAGACGGCAGATAGGCGTGCTCGATGACGGGCAGCTGGTCGGGATGGATGGCCGCGCGGCCGATGAAGCCCAGGGAGCGGCCGTGGGCGCAGGACACGGCCAGGCCGGCCAGATCGCGTACGTCCGGATAGACGGACTGGGCGGGCGGGGCCAGGCCCGCGGCGCGGGCGGCGAGGACGACGCGGGCGCGGGACCAGTCGAGTCCGGCCTCCTCACGTACCCCGAGGTCCGCCCGTAGATCGGTCTCTCCCAGGGCGATGCCGCGCAGCGAGGGGTCGGCCGCGGCGATCGCATACGCGCGCTCGATGCCGAGGGCCGATTCCAGCAGGGCGTACAGGGGGAGACCGGCCGCTCGTTGCGCGGTGCGGGTGATCTGGGCGGGGGAGGTCACCTTGGGCAGGCGCAGGGCCGAGAGGCCCGGGAGCGGCAGCAGGGAGCGGAGGTCGGCGTCGCCCTGCGGGGTGTCCAGGGCGTTCACGCGGACGTGGACCGGGAGCGGTGGCGGCTCGGAGAGGAGTTCGGCGGTGGCGGCGCGGGCGTACTCCTTGCGCTCGCGCGCGACCGAGTCCTCCAGGTCGACGATGACCACGTCGGCTCCGGCACGCAGGGCTTTCGCGACCACGGAGGGGCGGTCACCGGGGGCGTACAGCCAGGTGAGGGGGAGGGGCTCGGACTCGGCGGTCACAGCGCGCCCTCCGCTCTGAGGGCGGTGATCTCGGCGGCGGTCAGGCCGAGTTCGGTGAGGACCGTGTCCGTGTCTGCGCCGTGCGGGCGGCCCGCCCAGCGGATCCCACCGGGCGTTTCGGTCAGGCGGAAGAGGACGTTCTGCATGCGCAGCGGGCCGAGTTCGGGGTCGTCGACGGTCGTGATCGTGTCCAGGGCCGCGTACTGCGGATCGGCCATGACTTCGCGTACGTCCTGGATGGGCGCCACCGCGGCCTCCGCCTTCTCGAAGGCGTCGATGACCTCGGAGCGGCTGTGCCGGGCGATCCACGCGCCGACCGCCTCGTCGAGTTCGTCCGCGTGCCGGGCCCGGTCCACGCCCGTGGCGAACCACGGCTCGGTCGTCAGCTCGGGGCGCCCGACCAGGCGCAGCACGCGTTCGGCGACCGACTGCGCCGAGGTCGAGACGGCGACCCAGGAGCCGTCCGCGGTGCGGTAGGTGTTGCGGGGCGCGTTGTTCTGCGAACGGTTGCCCAGGCGCGGCTGGACGTGGCCCAACTGGTCGTACCAGAGCGGCTGCGGGCCCAGCACCGTGAGGATCGGCTCGATGATCGCCATGTCGATCACCTGGCCGTGGCCGTCGGCCGTGCGGTCGCGGGCCGCGAGGGCCGTCATCACCGCGTACGCCGTGGCCAGGCCGGCGATCGAGTCGGCCAGTCCGAACGGCGGGAGGGTGGGCGGCGTGTCCGGTTCGCCGGTGATCGCCGCGAAGCCGCTCATCGCCTCGGCGAGCGTGCCGAAGCCCGGCCGGTGCGCGTACGGGCCGAACTGGCCGAAGCCGGTGACCCGGGCGAGGACCAGGCGGGGGTTCGCCGCCGACAGCTCCGCCCAGCCGAGGCGCCATTTCTCCAGCGTGCCCGGGCGGAAGTTCTCGATGATCACGTCGGAGGAGGCGGCGAGTCGCAGGAGGGTGCCGCGGCCGCCGTCCTTCGAGAGGTCGAGGGTGATCGTGCGCTTGTTGCGGCCGAGGAGCTTCCACCACAGGCCGACGCCGTCCTTGGACGGGCCGTGGCCGCGGGAGGGGTCCGGCTTGCGGGGATGTTCGACCTTGATGACCTCGGCACCGAAGTCGCCGAGCATCGTGGCGGCGAGCGGTCCGGCGAAGAGGGTGGCCAGGTCGAGGACGCGGAGGCCGGTCAGGGGTGCGGTCATGGGTGGGAGGCCTCCTGGTGGGTCAGGTGGGCGAGGGTGTCGAAGCCGATTCCGTCGAAGTCACCGATGGAGGTGGCGAGCCGGTTCTTGAGAGGGGCCGTCCAGCGGTCGGCGATCGCGTCCGGGTGGCCCGCCAGGAGTCCGGCGATGGAGCCCGCCGTCGCTCCGTTCGAGTCGGTGTCCCAACCGCCGGACACGGCACGGCAGATGGACGCGGTGAAGTCGCCGTCCGCGTGGGTGAGGGCGGCGGCGAGCAGGGCCGTGTTGGGGATGGCGTGGACCCAGTGGTACGGCGTGTGGGTGGCGTGGAGTTCGTCCACGACCCCGTCGAAGTCCCGGCCTCGGTGTTCCTGGGCCAGTTGAACGGCGTGGCGGACGGCTTGGGCGAGGCGGGAGCCCGGGGGGACGACGGACAGGCCGGTGCGCAGGCAGGTGTGGATGTCGCCGGCGCGCGTGGCTGCCTCGGCGATCGTGGCCGCCGTGAACATCGCCGCGTAGACGCCGTTGGACGTGTGGGTGAGGGTGGCGTCCCGGTGGGCCTGTGCCGCGGCGGTGGCCGGGTCGCCGGGGTTGGTCCAGCCGTGGACGTCCGCTCGGATCAGGGCGCCGATCCATTCGCGGAAGGGGTTGCGGTGATGGGCCGTGAGCGGGGGCTCGATGCCGCCCAGGAGGTTGCGGTAGGCGATGCGTTCCGCTGTGAAGGTGCGAGCTGCCGGGAGTTCGTCCAGCCAGAGTCGGGCGACGTCCGTGGTGGAGAAGTTCTTGCCGTGGCGTTGGAGCAACAGGAGGTTGAGGACGGGGTAGTTGAGGTCGTCGTCCTCCGGCATGCCGTTGATGTTCTCGGCGAGGGAGGTGGTCGCCGAGCGGCGGTTCCAGGGGTATGCGGTCGTGAGCTCGGATGGCAGGCCCCGCGCTGTGAACCAGGTGGTCAGGGGCCAGTTGCCGGCGGCTCGGGCAAGGGCGCGGATCGCTGTCAGCGGGAGTTTTTCCACCGGCTTGCCCAGGAGACAGCCGGTGGCTCTGCCGAGCCAGGCGGCATGCAGGCGGGGGACGGGGGCGGTGGGAGGGTCCTCTTCCCCAAGCCCACCGCTTTGCTTCGTGGGCCAATCGGGGCACAGGGCTTGGATCTCGCCGAGGCCGGTCGGCTCGCTGTGCTCCAACCCGCTGGGCAGAGCGGCGAGTTCATCGAGCAGATCGTCGGCCAGCCTCCGTAGGTACGGCGACGCCGGTTCGTGTGAGGCGCCCGCACGACGGGGGGCTTCCTGGCCGCCCGCTGCGTGCCAGCGGGCGGCGATCGCGGAGGGATCGCGGCCGTCCTGAGCCGCCTGGCGGAGTTCGTGGCCCAGCAGGTCCTCGGGCTGGACCCAGGTGAGGCGGAGTGGGGTCATGAGAGCTCCGCGAACGCGGATTCATGGGCGCGGCGGCGCCGTACGTCCTTGGCGAAGGTCTCCCGGGTCACCTCCGCGAGTGTCCTGGCCGGAGTCTCCAGGTCCAGTCGGCTGGACTCCGCGACCGTCTTGGCCCAGTCGCGTGGGGGCGGAGAGCCGAGGGCGCCCGCGAGGGCGCCGGACATCGTGGCGATGGAGTCGCAGTCCCGGCCGTAGTTGACGGAGCCGAGGACCGCGTGGCGGTAGTCGCCGCCGGACACCACCACCATGCCGAGAGCGATGGGGAGTTCCTCGATCGCGTGGAGGCGGGAGGGGCGGCGGGCGCCGAGGGACGGGGCGCGGTAGTCGGGGCCGACCGTGTCGTACGGGGCGACCGCCTCGCGCAGGGGGCGCAGGGCCGACTCGAAGTCCGTGTGGCGGGTTGCCGTTTCGCAGACCGATTCGATCGCCGCGCGGGTGCCGTCCTTCGCCACGCTCAGACAGGCCTCGACGACCGACTCCGGGCTCGCACCCGGAGCGCAGGCCGCGGCCACCGCCGCCGCGAAGACGCCCGCGGCCTCGCGCCCGTACGACGACTGGTGCGCGCCCGCGATGTCGAGGGCCTCGGCGTACGCGCCCGCCGGGTTGGCCGCGTTGACCAGGCCGACCGGGGCCATGTACATCGCGGCACCGCAGTTGACGATATTGCCGGTGCCTGCCTCGCGCGGGTCGATGTGGCCGTAGTGGATGCGGGCCACCAGCCACTTCTCGGCGAGGAAGACGCGCTGGAGGGGGAGGGCCTCCGCTTGAAGTTCGGGGATCCAGCGGGGGGTGGTCATCAGATCGGGCACGAGATGCTCGGCGATCGCGTATGCGTCCAGGTGGTCGCGGACCGTGGCGTACACGCGGATCAGTGCGTGGGTCATCAAGGTGTCGTCGGTGACGTGGCCGTCGCCCTTGTGGTACGGGGCGATGGGGCGGGCGGTGCGCCAGTCGTCGCCGTTCCAGGGGCCGACGATGCCGTGGACGCGGCCGCCGTGGCGTTCGGTGATCTGCTCGGGGGTGTAGCCCTCGACGGGGCCGCCGAGCGCGTCGCCGACGGCGGCTCCCACGAGGCTGTGGATGATCCGTTCTTCCAGGGTTCCGGTTCGGGTGGGCGTCATGTCCGAATCATCCCTCTGGGAGGGCCAGTTCCGTCGCTGTGAGCAGTTCGGCGAGTTCCACCAGATCCGTGCCGGTCAGGCGGGGGAGGGCGCAGCCGGAGAGGGTGCGGCAGGCGTCGCGCCAGGCGGAGGGGATGGCGCTGCCGCCGCCGAGGGCGCCGGTGAGGGCGCCCACGAGCGCGGGGGCCGAGTCGGCCACGCGGGACAGGCAGGCGGCTGCGGGCACGGCCTGGTCGATGCGGCCGCGCGCGGCGGTGGCGAGGGCGAGGGCCACCGGGACGGTCTCGGCGGCGGCGATGCCGTAGCTGTAGACGTGGTCGACGATCTGGTGCTCGAGGAGGGGTACGAGACCGAAGGCGCCGCCTGCGGGGTCCGTGTCGCGGACGAGACCGAGCGCGTGGCGGGCGTTGCGGCCGATCTCCGTGGACTCGGGGAGTTCGGCGAGCGCGGCCGTCGCGCAGGCGTCGACGTCCGCGCCGGCGAGCGCCAGCGCGATCGCCGCGGCCATGGCACGGGCACCGTGCACACCGTCGCCGTCCTGGGTGTAGCGGGCGTCGAACTCGGCGAGCTCCGCGGCGAGTTCGGGCTCACCGGCGTGCGCGACGGCGAGCACACAGGCCCGTACGCAGGCCGCGTCGTCGAAATAGTGGGGGTTGTCGTGGCCGGTGGCGGGCGGGCGCAGACCGGTGGCGAGGTTGCCGAGTCCGGCGTGTACGGAGATGCGGGCGCGCAGGGGGAGGACGGCCGACTCGACCTCCGGGGCGCGGTCGGCGGCCGTGGCCACCTCGCCGGCGAGGGCGTTCCAGGAGAGGTCGATGGCCGCGCGCATCCGGCGCTCCCGGCTCAGATCGCCGAGCACGCTGCCGTCGGCGGCCCGCAGCAGGGCCTCCGCCGCGAAGGCCGCCCATTCGGCGTCGTCCGACGGTCCGAGCCTGAGCGGTTCGGGCGGCTGGTTGAGCGCGATCGGCACGGGCAGCGTCGTGGTCGCGTTCTGCTCCGCGAACGTGTCCAGCTCCCGCGTCAGCCGCCGCGTCCACTCGGGCATCCGAGCGGCCCGATGCCGCGCGGCGGGCCAGCCGGCGGCATCTCCCGCGGCCAGCCCCAGCAGGAGACCTTCGATACGCCGCCGGGGCGGAGCCGTGGGCGCATCGGGTACGGGGCCCGGGGTGTCGGTGAGGGAGCCGGGTGCGCCGGGCGGAGGGCTGGGGGTACTGGGAGCGCTCGGAGCGAGACAGCACGGGTCGGCGGCACCGACACCGCCGGCGCCGGGCGCGCTGACCAGGGGGTTGGGACTCACGGCCGCACCTCGTCCCCGTCGCCCGCGGTAGTCGGCACGCCCCGGCCAGGATCGGCGGCCGGCACAAGGCACTCGCGGCCGATGCCCGACGCACCCTGCTCAGCACC
Organism: Streptomyces sporangiiformans; assembly: GCF_005768555.2. Classification (GTDB taxonomy): domain Bacteria; phylum Actinomycetota; class Actinomycetes; order Streptomycetales; family Streptomycetaceae; genus Streptomyces; species Streptomyces sporangiiformans. The sequence continues at coordinate 32,473 of NZ_VCHX02000338.1, forward strand.
GGCGTCCAGAACGCACCCATCGGGCCCGCCGACCCACCCGCCCGCGTCGTGATCAACGGCCCGAGCGAACGCCCTGAAGGCAGGGGCGGGAGCCGGGGGCGGGGTTGGGGCTGGTGCCGAGGGTTGAGTCGTGGCCGTCGACGGGGCCGGGGCGGCAACGGACGCGGCAGCCGAAGCCGGGGTTGGGGTCGAGGACGGGGCGGGAGCCGCGTCCGGGGCCGAACCCGGAGCCCGAGCGGGGGCCGCAGCCGCAGCCGGGGCCGAACCCGGAGCCGGATCGGAGGCGGGCGCCGCATGCGGAGCCGGAGCGACACCTGCGGCCGCAGCCGATGCCGGAGCCGGGGCCGAGGCGGGATCCGGTGCTGGTGCCGAGGTGGGAGCCGATGCCGGAGCCAGGGCCAGGGCCAGAGCTGGAGCGGGGGCCGGAGCCAGATCCGAGGGAGCGACACCTGCGGCCACAGCCGATGCCGGAGCCGACGTCGAGGCGGGAGCTGCAGCCGGTGCCGGGGTGGGAGCCGATGCCGGAGCCAGGGTCAGAGGTGGAGCCGAGGCCGAACCCGGAGCCGGGGCCGAGGTGGGATCCGGTGCTGGTGCCGAGGTGGGAGCCGATGCCGGAGCCAGGGCCAGGGCCAGAGCTGGAGCCGGGGCCGGATCCGAGGGACTGACACCCGCGGCCGCGGCCGCAGCCGATGCCGGAGCCGGGGTCAGAGGTGGAGCCGAAGCCGATGCCGGAGCTGGTGCCGGGGTGGGAGCCGCATTCTCAGCCGTACTCGCGGCCGCAGCTGGGGCCGACACTGAGGTGGGAGCCGCACTCGCACTCGCGGCCGCAGCCGATGCCGGAGCTGGAGCTGGAGCCGAGACCGGGGTGGGAGCCTCAGCCGCAGTCGCAGGCGGCGCTGAAGACAGGCCCAGGCCCAGGCCCAGAGCCAGAGCCAGAGTCGGAGTTGGCCTTCGGGCTGGCTCTGGCGTGGGTGCCGGCTCAGGTCTCCTTCCCGGCGGCGCCCCCTCCTCTTCCGGTGTCAGCAAGTCCGCCACGTCCAGTACGTGATGCCCCCGCATCGAAGGGAGGCAGCTGCCGCGGGCCGGACCGATGGCTGCTGCCCAGGCCGTGGGGATCGCGGAGGCGCCCCGCGTGGCGCCGGCCAGTGCGCCCGCCACCGCCGCCGTCGTGTCGGCATCGCGGCCCATGTTCACCGCCGTGAGGACCGCCTGGCGGAAGTCGCCGTCGGCGGCCGCGTACGCGCCGAAGGCCAAGGCCACCGCCTCGGGGGCCAGGTCGGTCCAGGGGTAGCCGCCGATGACCACCGCGGAGCGGACCGCGCGTTCGCCGCGGTGGGCGCAGGCGACCGCCCGGCGCAGGCAACGCGCGGTCCAGGAGTCGTCCGGGACGACCGCGAGGGCGGAGGCGACCACCGCGCTCGTGGGGGCGCCCGCCATCGCCGCCGCCACTCCCGCCGCGACCGCCTGGCCGCCGTAGATCCCCTCGCCGTCGTGGCTCACCGAACCGTCGATCGCCACCAGGCGGGCCGCCTCGGCGGGGCGGCCCGCGGCGAACACCCCGAAGGGTGCCGCACGCATCGCCAGCCCGTCGCTCCACGCATGCCGGTGCTGGGCGGAGATGGGCGCCGCGAGACCCCGGCGCAGGTTCTCCAGCGTGCCCCGCTCGCTGAAGCCCGCGCCCCGGAACGGCCCCTCGTCCCGGTCCGCGATCCACTGGTGCCAGGCCGCCTCGACATGCGCGACCGTGAGAGCCGAACCGTGCCGGGCCAGCAGCAGCCCCGAGAAGATCGCGTACTCCGTGTCGTCCGTGCCGGACGGGCGCTCGGCCACGTACCCCGTGATCCGGCCCCAGCGAGCGCGGATCTCCGAAGGCTTCATGTTCTCGGCGGGCGCGCCCAGCGCGTCCCCGACAGCGAGTCCGAGCAGCGCACCGCGTGCCCGTTCACGAAGCCCGGCGGCGTCCTCGGGCGCCGGAACCGAGGGAATGCAGGCGATGGAAGCCATGCGGTGCCACTCCTCTCAGGGCTCCTGGCCTCCTGTCAGTTGCGAGGACCTCAGTGCGCGGACCTCAGTGCGCGACGCCAGTCGCGGACTTCAGCGCGAGCGCGGAGCCCTTTGTGGATGTGTCCCACCTGAGCGCCCCACCCGTGCCTCACACACCTCAGCGTCACCCGGTCGACATCTGTGCGGGGCCCCCTACGGATGAGCGGCGGAGGGTAAAAGCGCAGGTAAGTACGGCCTTCCTTGCTGGCGGGGCCGGAATTCCGGGCGTACTTTTGGTGTTGTCCAAAACTGGAATCAGTACACATCACACTCCGCCGGGGGATCCGTCATGTCCGTCATCGAGACCGAAGCGAACCTGCATGTGGCGCACCGCGACAACCACACCCACCGAGACGTCAACGGTGGCTGGCTGCGCCCGGCGGTCTTCGGCGCGATGGACGGGCTCGTCTCCAACCTGGCGCTGATGACGGGTGTCGCGGGAGGGTCCGTCTCCCCCCGGACCGTCGTCATCACTGGTCTCGCGGGCCTCGCCGCCGGTGCCTTCTCCATGGCCGCCGGCGAGTACACCTCCGTCGCCTCGCAGCGCGAACTCGTCGAGGCCGAACTCGAAGTGGAGCGCGGGGAGCTGCGCAAGCACCCCAAGGACGAGGAGAGTGAGCTCGCCGCGCTGTACGAATCCCGTGGCGTCGCCCCCGCGCTCGCCCGTGAGGTCGCACGGCAGCTGTCCAAGGACCCCGAGCAGGCCCTCGAGATCCACGCGCGCGAGGAACTGGGCATAGACCCCGGCGACCTGCCTTCGCCGGCCGTCGCCGCCGCGTCCTCCTTCGGCTCCTTCGCCCTGGGCGCCCTCCTGCCCGTACTGCCCTATCTGCTGGGCATGACCGCACTGTGGCCCGCGGTGGTCGTGGCCCTGTTCGGGCTCTTCGCGTGCGGTGCGGTCGTGGCCCGGGTGACCGCGCGGTCCTGGTGGTACAGCGGACTGCGGCAGCTCGCCCTGGGCGGGGCCGCGGCGGGTGTGACGTACGCCCTGGGCAGTCTGTTCGGCGCGGCCGTATGATGGGTGTGCTGAGGGTTCTATGCACGGGACTGCATAAGTAGCCGTTACTCAGCGGTTTCGATTCCATGACCACTGGGCATGAGCCGTAAGCGCCGCTGGCAATGAAGCCTGCGCCGCACCCAGCGTGGTGGGCGACGTTGCCCGTTGCGTACGGGCCGACGGGCAACGACCTGTCCCAGTAGGTCCCCTTACTCCACCGCCACGAGCGGTACCCCCACCGCGGGCTGCGGTGCCCGCATGTTGGGACGCGGTATCCGGTTCCCGAGATCCGCCCCATCATGTAACCTGCACGAAATTTTGCACCTATAGCAGAGGGCCAACGTCGTCCCTCGGCACTTGCATATGCCACGACGACGACGGGAGAGCCGATGCGCACGCCGCGCCAGCCGTCCCAGCACTCCACGAATGGCCAGAACTGGTCGTTCATGGATGCTCGCCCTGCCGCGCAGGGGATGTACGACCCGCGCAATGAGCGCGACGCCTGCGGCGTCGGCTTTGTGGCGACCCTCACCGGTGAGGCGAGCCACGCGCTGGTCGAACAGGCGCTCACCGTGCTCCGCAACCTGGAGCACCGCGGCGCGACCGGCTCGGAGCCCGACTCCGGTGACGGCGCGGGCATCCTGTCCCAGGTCCCGGACGCCTTCTTCCGTGCGGTGACCGAATTCGAGCTGCCCGCGGCCGGTGCCTACGCGGTCGGCATCGCCTTCCTGCCCGAAGACGGGGCGGCCGACGCCATCTCGCGGATCGACACGATCGCCGACGAGGAGGGCCTGACCGTCCTCGGCTGGCGCGACGTCCCCGTCGCCCCCGAACTCCTCGGCGCCACCGCCCGATCGACGATGCCCGCCTTCCGTCAGGTCTTCATCGCCGACGGCGTCAGCGAGGGCATCGCGCTCGACCGCAAGGCCTTCGTGCTGCGCAAGCGCGCCGAGCGCGAGGCCGGTGTCTACTTCCCGTCGCTCTCCGCGCGCACCATCGTCTACAAGGGCATGCTGACCACCGGTCAGCTGGAGCCGTTCTTCCCGGACCTGTCCGACCGCCGCTTCGCCTCCGCGATCGCGCTCGTGCACTCCCGGTTCTCCACGAACACCTTCCCGAGCTGGCCGCTCGCCCACCCGTACCGCTTCGTCGCGCACAACGGCGAGATCAACACGGTCATGGGCAACCGCAACTGGATGGTGGCCCGCGAGTCCCAGCTGGTCTCCGACCTGTTCGGCCCGCAGGATCAGCTGGAGCGGATCTTCCCGATCTGTACGCCCGAGGCCTCCGACTCGGCCTCCTTCGACGAGGTGCTCGAACTCCTGCACCTGGGCGGCCGCTCGCTGCCGCACTCCGTGCTGATGATGATCCCGGAGGCGTGGGAGAACCACGACTCCATGGACCCGGCCCGCCGCGCCTTCTACCAGTACCACTCCACGATGATGGAGCCCTGGGACGGCCCGGCCTGTGTCACCTTCACCGACGGCACCCAGGTCGGCGCCGTGCTGGACCGCAACGGTCTGCGCCCCGGCCGCTACTGGGTCACCGACGACGGCCTCGTCGTCCTCGGCTCCGAGGTCGGCGTCCTCGACATCGACCCGTCGAAGGTCGTCCGCAAGGGCCGCCTGCAGCCCGGCCGTATGTTCCTCGTCGACACCGCCGAGCACCGCATCATCGAGGACGACGAGATCAAGCAGTCGCTCGCGGCGGAGAACCCGTACGAGGAGTGGCTGGAGGCCGGCGAGATCGAGCTCTCCGACCTCCCCGAGCGCGAGCACATCGTGCACACCCACGCCTCGGTCACCCGTCGCCAGCAGACCTTCGGGTACACCGAGGAAGAGCTGCGCGTCATCCTCGCGCCGATGTCCAAGGCCGGTGCCGAGCCGATCGGCTCGATGGGCACGGACTCGCCGATCGCCGCGCTGTCCGAGCGCCCGCGTCTCCTCTTCGACTACTTCACCCAGCTCTTCGCGCAGGTCACCAACCCGCCGCTGGACGCGATCCGCGAAGAGCTGGTCACCTCGCTGCACTCCTCGCTGGGCCCGCAGGGCAACCTCCTGGAGCCGACCGCCGCGTCGTGCCGCAGCGTCACCCTGCCCTTCCCGGTGATCGACAACGACGAGCTGGCCAAGCTCATCCACATCAACGCCGACGGCGACATGCCGGGCATGACGGCCGCGACGCTGTCGGGTCTCTACCGGGTCAGCGGTGGCGGCGACGCCCTCGCGGCCCGGCTCGAGGAGATCTGCGCCGAGGCCGACACCGCCATCGAGAACGGCGCCCGCCTGATCGTCCTGTCCGACCGGCACTCCGACGCCGAGCACGCGCCGATCCCGTCGCTGCTGCTCACCGCGGCCGTCCACCACCACCTGATCCGCACCAAGCAGCGCACCAAGGTGGGGCTGCTCGTCGAGGCGGGCGACGTCCGCGAGGTCCACCACGTGGCCCTCCTCATCGGCTTCGGCGCCGCGGCCGTCAACCCGTATCTGGCGATGGAGTCCGTCGAGGACCTCGTCCGTGCAGGGACGTTCCTCCAGGACATCGAGGCCGAGCAGGCCATCCGCAACCTGATCTACGCCCTCGGCAAGGGCGTTCTGAAGGTCATGTCCAAGATGGGCATCTCGACCGTCGCCTCCTACCGGGGCGCCCAGGTCTTCGAGGCCGTCGGCCTGGACCAGGCCTTCGTCGAGAAGTACTTCAACGGCACCGCCACCAAGATCGGCGGCGTCGGCATCGACGTCATCGCCAAGGAGGTCGCCGCCCGCCACGCCAAGGCGTACCCGGCGTCGGGTATTGCTCCCGCGCACCGCGCCCTTGACATAGGCGGCGAGTACCAGTGGCGCCGCGAGGGCGAGCCGCACCTGTTCGACCCGGAGACGGTCTTCCGCCTCCAGCACTCCACGCGCACCCGCCGCTACGACGTCTTCAAGCAGTACACGGACCGCGTGAACGAGCAGTCCGAGCGGCTGATGACGCTGCGCGGCATGTTCGGATTCAAGACCGGTTCCGAGGGCCGTCAGCCGATCTCCATCGACGAGGTCGAGCCGGCCTCCGAGATCGTCAAGCGCTTCTCCACCGGCGCCATGTCCTACGGCTCCATCTCCAAGGAAGCCCACGAGACGCTCGCCATCGCCATGAACCAGCTGGGCGGCAAGTCCAACACCGGTGAGGGCGGCGAGGACGCGGACCGGCTGTACGACCCGGCGCGGCGTTCGTCGATCAAGCAGGTCGCCTCCGGCCGCTTCGGCGTGACGTCCGAGTACCTGGTCAACGCGGACGACATCCAGATCAAGATGGCCCAGGGCGCCAAGCCCGGCGAGGGCGGCCAGCTGCCCGGCCACAAGGTCTATCCCTGGGTGGCCAAGACCCGGCACTCGACCCCGGGTGTCGGCCTGATCTCCCCGCCGCCGCACCACGACATCTACTCCATCGAGGACCTGGCCCAGCTGATCCACGACCTCAAGAACGCGAACCCGCAGGCGCGGATTCACGTGAAGCTGGTCTCCGAGGTCGGCGTCGGCACGGTCGCCGCGGGTGTCTCCAAGGCCCACGCGGACGTCGTACTGATCTCCGGCCACGACGGTGGTACGGGCGCCTCGCCGCTGACGTCGCTCAAGCACGCCGGCGGCCCCTGGGAGCTGGGCCTCGCCGAGACCCAGCAGACCCTCCTGCTCAACGGGCTGCGCGACCGCATCGTCGTGCAGACCGACGGCCAGCTGAAGACCGGCCGTGACGTCGTCATCGCCGCGCTCCTCGGCGCCGAGGAGTTCGGTTTCGCGACCGCGCCGCTCGTCGTCTCCGGCTGCGTCATGATGCGCGTCTGCCACCTGGACACCTGCCCGGTCGGTATCGCCACGCAGAACCCGACCCTGCGCGAGAGGTTCTCCGGCAAGGCCGAGTACGTCGTGAACTTCTTCGAGTTCATCGCCGAAGAGGTCCGCGAGCTGCTCGCCGAGCTGGGCTTCCGCTCCATCGAGGAGGCCGTCGGCCACGCCGAGGCGCTCGACGTCACCCGTGCCGTCGACCACTGGAAGGCGCAGGGCCTGGAGCTGGAGCCGCTGTTCCACGTGCCCGAGCTGCCGGAGGGCGCGGTGCGCCACCAGCTGATCGAGCAGGACCACGGCCTGGCGAAGGCGCTCGACAACGAGCTGATCAAGCTCGCCGCCGACGCGCTGGCCGCGAACTCCGCGACCGACGCCCAGCCGGTGCGCGCCCAGGTCGCGATCCGCAACATCAACCGCACGGTCGGCACCATGCTCGGCCACGAGGTGACGAAGAAGTTCGGCGGCGCGGGCCTGCCCGACGACACCATCGACATCACCTTCACCGGCTCCGCGGGCCAGTCCTTCGGCGCCTTCCTGCCGCGCGGTGTCACGCTCCGCCTGGAGGGCGACGCCAACGACTACGTCGGCAAGGGCCTGTCCGGCGGGCGCCTGGTCGTCCGCCCGGACCGGGGCGCCGACCACCTCGCCGAGTTCTCGACGATCGCGGGCAACACCATCGCGTACGGCGCGACCGGCGGCGAGCTGTTCCTGCGCGGCCGCACCGGCGAGCGCTTCTGCGTCCGCAACTCCGGTGCGACGGTCGTGTCCGAGGGCGTGGGCGACCACGGCTGCGAGTACATGACCGGCGGTCACGCGGTGATCCTCGGCGAGACGGGCCGCAACTTCGCGGCCGGTATGTCGGGCGGCATCGCGTATGTGATCGACCTGAACCGCGACAACGTGAACGTCGGCAACGTGGGCGCCATCGAGGCGCTCGACGACACCGACAAGCAGTGGCTGCACGACGTGGTGCGCCGGCACGCGGAGGAGACCGGTTCGACGGTCGCCGAGAAGCTCCTCGCCGAGTGGTCCGTGTCCGTGGACCGCTTCAGCAAGATCATCCCCAGCACGTACAAGGCAGTGCTCGCCGCCAAGGACGCCGCCGAGCGAGCCGGACTCTCCCAGTCCGAGATCACCGAGAAGATGATGGAGGCGGCGACCAATGGCTGATCCCAAGGGCTTTCTCAACCACGGCCGCGAGGTCGCCAGGACCCGCCCGGTGGAAGAGCGCGTCAAGGACTGGAACGAGGTCTACGTTCCGGGCTCGCTGCTGCCGATCATCTCCAAGCAGGCCTCGCGCTGCATGGACTGCGGCATCCCCTTCTGCCACAACGGCTGCCCGCTGGGGAACCTGATCCCCGAGTGGAACGACTACGCGTACCGCGAGGACTGGGCCGCCGCCTCGGAGCGGCTGCACGCGACGAACAACTTCCCGGAGTTCACCGGGCGGTTGTGCCCCGCCCCTTGTGAGTCCGCGTGCGTGCTCGGCATCAACCAGCCCGCCGTGACCATCAAGAACGTCGAGGTCTCGATCATCGACAAGGCGTGGGAGACCGGTGACGTCGCCCCGCAGGCCCCCGAGCGCCTGTCCGGCAAGACCGTCGCGGTCATCGGCTCGGGCCCGGCGGGCCTGGCCGCCGCCCAGCAGCTGACCCGGGCGGGCCACACGGTCGCCGTCTACGAGCGCGCGGACCGCATCGGCGGCCTCCTGCGCTACGGCATCCCCGAGTTCAAGATGGAGAAGCGGCACATCAACCGGCGTATCGAGCAGATGCGCGCGGAGGGCACCCGCTTCCGTACGGGCATCGAGATCGGCCGCGACCTCAAGGCGACGGATCTGCGCAAGCGGTACGACGCCGTGGTCATCGCGGCGGGCGCGACCGTCTCGCGCGACCTGCCGGTGCCCGGCCGTGAGCTGAACGGCATCCACTTCGCGATGGAGTACCTGCCGCTGGCCAACAAGGTGCAGGAGGGCGACTTCGTGACGCCTCCGCTCACCGCCGAGGGCAAGCACGTCGTCGTGATCGGCGGCGGTGACACCGGCGCGGACTGCGTGGGCACGGCCCACCGTCAGGGTGCCGCGTCCGTCACGCAGCTGGAGATCATGCCGCAGCCGGGCGAGGAGCGGAACCCCGGCCAGCCCTGGCCGACCTTCCCGATGCTCTACAAGGTCACCTCCGCGCACGAGGAGGGCGGCGAGCGGATCTACTCCGTCTCCACCACCCACTTCGAGGGCGACGAGGACGGCAACGTGCAGTGGCTGCACCTCGTCGAGGTCGAGTTCGTGGACGGCAAGCTGACGCAGAAGCCGGGCACGGAGCGCAAGATCCCGGCCCAGCTGGTCACGCTCGCGATGGGCTTCACCGGCACCGACCAGGAGAACGGTCTGGTCTCGCAGTTCGGCCTGGAGCTCGACCAGCGCGGCAACATCGCCCGCGACGCCGACTTCGCGACCAACGTCCCCGGCGTGTACGTCGCCGGTGACGCCGGCCGCGGACAGTCCCTCATCGTCTGGGCCATCGCGGAGGGCCGCTCGGCCGCCCGCGGGGTCGACCGCTTCCTCACGGGGGCGAGCGAACTGCCGGCTCCGATCCGCCCGACGGACCGTGCGCTGATGGTCTGACGGGTTTCACCAGACGTCCCGTACAAAGGCGTACGGAACACGCGACGCCCGCCCCTTGTCCCCGACCGGACGCTGGGCGGGCGTTGTGGTGTCTTCGCCCCCGCCGCCCCTACCCGTCCCATCCCGTACCTGGGGGCTGCGCCCCCAGACCCCCGTATCGGCCTGAACGGCCTCGT
>NZ_VCHX02000339.1 GCF_005768555.2 Streptomyces sporangiiformans
CACGGCCTGGCGCTCGCGCCCGAGCCGCCCGGCCCGGGCGAGGTGCGCGGGGCCGCGGGCCGCTGGCTCACCGGACGCTCCGTCGGCGGCGTCCTGTCCGACCCGGTGCTGCTGCGGCATCTCCTCTGGATCGCCGTCGCCTCGGGGCGGCCGCTCCAACTGCACGCGGGGCTCGGCGAATCAGGCCTGCGCCTCGACCGCACCGACCCCGTGCTGCTCACGGACTTCGCCCGCGCCACGGCCGGCCTCGGCACCGACCTCGTGCTGTTGCACGGATATCCGTTCCACCGGCACACGGCGCACCTCGCCGGGGTCTTCCCGCATGTGTACGCCGACCTGGGCGCGGCCCTCGTCCGTACGGGCGCCCGCGCGTCCGCCGTACTCTCCGAGATCCTGGAACTCGCCCCCTTCGGCAAGCTCCTCTTCTCCTCCGGTGCCCAAGGCCTGCCCGAACTGCATGTGGTCGGGGCCCGCCTCTTCCGGGAGTCGCTGACCCGGGTCCTCGGCACCTGGGTGGCCGAAGGAGCGTGGTCACCGGCGGACGCGCAGCGGGTGGCGGAACTGATCGCGGCGGGGAACGCGCGGCGGGTGTACGGGCTGGACTGAGCTGTCCAGACTGTGCGCATGCCCCGCAGCGACGCGACCGACCGGCTCCTCGACCGCTTCCTCACCGAACTGTGCGACCTTGCCCCGGTCGCCGTATGGGCCCACGGCTCACTCGGCGGCGGCGACTATCAGGAGGGCCGCAGTGACCTGGACCTGATCGCGGTGCTGAACGGCCCGATCACGGTGAGGACGGTCTGGCGGGTGGCGCGGCTGCACGCCCGCCTGCGTGCCGAGCGGCTCGTCGACAAGCTGCACTGCAGCTATCTGACACCCGACACGGTGGGCGGCGCCGAGCGGCGGCACCTCACCTGGGCGCACGAGCACCTGTTCAAGCGGCCGGTCACCCCGGTGACCCGGCGTGAGCTGCACACCTTCGGGCTGGTCCTGCACGGTGAGCCGCCCATGGGCCTGCTGCCGCCGGTGCCGGACAGCGAACTCGCCGAGTTCGTCGTGCGCGACCAGCGGGACTTCTGGCGTCGCCAGGTCGACCGGGCCGCCAACTGGACGCAGGACGTCTGGGTGGACCTGGGGCTCGTCACGTACGCCCGTGCCGCGGTCACCCTGAAAGAGGGGCGGCTGATCACCAAACGGGAGGCACTGGATCTGCTGCCCGGACTCGGCGCGCCCGGCGAGGTGGTCGAGGACATCCGGCGGCGACGGTACGGGGACCGTGGGGCGCCGAGCGAGGAGTGGGCCGCCCGCCGCGGTGGGCTGACCCGGGACTATCTCGGCCCGGCGATCGACGCCCTCGTACAGGCGTACGCGTGACTCACGAACGCGTCACTCGCGAACGTCATGCGTGACTCAAGCCGGCGTGGCGACTCTCACGCGCGCGTGGCCACCGGTTCCGTCGACGGACCCGGTACTTCCACCAGGTCCTCCGGCCGTTCCCGGAGGGACAGCAGGACGCGCAGCGTCGCGATCCAGACCACGCAGGAGCCGAACATATGGAGGCCGACCAGGATCTCGGGGAGGTCGGTGAAGTACTGGACGTAGCCGATGACGCCCTGGGCGAGGAGGACCAGGAAGAGAACGCGGGTGCGGACGAGGGGGCCCTTGGGGGCGTCGACCGCCTTCAGCACGAACCACAGGGCGAAGGTCAGCGTCACCACGATCCAGGCCAGGACGGCATGCAGCTTGCTGACGTCCTCCCAGCTCACGGGCATGCGTTCGACGTCCCTCGAGTCACCGGCGTGCGGGCCCGCACCGGTGACGACCGTGCCGACCGCGATCAGCAGGACGGTGGCGGCGACCATGAACCACACGAGCTGCCGCACCGACTTGCCGACCAGCGGGCGCGACGCGCCGTCGCCCTCGCGGGTGCGCTGCCACATCACCGTGGCGACGGCGATCAGCGCACTGGAGAGAAGGAAGTGAGCCGCGACCGTGTACGGGTTGAGGCCCACCAGGACGACGATGCCGCCGAGTACCGCGTTGCCCATGACGACCCAGAACTGCGTCCAGCCCAGCCGCGTGAGGCTGCGCCGGTACGGCTTCTCGGAGCGTGCGGCGATGATCGCCCAGCCGACCGCGGCGCACAGGACGTACGTCAGCATGCGGTTGCCGAACTCGATGTAGCCGTGAATGCCCATCTCGCTCGTGTTGGTGAGCGAGTCCTCGGTGCACTTGGGCCAGGTCGGGCAGCCCAGCCCCGAGCCGGTCAGCCGTACGGCACCGCCGGTGACCACGATGAGCACCGCCATGACCAGCGCGGCGAGGGCCGCGCGCTGAACCGTCCGGGGACCGGGAGTCCAGCGTGCGGCGATGAAGGCGAGGGGGTTGCGTACGGCCTCGGTGGCCTCCGCGCGGGTCAGATTCGGCACGGGCACCATCGTAGGGGGCCGCTTGTGCACGCCTTCACGAGGGGGAGGTCTCTACTCCCACCGGAAGAAACGGGCGGCGGCCGCGAGGCCGACAACCCCCCAAACGGCCAGGATCCCGAGGTTCCCCCACGGCATCCCGGCCCCGTGCTGGAGCACGTCCCGGAGCCCGTCCGAGAGGGCCGAGATCGGCAGCAGGCCGAGGACGTCCTGCGCGGCGTCCGGGAACTTGTCCAGGGGCACGACGACTCCGCCGCCCACGAGCAGCAGCAGGAAGACCAGGTTCGCGGCGGCCAGCGTGGCCTCCGCCTTCAGCGTGCCCGCCATCAGCAGGCCCAGGCCCGAGAAGGCGGCCGTGCCGAGGAGAAGCAGGAGCAGAACGGCGAGAGGGTTGCCGCCGGGGGACCAGCCGAGGGCGAACGCGATCACGGTCAGCAGGAACACCTGGAGGATCTCCGTGACCAGCACGGAGAGCGTCTTCGCCGCCATCAGCCCCCAGCGCGGCAGCGGCGAGATCGCGAGCCGCTTCAGTACCCCGTACCGCCGCTCGAAGCCCGTCGCGATGGCCTGGCCCGTGAAGGCCGTCGACATCACCGCGAGCGCGAGGATGCCGGGGGCCAGGAAGTCGACGGCCTCGCCCTCGCCCGTGTCGACGACGTCGACCGAGCTGAACAGCACGAGCAGCAGCGTCGGGATGACGACCGTGAGCAGCAGCTGCTCGCCGTTACGCAGCAGCATCTTCGTCTCGAGCACCGCCTGCGCCGCGATCATGCGGGACAGCGGGGCCGCCCCCGGCTTCGGGGTGTACGTACCGGCGGTGGTCACGAACGCAGCTCCTTGCCGGTCAGTTCCAAGAAGACGTCTTCCAGCGTGTGCCGCTCCACCGAGATCTTCTCCGGCATCACGCCGTGCTGGGCGCACCAGGACGTGACGGTCGCGAGGAGCTGGGGGTTCACCTTGCCGCCCACCCGGTACGCGCCCGGGGTCAGCTCGGCCGCGGTGCAGTCCGGTGGGAGGGCCTTGAGGAGGGAACCTATGTCGAGGGCGGGACGCCCGCTGAAGCGGAGGGTGTTCTCGGCGCCGCCGCGGCACAGCTCCTCCGGCGAACCCTGGGCGATGACCCGGCCCGCGTCGATGATCGCCACGTCGTCGGCGAGCTGCTCGGCCTCGTCCATGTGGTGCGTGGTCAGGATGGCCGAGACGCCGTCCGTGCGGAGATCGCGTACGAGGTCCCAGGTCGCCCGGCGGGCCTGCGGGTCGAGACCCGCGGTCGGCTCGTCCAGGAAGACCATTTCGGGCCGGCCGACCACGGCCATCGCGAGCGCGAGCCGCTGCTGCTGGCCGCCGGACAGGCGCCGGTACGTCGTGCGGCCGCAGCTGCCGAGGCCGAGGCGCTCGATCAGGGCGTCCACGTCGAGCGGGCGGGCGTGCAGCTGGGCCACGTGGCGGAGCATTTCGTCCGCGCGGGCGCCCGAGTAGACGCCGCCGGACTGGAGCATCACGCCGATGCGGGGGCGCAGGGCGGCGGCCTCGCGTATCGGGTCGAGACCGAGCACCCGTACCGTTCCGGAGTCCGGCTTCCGGTATCCCTCACAGGTCTCGACCGTGGTCGTCTTGCCCGCTCCGTTGGGACCGAGTACGGCGGTGATGCCTGGCCCGGCCGCCAGATCGAGGCCGTTCACCGCGGTCTTCGTGCCGTACCGCTTCACCAGGGCCTGGACCTGGACGACAGGGTCACTTCGCATGGGGGCCAAGTCTAGGGAACGGGTGCGGGGGCCCCGCCCGGCGGGGCGGCCCGCGGTGGAGAACCGATCGATCAAAGATCATTTCCGCAGGTCAGCTTAGGTAGACCTAAGTGATACAGCGCACCGTCGGTCGGCAGGGGCGCGGCTTGTCACTCTCTGAGGAATTACGCAACAATGGTGTTGTGAAAAACGTCGGCGAGGCTCCGCAGGAGGAACTCGCGACCGGGGAGCGCTCCACGCGCAACCGGGTCGCGCGATCCATCCTGGACCACGGCCCCTCGACCGTGGCCGACCTGGCCGGCCGTCTCGGCCTCACCCAGGCCGCCGTCCGGCGGCATCTCGACGCACTGGTCGCCGACGACGTCGTGGAGGCCCGCGAGAAGCGCGTCTACGGAGCGCGTACGCGCGGCCGGCCCGCCAAGATCTTCGCCCTGACGGACTGCGGCCGGGACGCCTTCTACCAGTCGTACGACAAACTCGCCGCCGACGCACTGCGCTGGATCGCGGAGCGCGAGGGTGGGGACGAGGCCGTCGCGGCCTTCGCCCGCGCCCGGCTCGCCGCCCAGGCCGGGGCGTACCGCAAGGCCGTGGAGGCCGCGACACCCGAGAAGCGCACCGAAGCGCTCGCCAAGGCCCTGAGTGTGGACGGGTACGCTGCTACGGCGCGTAGCGCGCCCCTTCCGCAGAGGGGCGAACAGCTCTGCCAGCACCACTGCCCGGTCGCCCATGTCGCCGAGCAGTTCCCGCAGCTGTGCGAGGCGGAGACCGAAATCTTCTCCCAGTTGCTCGGCACACATGTCCAGCGGCTGGCCACCATCGCCCACGGTGACGGCGTCTGCACGACGTTCATCCCCAAGGCGAGCCATCAGACCACCGATAACGCATCCGCAAGCACGGCCGGGAGGAACCCCGCATGACTCTCCCCACGGAGACTGCCCACCCCGAGCTCGAGGGCCTGGGCAAGTACGAGTACGGCTGGGCCGACTCCGACACGGCCGGCGCCTCTGCCAAGCGCGGCATCAACGAGGACGTCGTCCGCGACATCTCCGAGAAGAAGAACGAGCCGGAGTGGATGACCAAGCTCCGTCTCAAGGGCCTGCGCCTGTTCGAGAAGAAGCCCATGCCGAACTGGGGCTCGGACCTCTCGGGCATCGACTTCGACAACATCAAGTACTTCGTGCGCTCCACGGAGAAGCAGGCGGAGTCCTGGGAGGACCTGCCCGAGGACATCAAGAACACGTACGACAAGCTCGGCATCCCGGAGGCGGAGAAGCAGCGCCTCGTCGCCGGTGTCGCGGCCCAGTACGAGTCGGAGGTCGTCTACCACCAGATCCGCGAGGACCTGGAGGAGCAGGGCGTAATCTTCCTGGACACCGACACGGCCCTGAGGGAGCACCCGGAGCTCTTCAAGGAGTACTTCGGGACCGTCATCCCGGTCGGTGACAACAAGTTCGCCTCGCTGAACTCCGCCGTGTGGTCCGGCGGCTCCTTCATCTACGTGCCGAAGGGCGTGCACGTCGAGATCCCGCTCCAGGCCTACTTCCGCATCAACACGGAGAACATGGGCCAGTTCGAGCGGACGCTGATCATCGTCGACGAGGGCGCCTACGTGCACTACGTCGAGGGCTGCACCGCCCCGATCTACAAGAGCGACTCGCTGCACAGCGCGGTCGTCGAGATCATCGTCAAGAAGAACGCCCGCTGCCGCTACACGACCATCCAGAACTGGTCGAACAACGTCTACAACCTGGTCACCAAGCGCGCCGTGGCGTACGAGGGCGCGACCATGGAGTGGATCGACGGCAACATCGGCTCCAAGGTGACGATGAAGTACCCGGCCGTCTACCTGATGGGCGAGCACGCCAAGGGCGAGACCCTGTCCATCGCCTTCGCGGGCGAGGGGCAGCACCAGGACGCCGGCTCCAAGATGGTCCACATGGCGCCGAACACCTCCTCCAACATCGTGTCGAAGTCCGTCGCTCGCGGTGGCGGCCGTACGTCGTACCGCGGCCTGGTCGAGATCGGTGAGGGCGCCGCGGGCTCGAAGTCCAACGTGCTCTGCGACGCGCTGCTGGTCGACACGATCTCGCGGTCCGACACGTACCCGTACGTGGACGTCCGTGAGGACGATGTGTCCATGGGCCACGAGGCGACCGTCTCCAAGGTCTCCGAGGACCAGCTCTTCTACCTGATGAGCCGTGGTCTCTCCGAGTTCGAGGCGATGGCGATGATCGTGCGCGGCTTCGTCGAGCCGATCGCCAAGGAGCTCCCCATGGAGTACGCCCTGGAGCTCAACCGGCTGATCGAGCTGCAGATGGAAGGCGCGGTCGGCTAACCCCGCCCCATCGGTCAGCACACGTCTTACTCAGAGAGAGAGCACTACGACAGCCATGGCTGAGGCTCAGAACATCCCGGTGGGCTCCACCACCGCCGGCCAGATCGCGGTGGCCGCAGAGTCGACCGTCGCCACGCGCATGAGCGCGCCCCCGTCCTTCGACGTGGCGGACTTCCCGGTCCCGCACGGTCGCGAGGAGGAGTGGCGGTTCACGCCGCTGGAGCGGCTGCGCGGGCTGCACGACGGCTCCGCGGTCGCGACCGGCGACGGCCTGAAGGTCGACATCGACGCTCCCGAGGGAGTCGTCGTCGAGACCGTCGGCCGTGACGACGCCCGGATCGGCAAGGCGGGCACCCCGGTGGACCGCGTCGCCGCCCAGGCGTACTCCGCCTTCGAGAAGGCCTCGGTCGTGTCCGTCCCCAAGGAGACGGTGCTGAGCGAGCCGATCCGTATCGCCGTGCACGGCGAGGGCGGGATCGCCTACGGCCACCAGGTCATCGAGCTGGGAGCCTTCGCCGAGGCCGTCGTCGTCATCGACCACACCGGTGACGCCGTGCTCGCGGCCAACGTCGACTACATCCTGGGCGACGGCGCCAAGCTGACCGTCGTCTCCGTCCAGGACTGGGACGACAAGGCCGTGCACGTCGGCCAGCACAACGCGCTGATCGGCCGCGACGCCACCTTCAAGTCGTTCGTCGTCACCTTCGGCGGCGACCTCGTACGCCTCCACCCGCGCGTCTCCTACGCCGGCACCGGCGGCGAGGCCGAGCTCTTCGGCCTGTACTTCACCGACGCCGGCCAGCACCAGGAGCACCGCCTCCTGGTCGACCACAACACCCCGCACTGCAAGTCGAACGTCGCCTACAAGGGCGCGCTCCAGGGCGACGACGCGCACGCCGTGTGGATCGGTGACGTCCTCATCGAGGCCAAGGCCGAGGGCACGGACACCTACGAGATGAACCGCAACCTCGTCCTGACGGACGGCGCGCGGGTCGACTCGGTGCCGAACCTGGAGATCGAGACCGGCGAGATCGTCGGCGCCGGTCACGCGAGCGCCACCGGCCGCTTCGACGACGAGCAGCTCTTCTACCTGATGGCCCGCGGTATCCCCGCCGGCGAGGCCCGCCGACTCGTCGTGCGCGGCTTCTTCGCCGAACTGGTCCAGCAGATCGGCGTCGACGACATCGAGGAGCGCCTGCTCACCAAGATCGACGAGGAGCTGGAGGCGTCGGTCTGATGACTGCCCCTGCGACGTTCCTGCGCGCCTGTGGGCTGAGCGAGCTGGAGGAGGGCACCCCGAAGAGGGTGGAACTCGACGGCACGCCGGTCTCGGTCGTGCAGACCGAGGGTGAGGTGTTCGCGATCTATGACATCTGCTCGCACGCGAACGTCTCGCTCTCCGAGGGCGAGGTGGAGGACTGCCAGATCGAGTGCTGGCTGCACGGCTCCAGCTTCGACCTCCGTACCGGCAAACCGTCCGGCCTTCCCGCGACGCGCCCCGTCCCCGTATACCCCGTAAAGATCGAAGGGGACGACGTGCTCGTCTCCCTCACCCAGGAGTCCTGAGGCACCCATGGCAACGCTTGAAATCCGAGACCTGCACGTCACCGTCGAGGTCGAGAACGGCACGAAGGAAATCCTCAAGGGTGTCGACCTCACCGTGAAGCAGGGCGAGACGCACGCCATCATGGGCCCCAACGGCTCCGGCAAGTCGACTCTCGCCTACTCGCTCGCGGGTCACCCCAAGTACACGATCACCGAGGGCACCGTGCTGCTCGACGGCGAGGACGTCCTGGAGATGTCCGTCGACGAGCGCGCCCGCGCCGGCCTGTTCCTGGCCATGCAGTACCCGGTCGAGGTCCCCGGCGTCTCGGTCTCCAACTTCCTCCGCACCTCCGCCACCGCCATCCGCGGCGAGGCGCCGAAGCTGCGCACGTGGGTGAAGGAGGTCAAGGAGGCCATGCAGCACCTCAACATGGACCCCGCCTTCGCCGAGCGCAACGTGAACGAAGGCTTCTCCGGCGGTGAGAAGAAGCGCCACGAGATCCTTCAGCTGGAGCTGCTCAAGCCGAAGATCGCGATTCTCGACGAGACCGACTCCGGCCTCGACGTCGACGCGCTCCGGGTCGTCTCCGAGGGCGTCAACCGCGTCCGCGAGACCGGTGAGGTGGGCACGCTGCTCATCACGCACTACACGCGCATCCTGCGCTACATCAAGCCCGACCACGTCCACGTCTTCGCCGCCGGGCGGATCGCCGAGTCCGGCGGTCCCGAGCTCGCCGACAAGCTCGAGGCCGAGGGGTACGAGGCATACACGAAGGGTGGCGTATCCGCGTGACACAGCTGCCGGGCCTCCTCGACACCGAGGCGATCCGCAAGGACTTCCCCGTCCTGGACCGTCTGGTCCACGACGACAAGAAGCTCGTGTATCTGGACAACGCGGCGACCTCGCAGAAGCCGCGCCAGGTACTGGACGCCCTGAGTGAGTACTACGAGCGCTACAACGCCAACGTCCATCGCGGTGTGCATGTGCTCGCCGAGGAGGCCACGGCGCTGTACGAGGGCGCGCGCGACAAGGTCGCGACGTTCATCAACGCGCCCAGCCGCGACGAGGTGATCTTCACCAAGAACGCCTCGGAGTCACTGAACCTCGTGGCCAACATGCTCGGCTGGGCCGACGAGCCCTACCGCGTGGACCACGAGACCGAGATCGTCATCACGGAGATGGAGCACCACTCCAACATCGTTCCCTGGCAGCTGCTCTCGCAGCGCACGGGCGCGAAGCTCAAGTGGTTCGGCCTGACCGACGACGGACGTCTCGACCTCTCGAACATCAACGAGGTCATCAACGAGAAGACGAAGATCGTCTCCTTCGTGCTGGTCTCCAACATCCTGGGCACCTTCAACCCGGTCGAGGCGATCGTGCGCCGCGCCCAGGAGGTCGGTGCCCTGGTCCTGATCGACGCCTCGCAGGCGGCACCCCATATGCCGCTGGACGTCCAGGCCCTCCAGGCCGACTTCGTGGCCTTCACCGGCCACAAGATGTGCGGTCCCACGGGCATCGGTGTCCTGTGGGGACGCCAGGAGCTGCTGGAGGACCTGCCTCCGTTCCTCGGCGGCGGCGAGATGATCGAGACGGTGTCGATGCACTCGTCGACGTACGCGCCGGCGCCGCACAAGTTCGAGGCCGGTACGCCGCCGATCGCGCAGGCGGTCGGCCTGGGCGCGGCGATCGACTACCTGAGTGCCATCGGCATGGAGAAGATCGCGGCCCACGAGCACGCGCTGACCGAGTACGCGGTCAAGCGCCTGCAGGAGGTCCCCGACCTGAAGATCATCGGCCCGACCACGGCCGAGGATCGGGGCGCCGCGATCTCCTTCACGCTCGGCGACATCCACCCCCACGACGTGGGCCAGGTTCTCGACGAACAGGGCATCGCGGTCCGGGTCGGCCACCACTGCGCCAGGCCCGTCTGCCTCCGGTACGGAATTCCTGCGACCACGCGAGCGTCGTTCTATCTGTACTCCACGCCGGGTGAGATCGACGCGCTCGTGGAAGGCCTGGAGCACGTACGGAACTTCTTCGGCTGAGGGATTGGCGAGCGATCGCATGAAGCTGGATTCGATGTACCAGGAAGTCATCCTGGACCACTACAAGCACCCCCACGGGCGTGGTCTGCGGGATGGCGACGCCGAGGTGCACCACGTCAACCCGACGTGCGGTGACGAGATCACGCTGCGCGTGAAGTACGAGGGCTCGCAGATCACGGACGTGAGCTACGAGGGCCAGGGCTGCTCGATCAGCCAGGCCTCGGCCTCCGTACTGAACGAGTTGCTCGTCGGCAAGCAGCTCGCCGAGGCGCAGAAGATCCAGGAGACCTTCCTGGAGCTGATGCAGTCCAAGGGCCGCATCGAGCCGGACGACGCGATGGAGGAGATCCTGGAGGACGCGGTCGCGTTCGCCGGAGTCTCCAAGTACCCGGCACGGGTGAAGTGCGCGCTGCTGAGCTGGATGGCCTGGAAGGACGCGACGGCCCAAGCCCTGGGCGAGGCCGACGCCGAAAGGAAGACGGCATGAGCGAGACCATTGAGATGAAGCCGGCCTCCGAGGAAGAGGTCCGTGAGGCGCTGTACGACGTCGTCGACCCCGAGCTGGGGATCGACGTCGTCAACCTCGGCCTGATCTACGGCATCCACATCGACGACGCGAACATCGCGACGATCGACATGACCCTGACGTCCGCGGCCTGTCCGCTCACCGACGTCATCGAGGACCAGGCCAAGTCCGCCACGGACGGCCTGGTCAACGAGCTGCGCATCAACTGGGTGTGGATGCCGCCGTGGGGTCCCGACAAGATCACGGACGATGGCCGTGAGCAGCTCCGGGCGCTCGGCTTCAACGTCTGAGCCTTGCTGGTGCTCTGAATGTGGTGTGGACCTGACGGTCCGCTTTTCTGTGGCCCCCGGCATACGCCGGGGGCCACAGGTGTTGCCACGGCCGGGCAGGCGCTCAGCTAAGACCCTTGACCAGACGGAACGCGGTGTCGGCCCGATAGAGGCCGCTGTACTCGTAGGGGTCCAGGCGGAGCTGGAAGTCCCGGTGGCGCAGGAAGCGGCCGGGGTAGTTGACCGACTCCAGCATGACGGCGCCGGAGTACGACGCCTGGCGCGGACAGAACGTCGCGTCCTTCTCGAAGAGCTCCGAGCCGTCGTCGCTGTCGGGACGGAGGCGGAAGCTTTCGTGGCGGAGATAGCCGCCCTCGCCGGTGGAGAAGGAATAGCAGTCGGAGTCCGCGAGGCCCGGGACGAGCTGGAAGGTGGCATCCTGCCTGGTCCCGGCGGAACTGCTCGAACTGACCGGGTCGAGACGGACGCTGCTGCCGCTCACGTGCCAGAAGCGGTCGGGATAGTTGACCGCCTGGACGGACTTCCGCGGGGCGGACGGCTCCTTGGCCGGAGGCTTGCCGGAGGCGGTGGGCTTCGACGGCTCGGGGACGGGCTCGGAGCTGCGCTGCTGAGCCTCGGGGGAGCGGGAACTCTCCGAGGATGCCCTGTCGTCGGGCTGCGGAGAGGAGAAGCCGCTCTTTCCGCTGGGCTCCGTGGCTGAGGCCTCGATGGACAAGTCCGGGATCGGTTCGTCGGCGGAGGTCGTCTGCCCCACGCCTTCTTGGGACGTCTCGTCCCTGCCGCTGTCTAACAGGGAGATCGCGGTCACGGCGGCGGCGACCACGGCGACGAAAAGCGCGCCGGCCAGATAGAGCCGACGCGTCCCGGGTATGCGGGATTCGTCCAGGTGCCCGGTTTCCCACACCTTCGGGGTCTGCTCAGGAGCAGGTTCGGGCTTTCTTTCGAGCATGCGCGGTTCCCTCGGCGTCGCTTGGGGCGGACGCGTATTGGTCATGTGTCCTCGGCATAAGAGGAACACGAGAGGAAGCAGAGGACGCAGACACCCGGAACGAACGGCTGTGGCCGCAACACCGGGTGCGCGCCGGTGAAACAGTAGTGGACCCGGTGGCTCCGGAGCAGCGGTTTCGGAGGGCCGCTTCAGAATTCTGACAGCGGTTCAAGAGCCGGTGGCGCGAGCGCGCGCCCGCACCACCGGAGTTGGGTTCACCTGTGTCGTACTGCCCGCGTACGAGGGGCGGTTGGACTCCAAGCATCGGAGCAACAGGGTGCGGGGATTCGGGGATTCGGGGCTTCAGGGCTGGCGGGCGAACGCCGACAGGCGCGTGGCGATCTGTTCGCGCTTTCCGTCGTTCTGGACCGGGGCCGCCGTGATGACGTCCAGATGCTGGTAGCCGGGCAGGACGACGGGGTTCTTGTCCTCGGGGATGTGGTCGGCCAGGATGCCGTCGCCCGCGACGAAGGTGACGGAGGGATTGGCCTTCAGGCCCTCGGTGTGGGGCATATGGCCGGCGATCTGCGGTTCGTCGACCAGGTAGAGATCGGTGACGAGCTTCGTCGGGAAGTAGTCCTCGGTGAAGTCCAGCGGCTGTTCGGAGAGGCTGCGGGCCAACTCCCCGATGTCCGTGACCTCCTTGGCGGCCGTGGTGAACGGCGTGCCGTCGGCCGAGCGGTGCACCGGGTCGTCCGCCGCGCCCACCCGGTCGTAGTTCCGCCAGGTGTAGAGGGGGCCGTCCGGCTCGTCCGGGATCGCCTTCAGCTCCGTACCGAACAGGGCGGGCGAGCCCTGCACGTCGTTCGAGAGCGGGAAGTTCTTGTCCACGATCCTGCCGCCGTCGAAGAGGCCCACACTGGACTGGATGAAGGACAGCGGCGCCGAGTTGTCGTCCATGAAGGTGCCCAGGACGGCCGCGTTGGTGAGCCGGAAGTCGCGGATGGAGGGCTTGCCGGTCAGGAACGTGGCCGCGTTCTTGGAGAACATGGTGCGGGACGTGGTCTCGATGTTGACGTTCGACGGGACGGTGCCGAGGAGCTCGGACTCGGCGCCCGGGGCGACCCGTGCGGCGAGGCCGCCGATCGCGAGCAGGTTCATCGTCTCGGGGTTGAGCACCACGGGCAGGGCCAGGAAGCGGGGCAGCACGCCGCTGCGGAGACCGGCCTGTAGGGCGGTGAAGCCGAGGCCCGTGTCCGGGACGGTGCCCTCGGGCAGGACGCTGCCGTTGAGGGTGCCCGAACTGCCGTTGAGATCATCCAGGTTGGTGGCGATCGTCGTGTCCAGCGCGAAGTATCCCGCGCACTGGTTGAAGCCGGCGTCCGCCTTCGTCGCCTTGTTCCCGTCGAAGTCCCAGGTGGCGAAGACACCGGTGAGGACGCCGCCGAGCGAATGCCCGCCGCACATCACCTTTTCCTTGCGCAGCTTCTGGTCGGGCAGTTCGGCGGCGAGCAGGTCGTACTGGTCACGGACGGTCCGCTCCAGGCCGACCTCGGCGAGCCATCGCACCTGATCGCTCTTCAGGAAGCCGTCGAACTTGCGCCCGTCCACCCGCTTGCCGCGGTAGTAGTAGTCGACGGCCTTGGTGGCGTCGCCCGTCGCGATCCCGGTGTTGTCCTCAAGGCAGTTGGAGCGGCGGTCCAGCGCCCAGAACTCGATGTGCTGACCCTTCTCGGCCGCCGCCTTCACCGTGTTGCGGGCCACGCTGTCGAAGGCACCCGCGCCCTCCAGGATGCCGGGCTGGGCGACCAGGATCCTGTCCGCCTCGGCGGACTTCGACGGGCCGCCCGAGGAGCGGTAGCGCAGATAGGACAGCCAGTCGCACTGCGCCGGGCGGCTGCCGACCGAGGCGGGCAGCGGGATCCGTACGGAGACCTTGGTCTCGGTGACTCCGGTGACCGGGGACGTGGAGGCCACCGGGGACTCGGTGCGGGCCGGGGCCCCGGTACGGGCCGACGCTCCGTCGGCCGAGGGCGCCGCGGTCAGCACGGCCGCGCCGAGGGCTCCGGCGGCGAGTGCGCGCGGCCACCGCCCGTGACGGCGGGGGACTGCTGTACTCATGTTCTCTCCCATGGGACGACGGCGTTCCGGCGAGCCGCACCGTAACCGTCGGTAACTTCCATACGCCATAGGGAAAGTGCGCAATCGAGCGCCGCTTGTGCGCACATCCGCACAGGTGGTGCGGCCGACGCGCTGCCCGGGATCTGTTTCGTGCCGGTCCTTCCCGCCCCCCTTTGTGTACAGGTGTACGCATCGATGTGTACACTCGTACGCATGGGATACGCACTGCTCACCGGAGCCATCGCGGCCGAGGTGGCCGCCACGACGGCGATGAAGTACACCGACGGCTTCAGCAGGTTGTGGCCCTCGCTGCTGACCGTGCTCGGATACGCGATCGCCTTCGTGCTGCTCGCCCAGACGCTGAAGACCGTCTCGGTCGGCACGGCGTACGCGATCTGGGCCGGAGTCGGCACGGCTGCCATCGCCGCGATCGGCATGGTGTTCCTGGGGGAAGGGCTGAGCGCCGCGAAGCTGACCGGGATCGCGCTGATCATCGGCGGCGTCGTGGTGCTGAACCTGGGCGGGGCGCACTGATGGCCAGACGCTACGACCCCGAGCGGCGCCAGCGGATCATCGACGCGGCCATCCGGGTCGTGGGCGCCAAGGGCATCGGCGGGCTGAGCCACCGCTCCGTCGCGGCCGAGGCCGATGTGCCGCTGGGCTCCACCACCTACCACTTCAAGACCCTCGACGAGCTGATGGTCGCCGCGCTGCGGCAGGCGAACGAGGGCTTCGCCAAGGTGGTCGCCGCGCGCGGCGCGCTGGAGGACCCCGGGACCGATCTGGCCGGTGAACTCGCCGGCCTGGTGGGCGAATGGCTCGCGGGCGACCGTACGGGGGTGGAACTCGAGTACGAGCTCTACCTCGCAGCCCTCCGCCGCCCCGCCCTGCGGTCCGTCGCCGCCGAGTGGTGCCAGGAACTGGCCGAATGCATCAGCCGCCGCACGGACCCGGTCACCGCGCGGGCGCTGGTCGCGCTGCTGGACGGGATCTGTCTGCAGGTGCTGCTGACGGGGGCGGCGTACGACGAGGAGTACGCCCGGGAGGTGCTGGCCCGGGTCATCCCCTGAGCCCTTGCTGTGCGGTGCCCAGGTGCCGTGAACCTTCTGCCGCCCATCGGGGAACAGCGGGTGACAAGCTCGGCATGACGAAGCAGGGGGAGGCCTTGTGACGGGACCACCGCAACCGGAGGCGCGCACGCCGGACGGGCGGGACGGGCAGGGCCGGCAGGACCTGCAGGACCGACAGGCCGGGGACGACGCGGAGGTCGTCGCCCAGTCGCTGGAACAACCGGAGCTCTTCGCCCGGCTCTACGACCGGCACGCGCCGGACATCCACCGCTACGTGTCCCGTCGCCTCGGCGACGGCATGGCGGACGACATCACCGCGGACACCTTCCTCACGGCGTTCCGTATCCGCGGCCGCTACGACCTGACGCGCACCAACGCGCGCCCCTGGCTCTACGGCATCGCGGGCAACCTCATCGGCAAGCAGCGCCGCGCCGAGGTCCGGGCGCTCAAGGCGCTGGCGCGGACCGGGCACGACCCCGTCGCGGCCTCCTGGGTCGAGGAGACGGAGAGCAGGGTCGCGGCGCAGCGACCGCTCGCCGGCGCCCTGGCGGCACTTCCGGCGGGGGACCGGCATGTGCTGCTGCTCGTCGCCTGGGCGGACCTGACGTATGTGGAGGTCGCCGAGGCGCTCGACATCCCTGTGGGCACCGTCCGGTCCCGGCTCAACCGCGCCCGCCGCAAGGTGCGTTCGGCCCTCGGCGCCGACCCCGCATTCACGATCGACGCCACGGAGGTGGTCTAGCCATGGACGAGATGACGGCGGTTCGTGAACTGAGGGCCGAGGCTCCCGTACCCCGGCGCGGCAGGCTCGCCCCCGGGCGTGAGCTGCTGCTGCGGGAGGCGGCGCGCGGCCGTCGGAGCCGGAGAATTCGCGCCGACTGGCGGCTCGCCGCGGTGGGGGCGGCCGCCGCGATCACGGTGGCGGCGGTGCTCGGCACCCAGGTGGTGAGCGACGGGCGTGATGCGCAGCCCGGCGCCCAGCCGACGTACTTCCTGGAACTGGGCAGCGCCAAGGACCTGCTGAACGAGGCCGCGGACGTGATCGCGGCCGGCCCCTCGGTCACCGCGCGCGACGGCCAGTGGATCTACGTCAAGTCCGTCGAAGTGAACATCACCGACGACGAGCAGCCGGGGCCGCAGACGGGCGAGGACTGGATGAAGTACGCCGATCCCTCCATGGAGGACGGGCGGGCCGGGGACGACCACTCGCCCAGGGAGGAGTACGAGTTCCTCAAGAGCCTGCCCGACGACCCGAAGAAGATCCGGGAGAAGGCACGCAAGTTCTTCTACGCCACCGACGAGTCCGAGACCCGTACCGAACACGAGTACCGCGCCCTCACCGCGGTCGTCAGCCGGGCGTACGCGTACGACGCCGAGGATCTCGCCAAGGTCTACCGGGCCATGGCCACGATTCCCGGCCTGCGGGCCGCACAGGTCCAGGACGCGGCGGGGCGCGACGCCATCGCGCTGTACCTGCCGAGCAAGGACACGATGGTGGACCGGAACGAATTCCTCCTGAATCCCGGCACCTACCTCTACAGCGGTCATCGGCTGGTGGCCCGGAGGGGCACCGAGGAGTGGAAGAAGGGGGACGTCGTCATCAGCGGTGCCCGGCTGGCCATGGCGGTGGTCGGCAAAAAGGGCGAGCGCCCCTGACGCCGACCTTGGTGCGCCCGGCACGTGAGATGCCGGGCGCACCGGTTAGCCCCTGGCGGCCCCGGCCGGTTAGGTTTCACCCATGACCGACACGACTGCTTCTCGCACCACCGGCGCCGTCGCCGCCGGCCTCGCCACGGTCGCCGCCGACGGCACCGTTCTCGACACCTGGTTCCCCGCCCCCGAGCTCGTCGCCGAGCCCGGCCCGGCCGGCACGGAGCGGCTGTCCGCCGAGCGGGCCGCTGAGCTGCTCGGCACAGGCGCGACGGCGGCGGTCGGGCCGGACGCCCGCCGTGGCGTCGAGGTGGTCGCGGTCCGCACGGTCATCGCCTCGCTCGACGAGAAGCCGCTCGACGCGCACGACACGTACCTGCGGCTGCACCTGCTCTCGCACCGCCTGGTGAAGCCGCACGGCCAGAGCCTGGACGGCATCTTCGCCCACCTCGCCAACGTGGCCTGGACCTCGCTCGGCCCGGTCCCCGTCGACGACCTCGAGAAGGTCCGGCTGAACGCCCGTGCCGAGGGGCTGCACCTCCAGGTGACGTCCGTCGACAAGTTCCCGCGCATGACCGACTACGTGGCACCCAAGGGTGTACGCATCGCCGACGCCGACCGGGTCCGGCTCGGCGCGCACCTCGCCGAGGGCACCACGGTCATGCACGAGGGCTTTGTGAACTTCAACGCCGGCACGCTCGGCACGTCGATGATCGAGGGCCGCGTCTCGGCCGGCGTCGTGATCGGCGACGGTTCGGACATCGGCGGCGGCGCCTCCACCATGGGCACCCTCTCCGGTGGCGGCAACGTCCGCATCACCATCGGCGAGCGCTGCCTCATCGGCGCCGAGGCGGGCGTCGGGATCGCGCTCGGCGACGAGTGCGTGGTCGAGGCGGGCCTGTACGTCACCGCCGGCACCCGGGTCACGATGCCCGACGGCCAGATCGTCAAGGCCCGCGAGCTGTCCGGCGCCTCGAACATCCTCTTCCGCCGCAACTCGGTCACCGGCACGGTCGAGGCCCGCCCGAACAACGCGGTCTGGGGCGGTCTGAACGACGTCCTCCACAGCCACAACTGACGCTGCACGACTTCACGCTCAGCGCCACACCGAGCGCCCTCCCACGGACACCGTGGGAGGGCGCTCGCCTGTGTGGCACTGCGGGGCGGCGCGGTGCGGAGTCTGGGAAATCGCGGAGTCTGGGAAGTTGCGGAGTCTGGGAAGTTTCTCTGCGGCGAAGGCATAGCGGGAGAGGGCCGGGCGCGTCACAAGGGGTGGAAAGCGGGGGAGAACCCGCCGGGGAAGAGAAGGTGACGATGGATGCCCAAGGGCAGGAGCGCTTCCGGGAGTTCGTGGAGAACCGGTCGTCGGCGTTGTTGAAGACCGCTGTCCTGCTCAGCGGCGGGGACCGGCACGCCGCCGAGGACCTGCTGCAGAACGCGCTGATCAAGGCCGCGGGGCGGTGGCAGCGGATCGACGACCCGGAAGCGTACGTACGGCAGATTCTGTATCGCCAGCAGGTGAGCCGCTGGCGGCTGAAGTGGCGCAGGCGGGAGCTGAGCGTCGCCGAGCCGCCCGAGGGGAAGACGGGCGGAGGTGACGCCGCCTCCGCCGCCGATTTGCGGATCGTCATGCGCGGGGCGCTGGCGCGGCTCACCGCGCGGCAGCGGACCGTGCTCGTGCTGCGCTACTTCGAGGACCTGCCGGAGGCCGACGTGGCCAGGATCCTCGGCTGCTCCGTCGGGACCGTGCGCTCCACCACCCACCGCTCGCTCGCCCGGCTGCGCGCCCTCGCGCCCGAACTGGCCCTGCTCGGCCTCGCGGACGTCGAAGAGGCACCGTCCCGTGACTTCTCGCCCGTGGAGGTACGCCCGTGAACGTCGACGAACTGGTCCGTGACTCCCTGCGGGAGCAGGCCGCCGAACCACTGTCCGTCGGTCCGGGGTTCGCCGACCGGGTGCTGACCGTCCGGCGGCGCCGGCACACCCGTAGGCTCGCGGCCCTCGCCGCGGCCACCACCGCCGTGGTCGCCATCGCGGTGTCGGTACCGATGCTGGACTCCGGCAAGGACGACGTGCGGCTCGCGAGCGAGAAGAACCAGAGCGACATCATCGCCCACCCCGACCAGTCGCCGCCCCGCGCCCTGATCGCGGCCGGTGACACCGCGCTGGCCGCGTACTACACCTGGAGCATCGACAAGCAGACGAAGGACCGCGCCGTCCACGTCCGCGACTACTGGCTCCTGAACCAGAAGACGGGCAGGTACGAGAAGACCACCAAGTGGTCCTTCATCGACGTCGCCCCCGGCATGCGCACCGCCGCCGTCCTGGAGAAGGACCTCCCGGCCAAGCGAATCGGCCTGCTCGACCTGCTCACCGGCAAGGTCGAGCGCTGGATCCCGGTCGACCGGGGGGTCGCGGGTGTCGAGTTCTCGCCCGACGGCAGCAAGCTCGTCGCGACGACGTACGGCAAGAACCCGGACCTGCTGTACAAGGGGGACTACGACAGCGACGGCGACGGCAAGAACAACGACTGGATGCCCCAGTGGGGCGAGTCGAGCCGGACCGGCTTCTACGTCATCGACGTGGACTCCGGCGAAAGCTCGTGGAGCGCTGTCTCGTACGAGGCCCAGGACCTCAACGTCCGCCAGGACTTCGGCTTCAGCCACGACGGCAAGCTGGTCTACTCGGGGCTCACCACCGAGCCCCACATGCAGTACTACGACTTCAAGGGCAACGAGGTCGACAAGCCCGCGAACGAGAAGTACACACACTGGATCAGCGACGCGGGAGTGTCCCCGAACGGCAAGCTCGTCGCGGCGGACGGTGGTGCGGTCCTCGACGCCTACACCGGCAAGGTGGTCACCAAGGTGGCCGGAGGGCAGACGCCGCTCGCCTGGGCCGACGACAAGCGGCTCGTCATCTGGGGATGCGATCCCAAGAAGTGCGACGGCAAGAACGAATTCCGCAACCAGCTCCTGCTGGTCACCATCGGCAGCGACAAGGTCGTCCCGCTCAGCGACTTCCGCAAGGCCTCGGCCGTGACCCCGGGCCGCTGGACGCCGATGTTCAGCGAGCGCTGACCAGGTCCTCGAACGCCGCAAGCAGCCCGTCGACCGCCTCGCGGCCGGCGGGCCGCAGCGGTGCGCGCACCGGCCCGGCGGGCAGAGAGAGGCTGTTGAGGATCGCCTTCGCTGTCACGGTGCCGGGAAGCCCCAAGCCCATCATCAACTCCGTGAGCGGAATGGTGAGTCGCTGAAGCCGGGCGGCCTCGTCCGTCTCCCCCGCGTCGAACGCGTCGATGATCGCTCGGAAGTGACGCGGCGTCACATTGGCCACCGTACTGATGTAGCCGGAACCACCGATCGCGTACAGCGCGAGCGCGTACTCGTCGCAGCCCGTGTAGTACGCCAACTCCGTCTCCGCCAGTACCTTCTGGGTGCCCAGCAGGTCGTAGGCGCAGTCCTTCACCGCCGTGATCCTCGGGTGCTCCGCGAGGCGGACCATGGTCTCCGGCTCGATGCGGGTGCCGGTACGGCCGGGGATGTCGTACAGAACGAGCGGCAGCCCACAGGCATCGGCGAGCTCGCGGAAGTGGGCCTCGACGGCGTCCTGCGGGGGTCTGCTGTAGTACGGTGTGACCGCCAACAGGCCGTCCGCGCCCGCCTTTTCGGCCGCCAGGGCGAGCTCCACGGTGTGCCGCGTGTCGGCTGTGCCGACGCCCGCGACGATGTGCGCCCGGTCGCCGACCGCCTCGCGGACCGCGCGCACGAGCTCGGCCTTCTCCGTGTCCGAGGTGGTGGGCGACTCGCCCGTCGTACCGGACAGGACCAGGCCGTCGCAGCCCCCGGCCACCAGCCGGTCGGCGAGCCGTTGCGCGCCGTCGAGGTCCAGCGCCCCGGAGGCGGTGAACGGCGTGATCATCGCGCAGAGGGCGCGGCCGAAGGGAGCGGGGCGCGAAGTCGTCATGGACGTAGTGTCGACAGCACCACCGTGAAGCTCCACTTAATTCTTCTACGAAGTACTGCTCAGGCCTGCTACGTAAAGTGCTGCGCGCCCGAGCAGCACGGCGCCGAGGCCCTGGTGCCAAGGCGCCCTTGATACGTCACCATGGCGAGGACGGTAGTTGGCTGTCGGTCACGGGAGGCGTTATGAGGCTGGGTAAGGCGCTCGCCACCGGAGTCGCGGAAGAGCAGCCGCGGGTAACGGACGAGGAGCTGCGACTCCCTGAGGAGATCGGGGAGATCGGGGAGTTGGAGCCCGCCGCCGAAGAGGTTCCGGTCGCACGATGAGGGTGCGGCTCCCCGAGGAACGTCCGGCGGAGCCGCCCACCGGATTCAAGGTCGCCCACCCGATGCTGTCGCAGGACGGCACCCGGGCCGGGTTCACCGGTGTGTCGCTGGGCGCCGCGCTGCCGTACGAGGTGCTCGACGAGGCGGGGTGTGTGTACGGGCGACGGCACCGGGCGCCGCACCGCCGCTGCGACTGCGGCTTCCACTGTGTGCACGACCGCACGGCGGCGGAGGCGATGCTCTGCACCGCCGAGCACCGGAACGCCGTACTTCTGGAAGTGACCGTCCTCGGTGCGTACATCCGCTTCGAGCGCGGGTTCCGATACGCGCGCCAGCGGGTCCGTACCGCCACGGTCGGCCCCTGCGCCTGCGGCGCCGCGGCCGTGGCGCTGGCCGACGCGGGGTGGGGAAAGCCCGGCTGGCGGGCCCTGGCGGCGGCCTGCGCCGGATGCGTACGCGGTCGTCCGTCCGTGTCCCTGGCGACCTTCGCACGGCTGGGCGGAGAAGGGCTGCGGGTACGGGCCGGTCACGGTGACCGGCTCGCCGGTGCCGACCTGGCGGCGGCCGATCTGCCCCAGGGGCTCGGCGTGTCCGAGCTGGTCGCCGAGGCCGCGCTCCTCCAGGCCCGGCTCGACTGGTTCCAGAGCCAGCTGGCGCGGCTGGACGGCCGCGAAGCCGGACAGGGATAGCGGCGGCTCGGCGGGGTACTCGGAGATCCCGAGACGAGAGGAGGTGGGACGCCGTGACCGGGACCATCCACCGGCTGCCGGAAGAACACCACTCGGTTGGCGAGCTCGTCGGACAGGCCACCGAACAGCTCTCCGAGCTGGTACGGCAGGAAGTGCGGCTCGCGAAGGAGGAGCTGGCGCAGAAGGGCCGGCGCGCGGGACGCGGTGGCGGGCTGCTCGGTGCGGCCGGAGCCGTCGCGTATGTGGGCCTGATGGCCCTGGCCGGCGCCGGTGTCGCCGCGCTCTCCCTAGAGCTGTCGGTGTGGGCGTCCGCGCTCATTGTCGCGGGCGTGCTCTTCGCGCTCGCCGGCGTACTGGGCTTGACCGGCCGCGCCCAGCTGGGCCGCGCCGCGCCGCCCCTCCCCGAGGAGACCCTCAACAGCGTCCGGGCCGATGTCGACGAGATCAAGGAAAGGGCGCATCGATGAAGGAGAGGAAGGACAAGAAGGGCATGGAGGCTGCTGAGCCGGCCGAGGCCACTGGCGCCGGCGCCGCCGGTGCCCCGGAGACCTCGGAGACTTCGGAGACCCCGCAGACCGCCGGCGCCGAGGAGGGCGCCCGGACGGCGGGCCGTGGAGCCAAGGGCCCGGACGAGCTGCGGCAGCAGATCGCGCAGACCCGTCAGCAGCTGGGCGACACCGTGGAGGAGCTGGCCGCCAAGGCGGATGTACGGGGTCGCGCGCGAGCGCGGGGCGCCGAACTCAAGGGCAAGGCTTCCGGGGCCGGGCATGCCGTGCAGGACAAGGCGGCGCGAGCCGGGCACGCCGTTCAGGAAGTGCCGCGGCCCGTGCGTACCACCGCGACCGCCGCCCTGGTCGCCGGAGCCGGAGCCGTGGTCGCGGCAGGGATGCTGCGCCGTCGGCCCCACGGCCATCGCTACCTCACCGGCCACCGCCAGCTCACCGGGCGCCACGCCCTCGTGGGGCGCCGCCACACCAGTGCCCTGAAGCGCGCCATCGGCCGCGGAGGCACCAGTGGTTTCGGCCTCGGCCGTATGGGGCTGCACCGTAAGCACGGCCTCCGTGCCATGCGGCTCCGCGGCGCCAAGGGCCTGGGCAGGATCGTCCCCCGTCGCTCCGGTGGCCTCGCCGACGCGCTCGGCGCGCGCCGCACGAGTGGCCTCCGCGGCGCCGTCGGCCGGCACTGACACCCAGGGGGTGTCGTTCGGATCACCCAGGGGACCCCATGAGCGGAGGGACCCCCATGATGCCGCGACCTGATCCGGCGTGATCCAGAACGACACCCCCAGGGCCTGTCCCCAGTCGTGATCAAGGTATGGGTCGCCGACCGAAGGCGACGAAGACGGCGGCGAAGAACCTGATCTCGGTCCCGTCCTTTTCTGCGTGCCGGAACGCCTCGTCCCAGTGGGCGATGTCGGCAGGTGTGACCAGGCCGTCGGCGACCAGGGCGTCCCGGGCTGCCCAGACCGGGCCGCGCATGCCCGGCGGTGGCTTGACGATGTCGATGTGGCCCTGGAAGGCGACGACTTCCAGGCCGGCCGTGGTGAGCAGTTCGTCGAGCCGGGTGCCGACGGTCAGATCGTTGCCCCGGAGCCGGTGCAGTTCGCGGTAGCAGTCCTCCATCTCCTGGAACGCGGGATCGCCGACCCCGCGCATGCGAGAGGAGTCCGCGTCGATGTCGGCGAGGTAGACCGCGCCGCCGGGCTTGGCCAGCCCGGCGAGGTGGTCCACGATCTCCTGTTCGCGGCCGCCGTTGTGCGCCAGGACGTGCCTGAGCATCACCAGGTCGCACGTGCCCGGGGCCAGTCCCGTGGCATCGGCGGATCCCCTCACGGTATGCACCCGCACGCCGGATCGTTCGGCGAGTGCGTCGGCGACGGCCAAGGCATCCCTGTCCCGGTCGACGGCCCACACTGCGCCGTCCGGAGCGGCCATGGTCGCCAGCCGTGCCGCTATGGCGCCCGGTCCGCAGCCCACGTCGGCGATCCGCGCGCCTGGGACCGCCCCGGCGGCGGTCCAGAGGCCGCGTTCTCTCTGCTCGGCCATGTCGGCCATGAGTTGGTAGCGAGCGATCTCCGGATCGCTCAGAGCCAGTGAGTATTCGGGCATCTTGGCCTCTCCCATCACGCTGCCGGCCGTGGCTGCGGTCGGTGCGATCGGTCGGTCGTGACGACCGGGGCGGCGGCCGGTGTCAGCGGTCGCGGTCGGCGGTCGCGGTCAGCGGTCGATATAGGGGTCGGTGATCTCGCGAAGCCTGGTGAGGGTGTCGCGGAGCTGCTCCATCCGACGTTTACCCAGGTAGGAGGTCCACTCGGCCTCGACCTCGGAAACCGCCGCAGCGCCGATGGGGAGCAGGTCACGAGCCTTGCCGGTGAGGCGGACCAGACGGGCTCGGGCGTCGCCGGGATCCGGGCAGCGTTCCACATAGCCGCCGCGCTCCAACTGGTCGACCAGGTAGCCGGCGGTCTGCTTGGTCACCTGGGCGGACTCGGCGAGCTCGCTGAGGCGGGAGCCGTCCTCGTCGACGCGCTGCAGGAGCTTGCCCTGTGCAGGGGTGATGTCTTCGTACCCCGCCGCCGCGACCGCGGCGAAGGCCCGGTTTTCCATCGCCCGGTAGGCGACGAAGAGCAGGACTCCGATGTTGACCTCGTCGGTCATGCGACTACGACTCCTTGACACTGGTCAGAGCTTCTGACTAATTTGAGTGGGAAGGTAGTCAGAGATACTGACTACTTTGGTCAGAGCATCGTACCGACTTCACCTCTGGGGGCGGTCATGGCGGGCATGCACAAGGCGGCGATGTGGAGGGTCATCGACGAGGAGCGGGCCGACCTGGCCGACCTCTTGGTCTCGCTGACCCCTGAGCAGTGGGCGTGCCCGTCGCTGTGCGAGGGGTGGACCGTGCGGCATGTGGCCGCACATCTGAGCCTCGCTCCGCGGGCCCGACTTGCGCCAGTGCTGTGGGACGTCGTCCAGGCCCGCGGCAACTTCGACCGCTTCGTCGACAACGTCACTCGCCGGGAAGCGGTCCGCCCCCCGGCCGACCTCGTCACCGAACTGAGGGCGGCATCGGGCTCCCGGCGCCTGGCGCCGGGCCAGAAGCTCGCCGACGCCATGATGGACGTCCTGGTCCACGGCCAGGACATCGCCGTACCGCTCGGCATCGATCGCCCCATGCCGTTGGAGGCAGCCCGCCACTCCACCGAGCACGTCTGGCGGATGGGCTTCCCCTTCCATGCCCGCAAGCGGCTGCGGGGCTTGCGCCTTGTGGCCACCGACACGGACTGGTCCGCCGGGGAGGGCGGCGACGCCGTGGTCGAGGGACCGATCGCTGCCCTTCTGCTCCTCGTCGCCGGCCGTCACGCAGCGGCCCTGGCCCGGCTGAGCGGGCCTGGAGTGGCTGTACTGGCGAAGCACTAGAGGGCGAGTGCCGGGATCAGGGCGGGGCCGGCGGCCGAGCGAGCGCCGACCGCGCCGGTCTTTCTTCTTGTGGTCGGCGGCCTTGTCGACCTTCTCCGGAATCACGGCTTTGATCTGGCGTTTACGCAGGTAGGCGCGGTCGGCGCGGGACGAGTACGCCTTGTCGTCGGCGACCGCGTCGGGTCGGGTATGTACTCGTGCTCGGCCCCGTCCCCGAGTGACTCCTCGCGCACCGCACCAGGCGTAGCGCAGCCCCGTTGGCGCAGCCCCTTCTCACCGAACACTGGAACCGTCTGGACAAAAAAAGTTTTCGGTGGAAGGGTGGAGTCATGTTGGACGTCACCGTGATCGAGGACCCGGCCGCAGCCGCCGCCTCCCTGGACCCCATGAGGGCCCAGCTGCTCGCCGAGCTGGCAGCCGGCCCGGCGTCGGCCACCATGCTGGCCGGCAAGGTCGGGCTGCCACGTCAGAAGGTGAACTACCACCTCAAGGCACTGGAGCGGCACGGCCTGGTCGAGCTCGCGGGCGAGCGCCGCAAGGGCAACGTCACCGAGCGGCTGATGCGCGCGACCGCCGCGTCGTATGTCATCTCGCCGCTAGCCCTCGCCTCCGTGCAGCCCGACCCGGACCGCTTCCGGGACCAGCTCTCGGCGCGCTGGCTGCTGGCGCTCGGTGCCCGGCTGGTCCGGGACGTCGGTTCGCTCATCACGGGTGCGGCCAAGGCCCGCAAGCGGCTGGCGACGTACGCGCTCGACGGCGAGGTGCGCTTCGCCTCGGCCGCGGACCGGGCCGCGTTCATCGAGGAACTGACGGCGGGCGTGAGCGCGCTCATCCGCAAGTACGACGCGCCCCACGCCGAGGGCGGCCGCAGCCACCGGATCGTCGTCGCCGTCCACCCCACGGTCAAACCCCAGGCCGACGAGCCCCAGGTCGACCATCCCCAGGTCACGGAGCCCGAGGCCCCCGAACTCCCCCAATGACAAGCTGCCTTGACGCACAGGAGCCCATCATGTCCAAGGAATTCGAGATCACCAGCGAGTTCGAGGTCGACGCCACGCCCGAGCAGGTGTGGGATGCCGTCACCAGCGGCACAGGCGGCTGGCTGTGGCCGATGGAGGCCCCCGAGCCGCGCGAGGGCGGCAAGGGCCCCTTCGGGTCCACCGTGACCGCCTGGGACCCGCCGCACCGGTTCACCAACCGCGTCGAGGACGTCGAGGGCATCTCCGAGCAGACCCTCAACCAGCTCGACTACACCATCGAGCCGCGCGACGAGGGCCGCCGCGCCTGGGTGCGGTACGTGCACAGCGGCATCTTCGTTGACGACTGGGACAACCAGTACGACGGTGCGAGCAAGCACACCGACTTCTACCTGCACACCCTGCGCCAGTACCTGACGCACTTCGACGGCCGACCGGTCGCCTTCGCCACGTTCGACGGGCCCGAGGCGTCCAAGGCGTCGGATGCGTTCGCCGCCGTCGGCCGGGCGCTCGGCCTCGCGGACGACACCAGCGAGGGTGCGCGTGTCCAGGCACAGGGCCCCGATGGACAGCCCCTCGACGCCTCGGTCGACTACCGCAACCCGTACTTCATCGGACTGCGCACCGACACCGCGCTCATCCGCTTCTTCGGCCGCAACCACTGGGGCTACATGGTCGGCGTCAGCATCCACGACTTCGCCCCGGACGCCGACGCCGAGCGCAACGAACTCGCCTGGCAGGGCTGGCTGAACGGGGTGTTCGGCGGCTGAGCCCGCGCCCGCGCATTCGAAAGCGAGCGAGCAGGGAACGAGCCCGGCCCCCCGGACGACGGGGCCGGGCTCGTCCGCGCGCAGGAACTACGGCACTTACGGCACTACGGCTCGAAGCGCAGCACCTGCGGGTCGTGGTCGCTGATCTGGTCGGCGAACTCGGCGTTGATGTGGACGCTGTCGTAGCTGAAGTCGCAGTCCCTGCGGATCGACGGGCTGATCAGGATCTGGTCGAGGACCTGGCTGTTGCCCTGGAAGTCGTAGCTGTAACGCTCGCTCTTCGGCAGGGACTTGACGGCCGACCAGAGAGCGCCGTCACTCTCCAGAAGCTTCGTCGTCTCGGAGAACTCGAAGTCGTTCATGTCGCCGAGCGTGACGACGTCCGCGCTCTTCTGCGCCGCGAGGATGTCCTTGACGAAGGCGTTCACCGCGGTCGCCTGGAGGTGGCGCTGGGTCTCCGAGGAGCGGACCGGCGGCTGGTACTGGGAGTGCAGCGCCTGATCGCCGCCCTTCGACGAGAAGTGGTTCGCGATGACGAACACGGTCTTGCCGCGGAAGACGAACTCGCCCGCCAGCGGCTTGCGGCTGTTCTTCCACGCCTCGCCCGCCGGGTCGATACGCCCCGGGGACAGGGTCAGGCGTGCCTTGCCGTTCGCCTTCGTGACGCCCACGGCGGTCGTCGCGTCGCCGCCCGCCCGGTCGGTGAAGGAGACGCGCGCCGGGTTGAAGAGGAAGACCTGCCGGATGTTGCCGCCCGGCTCGCCGCCGTCCGCGAGGTCGACCGGGTCGATGGACCGCCAGTCGTACGCCGGGCCGCCCGCCGCCGCGATCGCGTCGACCAGCTTCCGCATGGTCTGGTCGGCGGCGACCGTGCCGTCGTTCTTCGCGCCGTTGTTGTCCTGGATCTCCTCCAGGGACACGATGTCGGGCGATCGCAGGTTGTTCACGATCGCGGCCGCGTGGTCGGCGAAGGAGTCGTCCGTCGGGTCGAGGTTCTCGACGTTGTACGTCGCCACCGCCAGCTCGTCGCGCGCCTGCTTGCGGGTCGTCTCGCGCTTCAGGCCGCCGTCGGCGACCGTGCCCAGTGTGCGGGCGGTCAGCGTGTAGCCGCCGAACTGCGTGTAGTCGAGCGGGCCCTCGGTGGTGCCCTTGAGGGTGTCGCCGACGTTCGCCGTCGGGAACGGCTGCGTGGCGGTCGGGACCAGCGACTGGATCTGCAGCCGGCCGGTGTTCTGCGAGCTGTACGAGCCGTAGACGGTGCCGCCGCGGCGGTTCGGGTTCTCGTACGGCTTCACCGTCACCCACAGCTCGGAGAACGGGTCGGTCGCGGTGACCACGCGGGACGAACCGATCTTGACGTTCATGCCCTCGAGGGACTCGTAGAAGTCGAGGGCGTACTTCTTCGGCTGCAGGGCGAGCCCATTGACGGAACCCTTCGCCGCCGAGTCGCCCGCGGGCGTGTACGCGTCCGGTACGGAACGGCTGTTGATGACCGTGGCCGCCGGCAGCGCGTTGCCGCTCGACACCACCGTCACCGTCGGCTTGGTGATCTGCGTGACCGACTGGTTGCCCGAGGAGGCGCCGCCCGGCACGAACTCCGTGACCGTGCCGGAGACCTTCACCGAGTCCCCGACGGCCACAGTCGGCGTGGAGCCGGTGAAGACGAAGATGCCCTCACTGGTGGCCGGGCTGTCGTCCGCGGCCGGGTCCTGGAGCCAGAAGCCCCGGGACGAACCGTAGGTTCGTACACCCGTCACGATGCCGGTCACGTCCGTGACCTGCTGGCCCGCGAGCGGGGATATCCGGGTACCGCCCTGGATGTCGTGGACGGCGACGGCGTCCGCCTGGGCGGGTGAGGTGAACACCACGGCGGAGACCGTGGAACAGATGGCGGCGACGGTGAGCGCGGCTGTGCGCGCGGAAGACTTGCTCGGCAACGGGATCACTCCGGAACGTACGTGGGCGCCGGGACGAGGATGGAGCAGCAGAGACACACAACCGGTGCGGCGGTGGCGACGCGCGTAGAAACTGACCCGGGTAGCCATGGGGGAGCTACCCGGGAGTTTCTACGCGCGTCAATCTCGTGTGTGGCCAGGGCAGTTGTCAAGGTTTCCCGGATTACTGGCTTCTGACAGGTTCATGAACTGGGCGGCATGGGTGGAAATCCGTCTAGGCTGAAGCTGCATTTCCGGGGCGGCCGGTACGCGATGTCCGGGACGTCCCGTGGACCCGTGTACGTCCCGAGGAGAACCAGCCGATGTCAGACAGCTCCCCCCTCCCGCCGGTGCGGCTGCGCTCCGAAGCGGAGCTCGCGCGAGACGCGCTCGCCGCGCCTCTGCTCGCGCGTGCCGTGCGACTCGCCCGCTGGGCCGGCCCGGACACCCGGGTCGGAGCCGGTGGCGAACTCGTCGAGGAGCAGCTGCCGGGCGCGGCTCGGGAACTCGGCCTCGAAGGTGAGGACGCCGCCGCCTTCGCGAGTGAGGCGTGGCGGGTGGCCGTCGACACCGGTCTCGTCGACGTGGTGGACGAGGAGGAGGGCACGGTCGCGCCGGGCGCGGACCTGGAGCTCGTCACCTCCGGGGCGCCACGGGACGTACTGGGCCTGTGGCTCGGCGCGCTGGAGACGGCGCTCGCCGACGCGAGCGTGCCCGATCTCGACGATCTCGTGGAAGCCATGGACGGCGGCGGCGAGATCGACCTCTCCGAGCTCGACTGGGACCCGGAGGCGGAGGCCGAGTTCCTCGACGGCGTGCTCGGCAACCTCTATCTGCTGACCGTCAACGAGGACGGCCCCGGCGAGGAGCCGGTGCCGCTGCCCGCGCTCGCCGCGTCGATGATCGTGCCGGACGACATGGGAGAGCCCACCAACGACGTCCTGGAGCAGGTGTCGGACGCGATGATGCGCCTCGACGACCAGTTCCGGCTCCTGGAGCCCGTCGGGCTCGTCGACTTCCAGCCCGTCGACGAGGCGCTGATGGCCGACGCCGAGGAGGAACCCGCGTCGCCGGTCGACGACACGGACGTCTCGCGGTACGGGATGGTGCGGCTCACCCCGCTCGGGCTGTACGGCGTCCGGGCCCGCCTGCTGGAGGCGGGGCTCGTGGCGCCGGCGGTGGGGGACCTGGCGGACAAGGGTGCGGACGTACTGCTCGACGGCACGTCCACGTTTCCGCCCGCGGCCGCTCAGGCCGAGACCGAGCAGTGGCTCGCCCGGCGCGAACCCCTCGAAGCCGCACGGGAGTTGCTCGCCGCGGCCCGTGGCCTGGACGCGGGCGCCCCGCTGCGGCGGCTGCGCTGCCAGCAGGCCCTGTCGCTGGTCGGCACGGAAGCCTCGCCGGCGTTGCGCGAGGTGCTCGACGA
Source organism: Streptomyces sporangiiformans (assembly GCF_005768555.2). Classification (GTDB taxonomy): domain Bacteria; phylum Actinomycetota; class Actinomycetes; order Streptomycetales; family Streptomycetaceae; genus Streptomyces; species Streptomyces sporangiiformans. The sequence goes on from NZ_VCHX02000339.1 coordinate 30,187, forward strand.
CGCCGAGCTGGGCGGACTCGCACGGGTGTGGCTCACGGAGCGGGGCGCCCCGGACGTGCCCGCGCCGTCCGAGGACATGGTCTTCTGGCTGACCGTCGACACGATCGCCGCCCAGCTGGCGGCGGAGGGCAACTCGGAGGAACTCCGCGCCCTCGTCGAGGGGCTGGCGGCGCAGCACAGCAGCTTCTTCACCGCCGCCTGGCGCGTCGACCACCCGGCCACCCCGGACGTCCTCGAGGCCATGGGGCGGCTCCACCCGGACAAGAAGGTCGCCAAGCAGGCCCGCAAGGCGGCGTTCAAGGCCCGGTCGCAACAAGGGGGTTGAGTCACCGTCCGGCTCCGGAGCCAGGGCGCCCGGCGCCGGTGCCGGCCCGTCCGGTGCCGGAGCCGGAGTCGGACCTCGTTCGGCCGGTGCCGGAGTCAAGGATGTCCCCAGGGCCGGACAGGCCTGGGGCCTAGCCCTCGTCCTGCTCCTCGGTGCCGTCCTGCCCGTCCTGCCCGTCGTCCCCGCCCATCCCGAGGACGCGGACCGGCACACCCTCGAGGTCGTCCGGGATCACGTCCTCGGGACGGAGGCGGTCACGGGGGACCTTGTGGGTGACGAAGACGACGATCACGTCCTCACCCGAGCTCTCGTCCTCTCCGATTCCGACTCCGGTCACGTTGGCCATGGCCATCAGCCGGTCTTCATGGAGGCGGCGCGCCTGACGTGCGTCCACTGCGGCTCGCCTCCCAGGAGTAGTGCGGGTCGGTGGTGTCTATTTTACGAAGATTCTTCCAGCCGTCCGTCCGGACGCCAGGTTTGCTGGGCCGTACGGGTGCGCCGTTGGCCCGGACGGGCGCGGATGCGAACGGATCCGGCGTGCCGATCCGAACGGGTTTACGGAAGGAGGCCCGGGACGTCGGCTCGTGTTCAGCGGGCGTTCAGGCATGAGCGCAACCGTGTCGCCCGAGGCTCACTCCGCCCACCGGTCACCCTCCACCGCCACGGTCCCACTCCACTGTCACAGGAGACAGCATGTCGCTCACCCGTAGGGACTTCGCCAGACGCTCAGCGATCACCGGCGCCGGTGTCGCACTGGTCGGCAGCGTCGGTGCCTTCGCCACCACGCCCGGTGCTCTCGCGTCCCAGGACACCGAGACCACGGGCGACGACCCGGACGTGCAGGGCGGCGGGGTCGGCTACGGCCCGCTCCTCCCCGACCCCCAGGGCATCCTCGCGCTGCCCGCCGGCTTCTCGTACCGCGTCCTCACCTACAGCGGCAAAACCAAGCTGGAGTCCGGCGAGATCACCCCGTCCAACCACGACGGCACGGCCGCCTTCGCGGGCCCGCGCGGCACGACCCTCCTCGTCAACAACCACGAGCTCAAGGGTCCGCGCGCCAAGTGGACGTACCCCGTGCCGCTCACCGAGGGCCTCGTGTACGACCCGGCCGCGTCCGGCGGCTGCACGGTCGTCGAGGTACGCCCCGACGGACACGTCGCCGAGTGGGTCGGCATCGCCGGCACCTCCACCAACTGCGCGGGCGGCAGCACGCCTTGGGGCACCTGGCTCACCTGCGAGGAGAACTCCGACCGGGCCGGCGAGAACGGCATGACCAAGGACCACGGCTACGTCTTCGAGGTCGACCCCGTCGACCAGCGCGCCAACCGCGACCCCAAGCCCCTGAAGTTCTTCGGCCGTTACGACCACGAGGCCGTCGTCATCGACCCCAAGCGCGGCCACGCCTACCTCACCGAGGACGACTCCGAGCCCAACGGCCTGTTCTTCCGCTGGACCCCGCCGAAGGGATTCCAGTACGGCCCCGGCAAGTTCCGTACCCTCGCCGACGACGCGGGTGTTCTCCAGGCTCCCACGTGCTACGACTCCGGCGGTCGTTACGTCGACGACCTGTCCCGCGCCACGAAGATCGGCACCGTGTACGGAGTCGACTGGACCGACGTACCGGACCGTGACGCCAAGACGGTCGCGGTGCGTGAGCAGTTCGCCGAGGGCGAGGTCACCCGCGCCCGCAAGCTCGAAGGCATGTGGTGGGGCGACGGCGGCGCGTACATCGTCTCCTCGTACGCCCGTGAGGAGAGCCCCGTCCAGCACGACGGCCAGGTCTGGTTCTACGACCCGAGGCGCCGCACCCTGACCCTGAAGGTCCTCCTCGGCGTCAACCCCGACCCGTCCGTGGACGGCGCCTTCGACGGCCCCGACAACATCACCGTCTCCCCGTACGGCGGCATCGTCCTCGCCGAGGACGGCGAGGGCGTCTCCCACCTGTTCGGCGCCACTGACAGCGGCCGTACGTACCCGATCGCCCGCAACGACCTGAACGTCGGCACCGAAGAGGAGCCGGAGTACAGCGAGTTCGCCGGTGTCACCTTCTCGCCCGACGGAAAGACCCTCTACGCCAACATCCAGACCCCGGGCATCCTGCTGGCCATTACGGGTCCGTGGAAGCGCCAGCGGCGCGCGTAATTAATTCAGTCGCTCACCCCGCGGTACGCCTCCTAAAGTGATGCATGTCCAGGTGCGAAGGCAGGACCTACTTCCACTGATAATGGGGCGGCCGCGGGTTCGAGTCCCGCCACCGGCACAACGCGCCGGTGTAGCTCAGGGGTTAGAGCACCTACGTCGGTTCCGCCGGCCTTGAACTCTGGACACCACAACTTCACGCACCTCCCGGTGCGCTGGCTGCGGCTACTTCTTTGGGTGAAACTATGCCGCCGCCGACTTGATCTCGGGAGGCGCGACATATGGTGTGCGCCCGGTGTGCAGGCTGCGGTTACTTCTCTGGATCAGACGGTTGCGGGTTCGAGTCCCGTCATCGACTTCGGGTCGGTGTAGCTCAATTGGTAGAGCTTCTGGCTAAGTCCGTCGCCGACCCCTGATCTCGGGCACGCTCCATTTTCGCGGCTCCCCCAGAAAATCGATGAATTCGGGGGAATTCTCATGGCGCGTTTTAACACCAAGTCCGTCAAGGCGCAGCCCACTTCGCGCGTGACGTCGACCGGGCGCGTGCTGCGCACGTATCAGGGCGGCCGCGGCCAGGAGCGCGACGCACGATCGGAGCTCTTCCTGCTGGCTCTCGCCAACTTCGTTTCGCAGAAGACCTTCTACGAGACCGGTGCCGATCGCGACGACCGGTTCTCCGCGCTCGTACGCAAGCTCGCTGTCGAGGACCCGGTGTGGACCGCGGGTCTGCTCGGCTGGCTGCGTGGCGAGGGCAACCTGCGGACCGCCTCGATCGTGGGCGCCGCCGACTACGTGAAGGCGCGCCTCGACGCGGGCGCGACGGACGGACCCGCGAACCGGCAGGTCATCGCCTCCGTACTGCGGCGCCCCGACGAGCCCGGTGAGCTGCTGGCGTACTGGACCTCGACGTACGGCCGCGCCATTCCCAAGCCCGTGAAGCGGGGCGTCGCCGACGCCGTGCGCCGGCTCTACAGCGCCAAGTCGCTGCTGAAGTACGACACCGCGTCCAAGGGCTACCGCTTCGGCGACATCCTCAACCTCGTGCACGCGGCGCCGGACCCGGACAAGCCGTGGCAGGGGGACCTGTTCCAGTACGCCCTCGACCGGCGGCACAACCCGGACACGGCCGTCGTGCCCAAGTCGCTGCCCGTCCTCACGGCCCACCGTGACCTGATGGCCCTGCGGCCCGCCAAGCGGCGCAAGGTCGTGACCGGAGCGCACGGCGCACAGCGCCTTGCGGACGCGGGAATGACCTGGGAGGCGCTGGCCGGCTGGCTGCAGGGGCCGATGGACAAAGCGGCCTGGGAGGCCGTGATCCCGTCCATGGGCGCCATGGCGCTGGGTCGTAACCTGCGGAACTTCGACGAGGCGGGTGTCTCGGACGAGGTGGCGGCCCAGGTCGCCGCGAAGATCAGCGACCCGGCGGAGGTCGCGCGCTCGCGGCAGTTCCCGTTCCGCTACCTCGCCGCCTACCAGCACGCTCCCTCGCTGCGCTGGTCGTACCCGCTGGAGCAGGCGCTCGGCCACTCGCTGGCCAACGTGCCGGCGCTGCCCGGACGGACGCTGGTGCTCGTCGACCGCTCGGGCTCGATGTTCTACTCGCGGCTGTCCGACCGCTCGGAGCTGACCCGGGCGGACGCCGCGGCGATCTTCGGTACGGCGCTCGCGCTGCGGGCGGCCGACGCGGACCTCGTCGAGTTCGGTACGACGAGCGACCGCGTGCGGTTCCGCAAGGGCGAGTCGGTGCTGAAGGTGCTCGAGCGGTTCGGTGACCTCGGCGGTACCAACACCAGCGAGGCGGTGCGCCGCCACTACAGGAAGCACGACCGGGTGCTGATCGTCACGGACGAGCAGTACGCGTACAGCCACCAGGGCGACCCGACCGAGCAGGTCCCGGCACAGGTGCCGGTCTACACCTGGAACCTGGCCGGCTACCGGGCGGGCCACGGCCCGTCGGGGCAGGGAAACCGCCACACCTTCGGCGGCCTCTCGGACGCGGCTTTCCGGATGGTCCCGCTGCTGGAGGCCGCGCGGGACGCGGACTGGCCGTGGGCCGTGTGAGGACGGGGGACGACGGGGGGTGACTGTGGCCCGCACTTTGGTGCGGGCCACAGTACGTGCTCGGGCGGGGAGCCCGAGAAGGCATCTCGGCGTGGTCTCCGGAGAGCAACTGTGCGAGGCGTGCACCTGATGGCTCTTCGCGCGAGGTCATTGTTGTACGTCGCTGTGGAGCGTGAACCAGACCGTCTTGCCGATGCCGCCGGTACGAGGTTCCGCGCCCCACTCGTCCGCCAGCGTCGCCACCAGGGGCAGGCCCCGGCCGGACTCGTCGGCCGGTGTTGCCTCCCGGAGCGTCGGCAGCGTGTCGTTGGTGTCCGCCACGGACACGCGGAGACGGCCGGCGTCCAGGACGCAGCGGGTCCGGATCTCGTGGCCGGAGGCGACCGTCGCGTGGCGGTACGCGTTCGTCATCAGCTCGCTGAGCAGGAGTACGGCCGTTTCCGCCATCTCGTCCGGGAGCTTCCATGCGGTGGCCTGTTCGCGGAGGAGGGCGCGGGCCCGGCCGACGCTGCGGGCGTGGCGGGGCAGGTGCCATTCGACGTCTTCGATGAGCCCGGCGTCGTCGCGGTTCTTGGGCATGCGTGCGCTGTTCCTTGCGTGTGATTCTCCGTCATTTGCGGTGATCAGGCTGGTGCTTGGTGCGTAGCCTCGGGGAGTGGCGGAGTGGGTACACAGCGTGCTTGTACACGGTGTGGCAGCGGGAGGCGGGTGGGTGCATGGCTTCCGGGGAGTCGCAGCAGGCGCAGCAGAACTGGCGGTACTGCGGTGGGCAGATCAAGTTGTGGCGGGAGGAGGCGGGGGTCAGCCGGCAGCAGTTGGCGAGTGAAGCCGGCTACGACTTTGAGTACGTCAAGTCGATGGAGTGCGGGAGGCGTAGGTCGACGCTGCGGCTGTTGCAGGTTGAGGATCAACTGTGCCGAGCACGGGGCAAGTTGGTGGCCGCGCACGAGTTTCTGAAGCCTGAGTCGTTTCCTCAGCGGACGCAGCAGTACGTGCTGGTGGAGTCAGAGGCGATCACGGTGCAGTGGTACGAGACGATGCTGATTCCGGGGCTGCTGCAGACGGCGGAGTACGCACGGGAGTTGATCAGCAACGACTGCCCGCCGCTTGATGAGGAAACGGTGGCGGAGCGGGTCGCCGCGAGGCTCAAGCGACAGGAGAAGCTGACCCGCAAGCCACTCGCGCTCTTCAGCTTCGTCCTCCATGAGGCCGCACTACGTGGCGTAGTCGGCGACGAAGGGGTGATGCCCAGGCAGCTTGAGCACCTGTTGGAGGTGGGGCAGCAGCGCAACGTCTCTATCCAGGTGCTGCCGTTCAAGTCTGCCCCAGCGGCTGCACTCAGCGGGCCGATCGTACTGGTGGAGACCGCCGACCACGAGCAGTACGCATTCGCCGACGGCCAAGAGACGGGTGCGCTGTACGGCAGCGGGGACAAGCTCAGCATTCTCACTCAGCGGCATGGCATGATCCGCATGCAGGCGCTTAGCGTTGAAGAGTCTGCCCGGTTCATCAGGAAGTTGGCGGAGGAGCTATGAGCGCCGAGCTGTCGTGGTTCAAGTCCAGCTACAGCGATTCGTCGGGCAGCGCCTGCCTCGAAGTCGCTTGCCGTCGACGCGACTCCAGCCCTCACACCATCCACATCCGCGACTCGAAGCTCGGCCCTGGGAGCCCCCGCTTTGCCGTCCCCGCCGACGCCTGGGCCGTCTTCGTCGCGTACGCCTCCCGCGAGGCCTGAGCTCCGGCCGAGCCCGAAGTCGCCCCCGGCGATGACACTTCAGGCCGAACTGTCATCGCCGTACGAGAACCCCAGGAACGGAACTCGGTGAGGACTTGGCCCCGCAGCGCGAGCCACTGGTGTCGGCGCACTGGATCGGACAAGCTGCGGGCCCATGGACTGGATGCCCCTGCTTTCCACACTGTCCGGCGCCGTCATCGGCATCACAGCCACTCTGATCGCCGATCGCAACCGGTGGCAGCGGGAGGAGGTCAGGCACGCGCTGGAAGCACGGCGCGAGGTTTACACCGAGTTCGTTTCCGCCCTCAAAGCCGCAGGTGAAGAGATACGGGCCGTCGCCTTGGGCGATCACATGTCAGAGTCGGCGCGTGACTCGGCCGTGCGGGAAGCCGTCCGTGGCACTGGCATCTACACAGCAAGTGAACGCCTCTGGCTCGTGGGCCCGCCGCAGGTGGTGGCGGCAGGGAACGAGGCGTTCCACAGCCTGCGCGCGATACGCGACGCATACGCCCAGGGGGTGGCTGTCGGTTCCGCCGAGGAAGCTCCGCTGATAGCGCAGCGGCGTACGGCCATGGCTCAGATGCGTCGCGTCATGCGTGAGGACCTGGGCGTCGGGCCCCTCGGGATCGAGTGATCGCGCGGGCCGCCGTCGTTCCGCAATGCGGCCTTGTGTGTGCCCACGATTGACATCTAACATTTCAATTCGTGGAGGCCATACGACCCGTGCGCCGCACCCTGCTCAGGGACCGCGCCTACGAAGCGATCCGGGACGCCATCGTGGCCGGGGAGATCGAGCCCGGTGCGGTGGTGCGGGATGCCGAGCTCGCGGAGCGGCTCGGGCTGTCCCGGGCCCCCGTGCGCGAGGCCTTCTCCCGGCTCGTGGACGAGGGGCTGCTGGAGAGCAAGCCGCAGAGCTACACACGAGTGACCCCTGTCGTGGCCTCCGACGTGCGGGACGCGGCGGCCGTGGTCGGCGCCATGCACGAACTGGCGACGCGGGTCGCCGTGCCCCGGCTGTTCGCCGCGGACGTCGAGGCGATGCGCGCGGCCAACGAGCGGTTCACGGAGGCCGTTCGGGCGGGCGACGTGGACACCGCACTGCGCGCCGACGACGAACTGCACGACGTGCTCGTCCGCGTCAGCCGCAACCGCGCGGCCGCCGCCACCATCACCCGCTACACCCCGCTCATCCGCCGGCTGGAGCGACGGCGCTTCGGTGAGGGCGGCAACTGCCGTTCGGCCGGGCTGCACGAGCGGCTGATCGAGGCCTGCGCGGCCGGTGACGTGGACGAGGCGGTCCGCGTCACCGCGGAGATCTGGCGCAGCCTGGCCGACATGGACGCGCTCGCCGACGAAGAGGCCCACTGACTCAGGGAGGACTCCCATGTCCCTTTCTTCCTACGAGCGTTACCCCCTCCTCTTCGGGCCGTCGCCCGTGCACCCGCTGGAGCGGCTCACCGAGCACCTCGGCGGTGCCTCCCTGTGGGCCAAGCGCGAGGACTGCAACTCCGGTATCGCGTACGGCGGGAACAAGACCCGCAAGCTGGAGTACCTGGTCGCCGACGCGCTTGCGCAGGGCTGCGACACGCTGGTCTCGATCGGCGGGGTGCAGTCCAACCACACCCGCCAGGTCGCGGCCTGCGCCGCCCGCGCCGGGCTCAAGTGCGTGCTGGTACAGGAGAGTTGGGTGGAGTGGCCCGACGCCGTGTACGACAAGGTGGGCAACATCCTGATCAGCCGGCTGGCCGGTGCCGACGTCCGCCTCGTACGGGCCGGCTTCGGGATCGGCTTCAAGGAGAGCTGGGAACAGGCGCTCCGGGAGGTCGAGGAGACGGGCGGCAAGCCGTACGCCATTCCGGCCGGCGCCTCCGACCACCGTCTCGGCGGGCTCGGATTCGCCGGGTGGGCTTACGAAGTCGCGGAGCAGGAACGCGAGTTGGGCGTCTTCTTCGACACGGTCGTGGTGTGTTCCGTGACCGGCTCGACCCAGGCGGGCATGGTCGCCGGTTTCGCCGCCTTGGAGGAGGCGGGCGGACGCCCCCGGCGGGTGCTGGGCATCGACGCCTCGGCTGCGCCCGGCCGCACCCGCGAGCAGATCGCCCGGATCGCCCACCGCACCGGCCAACTCATCGGCGTACGCAAGGAGCTGACCGAGGCGGAGGTCGAGCTGGACGAGCGGTACCACGCGGGCACGTACGGCGTCCCGGACGAGACGACCCTCGACGCGATGCGCCTCGCGGCCCGCACCGAGGGCATGGTCACCGATCCCGTGTACGAGGGGAAGTCGATGGCCGGGATGATCGACCTGGTGGCGCGCGGCGAGATCGGCAGGGACTCCACCGTGCTCTACGCCCACCTGGGCGGACAGCCCGCGCTCAACGCGTACAGCGCGCTGGTCTAGAACGGGTGGGTCCACCCGGCACCCCGTGCCGCGGTGGCCGGATACAGTGCACAGCGTGTGGGCCGACAACCAGCAGCGGGAGCCGCGTACCGACCAGCCTGACGGCCCCCGCCGCCGGGCCACGATCCACGACGTCGCCCGGCTGGCCGGAGTGTCGCGCCAGACGGTCTCCCGGGCGGTCAACGACAAGGGCGAGATCGACCCGGCCACGAAGGAGCGGGTGCTGGAGGCGGCCCGCATGCTGGACTACCGGCCGAGCCGGTTCGCGCGGGGCCTGGTCCGCAAGGGGGCGGTGACGGCGGGCCTGGTGATCCCGGACCTGATGAACCCGTTCTTCCCCGAGGTGGCCGCCGGTGTGCTGGAGGCCGCCGAGCAGCGCGGCTGGCAGGTGGTGGTGTGGGACTCCCGCACCGACGACGCCAGGGAGCGGGAGACGCTCGACGTGCTGTCCCATCAGGTGGACGCGGTCGTGGGCTACTTCAAGAACGAGGACGACGTCCTGGCCCGGCACCTCGGCGGGGTGCCGCTGGTGTTGCTGGAGCGCGGCCCGCAGCAGACCCGGTTCGCGGCCGTGGGCATCGACGCCGCCGCCGGCCTGGAGCAGGGCATCGCCCATCTGGTCCGCGCGGGGCATCGCAGGATCGGCATGCTGGACGGCGAGCGGCTCGAATCTCCCGGCCCTCGGCGGGAGGCCTTCCTGGACCAGGTCCGGCGGCACGGTCTGCCCGTCGACGAGAGCTGGATCGTGCTGTGCCGCGAGCACAGCGTCGCGGGCGGCGAGACGGGTATGGCGCGACTGCTGGACGCCAAGCCCGAGATCACCGCGGTCTTCGGCTTCAACGACCTGATCGCCATCGGCGCGATGCGCGCCGCCCGGCGCCGCGGCCGGCGGCTGCCCGACGACCTGGCCGTCATGGGCTTCGACGGACTCTCGCTGGGGGAGCTGGTGGAGCCCGCCCTGACCACCCTGCACCTCGACAAACGACAGCTGGGACGGCTGGCCGTCGAGCAGGTGGCCCGGCTGCGGGCGGGCGAGAAACCGCTGAGCGGCGCGGACGCGTGGGTGCTTCCCGAACTGGTGGTACGGGCGTCCGCCTGACCTCGCCTGCTCCCGGCCGACCCCGCACGCACCGTCGGAGCGCGCCAACACATCGACGGTGTACGTCCCTTGACACTGGTTTTTGGCCACCCCGATACTCGACGGCAACGTTCACGTGAACGCTCACGGACCCCCACGGATCCCCAGACGCTGTCGGCCAGAGCCCGGGACCTTCTGCCGACATCGTTGTCATGCCTCCCCCCTCACGTAAACGGGGCCGCGGCAGCGCCCTGTCCTGGCCGAGCCGCCCCCGGAAAGCGAGTGCGCGCCCATGGAACACCGAACGATGTCCCGCAGAGGCCTGCTGGGGGCCTCCCTGGGCGGCGCGGGCGCCGCTCTGCTGGGCCTGTCGGGATGCGGGGCCGCCAATGGCTCGGTCTCGGCGGGCACCGACCATCTCGGCCTCTGGTACTGGAACGGAGCGTTGAGCGACAAGCTCCTCGCCACCGCCGCGCGCGGAGTGCCTGGTGTGCCCGGACTGAAGGTGAAGGGTTCGCCGATCGCCGGCGAGTACGAGTCGAAACTGCTCACCAGTCTCGCGGCCCGCGCCTACGTGCCGGACCTGGCCTGCGTGAATTCCAGCGTCTCGGTGTTCTTCCCGGACGAGCACGAGTTCCTGGATCTGAAGGACCTCGGCGCGGGTGCCCTCGAGGACCAGTACCTGGACTGGAAGTGGAAGAGCGGCACCAGCCCGTCGGGCCGGCTGGTCGGCTTCCCGCTCGACGCGGGCCCCACCGCGCTCTACTACCGCAGGGACCTCTTCGAGAAGGCCGGGCTGCCCACCGAGCCGGGGGACGTCGCGGAGGCCACCTCGACCTGGGAGAAGTACCTCGCGGTCGGACGGACCCTCAAGGCCAAGGCGCCCGGCAACCCGTACCTGGTCTCCCAGATCGCCTACGTCTTCCGGATGGCCCTGTACCAGAGCCCTAAGCAGTTCGTCGACGCCGACAACCGCTTCATCGGCGACCAGGAACACGTCAAGCACGCCTGGGACTTGGCGGTGGAAGCCTACCGTCAGCGGCTGAGCGCCAGGGTCCTGGACTCGACGCCCGACTACAACGCGGCCATGAGCCGCGGCCGGGTCGCCACGATGATCAACGCGGTGTGGGCCATCAACGGCCTCAAGGAGGTGGCGCCGAAGACCTCCGGGGACTGGCGGCTGACCGCGATGCCCAGCGGGCCGGCCAACTACGGCGGCTCGTACGTGACCATCACCCGCTACTGCCGTGACCCGGAAGGGGCGTTCGCCTTCCTGAAGTGGATGCTCGGGCCCGCGAACCAGCTGAAGAGCTATCAGGAGATGGCGCTGTTCCCCACCACCCCGGCCGTCTACACCAAGCCGGCGATGCAGAAACCCGACCGCTTCTTCGGTGGTCAGATCCCCGTCGACGTCTTCGGCCCGGCCGCCGAGAAGGCCCCGGTCATCTTCTTCAGCCCCTACGAGGACACCGCCAACACTCCCGTCTTCCAGGAGTTGACCAACGTGGAAACGCTCGGCAAGAACCCCGACAAGGCCTGGCGGGACGCCATGAACGCCTGCGAAACCGCGCTGTCCCACCTGGGGGTGAGCTGACGTGGCCACAGTCGCAGGAACAGCGCAGGTCCCCGCGGCCGGCAGCGGCGACGAGGCGGGCGGCCGCCGTGCTCGCGCCGACGCCCCGCGCGGCCGGTGGCGGCGCCATCTCCCGCCCTACCTCGCCATCTCCCCGTACTACGTCCTCTTCGCCGTCTTCGGGGCCTTCCCCGTGTTCTTCTCCCTCTACCTGTCCTTCCAGGACTGGGACGGCATCGGGGACATGCGCTTCGTCGGCCTGCAGCAGTACTCCTGGCTGCTCCAAGACTCGGTGTTCTGGCACTCGATCCTCAACACCTTCGAGATCTGGTTCATGTCCACGGTGCCGATGCTGTTCCTGGCCCTGGTTCTCGCCTTCCTGCTGCACTCGCAGGTGCGCTACGCGGCCGCCTACCGGGTGGCGTACTTCATCCCCAACGTCACCTCGATGGTCGCCATGACCATCGTCTTCGGCTCGGTCTTCGCGCAGTCGGGCCTGGCCAACTCGATGCTCAAGGCGATCGGGATCGACGGCGTCAGCTGGCTGACCTCCGCCCTCGGCATCAAGTCGGCGATCTCCATCATGATCATCTGGCGGTGGGTCGGCTACAACGCCCTGATCTTCCTGGCGGGTCTGCAGGCCATACCTTCCGAACTCTTCGAGGCCGCCCGGGTCGACGGGGCGAGCAGCCGGCAGACCCTCTTCCGGGTCGTGGTGCCGCAGCTGCGGCCGGTGATCCTCTTCGCCGTCATCACGTCCACCATCAACGGCCTGCAGATCTTCACCGAGTCCCAGGTGCTCTTCTACTCGGACGACCCCGGAACCACCGGCGGGCCGGGCCAGGAAGGTATGACCATCGTGCTCTATCTGTGGCAGAAGTCCTTCAACGACCACCAGTTCGGCTACGGGGCGGCGATGGGCTGGCTTCTCTTCGCGCTCATCGCGCTCTTCGCGATCATCAACTGGCGGCTGGTGTCCGGCTCCGACCGGGACGGCCGTCGCGGCATCGCCTGGCGCAAGGAGGCCCGCAATGGCCGCTGACCACACGTCCTCCACCGCAGGGCTCGCCATCGGCGCCGGCAGCAGGAGGGCCCGGATCTGCGTCCGCGTGGCCCTGCTCCTCGGGGTGCTGGTCTCGATGTTCCCCTTCTACTGGCTGGTGGTGATGGCCTCCGGAACCAACCAGGACATCCTGGACTACCCGCCGAAGCTGGTGCCGGGCACCCAACTGCTGCACAACATGGGGGAGGTGATCGACCGCATCGCCTTCTTCAACTCGCTGTTCAACACCGTCGTGGTCGCCGTGACCGGCACCGTGCTGGTGCTGTTCTTCGACTCCCTGGCCGCCTTCGCCTTCGCCAAGTACGAGTTCCCGGCGAAGAAGTTCCTCTTCGGCACCCTGATGGCCACCTACATGATCCCCGCGCAGCTGTCGCTGGTGCCGCAGTTCGTCACCATGGCCCACTTCGGTTGGGCCGGCACGCTGAAGGCGCTGATCATTCCCGGCGCGGCCAACGCCTTCGGCATCTTCTGGCTGCGCCAGTACGCGCAGAACTCGCTGCCCGACGAACTGCTCGACGCCGGACGGATCGACGGCGCCGGCTTCTTCCGGCTGTACCGGACGGTCGCGCTGCCGCTCTTCCGGCCCGCGCTGGCCTTCCTCGGCATCTTCACCTTCATCAGCATCTGGAACGACTACATCTGGCCGCTGGTCGTCATGGTCAACCCCGACCGGCTCACCCTCCAGGTGGCTCTCGCCAACCTCAGCGTGGCCTACAACACCAACTACGCCGTGGTGATGGCGGGGGCGTTGATGAGCGTCGTCCCGCTGATCGTCGTCTTCCTGCTCGGGGCGCGGCACTTCTTGCGGGACCTGGCCGCGGGGGCGACGAAGATGTGACCGCCAGTCGAGTCCGCAGACCGGACATGCGGCGGGGCGCCCCCTCGAAGGGGGCGCCCCGGATGCGTGCGGGCTCTTAGAGCGCCTGCGCCGCGGGCTTGACCATGCCGCGGACCGTACGCGACTTGACGAAGTCGCCCATGGCCGTCATCTCCCACTCGCCGGAGAACTGCTTGATCAACTTGGCCATCATGACGCCGGTCTGAGCCTCGGCGTTGGTGAGGTCGAAGCGGACCAGCTCCTCGCCCGTGGCGGCGTCCAGGAGGCGGCAGTAGGCCTTGGCGACCTCCGTGAACTTCTGGCCCGAGAAGGAGTTCACCGTGAAGACCAGGCCGGAGACCTCCTGGGGGAGGCGGCCGAGGTCGACCGTGATGACCTCGTCGTCCCCGCCGCCCTCACCCGTGAGGTTGTCACCGGAGTGCTTGATCGCGCCGTTGACGATCGAGAGCTTGCCGAAGTAGCAGCTGTCGATGTGGTTGCGCTGCGGTCCGTACGCGATGACCGACGCGTCCAGGTCGATGTCCTTGCCGCGGTAGGCCGGCTCCCAGCCGAGGCCCATCTTGACCTGGGACAGGAGCGGGCGACCGCCCTTGACCAGGGACACGGTCTGGTTCTTCTGGAGGCTGACGCGGCCCTTGTCGAGGTTGATCTTTCCGGTGCCGGGTGCGGGCGGGGCGGGCGGTGCCGGGGGAGCGGCCGCGGGCGGGGGCGTGGCGGCGAGGCGCGGGTCCAGGGGC
>NZ_VCHX02000340.1 GCF_005768555.2 Streptomyces sporangiiformans
CTGGTACAACTACCACCGACCCCACACCGGAATCAGCGGCCACACCCCAGCCAGCCGCGTCACCAACCTGTCCGAACAGCACAACTAGGGCCTGTCCGGCGACAGCGGTCGGCTCCGCACGCGCCGACCACGAGGGTGAGGCACGCGCAGAACGGCTTTCCGGTACTGTCGATGGCTTCCGTAGCGGCCGGAACCGTTCGCTCACCAAGGTCGCTACAGTCACCGGACTGCCCCCTTCGCCGGATCCGGCACGGAGGGCATCACCGCGGTGTAAGAAAGCGGCCGCCGCGGCGCCGGCGCCCCGGTCCTCTCCGGGGCGCCGCGCGCGACTCGCCAGTGGCGGGTTTCCTTCGTTTCCTGTGGGAGTTCGACCGGTGTTTTGTTCACTTCGTTGACACGAGTCACCGCCGGATCTAGTTTTCCGCTGCGTACCCGTGACACCTGACGGCACATCAATTCGCTTGGCGCAACGACACGTTCAAGGGTCGAACGCCAACTTGCCGGTGACACGTGTACATGCGCTCCCCAACGACGTGTCCGCGCACCCAAGGAGTGACGGCTCATGCCCGACACCGTGTCCCGGCGATCGGCCCTGCGTCTGCTGCTGAGCGCACTGGCCGCCGCCCTCCTCCTCACTGCCGCACCCACATCCGCCGCGGCGTCCCCTGCCTCGGCCGCTCAGGACCCACCCCTCGTCCGGACCGAGCAGGGCTGGGTTCGCGGTGAGACCACCGCCGAAGGGCGGCAGTTCCTCGGCATCCCCTACGCACAACAGCCCGTCGGCGACCTCCGCTGGCGCGAACCACGGTCCGTCGAGAGATGGCAGGGCGTGCGCGCCGCGCGGGACTTCGGCAACCGTTGTGTCCAGACGAAGAGTTGGGACCCGGGCTATGAAGAGCCCAGCCACACCGAGGACTGCCTCGACCTCAACGTGTACGTCCCCGAAGGCGCCGGACGGCGTCCGGTCATGGTCTGGCTGCACGGTGGCGGGCTGACCGCGGGCGCGGGCGAGGACATTGTTCCCGACACCTTCGCGCGGCAGACCGGCACGGTCGTGGTGACCGTCAACTACCGCCTCGGCGCGATGGGTTTCCTCGCCGCGGCCGGACTCGACCGGGAGACGCGCGACGGTGTGTCGGGCAACTTCGGAATGCTCGACCAGCGGGCAGCTCTCCGCTGGGTGCGTGCCAACATCGGCCGCTTCGGCGGCGATCCGGGCCGCGTCACCATCGCGGGCGAGTCCGCGGGCGGCCGTTCGGTCTGCACCCAGATGGCTTCGCCGATGTCACGGGGCCTCTACCGCGCGGGGATCGTCCAAAGCGGAGCGTATGAGGACTGTGCGGCCCGCACGCACAAGGAGGCGGTGACTCAGGGCGCGGCCTTCATGAAGAAGCTGGGATGCACGAGCGTGGCCTGTCTACGCGGCAAGTCCGCCAAGGAAGTCCTCGCCGCCCAGGCCGGCTTCCCCTGGGAACCCGTGGTCGGCGGCGACTTCCTGCCCGTGCAGCCCTTCGAGGCGTATGCGAACGGTGCGGCCGCCCGCGTCCCCGTACTCGGCGGAGCCAATCAGGACGAGGGGCGGATGTTCGCCTTCGCCCAGTTCGACGCGAACGGGACGCCGCTCACGGCCGAGCGGTATCCCGATGTGGTGCGATCCGCATTCGGCGCGGAGCAGGCCGACCGGGTACTCCAGCGGTACCCGCTGACGGACTACGCCTCGCCGACCCTCGCGTACGCCACCGCCTTCGGGGACCAGCTGATGGCCTGCCCGGCGCTCCGGCTCGACCACGTGCTCAAGGGCCGCGGCCCGGTCTACGCGTACGAGTTCGCCGACCGCACGGGGCCGCCCTTCGCCTCTTTGCGGAACCTCGGCACGGACTTCGACTTCGGAGCGACCCATGTGAACGAGGTGCAGTACCTCTTCAAGCACTTCGGTCTGGAGTCTCCGCTGAACGCCGAGCAGCGGGTGCTCTCGCGGCAGATGATCCAGTACTGGGGGTCGTTCATCCGGGACGGTGTGCCGCGTGCCGACGGGCAGCCGGCGATGCCGGACGGGCAGAAGAAGGTGCTGTCCCTGCGAACCGCCTCACAGGGCGGGAACAGCCAGAGCGCGACGGTCCGCAGTGAGCACCAGTGCGACCTCTGGGACGCTTCGTCGCCCCGGTGACCAGGGGGCCGGTCCGGCGGAGGACGACTGTTCACTGTGAGCACCAGTGCAACCTGTGGGACTGCGCTGCCGTCTCAGTGAACAGGTAGTCTGCCCCGGCGTGCGTTCTTCGAAAGAGCGCGCGCCGGGAACGCGGGTTCGTTGGATGGGGAGGAAACGGCGTTGCACGTCCAGGAATGGCTCGAGACCGTGCCTGCGGTCAGCATCTACGCGCTGGTGGGCGTGGTCATCGGTCTGGAGAGCCTGGGCATTCCGCTGCCCGGCGAGATCATCCTGGTCTCGTCTGCGCTGCTCGCCTCCCAGCACGGCGAGATCGACCCCTTCATCCTCGGCGCGTGCGCCACCGCCGGCGCGATCATCGGGGACTCCATCGGGTACGCCATCGGCCGCAAGGGCGGACGTCCGCTGCTGGCCTGGCTCGGCGGCAAATTCCCCAAGCACTTCAGCGAGGGCCATGTCGCCACCGCGGAACGGTCCTTCGAGAAGTGGGGCATGTGGGCCGTGTTCTTCGGCCGCTTCGTCGCCCTGCTGCGGATCTTCGCGGGCCCGCTCGCCGGTGTCCTGCGCATGCCGTACTGGAAGTTCCTGATCGCCAACGTCTTCGGCGGGATCCTCTGGGCGGGCGGCACCACGGCCGTCATCTACTACGTCGGCGTCGTCGCCGAGTCCTGGCTCAAGCGCTTCTCCTGGCTCGGCCTGGTGGCGGCCGTGCTCATCGGGCTGGTCTCCATGCTGGTCCTCAAGCGCAAGGCCAAGAAGGCGACGGCCCAGACGGCGACCGCCGGGACCGTGACGGAGAAGGCAGCGGCCGGGGCCGAGCCGGAGACCGTCCCGGCCGCCGACTGAGTCACCGCTCCTCGTGGGCGGCCTGGTGCGCCCTGGCCATTTCCACGTACAGCGTGCCGTTCAGCGAGATGCCCTCGCGCTCCTCGGCGGTCAGCTCTCGCTTCACCTTGGCGGGTACGCCCGCGACGAGCGAGCCCGGGGGCACGCGCATGCCCTGCGGCACCAGCGCCTGCGCGGCGACCAGTGAACCGGCGCCGATCACTGCCCCGTTGAGCACCGTGGCACCCATTCCGATCAGGCAGTCGTCCTCGACCGTGGCGCCGTGCACGACGGCGTTGTGGCCGATCGAGACGCGCTCGCCGATGGTGATCGGGAAGCCCGGGTCGACATGGAGTGAGCAATTGTCCTGGACATTGCTGTCGGCGCCTATGACGATCGGTCCGCAGTCGGCCCGCAGCACCGCGCCGTACCAGACGCTCGCGCCCGCATGCAGCGTCACCTCGCCGAGCACCACGGACGTCGGGGCGGTGAACGCCTCCTGATCCACCTTCGGATCCTTGCCGCCCACGCCCGCGATCAGCGCCTTGTGCGTCATCGCCCACTCCTTGTCTCGTCGGTACCGGCACCGTAAGCCATCGGGGGAGGCCGGGGTGGGGCGAAGATCACAGCCGTACGACCTCATGGGCACACCTCACGCTGAGTACGGTGAGCGGGTGCCCAAGCGCAAGAACACGTTCTCATCATGGCGGCGCCGGCTGTCCCAGCGCGTCGTGCAAGCGGGCTGGGCCTGGGCGCAACGTACGGGCGCCGTGACCGCCGACCATCCCGGGCGGCTGCGCTTCGGCGCGATAGGAACGGGTACCAGGCTCGCCTTCCCGCAGGGCACGGTCTTCGGCGAGCCGTGGATCCACCTCGGCTCGCACTGCATCATCGCCGAACAGGTCACCCTGACCGCCGGGTTGATGCCCGACCTCGACCTCGGGCCGGACCCCATCCTGCGCCTCGGTGACGGTGTCGTGCTGGGCCGCGGCAGCCACGTCATCGCCGACACGACGGTCACGATCGGCAGCGACTGCTACTTCGGCCCGTATGCGTACGTGACGTCCACGAACCACTCGTACGACGACCCCCACCAGCCGATCGGCAAGCAGTGGCCGCGGATGGAGGCGGTGGAGATCGGCTCGGGCTGCTGGATCGGGACGGGCGCGGTGATCCTGCCGGGGGCGCGGATCGGGCGGAACGTCGTGGTGGCGGCCGGTGCGGTGGTCCGCGGTGTGGTGCCGGACCACGCGGTGGTGGCCGGAGCCCCGGCACGCGTCGTGCGGCGCTGGTCGCCCGACGACGGCTGGCAGCCGCCGCTGCGTACGCCGCCACCGGTGCCGATCCCCGACGGAGTCACCCCGGAGCAGCTGCTGGCGCTGGCCGAACTCGACGCCGAGACCGCCGCCCGCCTCACCGCGCCGGCGCAGGAGAGCACCCCCGAGGACGTACGCGCCGAGTCCTGACGCGGCGCCTGAGTCTCACTCGGAGCCGGTGTCTCAGCCCGTGGCGAGCAGCACCGTGCCGACGAGGGCGAGGCCCGCACCCGTCGCCTGGAGCCCCCGCAGCCGCTCGCTGAGGAAGCCGCGCGCCGCCAGCGCCGTGACCACCGGGTAGAGGGAGGCGAGTACGGCGGCCACCGTGACCGGGCCGTTCTGGGCGGCCAGCGCGTAGGTGCCGTTGGCCGCGACATCGGCGAGGCCGACGAAGGCGAGGGCCGGGAGCGAGCCCCAGGCGATCTTCGGTGGAGCCTCGGTGCCGCGCCGGACGGCGACATACAGGGCCGCGCCGCCCGCCGCCACATTCGTGACGCGCTGTACGAACAGGGCGAGGAAGAGACCGGTGAGGGTGGTCGACGCCTCGGCGATCAGGGCCATCACCGCGCCGAAGCCGAACGCCGCGAGCAGCGTGAGCAGGACGGCCTGCCGCTGCACGGGGGCGCCCTTGAACTGCGGGCCGCCCGCCAGCACGACTCCCACGACGGCGACCGCGATCCCCGCGAACTGCAGCAGCCCCGGGCGCTCGCCGAGGACGAGGCCCACCGCCACCGGGACGGCGACGCCGAGGGAGCCCAGCGGCGAGACGACGCCCATCGGGCCGAGGGCGAGTGCCTTGTAGAAGGCGAGCATCGCGACGGGTCCGACGAGCCCCGCCGCCACCGCGAACCACAACTGTGGGCCCGTCTCGCTCCAGGCCCCCGTCGCCACGACGATCGCACCGAGCACGACAGTGGCGATCGACTGCGAGACGACCACCACCGTCAGCGCCGGCGTACGTCGCGTCAGCAGCCCGCCGCCGAAGTCGGCCAGTCCCCACAGGAGGCTCGTGGCCAGGGCGAAGAGTGCTGTCATGGAGGCCTCGCAGTACAGTGCGGTGAACGATCAGGTGCACCACACCATAGTGCAATGAATTAGACTCTGTCATTCAGAATATTGGACGGAATGTGTCGGACCTCGACCTGCTGACCCAGTCCCTGGCGCGCAACGTCAAGCGCTGGCGCACCGAGCGCGGCTTCACCCTGGAGGCGCTGGCCGCCCGCGCGGGGGTCAGCCGCGGCATGCTCATCCAGATCGAGCAGGCCCGGACCAACCCCAGCCTGGGCACCGTCGTCAAGATCGGCGACGCACTCGGCGTCAGCATCACCACGCTGCTGGACTACGAGCAGGGCCCGAAGGTGCGGATCATCCCGGCCGGGCAGGCCGTCCGGCTCTGGCACACCGACGCCGGCAGCTACAACCGGCTCCTCGCGGGGGCCGAGGCCCCCGGGCCGCTGGAGATGTGGGACTGGCTGCTGATGCCGGGCGAGGGCAGTCCCTCGGACCCGCACCCGGCCGGCACCGTCGAACTCCTCCACGTCACCGCGGGCGAGCTGACGCTCACGGTCGACGGCACGGAGTACCGGGTTCCGGCGGGAGCGAGTGCCTCCTTCGAGGCCAACGTCCCCCATACGTACGCCAATTCGGGCGACGTACCGCTGGAGATGGTCATGGCGGTGTCGGTCCCGGCCGTGCACTGAGACACCCGTCGAGGGGTGCCCGCAGGGCTGTTAGCGTGCGGTCATGCGCGCTCCCATCGGACACTTCGACAACGCCGCGCCGGCTCCCGACTGCCTGGACGCACTGACCCGCCCCGTCGCCGACGCGGTACGCCAGTGGCGCGGCAGCGTCCCCGCCGAGCAGATCGTGTACGTCGACACCGAGCCGGACTGGGCCGACACCGCCACGTTCGTCCAGCACTACGGCGAGGAACTCCTCGAGCAGTCCGCCAACTGTGTCGTCGTCGCGGGCAAGCGCGGCGGGGAGACCACTCTGGTCGCGTGCGTCGTACTCTCCGGCACCCGGGTCGATGTGAACGGTGTGGTCCGGCGCCACCTCGGCGCGCGCAAGGCGTCGTTCGCGGCGATGGACACGGCCACCGGCGAGACCGGCATGGAGTACGGCGGGATCACGCCGATCGGGCTGCCCGCCACGTGGCCGGTGCTGGTGGACTCGGCGGTGGTCGATCTGCCGTACGTCCTGGTCGGCAGCGGCCGCCGGCGCGGAAAGCTGCTGGTCCCGGGAAAGGCGTTCGCGGAGTTGCCGAACGCCGTGGTGCTGGAGGGGCTCGGCGTCGCCTGACCTCGTCGGGGCGGGTCAGGCCGCCGCGTGATGGGCCAGAACGAGGTGGGGGTCCGTTTCCCCGGGAGCCGGTGACGGGTCGGCGTGGACCAGGGCCGCGGTGAGCCCGGGAACGGCGTGCAGCAGGGCGTGTTCGGCCTCGACCGCGATGCGGTGGGCGTGCCGCACGCTCGCTTCGCCGTCCACGACCAGCGCGACCTCGGCACGCAGCCGGTGGCCGATCCAGCGCAGCCTCAGCTCGCCGACATCCTGCACGCCCGGCACCTCGCGCAGCGCACGCTCGGCCGTGTCCACCAGCGCCGGGTCGATCGCGTCCATCACCCGGCGGAAGACCTCGCGCGCGGCGTCACGGAGCACCAGCAGCAGAGCCGCCGTGATCGCCAGCCCCACGATCGGGTCGGCGAGCTGCCAGCCGAGTGCGGCCCCGCCCGCGCCGAGCAGGACTGCGAGCGAGGTGAACCCGTCCGTGCGCGCGTGCAGGCCGTCCGCGACGAGGGCTGCCGAGCCGATCTCGCGGCCGACGCGGATGCGGTAGCGGGCCACCCACTCGTTGCCCGCGAAGCCGATGACGGCCGCCGCGGCGACGACCGGAATGTGGTCCACCGGGCGCGGATCGAGCAGGCGGTCGATCGCCGTCCAGCCCGTGAACACGGCGGACGCGGCGATCGTCAGCACGATCACGAGGCCCGCCAGATCCTCGGCCCGCCCATAGCCGTAGGTGAACCGCCGTGTCGCCGCGCGCCGGCCCAGGACGAAGGCGATGCCAAGAGGTACGGCGGTGAGCGCGTCCGCGGCGTTGTGCACGGTGTCGCCCAGCAGTGCGACCGAACCGGAGATCACGACCACCCCTGCCTGCGCCGCGGCGGTCACACCGAGCACGGCCAGCGAGATCCACAGGGCCCGGATGCCGCGGGCGGAGGACTCCAAGGCGGCGTCGACCTTGTCGGCGGCCTCGTGGGAGTGGGGTGTGAGGAGGTGCCGCAGCCGGTGACGCAGACGCGAGAGGCGCGAGCGGTGCGCGCGCTGGTCGTGGCTGTGGTGGTGCTCGCGTCTGTCGTGGCTGTGGCTCTGGCCGGGCTCGTGCTGGTGGTGGGCGTGCCCATGGTGCTCGGTGCTCACAAGCGTCACCTTTCCGTGCGCGGCAGTGGACTCGGTAGGGTCCACAGGGCCATTATGTGCGTATGAGCGCACGCATGCACCTATCATCTGCGCACGATGCGCATCCGCGCACCCCTGGCGAGGAGCAGTTCGCTCTCGCCGCCGAACTCCTCGCCCTCCTCGGCGACCGCACCCGCCTCGTCCTGCTGCACGCCCTGGCCGATGACGAGGCCGACGTCACCACCCTCACCGAGCGGTGCGGCGCGGCCCGCCCGGCCGTCAGCCAGCACCTGGCGCGGCTGCGTCTCGCGGGGCTCGTGAACACCCGCAAGGAGGGCCGCCGGGTGATCTACTCCCTGCGCGACGGTCATCTGCGCCGGGTCGTGGACGAGGCGCTCAACCTCGCCGACCACCGGCTGAGCGACCGGCCGGCACACGACTGAGTGCCCCATCCGCCCGCGCTCCGGGGCCGCCGCCCGTGCTCCGTTCAGTCCTCCAGCGGCTCGACCTCACGCAGCTCGCGCCGCTCCAGCGGTCGTGTCGCCGGGCCCTGCAGCACCTCGCCGTCGGTACCGAAACGGGAGCCGTGGCACGGGCACTCCCAGGCGTGTTCCGCCGAGTTGAAGGCGACCAGACATCCCATGTGCGTACACCGTGCGGACACGGCATGCGCCTGGCCGTCCTCGTCGCGGTAGACGGCGCAGCGCTGTCCGGCGTGGCGGACGACGGAGCCGGTGCCGGGCGCGATGTCGGCCAACGAGTCGGCGTACGGCGACGGCAGCCGGTCGCCCACGAAGTGCCGGGCCACCTTCGCCTGGTGCTTGAGGAAGGCCGGAGCCTCCCGGAGTACGGAACGCAGGCGCCGGGGATCGTACAGTTCGGCCCACGGCGGTCGGTCGCCCGTGATGAGCCCGGCCAGCAGTCGGCCGGCCATGATGCCGCCGCTCATTCCCCATCCGCCGAACCCCGTCGCCACGTACGCGTGGCGCGAGGCCGGAGGGAGATGACCGACGAGCGGCACCGTGTCGGTGGAGTCGTTGTCCTGGGTGGCCCACCGGTGGGTGAGCATGATGTCCGGGAAGTGCTCCTCGGCCCAGTCGGCGAGGCGCGCGAACCGTTTGTCGGTGTCGCCGGTGCCGGGCGTGAAGTGCTCGCCGGTGACGATCAGCAGCCGCTCGCCGTCCCGGTACGGGGCCGTACGCACCGAGCGAGTGTCCTCCTCCGGCGTGATGTACATGCCGGAGGGATCGCGGTCGGCCGGAAGGGGCGCCGCGACGACGAGTTCGCGGCGCGGCGAGAGCCGGGTGAACAGCAGGGCCCGGTCGAAGACCGGGTAGTGCGTGGCGATCACGACATCGCCGGCGGTCACCCGCGCCCCGGTCTCGGCCGTCAGACGGCACGCGTCGACCTGTTCGAGCTGTTCGAGGCCGACGATGCGTGTGCGCTCGTGAATGTGCGCGCCCTGGGCCGACAGTTCCCCGACAAGGGCCAGCAGGTACTTGCGGGGGTGGAACTGGGCCTGCTGGGCGACACGTACCGCGCCCGCAATGGAGTAAGGGAGGTCGGTCTCGGTCACGACCTCCGCGGGCAGCCCGGCCTCGCGGGCGGCCTCCGCCTCGGCGCGGATCTCGGGGAGCCGTACAGGGTCCCGGGTGTACGTGAAGGCGCTCGTCCACTCCCAGTCGCAGTCGATGCGCAGTTCGTCGACGAGGGCCGCGGCGTGCTCGATGGCATCGGACTGCGAGCGCGCGTACAGGTGTGCCGCCTCCGCGCCCCGAGTGCGGCGCAGCCGGTCGTAGATCAGCGTGTGCTGCGCGGAGAGCTTGGCGGTCGTGTGGCCGGTGACGCCCGCGGCGACGCGATCAGCCTCCAGGAGAGCGACGCTCCGCCCGGCGCGAGCCAGTTCCCAGGCCGTGCTGATCCCGGCGATGCCCGCCCCGACCACGGCCACGTCGACGGTCAGGTCCGTGTCGAGCGCCGGGTACGGCTCGCCCGGCGCCGTGTCCATCCAGTACGAGCCCCGAATGCCAGCGTTGTCGGTCATGAGCACCGAGTCCCCGGGAACCGGCGGACGAAGCATCCGCCCTGCTCGGGGGCCGTGGAACGCGGGGGCCGTTTCGGCGGCGGCCGTCGGGTAACTCGGTACGGCAATCTGGAAAGACGTAGGAGGTGCCCCCCATGGAACCCGGCACCAGCACAGACATCGAGCCGGTCGTCGTCGAGCCGGTCATCGAGGAGCGCGGGACCGGAGACGGGGTGCTCGATGTTCCCTTCGCGCGTGGTCCCCGACGGGACGACGGTGGCGAGCAGGAGTTCACGGACCCCGAGACCAACATCATCCGGGGTACGGACTGAGCCGTAACCGAGCACGAAGGTCCTGACAATCGTCAAAGCCGTGCCGAGGGTTCAAAGATCGGGTCGGGGGTACTCAGGCGTCGCACACCACCCCGACCACGGTTGGAAGCTCTTCATGAGCGAGAAAAACCCACTGAAGGCCGGTGACCGAGGGACGGTGAGCGACGCCTGCGGAGCGCGGGACGCCGAGGCGGGGGATGCTGTAACCGAAGGAACCCACGGATCCGCGCGTGCTCCTTACGAGGTCGGCGGCCCTCCGGTTAGGGACGGCCGTCGGTGGCTGGGCGAGTGCCGAAACCGCTCTGGGACAGCTCACCCGGCTGCTGCGAGAGCACCGCGTCTGGAAGCGATGCGGCACCGGCGGCTGAGCACGTCGGTCAGCGAGACCAGGACGGTACCGTCATGAACCGCGATACAACAGTCCAAGACGACGTCATCTCGAGCCACTCGGTTTTCGGAGCCCCGTGCTGGGTCAGTCTGACGGCACGCGACCAGGAGACCGCGGAGGACTTCTACCACGCGGTACTGGGATGGAAATTCCGGCCGGCCAAGATGGGGGACCGGTTCCGGATCGCTTACGCGAACGACGTGCCGGTCGCGGGTATCGCGGCCGTGGCCTCCATGTGGCAGATGGACGTCGCCTGGACCCCCTACTTCGCCGTGTCCAGCGCGGACGAGGCCGTGTCCCGGGTGCAGGAGCGCGGGGGCACGGCAGCGGTCGGCCCGATCGCGTTCCCGCCGGGACGGGCGGCCCTCCTGGCCGACCGCGACGGTGCCGTCTTCGGCATATGGGAGGGGCAGCTCGTCGCCGGCTGGGAGACATGGCGCCGCGCGGCGCCGGCCTTCTTGCGGCTGCTCACCCGCGACGCCTTCGACGCCGCGATGTTCTACGGCGAGGTCCTGGAGTGGGCCACCTCGCGTCCCGGCTGCTGCGAGGTCCACTACGACGGGGACGACGTGGTCCTGCGCAGCGCCGGAGACGTGGTGGCCCGGATCCACTCCGGCGCCTTGGAGGCGGCGCCCGACCCCACGATCCGACCGCACTGGCAGGTCCACTTCGCGGTCACGGACGTCGAGGCCTGCGTTCGCGCCGCGGAGGCCCACGGCGGCACCGTCGTCCGGGTCGGCACATCCCCCACGGAAAAGCCCCCGACGGAGGCGGTGCTCCGTGACTCCGACGGGGCCCAGTTCACCGTGACCTCGCGCAGGGACCGCTGACGCGGCCGCCCCGCGACGCCGCCGACTCAGCCGAGCCGTGGAATCTCTATCGCCGGGCAGCGGTCCATGACCATGTCGAGACCCGCGGCGCGAGTCCGGTCGTACGCGGCCTCGTCGATGACGCCGAGCTGGAACCAGACCGCTTTGGCGCCCTTGGCCACGGCTTCATCGGCGACCGGTCCGGAGAGGTCGCTGTTCACGAAGACGTCCACCACGTCGACGTCGAACGGAATCGCGTCGAGGGACGGATAGCCCTGTTCCCCATGGACCGTCTCGGCCTTCGGGTGTACGGGCACGATCCGCTTGCCGTAGCGCTGCAGGACCCGCGCGACTCCGTGTGCGGCCCGCCGCTCGTTCGAGGAGAGGCCGACGATCGCCCAGGTGTCACCGAGCTCGGTGAGGATCTTGCGGATGGTGTCCGTGTCGCCGTACACGCTGGGCCTCCTGTGGGAGTAGTACGTCGGGAAGTAGTACGTCGGGTAGTAGGACGTTCGGAAGTGGCGGGTTCGCCTCTGTCCGGCAACCAGTGTCGACTCCGGGGGATTCCCGCCGGGGACGGTCGGTCCGCTACTCCAGGGAGAGCTCGACCACCGCCACGACCGACGTCAGCATGAGTGTCGACGAGGCCGCCCACAAGGTCAGCATGGCCGCCGTCCTCGCGGTGCCGGTCCGTTCGCGGCCCGAACCCGCCCAGCGGGCTCCCGACAGGCAGGGCCATGCCGGCGCCAGCACCGCCAGGGCCAAGGTGACCAGGAGGAGGCGGTACGCCACGCCGCCGGAGCCGTCCGGCAACACCGCAGCCAGGAGAGCCACGCCGCCGCACAGCACGAGCAGCACGCCCAGCATGCCCAGGAACGTACGGGCGAGGATCCGCGCGGAGGCCCTGCGCTCCAGCAGGTCCGCCACACCCGACGGAGAGGGTCCGGGCCGTCGGCGCGGGCGGCTCCGGTGCATGACCGTCACCGCCTCCTCGTCCTCCTGACGGCGCCGTATCGGGTGCCGCTTCGGCAGATCGCGGTACTCGAGCAGCCCGGCACGTATCGCCACGGCGTCCCGCTCGGGCGGCGCGGCCTTGTCCTCGCCCCGTAGTCCCCGCCGTCCCCGGGCTCGCAGCAGTACGGGACTGCCGCCCCCGCTGGGTGACACCACACCGCCGAACCGCGGATCCCCGGCGAACCACACCTCCGTCCCGCCGCCCGCGCCCATCGCCGCAGTGATCACGCGGGTGTCGCGCAGTCCTCGGACCGGCCTGCGCCACCCCGGCCCCGGCACCCCGTGCAGCCGACCGCTCCCGGGTTCGGACCGGTCCACGAGGCGAACGAAGGTGCCCTCCCAGTTGCCCGAGCGCGTGGCGCGCCGGTCCCGGGCGGTGTCCGGCTCGGGCCGCTCCATCAGGCAGGTACGCCACGCGTAGTGCTCGAGGATCAGCCGCGCCCGGCGCCTGTCGGACGAGGCGTGACGGCAGCAGAACCACCACGCCCGGGGCAGGAAGTAGACCAGGGGCACCATCACCAGCACGCAGGCCTCCCACCAGCCAGTGACCAGGGAGAACGACAGGATCACCAGTACGGTCAGCAGGTGCGGGCCGAAGTGCCGTCCATAGTGCAGGAGCAGGGCGTACCGCAGAGCACGATGGGTGGACGTGTGCGAGAGCGCCGGGCGCGTGCCGGGCTGCGGTGGGGCACCGTCGCCACCGCTGTCGCCGTCGGCCAGGAGCATTCGACTCGCCTGCCTCTCAGGTTCGTACGGAGGGTGCCGCGGCCCGTAGCGGCAGATCGTGTCCCCCCGCCGTGCCGTGAACCTGTCGCCCGCAATGGTCCCCGGTGGGCAGCATTCCGGGTATACGACATTCACCGGATCCCGGAGGAGTCGGGGCCGGGTCCCCGCCACGCGGGACGCGTCCCGCCGCACTCACCGACCCCGCGAGCTCACCCTCCGCGGCCCGGCCTCGCCGACAGTCCTCGGCACAGGCACTCGGTGAGGCGAGCCGCGATCGTGCCGTCGGGGTCGAGGCGTGGATTGAAGATCGTGACGTCGAGGCCGACGGCCCTCTCGTCGGCGAGGGCCGTCCGCAGCACGTTCTCCAGTTCCGGCCAGGTCAGTCCGCCGGGGAGGCGGTAGTCGACGGCCGGCATGATCGCGTCGTCCAGTACATCGGCGTCGAGGTGGACCCAGTACCCGGCGCTCCCGCCCGCGGTGAGCCGCTCGACCGCCCGGCGCGCGGCGGTGCCGGCGCCGAGGGCGCGTACGTCGTCAAGACCGAACGCGTGCAGCGCCGGCGGCAGCGGCTGCATCCCGGCCTCGGCGGACTCCTCCTCGTCGCGGAAGCCGAGGGCCACGATGTCCCCGTCCCGGAGCAGCGGCCCGCGGCCCTCCAGATCGGTCAGCTGACGAGGGCCACGGCCCGTGGCCAGGGCGAGTTCCATGGAGGCGACCTCACCGGCCGGTTCCGCCGCCGGCTGGTAGAAGTCGGTGTGGCCGTCGAGGAACAGCAGGCCGTAACGCCCTCGGCGGCGCAGGGCGAGAAGGTTGCCGAGCAGGATGCTGCAGTCACCGCCGAGCACCACGGGAAAGCCGCCGCGGTCCAGGACGTCGGCCACGGCGTCGGCCAGCCTGACGGAGTACTCGGCGATGCCCACCGGGTTGAGGACCCCCGTGCCGGCGTCCCGCCTCGGGTCGTACGCCGCCGCCTCGACCCGTCCCGCGGCCACCGCCCCCAGGCCCTCGAGCAGCCCGGCACCGAGCAGGGCGGCGGGCAGATCCTGGACGCCGGACGGCCGCAGCCCGAGCACGGACGGCGCCTCGATGACCATCGACTCCCGCATGCTCGGACCCCTTTGTCCTGCGACTTCGTCCTGCGGTTCTGTCCTGCGGTTCCGTCCTGCGACAGCCTCTGTGGCGGCGCCTTCCTGAGCAGCGCCGCCACAGGCCCGAGGTGCCGCATATCGGATGCCTCTTTCCATCGTGACCATCGTGACCATCAGCGCGAGTCCGGCGGGAGACCGGCGTAAATCTCCGACTCCGGAGATCCCCGCGTGCCCGAAATGGCGCACGCCTCTCTGCGTCCGGCCTTCCGCACGCCTACGCTCACCCCGTGCTCCAAATCACCGACGCTCGAACCGGCGAACCCACCGATGCCGCCCCCGCCCGCCGGGGCCTGACCCGTGTCGAGGCACATGTGCCGCGCCCCGACACCACCGGCCTGCGGGTCCTCCTCGTCGCCGACGTCCTCGTCCGCGCCCTGGAGCTCAACGGCACGCCCGTCTGGACGGTGCTGACCGCGGCGGAGGGGCAGGCGGAACTCCGGGAGCGGGCCACGGCGCTCGGCGTCCGGCCGTTCGAGGAGCACCGTGAGAGCGGACCGGGGCTGGGCGAGGCACAGGTACTGCATGTCCTGGGCGCCCCCGGCCCGGAGGACAAGGCACTGGAGGGCGTCCATGTCGAGGTCGCCCCGGTCCATGACGAGAGCACCGACGGCCCCGCCGACGAGGAGAGCGCCGCAGGTTCCCGGGGGAGCGGCCAGGACGACCCCTCGGCGCTGCGTCTCGCCCTGCTCGCCCGGCCGCGCCGCGATCCCGTCAGGCTCGGCGCCGCCGCCCTCGCCGACGCCGAGAAGGTCATCACCCACTGGCGCGGAGCCGTCGCCGCCTGGGCGACGCGGCCCTCCAGCCCCATCCCCGATCCCGTGCGCGAACAGTTGCGCGCCGCCTGGGAGGACGACCTGGACGTGCCCGCCGTCCTCGACGTCCTGCGGCGCGTCGCGACATCGGACACGGTTCCGGACGGCGCGCGCTTCGAGACGTACGCCTTCGCGGACCGCCTCCTCGGGCTCGAACTCACCCGTGACATCGGCCGCGGCAGTCCGTCCGACGTCGGCGGCGGGAACGCGTCCGACCTCGGTCGCGGGACCCCGTCGTGATCGCGCGCGCGGCGGCGGGCCCGTTGCGCAGACTCGTCGTGCTGCGGCACGCCAAGTCCGCCTGGCCCGAAGGCATCCCCGACCACGAACGCCCGCTCGCGCCGCGCGGCAGACGCGACGCCCCGGCCGCCGGGCACGCGCTGGCCGAGGCCGGCTGCCTGCCCGACCTCGCGCTCTGCTCCACCGCCCGGCGCGCCCGGCAGACCTGGGAACTGGCCGCCGCGCAGTGGGCCACACCCCCTCCCGTACGTCACGATCCCCAGCTGTACGCGGCCGACGTCCCCGAACTGCTGGCAGCCGTACGCGAAGTGCCCACCGAGGTCAGGACACTGCTGCTGATCGGGCACAACCCCGGACTGGAGGAGCTGGTGCTCACCCTGGCCGGGGACTGCCTCGACGACGCGCTCGACGACGTACGGACGAAGTTCCCCACCTCGGCGATCGCGGTCCTGGCCTGGCACGGCGCCACCTGGCGGTCCCTCGGCCCGGGCACGGCGCTGCTCACCTCGATGACCGTACCGAGGGGCAAGACGAAGCCGGACAGGCCGGACAAGAAGCGCTGACCGCCGTGCCGGGCGGCCGTCGAGCATCCCGGCGGGGCCCACGCGCGCGTGCAGCACATACGCTGGCCCGATGCAGGACGAGTACCGCACGGTGGCCCGCGCAGGCGTGCACGAGACCGAGGTCAACCGTTCCCGCTTCCTGTGCGCCCTCGCGCCCGCGGGCAGCGAACAGGAGGCCCAGGACTTCATCGCCCGCGTCCGCAAGGAGCACGCGGACGCCTCGCACAACTGCTACGCGTACGTCATCGGTGCCCACGCCTCCGTGCAGAAGGCCAGTGACGACGGCGAACCGGGCGGCACGGCAGGCGTCCCGATGCTGCAGATGCTGCTGCGTCGCGACATGCGGTACGTCGTCGCCGTGGTCACCCGCTACTACGGCGGGGTCAAACTCGGCGCCGGCGGACTCATCCGCGCGTACGGCGGATCGGTGGGCGAGGCGCTGGACACCCTCGGCACGATCACGCGCAGACGCTTCCGTCTCGCCACCGTCACGGTCGACCACCAGCGTGCGGGCAAGTTGCAGAACGACCTGCGGTCGACCGGACGAGAGGTACGGGATGTGCGGTACGGGGAGGCGGTCACCATCGAGATCGGGCTGCCGGACGCGCACGTGGAGGCGTTCCGGGCGTGGCTGGCCGATACGACCTCGGGGACCGCGGAGTTCGAACTCGGGGGAGAGGCGTACGGGGACGCCTGACTCGGCCGGACCCCCGCCGCTCGGTCGGGCTCCACGCGGGCGCGCCATGATCGAGCCTTCGCGAAAGGCCTCGATCAGGCGCGTTCTCCGCGGCGATGGTGGGTGGCGTCAGCTCTGCTTGGGCCCGGCTTGCTGAACCACCTCGAAGGACCACAGCGTCGCATCGGTCGCGGCGGGCTTCGGCCGGTCGCCGCCCGCGGACCCGCCACTGTGCGCCGCCTGTCCACGGCCGGACATCCAGTTCTGGAAGTCCTCTTCGCTCCGCCAGCGCGTGTAGACGAGGTAGGTGTCGGTGCCCTCCACCGGGCGAAGAAGCTCGAACCACTCGAACCCGTCCGAGCTGTCCACCGTGCCCGCGCGAGCGGCGAACCGCTTCTCCAGGGTCTCGCGCTGGTCTTCGGGAACCGTTAGTACATTGATCTTGACGATGCTCATGCGCTCCATTGTTCCCCAGGGGCACGGGCGAGCCGTGCGGGCCCGCCCGGTTGGCCGCCTCTCGCCCGCATCGCTGTGCATGAGGAGGCGGCGCTGGACCTCCTCTTGGAGGACCTCAGGTGAGGGGCGGAGGGCCGGACTGTCAAGCCGGTGCACGCAGGGCCTCGCGGTAGCGGGCCAGGGCCTGCAGGGCATAACCGTTGGCCGTGTGGTCGTGGCGGTAGAGGAGTTCCAGGAAGTAGACGCCGACCAGGCTGGGGCTCCACAGCCCGTCGGGATTCCGGTGTTCGATCAGCCAGCCGGCGCCGCGGACCAGCAGGGGATCGGTCGGATCGGTGCCGGACGCGACGAGGCCGAGCATGGCCATGGCCGTCTCCTCGACTGTTGACGGTCCGTCAGGCGGGGCCGTCTGCCCCCAACCCCCGTCCGGGTTCTGGTGCAGGCGGAGCCAGGAGACGCAGCGCCGCGCGACCTCGGTGTGCCCCAGGCCGACATCGCCGAGGGCGCGCAGCACCGACCCGGTACCGGTGACCCGTCCGACGTACCACTTGTTGTCGATCCCGCCGTCGGCGCGCTGCACCCTCTTGAACCACTGATACGCCCTGACCAGGCGCGGGTCGCCAGGCGGGCAGGCGCCGGAGAGCCCGAGGGCGGAGACCGCCTCGGCGGACATCACCGCGCAGGGCCCGTAGAGCACCTTGGGCGAGCGGGCCTTGCCGACCATCGCGAACGAGGGGTCCAGGGTCGCGATCCGGCCGACCCGGGCGAAGCAGCTCCACGAGCCGTCGTGGTTCTGCTGTTCGAGGAGCCAGTCGGCGCCGCGGCGCACCTGCGGGTCGTGTACGTCGTGCCCGGCTCCCGCGAGCGCCAGCACCGCGTCGGCCGTGTTGCCGCTGTTGGGCCAGCCCGAGGGCAGTCCCCAGCCCCAGCCGCCGGAGGGCGCTCCCGTCCAGATGAACTCCTCGTCCCGCTGGGCGCCGCGGATCCAAGTGACGGCGTTGCCCACCCTGGGGTCGTCGGTCAGGCCGGCGTGTTGCATACCTACGGTGATGAAGTTGGTCGCGTCCACCTCCAGGTCCCGGGTGACCGACCACGCTCCCTCGGGCTTGACGGTCGCGCGGAAGTACTTCAGGCAATGCCGGACAATGTCCGGCCGCCGCTTGGCCAGGGCCAGCCCGATCACCACGTTGGCGGACATCATCGGCGACTCGACGAACCCGCCGTCCGGCCCTTCGAATCCGACCAGACCGTCCAGGTACGCGATGGCCTTGGGGGCCGCGGCACGGTTGACGGCCGTCCGCGCCCGGCCGCTCTCCGTCAGTGCGGCGCACATCAGGCCCCAGGCCATGGCGGTCGGCATCGCGAAGGTCAGCTTCCGACGCAGCGGCCCGGGCAGCAGGGAGAGCTCGATCGGTACCCTGAGCAGCCCCTCCTCACTCATCAGCCCGGCGAGCACCAGGTAGAAGTGGACGAGCACGGTCAGCGAGCACTTCTCTACGTCCCGTACGGCCTCCGCGCCACCGAACTCCTCCACCCGCCGCCAGCCGCGGCGGATGTTCCCGGCCGCCCGGTCCGGCGCCACCAGTGCCAGTGCGGCAACGGTGAGCGCGGTGCCGTTCAGGGTCGACTCGGTGTCGGCGTCGTCCCCCCAGCCGCCGTCCTCCTGCTGGGTCCGCGTCAGCCAGGAGACCCCGCGGTCGATGAGGTCGCGGCATCCCTCCGGGTCGGCGAGATGCATCGCGATCAGTACGTCGGCGGTGGCCGGCGCACTCGGTGACAGCCGGCCCTCCCAACTGCCGTCCGGGCGTTGCAGGTCGAACAGGGCGCCGGTGGTCCGGTCCAGGGCTCGGTCGAGATCGGCGAGGAGGGCGTCATCGGTGGTCGCAGTAGTCATCGTCGTTGTCACTTCCGGGTACGGCTGTGTCTCGGGCGGCGTGCGATCGACGCCCGCTGGGGCTACCACGTGACGGGGAGCCCGACCGGGCCCCGCTGGATGCTGCCGACGCGCCAGACCAGCTCCTCGGGATCGACAGCCAGTCGCAGGGTGGGCAGGCGAGAAAACAGGGTGCCGATCGCCACCCGCAGCTCCATCCGGGCCAGCGCGGCACCGAGGCAGTAGTGCGGGCCGTGGCTGAAGGCGATGTGCCGGTTGGGCGTCCGGCCGATGTCCAGGGTGCCGGCCGCGTCGAAGGCGCTCTCGTCCCGGTTCGCGGAGAGCTTCGAGACGAAGACCAGCTCGCCCTTGCTCATCTTCACGTCGCGGAACTCCAGGTCCTCACCGGCTGCGAACGGCAGGCCGGCGTGGCCGAGCGGCACGAAGCGCAGCAACTCCTCGACGCAGGTGTCGATGAGCCCTGGATGGTCGAGCAACCGCGTGCGCTGCTCGTCCGACTGCAGCAGCACCAGGCAGGAATTGACCATCTGCGTCATGGTCGTCTCGTGGCCGGTCACAAAGAGCAGCATCGCGAGCCCGACCAGTTCCGAGTCGCTCAGCGAGGTGCCATCGTCCGCACCGTCCAGGATGAGGTCGCTGAGCAGGTCGTCACCGGGCTTCTCGCGCAGCCGCCCCACGTACGTGCCGAGATATCCGTAGACATGGGTGAACGCGTCGCGGATCTCGTCGCCGGACGTGCCTTCGATGTGCATGAGCAGTTCGACGCTGTGCCGGATGGCGTCGCTGTCGGTCACCGGAATGCCGAGGAGTTCGCAGATGATCTGGATGGGCAGCGGGCGGGCGAGGCTCTCCAGCAGGTCGACCGGTCCGCCTGTGGCTTCCATCCGGTCGATCAGGCCGTCGACGATCTCCTGCGCTCGCGGTCGCAGCGACTCCACCCGCCGGGCGTTGAAGTAGCGGGAGACGAGCCCCCGGGACTCGGTGAGCAGCGGCGGGTCCGCATAGATGAGCGCCATCCGTCCCGCGGGCCCGGCCACGCCCATGGCCTGCACCGTCTGCGCGTCCAGGGTGCCGCCGCGGGTGAAGCGCGGATCGGTGAGTGCGGCCCTGGCGTCCTCGTACCGGGTGATCAGCCAGGCTCGCTTCCCGTTCTGCACGGTGACGGGACAGACCGGGCGACCGGCCCGCAACTCGGCGTAGCGGGGGTCGGGTTCGACGAACACGTCCCCTTCGAAGGGGAACTTCGGTGAATCGACCTGCTCGGTGGTCATCGATCCCTGCTCCCGGTGGTGTTGACGGCGGAATGACGGTGCGCCGGGGAATTCCCGGCCGACGCGGCGAAGCGGAGCACGGTCTGCGCAGCGTCCGAGGCGGGGTCCAACTCGCCGTCCTGCGCCGCCCTCTTGATCGCTGCCAGCGTCGTGCGGGCCTGCTCGGTGTCGAGTTCCAGACCGAGCGAGTCGGCCACCGCGCGGACGGCGGACAGCCCGGAGTGCTTGCCCAGCACGATCCGCCGCGTCCGGCCGACGAGTTCGGGCCGGTACGGTTCGTACGTCCGGGGATCCTGCCTGATCCCATCCAGGTGCAGCCCGCTCTCGTGGGTGAACGCATGGGCTCCGACGACCGGTTGGTACGGCGGAACGGGGACCTTGATGAGTTCGGAGACGTACTCGGCCAGCGGGTGGAGCGACTTGAGGTCGAGTCCGGTGTCGTGGCCGAGCGAGGCACCCAGGGCCATGACGACCTGCTCGAGTGGCGCGTTGCCCGCCCGCTCGCCGATGCCGAGCACGGAGCACTGCACGCCCGAGGCCCCGGCCGCCACGCCGGCCAGCGAGTTCGCGGTGGCGAGACCGAGGTCGTTGTGGCAGTGGACCGCGATGGGCAGCGGGCATCGGGCGGCAACCGCCCGGACCATCGCCGCCATCGACATCGGATGGGCGACGCCCACGGTGTCGGCGAGGCCGAGGGAGTCGGCTCCGGCATCGGCGGCGGCGAGGCAGACCCGGACGAGCACCTCGATGTCGGTCCGTGTGGCGTCCTCGGCCGCGAACACCACCTGACGTCCCGCCCGCTTCGCGCGCCGGACGGCCAGGTCCACGGCGATCAGCACCTCGTCCAGCGTCATCGCCAGCTTGCCCGACAGATGGCTTTCGGAAGTGCCGATGAACACCGCGATGCTGTGTGCCCCGGTCTCGATCGCGGCGTCCACGTCGCGGTCCACGGGCCGGGCGATCACCTGCACCAGCGCGTCCCCGCCATCGTCGACGACAGCACGGATCGCTGCCGCCTCCTCGGCGGAGACGACCGGGAACCCTGCCTCGATCAGCGGGATCCCGAGGCCGCCCAGGCGTCGTGCGATCTCGCGTTTCTGCGCGGGAGAGAAGACCACGCCCGGCATCTGCTCACCGTCGCGCAGGGTGGTGTCGCTGATCACCACGGTGTCCGGGAAGTTGGCCTCCGCGTCCGCGCCGGTGGGCTGTGGCGCGTCCTGCCGCGGTACGCCCTGCTGTGATGCGCCGTGCCGCGGTGCGCCTTGCTTCGGTGCGCCCGAGATCCCGCCGGACGGCGGGGAGAGCCGGCGGAAGCTGTTGAAGAGCTGGTTGAGGCGCATCATGTCGGCCGCGGACGCCTCCATCGTCAGCCGCCGGGTGAGGTAGGCGCGCCGCGGATTGCTTCTGCCCAGCAAGAAGATGTCGCGGAACACCTCGCCGGTGGTGGAGACGGACACGGCACGCGCAGCTGGGGGAGAGGCGTCCGGGTCGAGCAGCGTGACCCGGCCGTTCGCCGTCGCGAGCCGGACCCGCACCTCCGGCTCGCGCAGCCGGATGTCGATCACGCGCTCCCAGCCGGCCAGACCGGACAGCGCTCCCTCATGACTGTTGAGCACGGCCAGCTGTCGCCGTACGAAGTCCCGGACCGCCTCGGGCGAGAGCGGCGCCCCGGAGTCGGCGGCCGAGCCGCCTGTGGAGCCGGCTGTGGAGGGCTGCGCCGTCCTGAACTCGTAGCGCTCCCGGAGCTGTCGCTGACTTCCCCAGGTGGCGCCCGTCGCGGCGACGACCAGTAACGGGCCCACACCGTCATCCAGCGTCCAGACCACAAAGGCCCCGGCCAGCAGGATGCGGCTGAACACCAGTACCTCGTGGGCGTGGTAGGCGGGGCGGCGTGTCTCCCCGGCAAGACGGAACAGCGGGCCGACCGCCAGCGCCGCGCTCGCGGCGGCCAGAACCAGCATGACGGCGAAGCCGGTGCGCCAGGGGCGGCCGAGGATCGCGGGAGCGGCCAGGGCCAGTGCGTAGGCACCGGTCAGGAGGAGTGAGGCCACGCGGGTGGCGGCGGAGGAGCCGTGGTTGACGGCGAAGGTGAGGTAGCCGCCCTTGCGGTCGCCTTCGATGTCCCGCACGGCTCCGACCAGGTTGGACGCGGCGTCGTGCAGCCAGAAGACCAGAGCGAGCGGCAGCAGCCGGGCCGGAGGGTAGGCGCTGACCGTCATCGCGCCGTAGAGGAAGGCCAGCGCGGTCATGCCGCCGCGCACGATGTTGCCGCTCAGACCGCGTGCCTTGAAGACGGTGCTGTAGGAGACCCCGGCGGCCAGCGCGACGAGCACCAGGAGGACGGTGCGCCAGTTGAGGACGAGTGAGAACAGTCCGCCCGCCACGGTGCAGGAGATGAAGCAACACAGTGCGGTGTTCGCGGACATCCGCCCGGAGGGGATGGGGCGCTGGGGCTTGGCCTCCGCGTCGAGGTGGCGGTCGAAGTAGTCACCGCCGTAGAGGCCACCGAGCCATCCCAGAGTCGGCGTCGCCCAGGCCGCCAACAAGCGTCCGGGCGAGGCGTGTTGATCGGCCAGGACGGCGCCCGCAAGGCCGACCAGGCCGACGTAGAACGCGGTGTACGGGCGCCAGGTCTCGAGGTGGGCGAAGAGCGCGGTCCGGACCCTGATGCGGTCTATCGGCATCTGCTCACCGCCGCCTTCGCGAAGTACTCCAGGCTCTGCCTGCTCGGGCTCTGGGGCAGCGGTACGAGCGCATCGATGGCGTCGGCGGCGTATCTTCGTGCCTCCTCGGCCGCCCGCGTGACGGCTCCGTGCCGGGTCAGCAGCGCGGCCAGCCGCAGGTGCCGGTCCTCAAGGT
This sequence comes from Streptomyces sporangiiformans, assembly GCF_005768555.2. Taxonomy (GTDB): domain Bacteria; phylum Actinomycetota; class Actinomycetes; order Streptomycetales; family Streptomycetaceae; genus Streptomyces; species Streptomyces sporangiiformans. The sequence goes on from NZ_VCHX02000340.1 coordinate 22,919, forward strand.
CGCCCTCACTGTTGATCAGATCGTCCAGTTCCGCGGCGAGTTCGGGGCCGGCTGCGGCCCGGCACAGCAGGAACGGCAGGGTGAGCCGCCGGTTGGCGAGGTCGCTGCTGTGCGGTTTGCCGGTCTCCTCGGCGGTGGAGAGGTAGGGGAGGAGGTCGTCCTGGATCTGGAACGCGATGCCGAGCCCCGTTCCGTAACGGGCGAGCGCATCGGCCTCCTCGGCGGATCCGCCGCCCAGGGTGCCACCGATGGAGCAGGCGGCGCGGAACAGGGCCGCCGTCTTGTTCTCGATCATCCGCAGGTAGGACGTGACCCGGCTGTCGTAGTTCTGCCGGATCTCCTCCTCCATCATCTGTCCCTGGCAGAGTTCCGCTCCGGCCTTCGCCGCCTTGCCCATGGCCAGGACGATGCGCTGTGCCTCGACACCGTTGGCGGCGCAGGTGGCCAGCGCCGCGAACAGGTAGAAGATCAGCGCATCCCCGCCCACGATGGCGTCGGCCTGGCTGTACTTCGCGTGGACCGCGGGCATGCCCCGTCGCAGCTCGTCGCCGTCGATGATGTCGTCGTGCATCAGGCTGGCCAGGTGGGCACCCTCGGTCCCGGCCGCCGCCGGCATCACCTGATGCAGGTCGCCGCCCACGGCCGCCGCGCTCTCCAGCAGCAGGATGGGACGGAAGTACTTGCCAGGGGCGCCCAGCGCGTAGTTGCACACCTCGGTCAGGCGGTCGCCGGCGGCCCAGTCGCCTTTGAGTCGGTGCAGCACCAGGTCGACGAGGTACGCGGAACGGTCCCGGATCGACGCCTCCTCGGCTTCGCCGTACGACAGGATGCTGTTGTGGAGGTCAGCTCGTGCCGAGAGGACTGGCACGGATGGGTTGTGCATGCCTACCTCAATTCATCAGGACCTGGGCAGGGCAGGTCACGATGCAGGTCAGTGGAATGCGAATGCGGGCGCCAATGCGCGAAGGCACGGGAAAGGAATGCGCAAGAAAAAGGGATCCCGGCATTACGCAGGGAAGCAGCGGCCGCGGTTCAGAACGGGGCCGTGAGGTATAGATGAACGAGCAAGGTGAACTTCACTTTGTGCCCCCGTTGTTCAGATCCATCACGAAAGATCCATCACGTGATGATGGATCGTAGCGACTATAACTGGACGGTGTCAAACAGTCGTCCGAACGGATCATTGCCATACCGTCGAGAAAGCCAAGAACGCCCCATCGAATATTGAAGGGAAGCTCAAAAGTTCCCGAGATCACGGGGCCTCACAGCAGGTCAGCGCCATAACGGTTTCGGGATTCCCAAGAGTTTCCCATCAATGAGAAACGACTGCCGTGCAACGGGATCGGCAAGCTAATGTTCGCAACATGGCCAGGACCATGCACAGGTACGACGTCATTGTTTGCGGCGCCGGCGCAGGTGGGCTTGCAGCCGCGGTCATGTTTGGCCGCCAGGGGAAACAAGTCCTTCTGGTGGACAAGCTCGGAGACACCGTCGAAACATTCAAAGGTGAGTTGCTGCAGCCTGGTTCACTCGCCATCCTCGACGGCTTGGGTGCACTCGACACCCTCCGCAAGGCCGGGGCGCGAACCATCGACCGTCTGGCCTGCACGACAGCAGCCGGCAAGGAAATGTGCGCCATGGATTACCGGTGGCTCCCCGGCGACTACAACCACTGCCTCACGCACACGTACAAAGGGATACTCGACAACTTCATCGCCGCTCTGCCGGCCGCGGTCGAGTTCCGCCGTCACGTGTCGGTGGAATCAGTGGTGCGGGATTCCGACGGCCGGGTGAACGGCGTACGCCTGCGCCAGGGCCGAGACCGGGAACAGATCCACGCCCCTCTGGTGGTCGCGAGCGACGGCCACGGATCGAAGCTCCGTACGCAGCTGGGCATCGGCGTCGACGCCGTCGCCTACGGGCACCAGGTCGTCGCCGTCGACCTGGTCGACGCACCCCACCTGGCCACCCAGGCGACCACCTTCGTCACGCCCGAGGGCATGCGCGTCATGTATCCGATGCCGGAAGCGGGCGGACGCCTGTACCTCCAGGTGCCCAAGGGGTTCGTCAACCGGATCGGCAAGCAGGGGCTCACCGAGTGGATCGATTCCGCTCTGGCCTCGTGTCCGGCGCTGGAACCGGTGGCCGACTCGGTCCGCAGGGGCATGGCGACCTCGCGGGTGCTCTCCGCCCGCCGGTTCATCGCGCCCGAGTTCCACCGCGACGGTGCGCCACTGGTCGGGGATGCCGCACACGCGGTGCATCCGATGGCGGGACAGGGCATGAACGCCGCCATCGCCGATGCCGCGGCCCTCTCGCGACTGCTGGAAGACGTCGACCACGCTGACCTACGCCGGCTCGACCGGGCGTTGGCCACCTATGGCGACCGGCGCCGCGCGGAGGTCCGGACGATCGCCGAGTTCAGCCATCGCTTCGCGGCGCTGTTCACCGAAACCGTCACCAAGTTCCGCTTCGCGCGCTCCGCCTACATCCTGCGGTGCCACGGGCGGAACGAGCGGCTCTGCTACAAGATCATGCACAACATCTCGGGGCTCGGACACCAGCCGTTCAGCGTCCTCGACCGCCTGCAGCAACTCGGCCTGCCCGACCGCCACGCGCAACTGCCGCCGGAGGCCCGGCTGCTGGGCACCGTGTACTGAAGCAGCGCCCGAGCGCTGAAGCACCGTCCCGAACGCCGATCGACCCGCTCGATGGCCGAGCGGGTCGATCGGGGCGACGTGTGTTCGCGAAGCCAACCGCAGCCGACTCGGTCAGCCCGGCACGGCTGCCGGGGCTGCCGGGTCGACGTTCTTCTGCGGGCGCACCAGGTCTGCCAGGTGCGCTCGATCCAGCTTGCCGTGCGCGGTGAGCCGGAACGGCTCCATGGCGATCACCCGGTCGGGGACCATGTAAGCAGGCAGCATCCGTCCGAGTTTCCCGCGAAGTGCCGGCTCGTCCACCGACGGCGCCTCCAGGAACAGGACCAGCTCGACGTCCAAGGGGCCGCCGGAGATCCGTAGCGCCGCGGTCCGGACACCGCCCAGCAACCGGGAGGCGGTCTGCTCGATCTCGCCGAGTTCCACTCGGTATCCGCGGATCTTCACCTGACCGTCGATCCGGCCCCGGTGGCGCAGCAATCCGCTCTCGTCCCGGTCGACCAGGTCACCCGTGCGGTACCAGACCCGTCGATCCTCCTGGGCGAACTTCGCCGCGTCGAAGGCCGGGTCGAGGTAACCGCCGAACACCTGAGGCCCGGAGAGCAGCAGTTCACCCGTCGCGCCGACCCGTACGTGCATGCCGGGCGCGGGAGTTCCGATCGGCACGATGCGGTCGTCGTCCGGCAGGGGCCCGTCCGGCGCGATGCGGTAGGTGGTGGCCCACACCGTCGCCTCGGTCGGCCCGTACACGTTGTCGATGATCGCGTGCGGAGCGGCCGCCTGCGCGAGCAGGGCGGTGCTCACGTGCAACGGTTCACCGCCGATCACGATATGGCGCAGGCCGGGCATCGAGTCCGCGGCAAGGTGACCGGCGGCTGCGGCGGACTCGATCAGGCTGGGCGTGCAGGCCCACACCGTGACCCCGTGCCCGACAACCGTGTCCGCCGGGTTGAGCGCCTGGATCCGGGACACGGCCAGCAGCGCCGCGCCCGTGCTCCACGCACCCCACATCTCGAACACGGAGAAGTCGAAGGTCAGCCCGTGGCACTGGGAGAACACGTCCCCCGGCCCCACCTCGAAGTTCGGGAGCGCCTGGGTCAGGAACGCATCGACATTGCGATGGGTGATGCCGACGCCCTTGGGCCGACCCGTGGATCCCGAGGTGAAGATGTAGTAGGCCACGGCGTCGGGCGAGACGTCCTGACCCTCCTGACCCGCCGGGATGTCGGCGACAGTCGGTGGCAGCACCAGGCCGTCCACCACCGCCACGTCCCCCATCGCGGCGAGCTGCGCCGCCACGAGCGGGTCTTCGCGCCGGTCGGTGAGCACGACGCACCGCACACCGGCCTGCCGGACGATGTCCGCGTTGCGCTCCGGCGGGAAGTCCAGCGACAACGGGACCACGGTGGCACCCGCGTACAGCGCCGCCAGACAGGCGCGGTACGTGGCCGCCTCCCTCTCGCCGAGCACGGCGACCACGCCACCGGTACCGATCGCCGAGGCCAGCGCGGCTGCCTGGCCTGCCATCTCGGCGTACGTGAGGGTGCCGCCGCCGTCGATGAGGCAAACCGCGTCCGGGTGCAGGCGTGCCGACTCGAGGAACCGGTCGGCCAGGCCGCGCAGCGCTCCGTCGGCCGACTGCCGGGCGGTCTGTGGGTTCGCGTCGGCGGTGCGCCCGGGACCGTTGTCGCTGACGAAGGTCCACAGCGATCGCGGGGTACGAAAGGCCCGCTCGTTGAACGAACGCAGGGCGATTCCATAGTGCTGGGACAGTTGCCTGCCGAGGTGCAGACTCCCGAGTGAGGTGAGCCCGTAGCAGGTGAGGGGTGTGTCGGGGTCCAGCTCCTCCACACCGTCGCCCGGTTCCTTCAGCACGGACAGCAGGAGGTGCTCGAAGGTGGTGTCCCACGGTTCGCGCATGATCAGATGTCCTCCACGATCTCGAGCACCGCGGCGGTGACCGTGTAGCCGGTTCCGCCACCGAGCAGCAGTACCTGATCACCCCGCTGCACCTTGCCGGTGGTGACCACGTGGTGCAGGCCGATGATCTGGTCGCCGGTGCCTACGTGGCCGGTGGCGCGGCCGATGTCCCACGTGGAGCGTTCGATCGGCAGGCCGAGCATGCGGTCCAGCTGGATCTCCGTCCGCCATTTCGTGGTGACCACCGGGATCACATGGGCCAGCTGTTCGGCGGTGACCCCGGCCTCGGCGAGCACCTGGCCGATGCAGTCGTGGAGCAGGGCTTCCATCCGTCCGTAGTGCTCGAGCATGGGCACCTCGGTGTCGTGGAATCTCTTGCGCAACTCCTCGAAGTCGATCAGCGAGAGGTCGGCACCGGAGCCGAACGCACCTCCGCGAGCCTCCGCCTCGAGCGAGTTTTCGGCCAGGGTCACCAGCGACTTCACCTTCGCGAAACCGCGCGCTCCGCTGAGCACCAGCGCGCTGCCGCCGTCGGCGAGCACCGACTGGTCGCCGTACCACCGCTTCACCCATGGGTTGTCGAACCGGTCCCCGGTGGTGACCAGCACCGCGTCGTCGGGCCCGGTGATGAACCGCCGCCCGAGTTCGATCGACCCCATCGCCCCGTTGCACTCCTGCACGACATCGAACGACGGCACCGAAGCACCCACCGTGTGCAGGGCGACGTACGGCGCGGCCTGCCAGTACCGGGCGCCCTGGTAGTCGACGTAGGAGTGGAACACCGCGCGCCACGTACCGATGCCGTCGCCGGCCATGTCCAGGGCGGCACGGCCCGCGGTGGCGGCCATCTCGGCAGGGAACAGCGTCGGCTCCACGCAGGCCGAAAGTACCTCGTCGGCGCGGGCGGACTCGGTGTCGTAGTGGCCCGCCTCGATCGCCTCGGCCGCGGTTTCGCGGGCGGGCAGGTAGACGCCGACGCCGGCGACGTACAGGTCGTTCATGTCATCAACTGCCTCTCGCTCAGGAGGATTTGGCGAAGCGGCGTCCCGGCCCCGTGGGTTTGGTGGAGGGGCGTCCCGGCCCAGTGGGTTTGGTGAGACGTCCGCGCCTGCGTTCTGTCGGCCTCAGCTCACGGAGGTCTGCGGGTTCTTGGCATCAGTGGGCTGCCATGACTGCTTCTGTGCCGTGCGGTACTTCAGCAGCAACAGGACCGTGCGGGACAGCACCTCGCACAACGCCATGAGGATCAGGGCAGTGGGCCAGGTGTTCTCCGAGTGCAGGTTGAGCTTCTCGCTGAGCCGCCCGATCGCCTCGGCGCCGCCGTTGAGCGCGATGACGCCGAAGGCGAGCCTGCTGGACATGCCGGTGATCCACAGCGCCGCGGCCGGGACTGTCGCCCGCGCGACCACCTTCTCGCCGTCGTGGTAGACCTGCGTCCACGCGCCACAGCCGAGTCCGAGTGCGAGACCCACCGCGGCCAGGCAGAGCGCGAAGATCCAGTCGGAGGTGTACGCCGGGAAGTCGCCCAGGTACTCGAACCCGGCCCACGCCACCAGAGCCACCGGCCACAGCAGGCTGGCCACAGTCAGCTTCTTTCCGCGGATCTGCCGCAGGACCAGTGCGATCAGCCCGAGCGAGACGGCCCAGTCGGTCCAGGTCATGATCCTCCTCCCGTGAAAGCATCACATGTGATGCATCTTAGGTGATGCATTGCTGATGAGTGGTGAATCATGGGGTCAACGACTCGCAAAAGCAGCGTCGGCCGCGCGTGTAGGATCCGTGAGGTGGACGTTCTCCGACTGCACCGGCTGGCCAGGCAACTCCGGGAGATCGCGCTCAAGGCCAGTCAGGACGGAGCCGAGTTGCCGATCTCGGTCGGCGATCTTGCCGTGCTGGAGAGCATCGCCCGCAGTCCGAACAGTGCCATCAGCGAGATCAGCCGGAGTGTTGGCCTGGCGCAGAGCAGGGTTTCCAAGGTCGTTCACGAACTGACCAAGGCGGGCGTACTCGAGTCCAGCAAGGACCCGAACGACCGACGGCAGACCAGGGTGCGCCTCCATCCCGCTGCGCACCGGCAGACCTTCGAGGAATACGGCAGGCGGCCGGTCGACGCCGCACTGGCCGACGCCTTCCCTCACCTCGACGCGGCGAGCGCGGCCCGAGCCGTGGAACTGCTCGGTGAGCTGTCCGACCTGCTGGACAAGGGATCGCGCCCTCACGGTCGGTGACCAAATCACCCCCACCTCGCCCGCTCTCGTGACCCACCCTCGCAAACCCCACTGCGCCATCCCGTGCCTGACCTGCTCCGCCCTCACGACCGGTCGCAAAACAACGGTGGCCGGTCACACTGGCTTCTTGAAGCCGCGAGGGCTATCGCAGAAAAGATTCGCCCTGACTGGGCGATATCTATCTGGCTGATGGCAGGATGCGGCCTGCGGATCGGGGAGGTGCCAGCCGTTCGGCAATCGGACTTCGAATCCGGAGTGCTGCGGCTCCGCGACAGTTTGTAAGAGTGAAGCGGGCCGGCGGGTACAGGGCCGAATTGGCGCCGCTGAAGGCTCGCGAGGAGGGCGAGTGGCGTGACGTCCCTATGCCTCTTCTGTTTGGTCAGCAGTCGAGCGGCATGTTGAGCGGCAGGGCGTCGGCCGTGACGGATACCTCCTCCATGCCCATCATGGCGGTGAAGTACTCGACTCCAACTATCGGACCGAATTCAAGGCTTCTGTCAGAAGGCCGGGTATGGCGATGAGCCGTGGACTGCTCACACGCTGTGCCATTTCTTTGCGAGCAGTGCCATCGCGGGCGGCGTCTCCCTCCTGGAAGTATCGCGGTGGCTTGGTCATGCAACCATCCAGATCACTGCGGACATCCATGGTCGTCTGACGCCGGATGCGGGTGGCAGACTGAGGTCCGTGATGGATCAGGTACTGGCAGGCGTTAGCGTGGTCGGTGCTGACAGCGAGGACCGTGCTGGTTCGGTGCTGGGTCCCGGGGCGGAGTAGGGGGAAACATGCGGGTCGGAGCGGCGACTTGAGAATTCTGCACACTTCCGACTGGCATCTCGGGCGGGCGTTCCACCGGGTGAACATGCTCGGAGCGCAGGCCGAGTTCATCGGCCACCTCGTCACGACCGCGCGTGAGCGCGGCGTGGACGCGGTGGTCGTGTCGGGAGACGTGTACGACCGCGCGGTGCCCCCGCTGGCCGCGGTCGAGCTCTTCGACGACGCCCTGCACCGCTTGGCCGACCTCGGTGTCCCCACAGTGATGATCTCCGGGAACCACGACTCGGCGCGCCGACTGGGCGTGGGGGCCGGCCTGATCGACCGCGCGGGCATCCATCTGAGGACCGAGCCGTCGTCGTGCGCCACCCCTGTGGTCCTGGGCGACGCCCACGGCGACGTGGCCTTCTACGGTCTGCCGTATCTCGAACCGGCGCTGGTGAAGGACGAGTTCGGGGTCGAGAAGGCCGGTCATGAGGCGGTGCTCGCGGCCGCGATGGACCGGGTCCGCGCCGACCTCGCCACGCGCGCGCGAGGCACCCGTTCCGTCGTCCTCGCGCACGCCTTCGTCACCGGCGGCGAGGCCAGCGACAGCGAGCGGGACATCACGGTGGGCGGGGTCGCCGCCGTACCGGCCGGGGTCTTCGACGGAGTCGACTACGCCGCGCTCGGCCATCTGCACGGCAGCCAGACCATCACCGAACGCGTGCGCTACTCCGGCTCGCCCCTGCCGTACTCCTTTTCGGAGGCGGACCACCACAAGAGCATGTGGCTGATCGACCTGGACGCCGACGGCACGATCGACGCCGAGCGGATCGACTGCCCCGTACCGCGCGCCCTCGCTCGCGTCCGGGGACAGCTGGAGGACCTGCTCGCCGACCCGGAGCTGGCGCGGCACGAGGAGGCGTGGGTCGAGGCCACCCTCACCGACCCGGTGCGACCGGCCGAGCCGATGGCGCGCATCACCGAACGCTTCCCGCACACGCTCAGCCTCGTCTTCGCCCCCGAGCGGGCACCCGACGACCCCGACGTCTCGTACGCCCGGCGCCTCGCGGGGCGCAGCGACCAGCAGATCGCGGAGGACTTCGTGGCCCATGTGCGCGGCGCCGGGCCCGACGCGCGGGAACAGGCCGTGCTCCAGGACGCGTTCGACGCCGTGCGCGCCGACGAGACCGTCCGCGAGGTGGCCCGATGAGGCTGCACCGGCTGCGTATCACCGCGTTCGGGCCCTTCGGCGGCGCCCAGGAGGTCGATTTCGACGACCTGTCGGCCGCCGGCCTCTTCCTGCTGCACGGTCCGACCGGCGCGGGCAAGACCTCGGTCCTGGACGCCGTCTGCTACGCGCTGTACGGGTCGGTACCGGGCGCCCGCCAGAGCGGCCAGGGCCTGGCCCTGCGCAGCGACCACGCCGCGCCCGCCACTCGTACCGAGGTCTGCCTCGAACTCACCGTCGCCGGGCGACGGCTGGAACTCACCCGGCAGCCGCCGTGGGAGCGTCCCAAGAAGCGCGGCTCGGGCACCACGACCGACAAGGCCCAAAGCCGGCTGCGCGAGTACGACGCGTCCGCCGGGTCCTGGAAGGACCTCAGCCGCTCCCACCAGGAGATAGGCGAGGAGATCACCCAGCTGCTCGGCATGAGCCGCGAGCAGTTCTGCCAGGTCGTGCTGTTGCCCCAGGGCGACTTCGCGCGCTTCTTGCGGGCCGACGCCGAGGCCCGCGGCAGGCTCCTCGGCCGCCTCTTCGACACCCACCGCTTCGCGGCCGTCGAGCAGCGCCTGGCCGAGCGCCGGCGCGCCGCCGAGGCACAAGTACGCGACCGGGACGCGGAGTTACTGGCCGACGCCCACCGCATGCAGCAGGCTGCCGGGGACATCGTGGAGCTCCCGCTGCCGGACCTGGCCCCCGGAGACCCGGGGCTGGCCGAGTCCGTGCTGTCCTGGGCCGCGATCGCCCGCAGCACGGCACGGGAGCGGCTCACCGTCGCCCACTACGCCCAGAGCGCCGCCGAGTCGGCGCAGGCCGCCGCGGATCGTGTCCTCGACGACGTACGCGAAGTGGCGCGGCTGCAGAGCCGATTCGCCGAGGCACGGGAGCGGGCCGCACGCCTGGAGGAGCGCTCCGGGGCGCACCGGGAGGCCGAGGCGCGGATGGAGCGCGCCCGCAAGGCCGAGGCCGTGGCGCCGGCGCTGGGGCTGCGTGATGCCGCCGAGGCCGACCACCGGCGCGCGGACGCCGAAGAGGCACACGCGCGTGCCCAGCTCCCGGAGACCTTCGTGGACGCCGGCGCGGCGGGCCTCGCGTCCGCCGCGCGAAAGGCCGCGGAAGAGCTGGGCGGTTTGGAGTCGGCTCGCCGAGCCGAGCGTCGGCTGGCCGAACTCGGCTCCGAGCGCGACGCGTTGGGGCGCCAGGAGCGCGCCGATGACGACGTCCTCCAGGACGCCGAGAGCTGGCTCGCCTCCTGGGAGGAGACCCGAGCCGGTCTCCAGGGCCGGATCGAATCCGCTCAGGAGTGCGCTCACCGCGCCGAACAGCTCGCCGTCCAGCGCGAGCCCGCCCAGGCACGGCTGGCCGCCGCCCGGCTGCGCGACCAGCTGGCCGGAGACACGGACGAGGCCCACGCGCGCGTGCTCGCCGCGCGGGAGCGGGCCACGGACGCGCGCGCCCACTGGCTCGACCTCAAGGAACAGCGCCTGCAGCACATCGCGGCGGAGCTGGCCGCCCATCTCGTGGACGGCCGCCCCTGTGCCGTCTGCGGCGCCACCGAACACCCCACGCCCGCCCAGAAGATCGACGGACATGTCGACCAGCAGGCGGAGGAGACCGCGCTCGCCGCGTATCAACGCGCCGAGGAGCAGCGTGCCGAGGCCGAGCGGCAGCTCGGCGTCGCGCGCGAGGCGCTGGCCGCCGCGACGGCCGAGGCGGGCGACGCCCCTACCTCGCAACTCGCCGAGCAGGCTGAGGAGTTGACGCGACGACACGCCGAGGCGCGCGATGCCGCCTCCGGGCTCCACGCGGCGACTGAGGCACTGAGACAGGCCGAGCGCGAGCACGAGCGGCGGCTCGCCGCCCACCAGGAAGCCGCGGTCCGTGCCGCGTCACGCGCCACGCGCAGGGACACGCTCGACCGTGAAGGGGCCGCGCTGGAGGAGGAGTTGGCGCAGGCCCGGGGCACGGCGGGCAGCGTGTCCGCACGGGCGGCGGAGCTGGAGCGGCTGGTCGGCCGGCTCACCGAGGCAGCCGACGCCGCACGCGGCGCGGCGGACACCGCGCAGCGGCTCAAGGACGCCGACGCGCGACTCGCCGACGCGGCCTTCCGCGCCGGGTTCGACACGCCGCAGGCCGCGGCAGCCGCCCTCCTCGACGACGCGGCCCATCGTGAGCTTCAACGGCGGCTCGACGCCTGGCAGCACGAGGCGGCGGCGGTACGGGCCGTGCTCGCCGAGGCCGACACGGCAGCCGCCGCGCAGCGGCCGCCCGTCGATCTCGCCGCGGCGGAGCAGGCCGCCTCCGACGCCGCCCGGCGGGTGCGTGAGGCCGCTTCCGCGCGTGACGCGGCCGACCGGCGCTGTACGGAACTCGACCGGCTGACCCACCGCGCGACCGCGTCGGTGCGCCGACTCGGTCCGCTGCGCGAGGAGTACGACCGTGTGGCGCGCCTCGCCACCCTCGCGGCGGGCACCTCCGCGGACAACGAGCGAAAGATGCGCCTGGAGTCCTATGTGCTCGCCGCCCGCCTGGAGCAGGTCGCGGCCGCCGCCACCGCGCGGCTCCAGCGGATGTCGTCCGGCCGCTACACCCTCGTCCACTCCGACGACCGCTCGGGCCGCGGCCGCAGCGGACTCGGCCTGCATGTCGTCGACGCCTGGACCGGTCGCGAGCGGGACACGGCGACGCTCTCCGGTGGCGAGACGTTCTTCGCGTCGCTCGCCCTCGCCCTCGGCCTCGCCGACGTGGTCACCGATGAGGCGGGGGGCGTCCGTCTGGACACGCTCTTCATCGACGAGGGATTCGGCAGCCTCGACGACCAGACGCTCGACGAGGTGCTCGACGTCCTCGACTCGCTGCGGGAGCGGGATCGCAGCGTGGGCATCGTCAGCCACGTCGCCGACCTGCGGCGGCGGATCCACGCCCAGCTGGAGGTCGTGAAGGGGCGCTCGGGGTCGGCCGTACGGCAGCGGGGTCATTGACTGATCGGACGACGCGGCAGCGGTGATGAGTACACGACGTTCGTGGTCAACGAGCCCAGCGTGCTGATCTTGCCCGACACCTCCTCCAGGTGACGCATCGAGCGTGCCGTGACCTTGAGGACGAAGCAGTCGTCTCCCGTGACGTGGTGCGCCTCCAGGATCTCGGGGGTAGCGGCGACGAGATCGTGGAACGGCTTGTAGTTGGCGTTCGGATAACGCAGCCGCACGAACGCGAGGATCGGCAGACCCAGACTCTCCGGGGCGACGACGGCCGCGTACCCCTGGATGACGCCTGCCTCCTCCAGGCGGCGCACCCGTTCGGTGACCGCGCTCGCGGACATGGAGACGGCCCGGGCCAGCTCGGCGAAGCTCGCGCGGCCCTCGCGCTGGAGGACATCGAGGATGCGCCAGTCGGTGGCATCCGGGGAATACGCGGTCATGCCCGAGAAATAGCAGGGAAAGCCCCGGCCGATCAAGGTCAAGGCCGGGGATTCCCCCTTCATGACGGCGAGTCACCGGCCGTAGATTCTTGCTCATGACCACAACCACAACCACAACCACAACCACAACCACGAACGCGAAGGCGACGGCACCGGCCCCGTCGACCGAGGCCGCGACCGGCATCACCACCGTCGTCAACCCGGTGCTGCGCGTGGCCCCGGCATCGCCCGCCGCGGCCGCCGCCCATTTCGGCGCGAGCCTCGCCTTCCACACGGACGTCTCCGATGTCGCCGCCGCGCTGGCCACCGACGGCGACCCCGGTTTCGTCGTCCTGGACTGCCGCTCCACCGAGTCCTGGGACCAGGGCCATGTGCCCGGCGCGATCCACCTGCCCACCGACCTCATCCCCGAACAGGCCGAGGGTCTTCTCGACAAGGCCGTACCGGTCGTCACCTACTGCTGGAGCCCCGGCTGCAACGGCGCGATCCGCGCCGCCCTCGCCCTCGCCGAACTGGGCTTCCAGGTCAAGGAGATGCTCGGCGGCTTCGAGTACTGGGTGCGCGAGGGCTTCGAGTTCGAGACCTGGGAGGGGCGCGAGCGGCGTGCGCCCGACCCGTCGACGGTACCGGTCGGCGCGGCGGACTGCGGCTGCTGACCTCGTAGCGCACCAGCAGGCGCCCGTGCGCCGGGCGTGTAGTTTCTCCGCATGGCGAGTTACGCGGATCATGGTTCGGTCGAGTGGGTGGAGTCGGGCGGAGGGCCCCTGATAGCGATCCCGGAAGGGGTGTTGCCGTTCTGGACCGGGGCGGACGGCGACGAGCTGGCGACCGACTATGACAGGGCCTGCGACGTGGACGGGTTCATCGGTCTGCTCCCGGTCGGCAACGCCACGGCCCTCGTCCTCGGGGACGACCCCAGCGCGACCGCCTATCTGCCCGAGCACGACACCTTCGTACGCTGGTGCGCCGCGGAGTCCGAGGTTGAAGTGCTGGCCGGGGTTCCGGCAGCCCTCGACGCCGCGGCGTGGGAGGGGGAGGTGCACTGGGAGATACCCGGAACGGTGGTCCTGTTCGACGCCGCCTGGCCCGGGAACGAGGCCGGGAGGGCAGGGCATCTGCGGATCACGCTTGATCCGGGACGGTACGCGGTCCGCGCGGCGTACGCGGAGCCGGGCCCCGAGACATGGCTCGGGCTGGTACAACTGCGGCGGCTCGCGCACTGACGACTCGCTCGTTCGGGCGGCAAGCCACGGGTGGGCCGCGGAAAATCACATGCGACACACGCGCACGCTCCACCATCATGGCCGCCATGCCCCAACTCCCCCACCCCACCGCCGAAGCACTGCGCCGCGACCCCCTGCCCCTGCGCGGCCGTACCGCCCTCGTCACCGGGGTCAGCAGACGCGGAGGCATCGGGTACGCCGTGGCCCGTCGTCTCGCCGCGTACGGAGCAAGCCTGTACCTCCACCACCATGTGCCGCACGACGCGGCCATGCCCTGGGGCGCGGACCGTCCCGAGGACGTGGCCGCCGCGGTGCGCGAGGCGTGCGCCGATCCCGAGGCGCGGGTCGTCGACGGGCCCGGGGACCTCTCCGACGCGGCTGCTCCGGCCGAGTTGATCGCCTCGGCCGCGGACGCGCTCGGCGGGCGGATCGACATCCTCGTCGCCAATCACGCGCTGAGCGGCTCCGACGGCACCCTCGACACGATCGACGCCACGATGCTCGACGCACATTGGGCCGTCGACACGCGCTCGGTGCTTCTCCTCGTGCAGGCCTACGCCCGGCTGCGGGCCGCTTTGCCACCCCGCACGCCGGGCGGGCGGGTCGTGATGATGACCTCCGGACAGGACATCGCGGGCGGGATGCCGGGCGAGATCGCGTACGCCCTCCAGAAGGGCTCTCTCGCCTCGATCACCCGGTCCCTGTCAACCACCCTGGCCGAGCACGCGATCACCGTGAACACCGTCAACCCGGGGCCCGTGGACACGGACTACATGACCGGCGACGCCTACGCGAGCATCGCGGCGATGTTCCCGGCGGGCCGCTGGGGCATGCCCGACGACCCCGCCCGTCTCATCGCGTGGCTCGCGACGGACGAGGCGGAGTGGGTCACCGGGCAGGTCATCGACTCGGAGGGCGGGTTCCGGCGCGGCTGAAGCCGGTGCCGGTGCCGGTGCGGTGCCGGTCCCGGTGTCGGACCGGGACCGGCCGGCCGCCGTACGGGCCGGCGATCAGAGCCGCGACAACTCGTCCACCAGGTCGTCCAGGCCCAGCGAACCCTGTGACAGCGCCGCCATGTGCCAGGCTTTCGCGTCGAAGGCGTCACCGTGGCGCTTCTTCGCGTTCTCGCGGCCGAGCAGCCAGGCACGTTCGCCCAGCTTGTAGCCGATGGCCTGGCCGGGGATGGAGAGGTAGCGGGTGAGTTCGCTCTCCACGTAGTCCGCCGGACGGCTGCTGTGCGCGCCGAAGAACTCCTCAGCCAGCTCGGGAGTCCACCGCTCGCCCGGGTGGAAGGGCGAGTCCGCCGGGATCTCCAGCTCCAGGTGCATGCCGATGTCGACGATGACGCGGGCCGCGCGCATCATCTGCGCGTCCAGATAACCGAGCCGCTGTTCGGCGTCCGTGAGGAAGCCGAGTTCGTCCATGAGCCGCTCCGCGTACAGTGCCCAGCCCTCGCAGTTGGCACTGACGCCGCCCACGGTGGCCTGGTAGCGAGAGAGGTTTCCGGCCACATGCGCCCACTGCGCCAGCTGGAGGTGATGGCCGGGGACGCCCTCGTGGTACCAGGTCGACACCAGGTCGTACACCGGGAAACGGGTCTGCCCCATCGTCGGCAGCCACGTGCGGCCGGGGCGCGAGAAGTCCTCCGACGGCGCCGTGTAGTACGGGGCCGCCGCGCTGCCCGGCGGGGCGATGCGGGACTCCACCTTCCGTACCCGCTCGGCGAGTTCGAAGTGGGTGCCGTCGAGCGCCTCGATCGCCTGGTCCATCAGGCCCTGCAGCCACTCGCGGACCTCGTCGACGCCCTCGATGTGCCGCCCGTGCTCGTCGAGGTGCGCGAGGGCGACCCACGGAGTCTCGGCGCTGGGCAGGATCTTCTCGGCCTCCTGCTTCATCTCGGCGAGCAGCCGGTGGTACTCGGCCCAGCCGTACGCGTACGCCTCGTCCAGATCGAGGTCCGTACCGTTGAAGTAGCGCGACCAGCGGGCGTACCGCTCGCGGCCGACCGTGTCCGGCGCGCCCTCGATCGCGGGCGCGTACACGTCGCGCATCCAGTCGCGCAGCTCGACGACCGCCGCGGTCGCCGCGCGGGCCGCGTCGTTGAGTTCGGCGCGCAGGGACTCGGGTCCGGCCGACGCGAAGTCCTCGAACCAGCCGCGGCCCGAACCGTCGGTGTCCGACCACTCGGCGAGCTGCTCGATGAACGTCGCGGTGGGGCGCGGGCCCGCGTACAGCTTGCGCTCCAGGCCGAGCGTGAGGGACTCGCGGTAGCCGGCGAGGGCCGTGGGCACCGCTCGCAGCCGCTGGGCGATCGCGCCCCAGTCCTCGTCCGTCTCCGTCGGCGTAATGGTGAACACCTCGCGGACCGCGTGCGCGGCCGTGTGCATGTTGCCGACGGCCCGCAGGCCCTCGTCGGCCTCGTGCACGGCGAGTTCGGCGGTGAGCCGCTCGCGCAGCAGACGTGCGCAGCGGCGCTCGATGTCACGGTCCGCCCCCGGCCGCCGCTCCGCCTCGTCGAGCCGCGCGAGCGTCGTCCGCGCCAACTCCGCGAGCGCCTCCTGCCCGGCGGGCGAGGTGTCGGGCAACCTGCCGGAACTCTCCTTCACGCCGAGATACGTACCGGTGACCGGGTCGAGGGCGATGAGGTCGTCGACATAGGCGTCGGCGACCTCGCGGGGCAGCGGGCTCTTCGTGTCTGACATGCGGACATCCTCATACGGGGAGACCGTGTGCGTCAGCCGGATTCAGGGGCGTTGGCGGGAAGGGGCAGCCGGATTCCGCCGCGGCCGTGCGGTCAGCCCGACTCCGTGCGTGGCGCGGGTGGCAGCAGGGGGCCGCAGTCCCACTGCTGGAAGATCAACCGTGTCTCGACGCGCGCCACTTCACGGTGCGCGGTGAACTCGTCGAGGACCAGTCGCTGGAGATCCGCCATGTCCGCGACCGCGACATGGACGAGGTAGTCGTCGGGACCGGTGAGATGGAAGACGGTACGGGACTCGGGCAGCGTCCGGATCCGTTCCACGAACGGCCCGACCAGCTCCCGCCGGTGCGGCCTTACCTGCACCGACAGCAGCGCCTCCAGGCCTCGCCCCAGCTTGGCCGGATCGAGCCGCAGCTGATGACCGAGGATGATGCCGCAGCGGCGCAGCCGGGTCACCCGGTCCAGGCAGGTCGAGGGCGCGACACCGACCTGCGCGGCGAGGTCGCGGTAAGTGGTCCGTGCGTCGTTCTGCAGCAGCCGCAGAAGATGGAGATCCACCGGATCGAGTACGACGGATTCGGCCATGGCCCGAACATAGCACGGCCTTTTGCGCTCGATCCCCGGCCGGTGTTCAGGCTGACGGACATGGACTCAGGCAACTTCGACGCCCACGAGGCGCACCATGCGTACGACGTGCACCATGCGTACGACGTGCACCATGCGTACGACGCGTCTGACGAGGTAAGGGCCCTGGCCACGGAAGCCGTGCACGCCGGGCGGGACGACCTCGCCCGGCAGGGGCTGCACGCGCCGCCGATCGACCTGTCCACGACCTACCCCTCGTACGACAGCCGCGACGAGGCCGCCCGGATCGACGCCTTCGCCGCGCACGGCGCCTCGTTGGAGGGGCCGCCGGTCTACGGCCGGCTCGGCAATCCGACCGTCGCCCGTTTCGAGACCGCGCTCGCGCGACTGGAGGGCACCGAGAGCGCGGTCGCCTTCGCGAGCGGCATGGCCGCGCTGAGCGCCGTACTGCTCGTACGGAACGCGATGGGCCTGCGCCATGTCGTGGCCGTACGGCCCCTCTACGGGTGCAGCGACCACCTGTTGACCGCCGGGCTGCTCGGCACCGAGGTGACCTGGGTCGATCCGGCGGGTATCGCGGACGCCCTGCGCCCGGACACCGGCCTGGTGATGGTCGAGTCACCGGCCAACCCGACGCTCGCCGAACTCGACCTGCGCGCGATCGCGCACGCTTGCGGGACCGTGCCGCTGCTCGCGGACAACACCTTCGCCACACCGGTGCTGCAGCGGCCCGTCGAGCAGGGCGCGCGGCTCGTCCTGCACAGCGCCACCAAGTATCTGGGCGGACACGGTGACGTGATGGCCGGAGTGGTCGCCTGCGACGAGGAGTTCGCCCGTCGGCTGCGCCAAGTCCGGTTCGCCACGGGCGGTGTGCTGCATCCGCTGGCCGGCTATCTGCTGCTGCGCGGGCTGTCGACCCTGCCCGTACGGGTCCGTGCGGCGTCCTCGAACGCCGCGGAACTGGCCCGCCGCCTCGCCGCCGACCCACGCGTCGACCGCGTCCACTATCCCCGGCTCGGCGGCGCCATGATCGCCTTCGAGGTGCATGGCGATCCCCACGAACTGATCGCCGGGGTGCGCCTCATCACCCCGGCCGTCAGCCTCGGCAGCGTCGACACGCTGATCCAGCATCCGGCCTCGATCAGCCATCGCATCGTGGACGCGGAGGACCGACGGACGTCCGGCGTGAGCGACCGACTGCTGCGGCTGTCGGTGGGGCTGGAGGACGTCGAGGATCTGTGGCGCGACCTGGACGGGGCGCTGGGGACGCGGCGGGGGAGCGGGGTTCGTACGAGGGGCAGTAATCTCCTTGACCTGAAGTGCGATTGAGTTTTTCAGCCTGTCCTCGGACAGCACCACGCGGTGCCGCCGACAGGCCGGCGGCACCGCGTGGTGTCGGATGTGCGGTTGGGCGTCACGCGCTCCTGGTGGGTGCTAGTCCCGCACGGACTGCTCGTGGTCGTACGGGAGTCGTGAGCTCACCGGAGTCACGTCCAAGCGGGCCGTGATGACCAGGGTGCCCTCCTCGATCTGGTAGTCGAGAGGGAGGTCAAGGCCGCGCATGGCGGCGACCATGCCCGTGTTGGAGGACTGCGTGACGGCGTACACGCTGTCGCAGCCGGCTTCGACGGCCATGGTCACGAGCCGGCCGAGCAGTTCCCCGCCGATGCCGCGCCGCTGCCACTCGTCCTCGATCAGCAGCGCGACCTCCGTCTCGTCGCCGTCCCACAGGAGATGGCCGAGTCCGACGATGCGCCCCTGTGCGGTCTCCACGGCGAGTGTCCGGCCGAAGCGGGGGCTGAGGAGGTGGTTCAGATAGCGGTCGGCGTCACCGACGGGGCCGTGGTAGCGGAGGTTCAGCGTCCGCGAGGAGCACCGCTCGTGCATGTCCTTCGCCGCTTCGAGGTCGCCGGTGTCGGCCCGGCGCACGGTGATGGCCTTGCCCTGAGGCAGGGTCAGCAGGTCATGGTTGCCGGGGACGCGCGGACCGAGCCGGGTGTCCAGTTCGACCAGCGCTCGGGCCCGCGCGAACTCGGCGGGCGTGAACGGCAGATACGGCCGCTCCACCGTGATCACTTCGCCCTCCGGCGCACGCAGCCGCATCACGGTGTCCTCAAGAGCCCCCTCGACGGGTACTCCCTCGTCGGCGTGACCGGCGCTCACGGACGCGGCGGGCAGCGAACGGATGGTGCACCGCCCCAGCAACTGGCGCAGCGCCAGCGGCAGTTCCGCCGCGTCCAGCGCCGTGCGGGTCGCCAGGCCCAGGATGCGGGTGGGCGCGTCCACCAGGTCGTGCGTGTCGGCCCGCTCGATCCAGGTCTGGGCGCCGCCTGCCTGCGCGACCGCCCGGGTGACCTCGGACGCCGTCACCGCCGCAGGGGCGCGCAGCAGGAACTCGTCCACGGTGCCTTCCGCCAGCGGATGCGTCTGCAGGCTCAGGATGTCGACCTGCCGCCCCGCGAGCGCCGTGCACAGCGCGGCCAGCGTGCCCGGCTCGTCGCGCACGGTGGTCCGCATCCGCCAGAGGACGGCCTCCGCGGTCACGGCCTCGGGCAGCGCAGGGGCTGTCTCGATCGGCCCGGCCTGCCGCGATTCGGCGGACGGCCGGGCGCCGGTATGGTCCGCCGGCGGGGCGTGACCGCGGCGTCGTGACCACCATGTGTGGAAGCCCGCCGTGGCGGCCATGGCGACCGCCGAGATCAGGAGCAGGGCAGGGCCGTCGGGACCGTGCCCGATCAGGTTCGCCACCACGTCCGCGACCGCCACCGCCGTGAACAGCGCGGCCAGTTCGACAAGGTCCCGGCGCCAGTGGTGGACCGGGCGTCCGTTCTTCGTACGTGTCACATCGGACATCTCAGGAGTCATGCAACCACTGTGAGGGAAAGGTGTTGCGTGATCACGAACGCTTTGTGACTGATCGGTTAA
The DNA here is from genome assembly GCF_005768555.2 of Streptomyces sporangiiformans. Lineage (GTDB taxonomy): Bacteria > Actinomycetota > Actinomycetes > Streptomycetales > Streptomycetaceae > Streptomyces > Streptomyces sporangiiformans. Next base: position 42,557 of record NZ_VCHX02000340.1, read on the forward strand.
GAGTGGTTTTGCTCCCTTTGGAGCTGTTTTCGCGGCTCTTTGGCGTCGGCCGATCGGGTGCCGACAGATCTCTTCCGACCCGGGGAGTCCCGGTTGCTCGGGCCGACGCACGTGCCGCGTGTGCCCACGCACGTGCCGGCACACGTGCCGCGCGCCGTGGGATGACTCCGGCGCGCGGCATGCCGCCCGAGAGTACGCGAGCTACTGTCCCACGCGCCCAGGCTGCAACACCTTCGTGTAGAGCACGCTGCCGTCCTGCTCGCGCAGACGGACCGTCAGCTCCCCGCTGCCGCCGTCGATGTCGACCTCGCCGAAGAACTGGTAACCCCCGGCGGGCGAGACGTTGGCGGTGGTCGGCGCCTTCACGAACGTCCGCTCCGGGCCGAAGGTGTTGTCCAGCGCGTTCGCAGGGAAGGCGCCCGCGTTCAGGGGCCCGGAGACGAACTCCCAGAACGGCTCGAAGTCGGTGAAGGCGGCCCGTGACGGCTGGTAGTGCTGGGCCGAGGTGTAGTGCACGTCGGCGGTCAGCCACACCGTGCCCGTGATCTTGCTGTGCTTGATGAACCGCAGCAGCTCGGCGATCTGCAGTTCGCGCCCCAGCGGCGCGCCCGGGTCACCCTGGGCCACCGCCTCGATGTGCTTCTTCCCCTCGGTGGTGTCCGGCACGACCAGACCGAGCGGCATGTCCGACGCGATCACCTTCCACACCGCACGCGACCGCGCCAGCTCCCCCTTGAGCCACGCCAGTTGCTCCGCGCCGAGGATGCCCTGTGGATCGGTGGTCTGGGTGCCGGGGGAGTTGGCGTTGCGGTACGTCCGCATGTCGAGGACGAAGACGTCGAGCAGCGGACCGTGCCGCAGGACCCGGTACATCCGGCCGTCCCGCGCGCCGGGCCGCAGCGTGGAGACCGGGTAGTACTCGCTGAACGCGCGGAGCGCGCGGGCGCTCAGGACGTCCACGCTCTTCTCGGTGTAGCGGGTGTCCGTGTCGGCGATCACTTGCCCCGGGTACCAGTTGTTGCGCACCTCGTGGTCGTCCCACTGGACGACCGACGGGACCTGGGCGTTGAAGCGCCGGAGGTTCTCGTCCAGCAGGTTGTAGCGGAAGTTGCCCCGGAACTCGGCCAGGGTCTCGGCGACCTTGGACTTCTCCTCGGTGGTGATGTTCCGCCAGGTGCTGCCGTCGGGCAGGGGCGCGGTCGCCGCAATGGGGCCGTCGGAGTAGACGTTGTCGCCGCTGCACAGGAAGAAGTCCGGGTCGAGCGCGGCCATCGCGTCGAAGATCCGGTAGCCGCCGAGGTCCGGGTTGATGCCCCAGCCCTGGCCCGCGAGGTCGCCCGACCACAGGAAGCGCACCCCGTCGCGCCGTCGCAGGGGCGCCGTACGGAAGGTGCCGGTCACCGGCTCGCCGGTGCGGCGTGGGTCGTCCGGGTCGGCGAGCAGGACGCGGTAGTGGATCTGCTCGCCCGCGGGCAGTCCGCGCAGCCGGGTGGTGCCCGTGAAATCCGTGTCCGCGCCCAGGATCGGTCCTTGCCATCTGCGCGGGTTGCGGAACGACTCGGTCGCGGAGGTCTCCACGACCATCCGCGCCGGCCGGTCCGAGCGCACCCACACCAGACCGGAGTGCGCGGTCACGTCTCCGGTCTGTACGCCCCATCCGGCCTTCGGCCGTCCGGACAGGGAGAACGCCGGGGCCGCGCCGACCGCGGCCGGCAGGGCGAGTGCCGCCGACGCGGCGAGCGAGCCGCGCAGCACGCTGCGGCGGGCGGGGAGCGGGCTCGGCGGACGGTGTGACATGAAGCGCCTCCTGGGACGGTCCGGCCAGTGTGCAGTGCCACAACTACTGGTGCGCCGCAGCGCACACGCAAACCACAAGTGAACAACTATCCGCAGTCACACACGCGCTTTTTCGCCCCCGCCGCCCCTACCCGTCCCATCCTTCTGGGGCTCC
>NZ_VCHX02000342.1 GCF_005768555.2 Streptomyces sporangiiformans
CGCCGCGGCGGGCGGCCCGCTCCAGGCGCCGCGGCCACGGTGTGCCGTCCCACAGTTCCCAGAGCGCCTCCTCGGCCGTGCCGCCGCCCGCGAGGCGCTCCCGGGCCTTGCGCAGCAGCGCGCCCAGGCGCTGGGCGCCTCTCGCGTACGACGGGTCGTGCGCGACCAACCGTTCCGGCTCGGCCAGCGCCCGCGCCAGCAACTCGTCCGAGGGCGGCGGGACGAGGTTGCCCCCGGCGCGTTCCTCCTCGCGCAGTGCGCGGCCCAGGCGGCGCAGATCAGCGGCGTCCATACCGGTCATCGGGGACGCGAGAAGGGTGAGCGCGGTCTCGGTGTCGAGCCAGGGCGCCTGGGGCGCGGGCTCAGATGTCGCTTCGGGCGGCTCAGCCGGCCCCGCGCCGTCCCGGACCGCTGCCCCGGCCACCGCCTTGAGGGCCGTCAGCAGCGGTGTCACCGCCGGTTCGTGCCGGAGGGGGAGGTCGTCGCCGTCTATGTCGAGGGGGACGCCGGCCGTCGTGAGTGTGCGGCGGATCGTCGGAATCGTGCGGGAGCCGGCACGCACCAGGACGGCCATCTCGCCCCAGGGGACGCCGTCCTCCAGGTGGGCACGGCGGAGGATGTCCGCGATGTTGTCCAGCTCCGTGCCGGGGGTCGGGTACGTGTAGACCTCGACGCGGCCGCCGTCCCGTACGGGAGTCAGCTCTCTGTGGGCGCGTACCTTCTCCGCCGGAAGGCGGGTCAGGGGCATGCGCTGGGTCAGCAGCCGGGTGGCCCCGAGCAGTTGGGCGCCCGACCGGCGTGACGTTCTCAGGACCTCGACCGGCGCCGGCGCGCCGTCCGCGCGCGGGAAGGTGTGCGGGAACTCCAGGATGCCGTTCACGTCGGCGCCCCTGAACGCGTAGATCGACTGGTCGGGGTCGCCGAAGGCGACGAGGGTGCGGCCGCCGCCCGCGAGCGCCTGGAGGAGACGTACCTGCGCCGGATCGGTGTCCTGGTACTCGTCGACGAAGATCGCGTCGTACTGCGCGGCAAGACGCGCGGCGGTCTCGGGGCGGTGGGCGAGGAGTACCGCGCGGTGCACCAGTTCCGCGTAGTCGAGCACTCCTTGCAGGTCGAGAACGTCGAGGTACTCGGCGAGGAAGACGGCGGCGGCGCGCCAGTCGGGTCGGCCGATGCGGGAGGCGAAGGCGTCCAGGGCGTCTGGGCCGAGGCCCAGTTCGCGGCTGCGGGCGAGGACCGCGCGGACCTCGTCGGCGAAGCCGCGGGTGGTCAGGCAGGCGCGCAGCTCGTCCGGCCAGCGCACGTGGGCGAGGCCGAGCCGCTCCAGGTCGGGCTGGCCGGCCAGCAGTTCACGGACCGTCACGTCCTGTTCGGGTCCGGAGAGCAACCGCAGGGGCTCCACGAACAGGCCGCTGTCCTGGTGGGCGCGGACCAGGGCGTAGCAGAAGGAGTGGAACGTCGTCGCCTGCGGCGCGCGGGCCGCCCCTATGCGCAGTGCCATACGGTCACGCAGTTCCACGGCGGCCTTGCGGCTGAACGTCAGCACCAGGACCCGCTCGGGGGTCGTGCCGCGCTCGATCCGCGCCGCCACGGACTCCACGAGGGTGGTCGTCTTGCCGGTGCCCGGACCTGCGAGGACGAGGAGCGGGCCCCCCTTGTGGTCAACCACGCGGCGCTGCGCTGCGTCCAGCAGAGGGGGATCTACCCGGACAGGCGGGGTACGCACCAGTCGGTAAGCGCCACGGTTCCCCTGTCGCCCCTGGTGGTGCGACAGGCGCCTGGTGGAAGAAGAGGAGCTCACGTGGTTCGCCGGTCCTGGTGGGTGTGCCATTGGTCACTGCCGGCGCGGAGCGCCGTCGTTGCGAGGTGGTGGTCGGGCGACGGGTGGGTGGACGGCCGCGCGTGGAGGGCGGTGGCCGCGTGGTGAGGGGGATGCGCGCCGTCGACGCTACGCCGGTGGACGCTGCGGAAGGAGGGCTTCCTCTTCTTCCCTCGAACCCCTCACGTCGCGTGCGTCCCCCACGCCACGAAGGTACGGCATGTCACGGACGCGCCCCGTTTCCCCCGTACGGGCCGCGGATCCCCCTTTCGGGCCTTCGATGGCGGAAGCTGTCAGGTGTGACCCTGTGCGTGCTCACCGCCGTCCCACCGCGCCCGCTTCATGTCGACTCGCGGGAGGTGGCCCTCGGAGGCCCTGCTCGCCTCCTTCAGGGGGGTGCCTTCCGTGCGGTAGTGGCCCAGGGCGTCCAGTTCGTGGCCCGGGAGCAGCACGCCGTCCGCGCGTATGACGCGCCACCACGGCACGGCTCCTCCGTAGAGGGCCATCACGCGGCCGACCTGGCGCGGCCCTCCCTCCTCCAGCCATTCGGCGACGTCCCCGTACGTCATGACGCGCCCGGGCGGGATCAGCTCGGCGACCTCGAGGACCCGCTCCGCATACTCCGGCAGGGCGTCCACCGGAAGACTTTCCTCGCTCATCCGACCCATCCTGCCCCACCCCACCGACAACGTGACGCGGTGGCGACCGTGCGTATTCCTCGCTCCGAAGCGGCACTTCGGGCAGACTGTCCGCCCCCGCATTGGCCCCTGATGCCCTCCTGTGTCGGCGGAGCATGCCACCATCATGCGGGCGGTGACTGGTGATACGAGATCAAGAAGAGACGATGAAACAGCAGGGCGTGCACCCCGAAGACGCGGAGGGCACCTCTGAGGTTTCGCCACGCCCCGACGCCGACGGCGACTCGGACGAGCGCACCTCGGACACGCCCGGCATGACGGACAAAAACACGCCGACCGCCCACAATGAGAAGGACAAGCACTCCCCGGAGGAGCGCGAGCAGACGAACGATCACACCCCGGACGCGCACGACCAAACGCGCGCGCCGAACCCCGACGACGCCGTCCCTGAAGAGGTCGAGGGCGACGAACCGCTGCTCCCCGCGCGCGTGCACCGTCCTTCCGACCTGATGCGCCTCCTGGTGGGCATCCTCGCTGTCGGTGTACTGCTGGCGATCGCCGCGTTCGCCCACGGCACGACGTCCGGGCTCGCCCAGGACATCAACAAGGGCACCGATGAGGCGCCCGACCTGCTGATCAAGATCGCGGGGCTCGCGTCGAGCATCGCGATCCTCCTGGTGCCGGTGGCCTTCGCGATCGAGCGGCTGATCAAGCGGGACGGGCTGCGCATCGCCGACGGCGTCCTGGCCGCGGTGCTCGCGCACGGGGTGACCCTCGCCACCGACCTGTGGGTCGCCCGGGGCGCCCCGGACTCGATCCAGAAGGCGCTCACCCAGCCCTCGCCGGGCGATGTCCATGCTCTCACCGACCCCGTTCACGGCTATCTCGCTCCCGTCATCGCCTACATGACGGCCGTCGGCATGTCGCGCCGACCACGCTGGCGTGCGGTGCTGTGGGTGGTCCTGCTCCTCGACGCCTTCTCCATGCTGGTGACCGGCTACACGACTCCGTTCTCGATCATCCTGACGGTGTTGATCGGCTGGACGATCGCGTACGGAACGCTGTACGCGGTCGGCTCGCCGAACGTGCGGCCCACGGGACGGACGCTGATGGCGGGCCTGCGGCACGTGGGCTTCCACCCGGTGAGCGCATCCCGCGAGGAGACGCAGGAGGGCACCGAGACCGGCGACCGCGGGCGGCGCTACTTCGTGACGCTGGAGGACGGCCCGCCGCTGGACGTGACGGTGGTCGACCGGGAGCAGCAGGCGCAGGGCTTCTTCTACCGCGCGTGGCGCAACCTGACGCTGCGTGGCTTCGCCACGCGCCGCAGCCTCCAGTCGCTGCGCCAGGCGCTGGAGCAGGAGGCGCTCCTGGCCTACGCCGCCATCGCGGCCGGCGCCAACGCGCCCAAGCTCATCGCGACCTCCGAGCTGGGCCCGGACGCCGTGATGCTCGTCTACGAGCACATCGGCGGTCACACGCTCGACACCCTGCCCGACGACGAGATCACCGACGACCTGTTGCGTGACACCTGGCACCAGGTACAGGCGTTGCAGTCGCGGCGCATCGCGCATCGCAGGCTGGCGGGCGACGCGATTCTGGTGGATCGTTCCGGCACGGTCATCCTCACCGATCTGCGCGGCGGCGAGATCGCGGCCGGTGAGCTGCTGCTGCGCATGGACATCGCCCAGTTGGTGACCACGCTCGGCCTGCGGGTCGGCGCGGAGCGCGCGGTGGCGTCGGCGGTCGGGGTGCTCGGCCCCGACACGGTCGCCGACTGTCTGCCGATGCTGCAGCCCATCGCGCTGACCCGTGCCACGCGCGCGACACTGCGCAAACGCGGCAGGGAGCGGGCCCAGCGCGAGCGCGAGGCCGTCCTGGAGGCCTCGCGGCACGCCAAGCCGGACCGCGAAGAGCACGAGGAGGACACCCGGCCCCTCCTCGAAAAGCCGGACAAGAAGGCCGTACGTGCCGAGAAGCGCTCCGAGAAGCGGGCGATCGACGAGGCCGTGGAGGAGGCCCGGGAGGAGGATCTGCTCACCCAGATCCGCCACCAGGTGCTGCTGATCAGGCCGCAGGCGCCCGTCGAACCGGCCCGCCTGGAGCGCATCCGGCCCCGGACGCTCATCAGTTTCATCGCCGGTGCCATCGGCGCGTACTTCCTGCTGTCGCAGCTCACGCACATCGAGTTCGGCACCCTGTTCGACAACGCCGAGTGGGGCTGGGTCGCAGCGGCCGTTCTCTTCTCGGCGCTGAGCTACTTCGCGGCGGCCATGAGCCTGCTGGGCTTCGTGCCCGAGCGGGTGCCGTTCCTGCGGGCCGTGGCAGCGCAGGTCGCCGGGTCCTTCGTGAAGATCGTGGCGCCCGCGGCGGTGGGCGGTGTCGCCCTCAACACCCGCTTCCTGCAGCGCGCGGGGGTGCGCCCGGGGCTCGCGGTGGCGAGTGTCGGAGCCTCGCAGTTGTTCGGCCTGGGCAGCCACATTCTGCTGCTGCTCGCCTTCGGTTACCTGACGGGGACCGAGAAGACGCCGTCGCTGTCGCCGTCTCGCACGGTGATCGCGGGTCTGCTGACCGTCGCGGTACTGGTGCTGGTGGTGACCTCGATTCCGTTCCTGCGGAAGTTCGTCGTCACGCGCGTGCGGTCGCTGTTCGCTGGTGTCGTGCCGCGCATGCTCGACGTACTGCAGCGGCCGCAGAAGCTCATCACCGGTATCGGCGGCATGCTGCTGCTGACGGCCTGCTTCGTGATGTGCCTGGACGCGTCGATCCGGGCGTTCGGCAGCGACGACATGCCCGCGCTGAGCATCGCGAGCGTCGCGGTCGTCTTCCTCGCCGGTAACGCGCTGGGCTCGGCGGCGCCGACCCCGGGTGGCGTGGGCGCCGTCGAGGCGACCCTCACGGTCGGTCTGATCGCCGTCGGACTGCCCAAGGAGGTCGCGGCGCCCGCGGTGCTGCTCTACCGGCTCCTCACGCTGTGGCTACCGGTACTGCCCGGGTGGCTGTTCTTCAACCACCTGACGCGCAAGGGCGCGCTCTAGGCAAATACATCTATGGCCTGTCGTACGCGGGGAGCGGAAGTGCCGCTCACCCACACGGCCCGCGCCCCGAGCGCCCCCTCGGGTACGCCCCCAGGATGGAGGCATGCCGACTCCTTCCCGGCTACGCGCCGCCGCCCTGGCCGCCGCCCTTCTGCTGTCCGCGCCCGTTGCCGGATGTGACAGCGAGCCCGAGGACGAGAACCTGCCGACGCAGAAGCTGAGCTGGGAGGACTGTCCGGAGCCGTCCGACGCCCAGGGAGACGGAGAGGCCCCGTCGCCCCTGCCGGACGGCGCCGTATGGCAGTGCGCGATCATGAAGGCACCCCTCGACTGGGACAAGCCCGAGGGCGACACGATCGGGCTCGAGCTGATCCGGGCGCGGGCGAGCGGCGCCAAGGACGAGCGGATCGGCTCGCTGATCTTCAACTTCGGCGGCCCGGGCGGCTCCGGCGTGACCACACTGCCCGCGTTCGGCGAGGAATTCACGCAGCTGCGCACCCGCTACGACCTGGTCAGCTTCGACCCGCGCGGCGTCGGCCGCAGCGCGGGCGTCGAATGCGTGGACGACGAACAGCTCGACGAGTACTTCCAACAGGACGCCACCCCCGACAGCGGGGCCGAGCGGGAGACGCTCGTGGACAGCACCAAGGAGTTCAACTCGGCCTGCGAGGAGAACTCCGGGAAGGTCCTCCCGCAGGTGAGCACGACCGACGCGGCCCGCGACATGGACCTGATGCGGCAGGTCCTCGGCGACGACAAGCTGTACTACTTCGGCATCTCGTACGGCACCGAACTGGGTGGCGTCTACGCGCACCTGTTCCCCAAGAAGGTGGGACGGGCCGTCTTCGACGCCGTCGTGGACCCGACGCAGAATCCGGAGCAGGGCTCGCTCGGACAGGCCAGGGGCTTCCAGCGCGCGCTCGACAACTTCGCCGAGGACTGCACGTCGAAGGTGGAGGAGTGCCCGCTCGGCGACACCGCCGAGGACGTCAAGGACCGGATCACCAGACTGCTCGAGGACCTCGACAGCAAGCCGATCCCGGGCGTCTTTCCGCGCATGCTGACCCAGACGGCCGCCACCAGCGGCATCGCGCAGGCCCTCTATTCCCAGGACTTCTGGGAATACCTCACCGAGGGGCTCCAGCAGGCGTACAACGGCGACGGCCAGATCCTGATGCTGTTGTCCGACTCCTTGAACGGGCGGAACCAGGACGGGGAGTACAGCAACGTCGCCGCCGCCAATGTGTCCATCAACTGCGCGGACGACAAGTCGCGTTACACCACCGCCGATGTGGAGGCGAAACTTCCGCAGTTCCGCGAGGCCTCCCGCCTTTTCGGCGACTACCTGGCGTGGGGCCTGCTCAGCTGCACCGACTGGCCCGTGCCCGGGGCGGCCGACCACCCTGACGTGAGCGCACCGGGTTCGGCGCCGATCCTCGTGATCGGCAACACCGGCGATCCGGCGACGCCGTACGAGGGTGCCCACAAGATGGTGGAAGCGCTGGGCAAGGGCGTCGGCATCGAGCTGACGTACAAGGGCCAGGGACACGGCGCGTACGACAGCGGGAACAAGTGCGTGCGCGATGCGGTGAACGGCTATCTGCTGGACGGCAGGATCCCGCCGTCAGGGCTCGTCTGCTCATAAGAGAGCAGATTAAAACCGCAGGTCACAGCGTTATCCACACCCTGCGACGGCTTCGTGTCGATCTGCCTAGTATGGCCTGACCGTCATGCGCGGCTCGGTGCGGATGACAAGCGAGGGGGGAAGGGTTCATGGTGCGTTTCGTACGATCCACGGCGCTGGCCGCGGCCGCTGTGCTGGTTTCCGGGCTCGCGGCGGGCTGCGGTGGCGGCTCGTCCGACGACGAGGGCAAGCTCACCTCGCAGAAGCTCGACTGGGACGACTGCAAGGCCACGTCGGACGGCCCCGCGCCGGGCAGCGGCTGGGAGTGCGCCACACTCAAGGTGCCATTGGACTGGGCGAAGCCGACGGGCGAGACGACCGACATAGCGCTGATCCGGGGCAAGTCCACCGGCAAGGGCTCACGCATCGGCTCACTGCTGTTCAACTTCGGCGGTCCGGGCGGCTCGGGCGTCTCCATGCTGCCGGCGTACGCGACGCTGACCCCCAAGCTCCGCGACCGCTACGACCTGGTGAGCTTCGACCCGCGCGGGGTCGCGGCCAGCAAGGGCGTGCGCTGTCGGAGCGACAAGGAGATCCAGGCCGCTGAGTCCGTCGACTCCACGCCGGACACCGCGGCCGAGGAGACGGCCTACCTCAAGGACTCCGCGGATTTCGGCAAGGGCTGCGCGAAGTCCGCCGGCAAGCTCATGGCACATGTCTCGACCACCGACACGGCCCGCGACATGGACCTGATGCGCCAGGTACTGGGCGATCAGAAGATGCACTACCTCGGCATCTCGTACGGCACCGAACTGGGCGGCGTGTACGCCCACTTGTTCCCCAGGAAAGTGGGCCGCCTGGTGCTGGACGCCGTCGTCGACCCGAGCGCCGACACGGTCGGGCATGCCAAGAACCAGACACGCGGCTTCCAGCGCGCGCTGGACAACTACCTCAAGTCCACGGGACAGGACCCGCAGGAGGGCTCACAGAAGATCGCGGATCTGTTGAAGAAGATCGACGGGAAGGCGCTGCCGACGTCGAGCGGCCGCAAGCTCACGCAGACGCTGGCGCTCACCGGCATCGTCCTGCCGCTCTACAGCCGGCAGAGCTGGCCCACCCTCACCACTGCGCTGGACGCGGCTGAGGAAGGCGACGGTTCGGAACTGCTGAAGCTCGCCGACGACTACAACGAACGTGACGCGTCGGGGAACTACGGCACGACGACGCATTCACAACGAGTCATATCGTGCTTGGACGACAAGGAGCGGCCCACGCCGGCGGAGACGAAGAAGCTGCTCCCCGAGTTCCGGAAGATATCGCCGGTCTTCGGCGAGTTCATGGGCTGGGACACGGCCGGCTGGTGCCACGACTGGCCGGTGCCCGGTCAGCGCGAGACACCCGAGGTCAGCGCGCCGGAAGCCGACCCCGTCCTGGTCGTGGGCAACACCGGCGACCCGGCGACGCCCTACGAGGGTGCACGCAGGATGGCGGACGAACTGGGCAAGGGCGTCGGCATCGAGCTCACCTGGAAGGGCGAGGGGCATGGCGCGTACGGGAGCGGGAGCTCCTGCGTGGACGACACGGTCAACGCGTACCTGCTGGACGGGACAGTGCCGAAGGACGGCAAGGTCTGCGCGTCGTAGACCGGGCGGCGGGCCACCGGCTCCGGTTCGGACGTGGGCGAGCAGCGGGCTTCCGGCTCTCGCCCCGCCGTGCCCGCGCGGCAGGATCTCGCGCAGCAGGAAGGGGCCCGGCACACCCGGTGCCGAGCCCCTCTTCGCAAGGCCTTCGCCTAGTACACCGGCTTCTCGGGCTCGATCTGGTTGACCCAGCCGATCACACCGCCGCCGACGTGCACCGCGTCCGCGAAACCGGCGGACTTGAGCACGGCGAGAACCTCCGCGCTGCGGACACCCGTCTTGCAGTGCAGAACGATCTTCTTGTCCTGCGGGAGGCTCTCCAGGGCGGTGCCCATGAGGAACTCGTTCTTCGGGATCAGCCTGGCGCCGGGGATCGAGACGATCTCGTACTCGTTCTGCTCACGGACGTCGATGATCTCGATCTTCTCGTCGCTGTCGATCCACTCCTTGAGCTGCTTGGGAGTGATCGTCGAGCCGGCGGCCGCTTCCTGGGCCTCCTCGGAGACGACGCCGCAGAAGGCCTCGTAGTCGATGAGCTCGGTGACGGTGGGGTTCTCGCCGCAGACCGCGCAGTCCGGGTCCTTGCGGACCTTGACCTGGCGGTACTGCATCTCCAGGGCGTCGTAGATCATCAGGCGCCCGACCAGCGGCTCGCCCGTGCCCGTGAGGACCTTGATCGCCTCGGTCACCTGGATGGAGCCGATGGACGCGCACAGCACGCCCAGGACGCCGCCCTCGGCGCAGGAGGGGACCATGCCCGGCGGCGGGGGCTCCGGGTAGAGGCAGCGGTAGCAGGGGCCGTGCTCGGACCAGAACACGGAGGCCTGACCGTCGAAGCGGTAGATCGAACCCCATACGTACGGCTTGTTGAGGAGCACGCACGCGTCGTTGACCAGGTAGCGGGTCGCGAAGTTGTCCGTGCCGTCGACGATCAGGTCGTACTGGCTGAAGATGTCCATCACGTTTTCGGCCTCGAGCCGCTCTTCGTGAAGGATCACGTTCACGTACGGGTTGATGCCGAGCACGCTGTCGCGGGCCGACTCGGCCTTGGAGCGGCCGATGTCCGCCTGGCTGTGGATGATCTGACGCTGCAGGTTCGACTCGTCGACCTCGTCGAACTCCACGATGCCGAGCGTGCCGACGCCCGCCGCCGCCAGGTACATGAGGGCCGGCGAGCCCAGGCCGCCGGCGCCCACACAGAGCACCTTGGCGTTCTTCAGCCGCTTCTGCCCGTCCATCCCCACGTCGGGGATGATCAGGTGGCGGGAGTACCTGCGGACCTCGTCTACGGTGAGCTCAGAAGCTGGCTCGACCAGGGGTGGCAGCGACACGGGGACTCCGTTGGTCGGTCAATCACTACGGTTGTTCTCTCCGTAACACTGCCACGCCCATCTTCATTCCGAGACACCCGTTCCGACCCGCGAGACGATTTCGTCCCAGTAGCCGGGCATGGATGCCCAGGGGTCGGTGCGGCCGCCGTCGTCCGTGCGGTCGGTGAAGTAGATCGTCGAGGCGCCCTGCCAGCGGGCGATGCGCAGCGCCTCCTCGAGATGGCCGCGGGGCACGCCGTGCACGAAGTGGCAGAAGCGCTCCGGCGGGTATTCGGCGGTCCACTCCGCCACCTGCGACCAGCGGTAATCGCTCCAGGGCCCGGCGAACGTCACCAACTGGTCGGCGGTTTCGGCATATCCGGGATAGGGGTGACCGCCGTGGCCGAGGACGATATGCCCCTCGCCGAGAAGCGCGCGCAGGGTGGTGACGGTGCGCCGCACCTCCGGGAGCGCTGTCCGCCCTGTGGGACAGTCGTCCAGCAGGAAGCCGTCGACCCGGTACCAGTCGAGGTACCGCTGCGCTTCCGTGATCAGCTCGCCGAAGGCGCGTGCGCCGTGCGTCATGTCCAGGTGGCCCAGCACCCGGACGCCGGCGTTCCGCAGTCGTCCCGCGGCCTCCAGGCAATGCGGGTCGGAGCGGGTGCCGGGTCCGTCCGCGACGTTCAGGACCACCCAGTGCAAAGGGGTTCCGGGGCGGGCGAGTTCGCCCCATTCGAGCGGTGCGACGAGGGGGTGCGCATAGCCGGGGACACCGAAGCCGAGGCGTATGTCGGTGCTGGCGGCACCCGTTGCGGCGCTGGTCAGATACGGCATGCGGCCTCCATCCAGATGTCGGCCAGGGACTCTTCGAGGTTGATACGGGGCCGCCAGCCGAGCCGGTCGCGGGCGGTGCGCACGTCGGCCTGCTGCCAGCTGCCGCAGCCGTCCGGGTAGGGGTATGCGGCCGGGGACGTGTGCTCCGTTTCGGAGCGGGGGTGCCCGATGGAGGGCCTGATGGGTGAAGGCGGTCCGTCGAGTTCGTGCAGCGCGCCGCCGTAGCCGGCCACGCGCGCGAGAACGGCGGCCGCGTCCCGGAGGCGTACGGCGCGTCCGGAGCCGATGTTGATGACGCCCTGCGCGGCGGAGAGCGAGGCGGCGTGGACGGCGCGCGCGACATCGCGTACGTCGATGAAGTCGCGCTGGACACCCAGTCCGCCGAGTTTGAGTTCCCCGTCGCCGGACTGCATGGCGCGGCGCATGGCCTCGGCGAGGCGGCCGAGGGGCGAGCCGGCAGGGGTGCCGGGGCCGGCCGGCGAGAACACGCGCAGGACGACGGCGTCCAGGCCGGAGCCCAGGACGAGCTCCGTACCGGCGAGCTTGCTGACGCCGTACGGGCCGCCGGGGCGCGGTACGGCGTCCTCGGCCGTGCAGGAGCCGGGCTGGCTGGGGCCGTACTCGGCGCCGCAGCCGATCTGGACGAGGCGTGCCCCGCAACCGCTGCGGCGCAGGGCCTCGCAGACGGTGGCGACGGCGACCGTGTTGTGCCGTGTCAACTCGCGGGCGCCACCGCGGGTGGCGCCCGCGCAGTTGATGACGACGCCGGGATGCACCGCGTCCAGGAAGCGGGTGAGCGCGCCCGGGCTGCCGCTGGCGAGGTCGAAGCGTACGTCCGCGTCGTCGCCGCGGCCGAGCGCGGTGAGCTGCACGGCCGGGTCGGCGAGGAGGCGGTCGGCGACGAACCGGCCCAGGTATCCATTCGCTCCGATCAGTAGCACCCTCATCGGGCGGCTCCCGGAGTGGTTTTTCCGATGCGGAGGGTGATCATGTCTGGTTCTCCTTCAGGAGTGTTGCCATGGTTCGTCAGGGAAGCCCGCGGTGTCGGCAACCGCGGGAGGGGTGCGCACGGCTCGATGACTGGGTGCCGAGCGCGGGGTGCGGTTCACGGCGTCCCGCCGCGGTCCGCATGGGCCGAGGCCCGGGTGAGCTTCCTGGTCGCGTGGACCAGGAGCGTGAGTGCCGCGGCCCCGCACACGAGGGCCGGCACGATGCCGGGCCCCCGGGCGGCGACCACGGTCTCGACGGGTACGGCCAGGAACGAGCAGCCGGGCAGACGGCCTGCGTAGACACTCGCCAGAGCGATCGCCTCCGCCGCGCCGGCGGCGGCGAGGACGACGGCGGGGGCGTGCGTGAAGCCGTGCACGGTGAGCAGCCGGGCGAGCAGCAGCAGCGCGCCGAGCCCGGCGGCTCCTGCGTACCCGACCGGTTCACCCAGCAGCGACCCGCACAGCGCGAGCAACCCGCCCAAGGCGGCGAGGTACAGGCCGAAGGTGCCCAGGAGCAGGGGTCGCACGGAGGCGGTGAACTCCTCCAGGGCACGGCTGGCGGCCAGTCTTCGCCGGGCGCGTACGGCGAAGAAGTGGGCGCACCAGGCCGCCGGGGCGCAGGCCAGGGTGAGGGCCAGGACGGACGTGAGGGCGACCGGCCAGGGGCCGTAGGGGTCACCGTTCGGCCGGCCGTCCGGTCCGCCCGCGATGCCTGCGCCGAGCAGTCCGTCGCCGAGGAGGGCGTACACGAGGAGCCAGCAGGTCCACACGCGCGTGCTCGCTGTCGTGCGCCTCTCCCGCGTGGCGTGCAGGGGGCCGCGGCGGAGGGCCACGCGCAGGCCGGCGGCGACGGCGAGCACGCCTACGACCGCGACGACGAGGCGGGGCCGTCCCTCGGTGAGCCGCAGCCCGGTCACCGCGGCCGCGCACAGGGCACCCGGCAGCAGGGCGAGCACGGCCCAGCCGGCGCGGATGCCGGGAGCATCGGGTGTCGCCGCCTGCGGTGGCGTCTCGCCGACGCGGGGCACGCGCGCGTACATCTCCTCAGCCAGCGAGAACACGTCCCGGTGCCGGCAGCGGGCTGCGGTCCGATCGGTCACCCCGTGCGCTTCCAGCTCCGCCGCGATCTCCAATGGATCCACGGCCCGCTCGCACAGCTCGCGGTGACGGTGCATCAGGGCTTTCACGGGGTCCACGGCACCTCGGCGGGTGGTCGTGGATTCGGCGGAGTCAGCGTCCGGCGAGTCCTCGACGCCCGTAGTGGACTCATGGGGCGAGCCCTCGGCGCCAACGGTCACCAGCCAGTCGTCCGTCCGCGCGTCCCACGCTCCGGCGTCCCCCGGGGGCCGAGTCAGGTCCATGTCCCGTCGTCGTGCGCTCACCGTGCCCCCTCCCCGGCGGGCATCGGCTCCGTCCCGGTGTCCGAAGCCACCCCCCGGACCGGCGGCCCCGCCGCCCATCTCGGTGCGCCGTCCGCCGCCCGCTTCAGTGCGCCGTCCGCCGCCGCGAGCCGCGTGCCACGCTCGGCCCACCTTCCGGGCACATGCGCCTCGGCCGGTACGGCGAACAGCAGCGGCTCCCCCGTATCGCCGACGGCAACGCGCCGCACGGGGCAGCGGGAGATGATTTCCATATAGATGCTGTGAAATGCCGTGATGTTCTGCTCGACGGTGAACAGTTCGAGGGCACGCGCGCGTGCCGCCGCACCGAGGCGCTCGCGGCGCTCGGGGTCGCGCAGCAGGGCGACGCACGCCTCGGCGAGCGCCCGCGGATTGCGCGACGGCACCACCAGACCGGTACCGCCGATGATCTCCACGACCGCGCCGACGTCCGTGGACACCGTGGCACGTCCGCTGAACATCGCCTCGACAAGGCTGATCGGGAAGCCCTCGACAACGCTGGACAGGACGACCACGGCCCCCGCCCCGTAGGCCTCGGCGAGGCTGGGCGCCTCCGGCCCGCCGATCTCCGCGAAGGAGACCGGGTTGGCGCCGGCGGCACTCACGTCCTGGCCCTCGTCGGGAAAGAGCTGGGCGGCCAGGGCCTTGCACTGGGCGAGGTACGTCGCACCGTCCGGCCCTTCGGCGGGTGCGCCGACGATCCGCAGCCGGGCCTTGGGGCGCTCCTGGCGGATCGCCGCGAAGGCGTGCAGCAGCGAGAACAGATCCTTGGCGGGCTCGATCCGCCCGACCCAGACCAGCGTGTCGGGATCGGCGCACTCGGCCCGTTCGCCCACCTCCGAGAAGCGGGACGCGTCCATGCCCGGATAGACGGTACGGAGTTTGGCGCGGTCGGCGCCGCACCGCTCCTGCCAGCGACGGGCGTGCGTGTTGCCGGGCGTGATGAGCGCGGCCTGCCGGTACGCCTCGGCCGCGAGCCGGCCGTGGAACGCCGCGAGCAGAGCCCGCGCCGAAGGCGACGCCTCACGAGAGCCAGGAGCGCCATGAGAACCCCGGGCGCCATGAGAACCACGTGCGCCCAGATAGTGCGCCCGCAGCTGCACCCCGTACTCCGTGACCAGCAGCGGCACTCCCGAGAAGTGCCGTGCGAGCAGTCCGGTCAGGGCCGCCGCGCCGCCGGACGTGGCGTGGCACAGGTCGACGGAGCCGAGCGCGTCCTCCTCCTCGTACCAGTCGAGCGACAAGGGGCGCAGGGTGCGCTCCAGTTGGGCCGCGACAGCCAACAGGTCGGGCACGCGTGCGTCCCGTGCGGCCCGCAGGGCACCGGGCGCGCGACAGGCGCCCTCGAGGACGCGTACGGCGGCCTCGGAGCGCAGAGCACCGACCAGGCCGCCGCCCTCGTCCCGGGCGAGTTCGGCGAGCCCGTACAGCGCGGCGCCGAAACGGTCCGCCACGCCCGCACCGTCATCCCCGGAGCCATCCCCCGCACAAACAGCTGCCGCCAGCTCTCCGTAGCACTCGGCGAACCGTCGTCGTGCCCGTCTCCCGTACCCCACACCGTCGTCGTCCGCGGTCCACAGCGGTGCGGTGCGTACGCGGCCGACCTGGGGCGGGAGCGGGATCCAGCCCTCGTCCTCCTGCCGCTCGCTCCGGCTGAGCGCGTAGATGTGGAAGTCGTGTTGTCCGAGCCCGCGCACGAGCCGGTCGCACCAGAGCCTGGCGTCACCGCTCACATACGGATAGCCACCCTCCGTAAGCAGTCCGATGCGCACGAGTACACCTCTGATCTCCCGTATGGGGAACCGCCGTTGTCCAGCGGCTCACAGCGGGACGAACGTACGCGGACATGACGGTGGCGCGACGGACGGTTGTCCATCGCGCCATCAAAAGGGGTGAACGGTCGTAACTTTCGCGTACGGATCGCGTTCCGCCGCGTTAATTGCCCGGGAACGGCCAGGGATTGGCCCGGCAGCGGATCCCGTCATGGTTGAGGAACTTGGTCTGCTGCTGCATGACGGGCGCGAGGTCCCCGTCCCTGTCGCAGCTCACATGGCCATAGCCGAGCCGGTGACCGACCTCGTGGTTGATCAGCATCTGACGGTACGAGAACATCTTGTCGCCGTACGTCTCGGAGCCCTGGGCCCAGCGATACGCGTTGATCATCACGCGGTCGGTGGCTGCGGAATCGCAGGAGACGTTGTCCTCGGTCGTGTCGAGGCCCGACTTGGCGCACCAGGTCGCGGTGGTGCCGGGGCTCGCCAGCGTGATGACGAAGTCGGGTTTCCCGGAGGAGATCCGCTCGAAGGTTCGTCCGCCGCCGTGGGCCCAACTCCGCTCGTCGTTCAGGGTTTTCTGCACGGCCTGCGCGAAGAGTTCACCGTCCAGGCCGAGGCCCTTTTCGACGTCGACGCGGTAGGTGAATTTCTGGCCGGTGCCGGGCGCCTGGTCGAATCCGCGGATCGCGTCGAACTCGCCGCCGCCCTTCAAGGTCGCGGCCAGCGGGTACTTCTTCGCCATTTGCTGGTTGTACGTCAGCGGGACCGCGTCCGCGTCGGCCGCCCCGGGCGGAGTCGGCCGCTTGTCGCCGCGGGAGGGGTAATCCTTGGCCGCCCGGTCCGCGCTCCCCGCGGTCTGCGAGCGCGCGGAGGTGTCCTCGCCGCCGATGACCTGCCCCGCCACGACCACGGCCAGCACGGTGGTGACAGCGGCGGCCGCGATCCCGGTGAAGGTCCGCCCCTTGCCCCCCTTGGCCTTCTCCGGCCGCTCGCCCTCCGGGGGCACCTTGTGCTCGACGTCGTCCTCGACGCCGGTGTCCCACACGGTGACGGAGGCGTACGGGTCCGCTCGAAGCCCCGAGGCGGCGGAACGAGACGCGGAACGGGACGCGGAACGGGACGCGAAGATGTCGTCGTCCTCGTCGAACGCGTCGACGTAGTCCTGCCGAGGGCCAGACCCTGGCGGCGGCCCCTGCCGCTGCCGGGGAACCGTGGGTCCTCGCCGCCCCGGACCGGCGCCTGGCGCGCCGTACTCGTCGGCGCCCCCGAACTGCCCCCAGCCGCCGCCGGGTTCACGCTGCTCCGGGTGCCCGCCACGGACTCGGGGGACGCCCCGAGCGGGCGTGCCGTCGGCAAGACGTGGGACGCCATGGGCGGGGGTGCCGTCCGCAAACCGCGGCAGGCCCTGGGCCGGCGTGCCGTCAGAAAAGCGCGGAACCCCGCGCGCCGGGGTGCCGGGGCCACCGCGCATCGGTGGTGAGCCGCCCATCGTTGGAGAACCGTCGCTCATCTGCGGCGGCTGCGGTGCCGAGGGGGCCCGGCGGCGTCCCCCACTCGGCTCCGGGCGACCGCCGCCCTGAACCGGAACTACCGGTATGTCCGCGGTGTCGCCGCCCTCGCGGGCCGCTCCACGTCGGCTGTGACGTCCCACGCGCCGTCTCAGCTCCCTGCGCTCGTTGTCGTGCCGGTGTCGGGCAATTGACCCGTTTCCGCGAGGAGTTCACGGACGGCGATGGCCACCGTATCGGGGTATTCCATCATCGCCACATGCCCCGCGTCCGGGAGCGCAAGCAGTCGGGAGTCACGGAACGCGCGGGCCGCCCGCTGGGCCATGCGGAACGACACGAGTTGGTCGCGGCCACCGTAGATGAGGAGCGTCGGCGCGAGCACCCGCTCGGCCTGGCGCCACAGCCCGTGCTGGCCGCCCAGCGTGTACGCGTTGACGATGCCGCGCGCCGACCGCGCCATGGCGTCCCAGAAGTACGGGAGGGCCAGCCGCCGCTCCATCTCCTCGACCGCGTTGCGAAACCCTTCGGGCGTCACCATCGCGGGGTCCCCGTAGCAGAGCGCCATGACGCCCCGTACGCGCTGCTCGGCGGACCAGTCCTTGGTGAACCGGGTGAAGGCCCTGGCGACTCCGGGCAGCGCCAGCAGCGCCGTGGGCAGCGCCGTGCGTTGCACCGCGAACTCCGGCAGCGCGGGGGACACCAGCGTGAGCGTGCGGACGAGATCGGGCCGCACGGCCGCGACGCGCGTCGAGATCGCACCGCCCAGCGAGTTCCCGATGAGGTGCACCGGACCGCGACCGGACGAGTCGAGATAGCGGATGACCGAACGCGCGTGCCCGGTCACCGAGAAGTCGCCGTCGTCCGGCGGCGGCGAATCACCGAAGCCCGGCAGATCGACGGCCTCACTGTCCACCAGACCGTCGAGGAGTGGCATCAGCGCCGACCAGTTCTGCGAGGAACCGCCCAACCCGTGCACGTACAGAGCCGGCGGCAGTCCCTCGCGGGCCGGCGGTCTCGACCGAACCGTCAGCGTGACCCCGGGCAGCCCGACGGTACGCAGCCGCTCCCCCGGCGCCACCCTGACGGAACCGACCTTCGGCGCGGCACTGGTGGCCAAGACGGACGGCAGTTCGGTCGAAGACATGCGGCAATGTTACGAGACGATCACGCCCTGGATCGTGTGTTCGCCATCACAAGGGGCGATCGGGAAGCGGCCACCGCCGTCGCGTCGCGCTCGAACCTCACTCAGGTCTGCGCCAGGTCCCGTCAAGCGCACCGCCAGACCTGCACCGACCCCCGCCAGACCTGCATCGGCGCCGTCAGCCCTCCGACGAGCGCCTTCTGATCACAGAAGAGCTCCACCTGATCACAATCGGATCGCGGTCGGATCACGATGAGATCGCGACACAATCCCGGCCACATCCAGGCTGGATCTCAGCCACGATTCCGGCCGGATCGAGCCCGGCCGACGTCCGGATCACAGTCCGGCCCACGATCCGGACCGGGCCCGGACCGAGTCCGGACCGAGTCCGGACCGGGCCCCGATCACGGCCCGGACCACGTCCCGGATCACCGCCGGGATCACGTTCGACTCGCGGCAGATACGGCAGCAGATACGCAGCAGGACCACGGCCGATCCGCAGGGGCGCCGCGGCCGATTTGCGGCGGGATCGCATAGCGCCGCGATCTCCTCTCTCATACGCTTCGTAAACGAGGGCACTCGTACTCGTGCAAGAGCGCACTCGCACCCGCTCGGGAAGAGGACACATGACTGTCGACCCCACCGACCCCGAGACCCTCGAGGAATCCGATGCCGCCGAGTTCGACGTGGAGGCCCCCGAGGCCGACGCCGCCGAACAGCACGCGGACCTCTCACCCCACCAGGACGACTTGCTGACCGGCTCGGAGAACGACGCGAACGAAGCGGACCGTGCGGAGCAGGCGCGAGTCGTCGAACTGGATGAGGACGACTATCGGTGAGGCAGGTACGGAACGGATGGCCGGTGACCGCCCAGCGACGCACACCGAGGACTCGACCTGCCCGCCGTGTCCGCATCTGATGCGTTCTGAGCGGTTCTCACCGGCGTCCGGTCCATGAAATTCTGCGCTCGCACCGCGCACACCAGGGTTACCGAAAAGTACGATGGCGGCGCGGCGCACACCGCATGTGGACGATTTTGGGAGGCGGCGTGACAGCCATCGAGCAGACAGAGGCGGCACGCCCGCGGGGCACACGCCTGCCGCGCCGTGCCCGACGGAACCAGCTGCTGGGCGCCGCCCAGGAAGTTTTCGTGGCGCAGGGCTACCACGCGGCCGCGATGGACGACATCGCCGAGCGCGCGGGCGTCAGCAAGCCGGTGCTCTACCAGCACTTCCCGGGCAAGCTCGACCTCTATCTCGCCCTGCTGGACCAGCACTGCGAGTCCCTGCTGCAGGCGGTCCAGGGCGCCCTCGCCTCGACCACCGACAACAAGCAGCGCGTACGGGCCACGATGGACGCGTACTTCGCGTACGTCGAGGACGACGGCGGCGCCTTCCGGCTGGTCTTCGAGTCGGATCTGACGAACGAGCCCGCGGTGCGCGAGCGCGTGGACAAGGTGACGTTCGAGTGCGCGGAGGCGATCTGCGAGGTCATCGCGGAGGACACCGGTCTGTCCAAGGCCGAGTCGATGCTGCTCGCCTCGGGCCTGGGCGGACTCGCACAGGTGGTGGCACGCTCCTGGCTGCACAGCGACCGCAGCGTGCCACGCGACCAGGCGGTGCAGTTGCTGACGTCGCTGGCCTGGCGCGGCATCGCCGGCTTCCCGCTGCACGGCAGCGAGCAGCACCACTGAACCGCGCCTCGTTCCGGTCCGTGTTCCCGCCTGCTCCCGATCTGTTCCCGTCCTCTGTTCGCTCCTGGCGTTCTTGGGCGGAGCGTGTACGTCCCCTCACCGGGCTAATGTGTGCTGCGTACGGCGCGGACGAACGCGCACATCAGTGACCGTCGGAGGGACATAGCCGTGGAGGTCAAGATCGGCGTGCAGCACGCGCCCCGCGAGATCGTTCTGGAGAGCGGTCAGACCCCGGAGGAGGTCGAGCGGGCGGTGTCCGAGGCACTGGCCGGCAAGACACAGCTGCTCAGCCTCGTGGACGACCACGGCCGCAAGGTCCTGGTTCCGGCCGACCGCCTCGCCTACGTGGAGCTCGGCGAGCCGGCCCCGCGCAAGGTGGGCTTCGGCGCGCTGTAGTCATACGTCGCGAGTTCATACGTCGCGGTAAAGGGGCCCGATGGCATCACGCCACCGGGCCTCTTTCTCTGCCTGCCCCGGCCCGGTTTTCATGCAGGCCACCTACATGATGATCTCCACAGATGGAGCACAGATCATCCACAGGAGATGATTGCGTTCCGCAGGTCACGGGTAGGACCGGCTAGGACCAAGGGGCACACGGCTGTGCGGGAGGGACTTCACCATGTTCTTGGAAGCGCTCGTCTCCGTGATGCTAGGCCTGGCACTGGCGTGGATCGCGGCCCATCGTCTGCCGCACCGACTGCCCGACCGCCGCCTGGTCCTGTCGACGGGCGCCGCCGGAGCCCTCTTCGGTGCCTTCCTCACTCACAGCGCGCTGGGCACCGGCAGCTCCGCCCTGATCGTTCTCGGCGCCCTGGCCATCGCCACGGCGTCCCTCTCGCTGCTCCTGCGCCCCGCGGGAAGACTCCGCCACCCGCGCCCGCGGAACGCCCATCCGACGGCCGCGGGGTCATAGGCCGCAGCCCGGCGCCAGGGCATCGCCGACACGGAGAAGGCGAGCGAAGCGACGCCGGACCCGAGACCCCGGACGATGCCGAGTCACAACGCCAGAACGACTCAGGCTCGGACTCGGAGTCGGAGTCGGAGTCGGCCTCAGACTCGGAGTCCGAGCCCGACTCCGGTGAGTCAAGCTAGGCCGCCAGGCCCAGCGCAGCCATCCGCTTCGTGTGGGCCTCGGTGATACGCGAGAACATTCGGCCGACCTCCGCGAGGTCGAAGCCGTCCGCGACGCCGCCGACGAGCATCGTGGACAGGGCGTCGCGGTCGGCGACGACGCGCTGGGACTGCGACAGGGCCTCGCCCATCAGCCGCCGCGCCCACAGCGCGAGCCGCCCGCCCACGCGCGGGTCCGCGTCGATCGCGGCGCGCACCTTCTCGACGGCGAAGCTCGCGTGCCCCGTGTCGTCGAGGACGGCGAGCACCAGCGCGCGGGTGTCGGAGTCGAGCCTCGCCGCGACCTCACGGTAGAAGTCACTGGCGATCGAGTCGCCGACGTACGCCTTGACGAGTCCCTCGAGCCAGTCCGACGGCGCCGTCTGCCGGTGGAAGCCGTCGAGCGCCGCGACGAACGGCTCCATCGCCTCCGTCGGCTCCGCCCCGATCGCGGCGAGCCGGTCCCTCAACTGCTCGAAGTGGTGGAACTCCGCCGACGCCATCTTCGCGAGCTCCGCCTTGTCGGCGAGCGTCGGCGCCAGCTTGGCGTCTTCCGCGAGCCGCTCGAACGCCGCCAACTCCCCGTACGCGAGCGCTCCGAGCAGGTCGACGACCGCGGCGCGGTACTGAGGGTCGACGGAGGCCTTCGCCCAGTCCTGGGCGGAGACTCCGGTGTGTTCGGCGGAGGTGTCGGCGGCGGTGTCAGCGGTGCCGGGGGCGTTGTCGGGCGTCGTCATGCAGCGCACAATAGCCCGCTCGCAGCAGCGCGTAAGGGCCTGGTCAATCAGTGTGACAACGACTACGTGACCAAATCGGCCATCGCATATGCGCGATTCCGGGGTATGGTGGTAATGCGCCCGCTGAGTTGATCTACGTATCTCGACGGGCCATATGAATGAGGATGCCCGGTCGGTGGCCCGATCGGCTCCGACCAGACAGCTCTCCTCGCCCGTACGGCACAGTGCGTACGGCATCCGGAGGGACCCTCAGCGGTAAGAGCGCTCGAGCGTTGGCAGTGGTCCCGTGCCACCGAGGCCCGCCCGTCAAGCGGCCGACGTCCCCGGCACGGTTCAACGACCCCCGCGCTCGCCTCGCACCGCGTACACAGAAGAGGCAGCACCCTGACTACAACTTTCCGAGAGCTCGGGATCCTTTCCGAGACAGCCGAGGCCCTTGAAGCCGTCGGCATCATCAATCCCTTCCCCATCCAGGAGATGACGCTCCCCGTCGCCCTCTCGGGCAGCGACGTCATCGGCCAGGCCAAGACCGGCACTGGTAAGACCCTGGGCTTCGGCCTCCCGCTCCTCGAGCGCGTCACCGTCCCCGCCGACGTCGAGGCGGGCCGCGCCCAGCCCGAGCAGCTCACCGACGCACCGCAGGCACTCGTCGTGGTTCCCACACGCGAGCTGTGCACGCAGGTGACGAACGACCTGCTCACCGCCGGCAAGGTCCGCAACGTACGCGTGCTGGCCATCTACGGCGGCCGTGCGTACGAACCGCAGGTCGAGGCCCTCAAGAAGGGCATCGACGTCGTCGTCGGCACCCCGGGCCGGCTGCTGGACCTCGCGGGCCAGAAGAAGCTGAACCTGAAGCACGTCCGCGCGCTCGTCCTCGACGAGGCCGACGAGATGCTCGACCTGGGCTTCCTGCCCGATGTCGAGAAGATCATCAACATGCTGCCGGCCCGCCGCCAGACGATGCTGTTCTCGGCGACCATGCCGGGCGCGGTCATCGGTCTCGCGCGCCGCTACATGTCGCAGCCCACGCACATCCGCGCCACGGCGCCGGACGACGAGGGCGCGACGGTGGCCAACACCGCGCAGTTCATCTACCGCGCGCACAACATGGACAAGCCCGAGATGGTCGCGCGCATATTGCAGGCTGACGGCCGCGGGCTCGCGATGGTCTTCTGCCGTACGAAGCGGACGGCCGCGGACCTCGCCGACCAGTTGCAGCAGCGCGGGTTCGCCTCCGGCGCGGTCCACGGCGACCTCGGCCAGGGCGCGCGAGAGCAGGCGCTGCGAGCGTTCCGCAACGGCAAGGTGGACGTGCTCGTCTGCACCGACGTCGCCGCGCGCGGCATCGATGTCGAGGGCGTGACCCACGTCATCAACTACCAGTCGCCCGAGGACGAGAAAACGTACCTGCACCGCATCGGCCGTACGGGCCGCGCGGGCGCCAAGGGCATCGCGATCACGCTCGTCGACTGGGACGACATCCCTCGCTGGCAGCTCATCAACAAGGCGCTGAACCTCGGCTTCAACGACCCGCCGGAGACGTACTCCACCTCGCCGCACCTCTTCGAGGAGCTCAGCATCCCCGCCGGCACGAAGGGTGTTCTGCCCCGTGCCGAGCGCACCCGTGCCGGGCTCGCCGCCGAGGAGGTCGAGGACCTCGGTGAGACGGGCGGGCGCGGACCGCGCGGCCGCGGCGGCCGTTCCTCGGCCCCGGACCGGGAGCGCGATCGCGATCGCGAGCGTGAGCGTGACCGCGACCGCCCGGCGCGTACGCCTCGTCGTCGCCGTCGCATGCGCAACGGCGCACCGATCGACGCCACGGAGCCGACCAGCACAGGGCCGACCACCACGGAGACGACCGCCACGGAGACGCCGGCCACCGAGCCGCGCACCCCGCGGCGCCGTCGCCGGACGCGCGCCGGGGCAACCCCGGAAGCGGCCGAGACCGCCGTCGCCACAGCCGAGGGGACGCTGCCGGAGGCCACCGAGCCGACGGACGCGGCCGAGAAGCCGCGCCGGCGCCGTACCCGCAAGACGACGGAGGCCGCACAGACAGCGACCACTGTCGTCGAGGAGACGCCCGAGGCCACAGCGCCGACCGAGGTGACGGAGCCCAAGCCGCGTCGCACCCGCAAGGCCACGGCCGAAGCCGCCCTGGACACCGCGGAAGCGACCGAGGCAAAGCCCCGCCGCCGCACCCGCAAGACCACGGCCAAGGCCGCCGAGACGGCCGTGGACACGGCGGACGGGACGCCGGCCGAGGTGACGGAGCCCAAGCCGCGCCGCACCCGCAAGGCCACGGCCAAGGCCGCCGAAGTCGTGGAAGTCGCCGAGACGGGTATCCCGGCCCAGGCGGCCGCGGAGCCCGAGGCGCCCGAGGCCAAGCCGCGTCGCCGTACGCGCAAGGCGGCGGAGAGCGCGTTGGACACGGCTGAAGGCACGACCGAGGGCGAAGGCACAGCGGTCGCGGTGGTGACGGAACCCAAGCCGCGTCGCGCGCGGAAGAGCACGTCCGCAGCCAAGGCCGCCGTGGACACGGCGGAGGCGACCGAGGTGAAGCCCCGCCGCCGTACGCGCAAGACGGCGGAGGCGGGCATCCCGGCCCAGGCGACCGAGGCCACCGTCACCGACGAGGCTCCGGCTCCGGCCAAGCCGCGCCGCACCCGCAAGGCGGCGACCGCAGCGGCAGCACCCGTTGCCGCCGACGCGGCGGAGGCCAAGCCGCGCCGCCGCACGCGGAAGACGGTGGCAGCCACCGAGGCTCCGGAGAGCTGAGTCCCATCCGACGGCCCGGCCCCAGCACCTGGGGGCCGGGCCGTCGGCGTTCCCACAGCGGGGGCAGGGGAACACGGGCACAGCGGGGGCACTGGGAACAACGGGCACAGCGGGCACAGCGGGCCGCCGTATGACGGCGCACCAACCGCGCCAGGGCGACTGGGACACCGAAAAGGCAACGGCCGGCGAAGGGACCCCCCGCCCAGCATCCACCCCCGGCGTTCCCCGATAGCCTCCTCTCCATGAGCAGGCCCGCCACCTTCGTCCCGCCGTCCGGCGCTCGCGCGTACCGGCTCGGTACCGCGCGCGGTGAGTTCGCCGTGATCGACGCCCCCGTGGCGCCCGGCACGGCGGCAAAGGGAACCGTGCTGCTGCTGCCCGGCTACACCGGCAGCAAGGAGGACTTCATCGCCTTGCACGAACCGCTGGCGGCGGCCGGATACCGGACCGTCGCCGTGGACGGACGGGGGCAGTACGAGACTCCAGGCCCGAAGGACGACGAAACCCCGTACGCGCTGGACGAGTTGGCGCGGGACGTCATCGCCCAGGTCGACGCACTGACCGGGGCGACGACCAACGCGACGACCAACGCGTCGACCAACGCAACGG
Organism: Streptomyces sporangiiformans; assembly: GCF_005768555.2. Classification (GTDB taxonomy): domain Bacteria; phylum Actinomycetota; class Actinomycetes; order Streptomycetales; family Streptomycetaceae; genus Streptomyces; species Streptomyces sporangiiformans. Next base: position 24,641 of record NZ_VCHX02000342.1, read on the forward strand.
GCGGCACGAGCACCGACTCGGGGGCCGACGCCACGCAGAATCGCGTCCACCTCGTGGGCCACTCGCTCGGCGGCCTCGTCGCCAGGGCCGCCGTGCTGCTGGACCACACCCGGTTCCGCTCGCTCACGCTCATGTCCTCCGGACCGGCCGAGATCTCCCCCTCACAGCAGCAGCGCGTCAAGCTGCTGCGGGACGGCCTGGCGGTGATGAACATGGCGCAGGTGTGGGACGCGATCCAGGCGCTGGAGCCCCCGGAGGACGCGGCCGGCCAGAAGGACCTGGACGCGGGGCTCGACGACCTCGAAACCCTCAGGAAGCGCTGGCTCCTGAACAGCCCCGCTCAACTCACCGCCACGGGCCGGCAGTTGTGCACGGAACCCGACCGCGTCGCCGAGCTGGCCGCCGTACCGCTCCCCGTGCACGTCCTGTCGGGCGAACGCGACGACACCTGGTCGCCCGCGCTCCTGGACGAGATGGCCGTACGCCTCACAGCACACCGCACGGTCGTACGGGGAGCCGAGCACTCCCCCAACACGGACTGCCCCCTGGAGACGGCCGCGGCCCTGGCCGCCTTCTGGCACCAGCTGGATCAGTGACCTGAAAACCGATCAGTGACCTAAAGCCTAGGACGGCCCTGAGACGGCCCTGGGACGGCCCTGGGACGGACCTAGTACTGCGCCTGCAAGTGCTCCCAGAACCCGTCCCGCAGCGCTCGCCGCAGATCCGACTGGCCGCGCAGCGAGTACTGCAGCATCCCCTCGGCCTCCACCAGCAGATCCTGGTCGACCGGCCCGGGCAGATACGGGTGCCCGGGCAGCAGCTCCACCAGAGCCCCCCGCCCCCGCGCCCCCAGCCACTTCGCGGCGATCTGCGCCCCCACGAACCGCACATCCTCCCGCGCGGGGCGCGCCACAGCCGACGCGTCGTACGAGGCGGCGGTCCGCCGGGTGACGTACGGCTTGAAGAACTCGAGGTCGAAGGTCCGCTGGCTGTCAACCTCCCAGAGCAGCGGCTCCGCCTGGTTGCGCGCCTCCGGTGCCTCGATGCCCCAGAGGTGGACACGTGCCCCGTACCCCTGCGCCGCCTCGACCGCGGAGACCAGATCCTCGTCGCCCCCGATGAGCGCCGCGTCGCTGATGGCGCGGTGTCGGGCCAGTGACTCCAAGTCCGAGCGGATCAGGGAGTCGACGCCCTTCTGCTGGTTGTTGGCGTTGAGGTTGCCCAGCCGGACCTTGACGTCGGGCAGTTCGGCGATGGACTGCTGCTCGGCCGTGTGGATCCGGCGCCTCGCCCCGTCGTACCAGTAGACGCGCAGCAGCCTGCTGTCCGCGAAGATCGTGCGCGCCTTGTCGATGAGCGCTTCGATGAGGCCCTCGGCGTCCAGGTCGAAGGCCCGGCGGTCCTCGGTGCCGGTGACGAGCCGTCCTGCGGCCGCGTACAGATAACCGGCGTCGACGAAGATCGCATGAGTGGACGGCGTCTTCGCCACCTCGGCGAGCATGCGCTGGAGCAGCTCGTTCGTGCGTTCGATGCGCGCGCCGAGGGTGGCTGGGTCGTCAGCTCTCACGAAGTCGTCGTTCATATACGCCTCATTGTCGCAGGACGTCACTGCGTGAACACAACCGGTCCACTACTCGAAAGTAATTAGGCGTTCGAAAAATTTCTTTAGCGTAGGGAATGTCTGTAACACGCAGCCCGTTGTATGGAGTGACAGCAGGAACAGGGGGCACTCATGCCCCTTGCACCACTGACACGCAGAGCACCACTCACCAGTAGTTCTCCTTCAGGAGGATGACCAGACGAAGGGAGAAGCCCTTGCGCTTCGAAATCATGCGCCTCGATGACGTCGACGGCACGCCCGTGGACACGACCGTCGTAGACGCCGCCTCCGTCAACCGGATTGTGCAGCAGGCCGCCGCCATCGGGCAGCGCCTCTGGATCCGCCCGGCCGAATCCTCGGCCTCGTAACCTGCGGACACCCGTCGGCACACGCGGACAACCCGCCAACACTTCAGAACCCCGTACGGCCGAATGCCGTACGGGGTTCTGCATGCCCGCGCGCACCCGGGGTGTGCGTTCAGGCCCCCTGTACCACCTGCGTGACCCCGTTGATGATCTGCTGCACGGCGATCGCGGAGAGCATCATGCCGGCGAGCCGGGTCACCAGGACGACCCCGCCGTCCTTGATGACGCGGATGATCAGCAGCGAGTACCGCATCACCAGCCACAGCACGACATGGATGGCGAGGATCGCCGTCCACACCGACACGTTCGCCGCGAGACTGTCGGCCTTCTGCACCGCGAGGATGACGGACACGATCGCGCCCGGTCCGGCGAGCAGCGGCATGCCCAGCGGCACGAGGGCGACGTTGACGTCCTTCGTCTGCTGGGGCTCGTCCGTCTTGCCGGTGAGCAGGTCGAGGGCGATCAGCAGGAGCAGCAGGCCGCCCGCGATCATCAACGCGGGCACGGACACGTGCAGGTAGGCCAGGATCTGGTGTCCGAGCAGCCCGAACACGGCTATCACTCCGCCGGCCACGCAGACGGCCTGGAACGCCATCCGTTTCTGCACCTTCGCGGGCCGGCCGGCCGTCAGAGCGAGGAAGATCGGGGTGATTCCGGGGGGATCCATGATGACGAAGAGGGTGAGGAAGAGCGAGCCGAAGACGGCGAGGTCGAACACGGTGAGCCTTGCGGTGGTGAGAAGTGGAGTGAAGCAGAAAAGGGGCGGCACGGGGCACGCGAGCGACGGGACTACGTGGCGCGCGAAGGGTGCTGTACCGGGCGTACGAACGGAGCCGCGCATCGAGGGCCGGCGGCGAAGTCGTTCTCGGTGCGGCCCCCGTCGTCCCCCTCGCCCGTCGCCCCCCGACCCGCGCCGGTGAAGTGCAGCGTCAGACGCCCACGGTTCCGCCCGCGCCCGGCACCGGAAACGCCCCCGTGGCCCGCCTCGTGATCTCCCCGTAGATCTCGGGATCCGTCGTGAACTCCCCTAGCACACACGTCTTGCGGCTGCCGTGGTAGTCGCTGGACCCGGTCGTCAGCAGCCCCAACTCGGCGGCGAGGCCCCGCAACCTGGCCCGGGTCGCCGGCTCGTGGTCCATGTGGTCGACCTCGATCCCGTCGAGCCCGGCCGCCGCGAGTTCGGCGATCGCGGACTCCGGCACGACCTGCCCCCGCTTGGCCGCGGCGGGGTGCGCGAACACAGCGACGCCGCCCGCGGCCTTGACCAGCCGGATCACCTCGAAGGGGTCGGACTCGTGCTTCTCGACGTACGCCCGCCCGCCGTCGGCGAGCCACTCGGGCGTGAAGGCGTCGGAGACGCTGGGCACGACGCCCAGCTCCACCAGCGCGGTCGCGATGTGCGGCCGCCCGACGGACCCGCCGCCCGCGATCCGCGCCACCTGCTCCCAGGTCACCGGCACGCCCAGCTCCTGGAGCTTGCGGATCATCGCATGAGCCCGCGGCACCCGGTCGTCGCGCACCAGCTCGCGCTCGCGCAGCAGCTCGGGCTCCTCGGGATCGAAGAGGTACGCCAGCATGTGCAGGCCCACGCCGTCGAGGCGGCAGGAGAGTTCGGCCCCGGTGACGAGGGTGAGGCCTTCGGGGACCGCCGCGATGGCCTCGGCGTAACCGCGCGTGGTGTCGTGGTCGGTCAGCGCGACGACGTCCAGACCGGCCGCGGCGGCGTTGCGCACGAGTTCGGCCGGGGTGTCCGTACCGTCGGAAGCGGTGGAGTGGGTGTGCAGATCGATGCGCACTGCGCGGACTCCAGGCTCGGCCAGTCGGAAGGGGACACCCAAAGGGTAACGGGAGGCCCATACACGTCCGGAGGCCGCACCCGCACCCGCGCGCCAGCACCCCAGGCTCCAGGCTCCAGACCCGGCCCCGGAGCCTGGGGACGGCTGGACCGGACGGACGACCTACGGCTCCAGAATCCGCGGGGACAACGCCCCGCACGGCAGCAGGTCCACCTCCGCGCCCGCGTCCCGGAGGTCCGTCAGTACCAACTCGTCGTACATCAGCAGGCCCGACTGCTCGGGCCATACGACCGCCCACAGCCACAGCCCGCGCGCTTCGCCGGCGAAGACGGCGCGATCGTCGGGGGTACCGGAGACATGCCAGAGCGGTGTAGGACGGCCTGCCGCGAGGACCTTCGCCTGAGCTGGTTTCTCGACGCTCATGTACGGGCCCGGGTCGGGGCCGTCGATGCCGGCGTACCGCGCGCCCATGCCGACGCCGAGCTCCTCGGCGATGAGCACCAGTTCGCCCACGCCGCCGAGCGGGCCGGGCCCCGAACAGGCCACGGCGGTGGCGCGCCCGCCGCTCCGGTCGTCACCCGCGAAGGACGCACCCGTGAACAGCCAGCCGACCGGCAACGGCCACGGCATCCACACCGGTACGTGGGCGCGGTGCACCACGACGCTGAGGGCCTCGACGCTGGGCGGGATCACGGGCTGCAGCGGATACACGGCCCCGTGCACATCGCACTGCCAGGAGTCGGAGAAGAGTCCGGGAGCCCTGACCCGGCCACCACACTTCGGGCAACTGGGTTCGCCCCTCATAGGCCCCAACGGTCCTCCCCGGCTGTCGCCGCGTCAAGGACGATCACCCGTCCGGCGAGCCCGATGACCAGGTGAATTTAGATGTGATTTACACTAATTAGTTCTTCTAGCTTATTTGAATGTGACATTCCCAACTGACCGGCCGCTGAGGTCAGTCCAGGGCCACGGACTTGCGCGAGGGGTCGCGCAGGTCCGTTCCGCCCGTGAGCCAGCGCTCCCTCAGAGCCTGCGCGCCGTGCACCCGCTTCCACGCCGCCTCGTTCGGCGTCATCGGGAGCAGCGGCAGGAAACGTACGGGATCGAGGGGCTCGTCGAGGTCCAGGTCCTCGACCAGGCCGCCCGGCTCGGCGACCAGCACAGAGGTGAACGGGGCGCCGGGCCACAGGGGTTCACCGACGTCGAGCGAGGCGCCGGAGGCCACCACCAGACCCTCGACCTGCGGAGAAGCGGCCAGTACGGCGAGCGGGCGGAGCACCTTGTCGGTATCGGCGACACCTGCGCGCACGGAGAGGATCAGCTCGGCGCGCGGACCCTTGAGCGAGTCGGCGACGGCCGACGTGGGGTCCGTCATCGGCTGGGCGGACATGCCGAGTGTGGCGTAGCGGACGATGTCACCATCGGTGAAGCGGAGTACCTCGATGCGCTCCGTGCCGAGGAAGGTGACCGCGGCGCGCGCGTCCGGTTCGCCCAGCGCGGTACGCAACCGGGCTTCCACCAAAGGAAGAACATCAGCCATACGGCGAGCATAAGCTGCGTCTTTTCCGGTGCTTCTGCCCAGGCCTCAGGTCGGCAAAACGGCAAAGCGTCGACTTGACACGCCAGTCGGCTGATAGTCTTGGCCGCTGGTCGGGGCAGCACGCAGAAGCGTCGCTCTCAGTCCTGACCGACGCGTGAGAATCCCCTACGGGGGGTGGACCTTCCCCTACGGGGGACCGGCCGGAGGAGGTGGGGCTCCATGGATCGAAGTCGACCGTGCAGTACCGCCCGCTCTTCCGGCTGTTGTGTCCTCTGAGTCCTCGAATTCGAGCTCTACTGGCTGCCGCCCCTTGCACTCGCGTCATGCCGGTCTGGTGCACGACGGAAGAGCACTTCGTTTTTGCCTGATCTGTCTGATCTGTATCAGTAGCGAAGCTGCCACCGCGACGGTGCGGTGCTCCCCGCTTTGTGGACGTGCCAAACATCCCCAGTCAGGACGTCCCCATTCCGGGTAGTTTCAACCGTCGTCGGCGGCTCTCGTTCGCGAAGGAGCCTGCCATGTCGATGATCCGTGACCTGCGCGCCGCGGTCCGCCCCTCGCTGCGCAAGGACGGCAGCACGTACGACAGCACCCGCGACGCCGGGACGAACTCGGCCGTCGTCGACTGCGCCGTCTACCGCGACGGCGCCCGCGTCGCGTTCTCCGGCACCCTCACGCCCCATGAGGCGATGCTCCAGGTGCGCCGCGACGGCGGCTTCGCCTGGATCGGGCTGCACGAGCCCACCGAGGCCGAATTCGCCGTCATCGCCAGCGAGTTCGGGCTGCACCCGCTCGCCGTCGAGGACGCGGTCCACGCCCACCAGCGGCCCAAGCTGGAGCGCTACGACGACACGATCTTCACGGTCTTCAAGACCATCCACTACGTCGAGCACGACGAAGTGACGGAATCCAGCGAGATCGTGGAGACCGGCGAGGTGATGTGCTTCACCGGCCGGGACTTCTTCGTCACCGTGCGGCACGGCGGGCAGGGCTCGCTGCGCGCGCTGCGGCACCGGCTGCAGGACGACCCCGAACTGCTCACCAAAGGGCCCTCGGCGGTACTGCACGCCATCGCCGACCATGTCGTCGACGGGTACGTCGCGGTCGCGGACGCCGTGCAGGACGACATCGACGAGGTCGAGACCGCCGTGTTCTCGCCGGGGCGCAAGGGCGGAACCTCGCGCGGAGTCGACTCGGCGCAGATCTACCAGCTCAAGCGTGAGGTACTGGAGTTCAAGCGGGCGGTGTCGCCGCTGCTGCGGCCCATGCAGTTGCTGAGCGAGCGGCCGATGCGGCTGGTGGACCCCGACATCCAGAAGTACTTCCGGGACGTCGCCGACCACCTCGCCCGCGTCCAGGAGCAGGTCGTCGGCTTCGACGAGCTCCTCAACTCGATCCTCCAGGCCAACCTCGCTCAGGCCTCGGTCGCGCAGAACGAGGACATGCGCAAGATCACGTCCTGGGCGGCGATCATCGCCGTACCGACCATGGTCTGTGGCGTGTACGGCATGAACTTCGACTACATGCCCGAGACGCACTGGAAGTTCGGGTACCCGATGGTGCTCGGTGTCACGGTCGGCATCTGCTTCGCGATCCACCGCACTCTGAAGCGCAACGGCTGGCTCTGAGGCGCTTCGGAGCCCCGCCCATGGCCTGGTCCGGCGGACCCGTCCATGATCCGCCGGACAGGCCCTAGGCTGGCCCCATGACCGATCAGCTGCTCGAACAGGCTCTCGTCGAGGAGGCCACCAAGAAGTCCGGGCTCATCTGGGTGCGGGGCAACGGTGCACCGGCGCCCCACGCCGAGGAGCGCGGTGTGCCGACGCGTGCCCTGTGGCACGTGTGGCACGACGGGGCGGTGTGCCTGGTCGGCGACGGGCCCGGCGAGCAGCCGCTGCCCGGGCTGGTCGACGGCGGCGAGGCGGTCGTCACCGTACGCAGCAAGGACAAGGGCGGGCGCCTCGTCTCCTGGTCGGCGAAGGTCACGGAACTGGCCCCCGGCTCCCCCGAGTGGGACGCCACGGTCGCCGAGCTGAAGGGGAAGCGCCTGAACGCGCCCGACGGCGAGGCCATGCCCGAGCGGTGGGCGCGGGAGTGCCGGGTGCTCCGCCTGGAACCGACGGGGGACCGGGCCGAGCTGCCCGACGGCTCGCTCGCGGCCCCGCCGCTGCCGACGCCCGCGACGACGCGGCACCCCATCCCCGCGGGGCTTCACCGGCTGCTGTTCCGCCGCAAGCGCCGCTAGGACCTGAGACCTGTCCGGTAGGACCAGGACGCCGGAGGACTACGACGTCGGCAGTTGCTTCCCGTAGTCCACTACCTCGTCCTTCTCCGGCTCCTCCAGGGTGAAGTCCTTGCCCCACTCGGTCAGGCGGAGCGTGCCGGCGCCGCCGGCCCGGGCCAGTCGGAGCGGGTAGGGCCTGCCCTCCAGAGAGACGTCGAGTGTGCCGCCGGAGCCCTTGTCGCCGGTGATGCGGATCGTACGGATGCCGGACTGCTCGTGGTGGCCGTCCGTGGCAAGGGTGCCGTGGAGGGTCAGGAGGCCCTCGAGGAGTACGTTCTTGTCCGTGAAGCCGCTGAAGCGCTGGTAGGCGGGGTCGCCCTTCGGGACCTTGACGTACATGCCGCCGAGCTTGTCGGCGGCCTCCGTGTCCCCGTGGCCGGCGCCGCCCTTGCCCTCCTCGTGGTCCCAGAACGCCTTGTCGGCCTTCAGGAACAGATGCTCGCCGACCCGCAGCAGCCTGAAGTCCATGTTCTTGGAGGTGACCGAACCGGTGCCTCCGTTGGACTTCAGCCGCATGTCGAGCTTGTACGTACGCCCGTTGCTCACCACCGAGCCGGAGAGACGGACCGCGTCCGCGGCCCCGGCAGCCTTGGCCGTCCTGGCCTGGATCTCGTCGGCGGGAAGCTTGCCGACGCCGTTCGTGCCCGCATTCGGGTCCTCGCCACCGCAGCCCGTCAGTCCTGTACCCGTCACGATCAGGGCACACATCGCGCTCAGCAGCGCCGCCCTAGGGGTACGACCAGAGGGAATCGCAGTCACAGGTGGGGCCGCCTCTCGTACGGGGTCCTCAGCGGTGTACCGCAGCGTACCGGTGCCGCCCACGCCCGTCGGAGCCAGTCCTTCCGGACCGCTCACCAGGGCGTATCCGACCGGGACGGGCTAGCCTGAAGCCCATCCGAGCGGACAATTGGGATATCCAGGCAGTACGTACTCGCCGAGCGAAGCAGTACCCCCGACGCCGTACGAAGCAGTGCGCACCCGCAGTACGAAAAGGAGGCGCGAGCATGGCCGCAGGCGCCCCCCGGATCTTCGTCTCGCACCTCTCCGGCACCGCCGTCTTCGACCCGAACGGCGAGCAGGTGGGCCGCGTACGCGATCTGGTCGCCATGCTGCGCGTCGGCAACCGCCCGCCCCGCCTGCTCGGTCTGGTCGTCGAGCTGTCCACGCGCCGCCGCATCTTCCTGCCGATGACCCGTGTGACCGGCATCGAGTCGGGCCAGGTCATCACGACGGGCGTCCTGAACATGCGGCGCTTCGAGCAGCGGCCCACCGAACGGCTCGTGCTCGGCGAGCTGCTGGACCGGCGCGTACGGCTCGTGGAGAGCGAGGAGGAGGTCACGGTCCTCGATGTGTCGATCCAGCAGCTGCCGGCCCGCCGGGACTGGGGGATCGACCGGGTCTTCGTACGGAAGGGAAGGAGCGGGGCCTTCCGGCGCAGCAGGGGCGAGACGCTGACCGTGGAGTGGTCCGCCGTGACCGGCTTCTCGCTCGACGAACAAGGGCAGGGCGCGGAGAACCTGCTCGCCACTTTCGAGCAGCTGCGCCCGGCCGACCTCGCGAACGTGCTGCACCACCTCTCGCCCAAGCGGCGCTCGGAGGTGGCCGCCGCACTCGACGACGACCGCCTCGCCGACGTCCTCGAAGAACTGCCCGAGGACGACCAGATCGAGATCCTCGGCAAGCTGAAGGAGGAGCGCGCCGCGGACGTCCTGGAGGCGATGGACCCCGACGACGCCGCCGACCTGCTGGCCGAGCTGCCGGAGGCCGACAAGGAGCGGCTGCTGCAGCTGATGCGCCCGGACGAGGCGGCGGACGTGCGGCGGCTGATGGCGTACGAGGAGAGGACGGCCGGCGGTCTGATGACGACCGAGCCGATCGTGCTGCGGCCGGACGCGACGGTCGCCGACGCGCTGGCCCGGATCCGCAACGCCGACCTCTCCCCCGCCCTCGCCGCCCAGGTGTACGTGTGCCGCCCGCCCGACGAGACGCCGACCGGCAAGTACCTCGGCACGGTCCACTTCCAGCGGCTCCTGCGCGACCCGCCGTACACGCTCGTCGGCTCGCTCCTCGACGACGATCTCCAGCCGCTGGCCCCGGAGGCCGCGCTACCCGTGGTGGTCGGCTTCTTCGCGACGTACGACATGGTGGCGGCGCCCGTCGTCGACGAGAGCGGCTCGCTGCTCGGGGCGGTCACCGTGGACGACGTACTCGACCACATGCTGCCCGACGACTGGCGCGAGACGGAGTTCCACCTCGACGAGGAGACGGCCGAGGGGACCGAGGGGACCGGGAGAGCCGAGGGGGCCGCCCATGGCTCCTGAGCGCGAGGCCCACCAGCGGGTCCCCGTGGGCGCGGCCGCGCGGCCGCGCATCCGGCTCGACCAGCCGCTGCCGCCGCGCCGCCGGTTCGTGCCCGAGTGGGACCCGGAGGCCTTCGGACGGCTGTCGGAGCGGATCGCACGGCTCATCGGCACCGGGCGGTTCCTCGTCTGGATGACGGTCGTCATCATCCTGTGGGTGCTGTGGAACGTCACGGCGCCCAGCGACCTGCGTTTCGACGAGTTCCCGTTCATCTTCCTGACCCTGATGCTCTCGCTCCAGGCCTCGTACGCCGCCCCGCTGATCCTGCTTGCGCAGAACCGGCAGGCCGACCGCGACCGGGTGAACCTCGAACAGGACCGCAAGCAGAACGAGCGGTCGATCGCGGACACCGAATATCTGACCCGCGAGATCGCCGCGCTGCGCACCGGCCTCGGTGAGGTCGCCACCCGCGACTGGATCCGCTCCGAGCTCGAGGACCTGGTCAGGGGGCTGGAGGAGCGGCCGCCGGAGGGACGTGTCGTATTCCCGGCGGAACATCCGCGCGGACGTGATGTAGGCGACCACTGACAGGGCTTTCCGGGGGTGGGTGAAAGCGCCGTACCATCGTCCGTATGGCTACGGAAGACGCGGTGCGTGAAGCACTGGCGACGGTGAACGACCCCGAGATCCAGCGACCCATCACCGAGCTGGGGATGGTCAAATCGGTGGAGATCGGTGCGGACGGTGCGGTCGCGGTCACCGTCTATCTGACCGTCTCCGGCTGCCCGATGCGCGAGACCATCACGGAGAACGTGACGAAGGCGGTCTCGGCGGTCGACGGTGTCACGCGGGTCGACGTCACGCTGGACGTGATGAGCGACGAGCAACGCCGTGAGCTGACGGCCGCCCTGCGCGGCGGCCAGGCCGAGCGTGAGGTTCCGTTCGCCAAGCCGGGCTCACTCACCCGCGTCTACGCGGTCGCCTCCGGCAAGGGGGGCGTCGGCAAGTCGTCCGTGACGGTCAACCTCGCGGCGGCGATGGCGGCGGACGGTCTGAAGGTGGGTGTGGTCGACGCGGACATCTACGGCCACTCCGTGCCGCGCATGCTGGGCGCCGACGGTCGTCCGACGCAGGTCGAGAACATGATCATGCCGCCGTCCGCGCACGGCGTGAAGGTCATCTCGATCGGCATGTTCACCCCGGGCAACGCGCCGGTGGTCTGGCGTGGCCCGATGCTCCACCGCGCACTCCAGCAGTTCCTCGCGGATGTCTACTGGGGCGACCTGGACGTCCTGCTGCTCGACCTGCCCCCGGGCACGGGCGATATCGCCATCTCGGTCGCGCAGCTGGTCCCGAACGCGGAGATCCTGGTGGTGACGACCCCTCAGCAGGCTGCCGCGGAGGTCGCGGAGCGGGCGGGCGCCATCGCCGTCCAGACCCACCAGAAGATCGTCGGCGTCGTGGAGAACATGTCCGGCCTCCCCTGCCCGCACTGCGACGAGATGGTCGACGTGTTCGGGACGGGCGGCGGCCAGAGCGTCGCCGACGGCCTCACGCGCACGACGGGCGCCACGGTGCCGGTCCTCGGCGCCATCCCGATCGACGTCCGCCTGCGCGAGGGCGGCGACGAGGGCAAGCCGGTCGTCCTCACCGACCCCGACTCCCCGGCGGGTGCGGCCCTCCGAGCCATCGCAGGCAAACTGGGCGGCCGCCAGCGCGGCCTCTCGGGCATGTCCCTGGGGATCACCCCGAGGAACAAGTTCTAGGGCTTCGAAAGGGGGCGCCGTCCAAAGACGGCGCCCCCTTCCCCGTAACCTCGCCGGCTAGGCGTACGCTCCGATGTCCTTGATCAAGGCGAAGCCAAGCCCGTACGCGCTCATCCCCCGCCCGTACGCGCCCAGGTGAACGCCCTGCTGGGTGGAGCCCGCGAGAACCCAGCCGAACTCGGACTCGCGGTAGTGGAAGGTGCTGGGCACCCCGTCCACGGGGAGGGACAGCGTCGACCAGTCGGGGCCGGTGAGGTCGTCCGCGAGGACCCACGCCGTCTCGGTCTGCTGATCCACCCAGTCGTCCCGCAGCGTGTGGTCCATCTGGCCGGGCCACGTGACGGACAGCAGGCCCACACCCGCGAGCCAGGCCGCGGACGAGACCGACGTGGCCTCCAGGAGCCCCGTGCCGTCGGCGCTGCGCCGCACGGGGTTGGCCGCGACGGTGACCACCACCGCGAAACGCTCCTTGGCGTCCTTCGCCGACCCTGCCGTCCCCTCACTGCGTATGGACGGCTCGTCGCCGTGCCCGATCGAGCCGTGCTCGACGGCACCGTCAGCCGCGGTGCCGACCTGCATCAGCCAGCGCGGCCCCGTGAAGGCCTCGTCGAGGCCGTACCACGGGAAGGGCGCCAGTAGGTAGCCGTCGACCGTACGCCGGTCGGAGGGGGCCTGTTGTCCGCCCTCCGCGTCCGACGCCTCCGCGCCTACCCGACTTGTCGTCTCCATCTGCCCGGACGCCTCCTTGCTCTCGTCGGACCGAAGCGGCCCGCCCCCCTCGGGCGTCCTTCCGGTCCGCACAACAACTAGGCAGGATAGCCACAGCTTAGGAGCAGGCCGCGAAACCGGTCGGCTCGTGGGGCGTGTACGCGTCAGATTCGGACCGCCGTGAGCAGGCGGAAACCCAGGCGGCGCAAGGCTTGCGCCTCAGGTGGCGTCCGCGTCGAACGGGGGACGCTCGGCCGATTCGAGCTTCTCGCGCTTCTTCGTCATGTCGACGGTGCCCGAGCCCGACGAGGAGGAGGACGAGGATGACGACCCGTCGGACTCGCGGCTGTGCACCGCGTCCGTGACCTCGGCCATCTCCTTCTTCAGGTCGAAGCCGTTGCGGATCTCCTTGAGCCCCAGGTCCTCGTTGTCCAGCTGCTTGCGGATGAACGTCTTGGGGTTCAGGTCCTCGAACTCGAAGTCCTTGAACTCCGGACCGAGTTCCTGGCGGATGTCCTCTTTGGCGCTCTCCGAGAAGTCACGGATCTTGCGAATGGTCCGCGAAACGTCCTGGATCATCTTCGGGAGCTTCTCCGGGCCGAAGACGAGCACGGCAAGGACAACGAGCGTCACCAGCTCAAGCGGTCCTATGTCATTGAACACCTTGCAGCTCCTCGCGATGTCCTCGGCCCGCGGCGGGTTTGTCCGTGGTCCGGGCCGGGTCCACGGTACCCGCCGTTCCTGTCTGTCCGGTACTGTCCCGGGACCTCCGGCCGCGTGTACACGCCGGGTTTTCCGGGATGTTTGCCTTGTCGGGCGGTACTTCGACCCGCTCCCTGTGAAGTTTCTGTCAATCGCCCTGTCAGCTGCCGTCGGCGGAGCCGAGGACGAGGGTGACCTTCCGCTCCTTGCCGTCGCGCTCCAGCGTCAGCTCCAGGCGGTCGCCGGGACGGTGGGCGCGGGTCTTGACGATGAGCTCCTCACCGGAGTGGACGCGCTGGCCGTCGACCTCGGTGACGACGTCTCCCGCCTTGAGGCCGGCCTGGTCGCCCGGGCCGCCCCGAGTGACTGCCGGGCCGCCGTCCTTGCCCTTGTCGCCGACGCGGGCGCCGTCACCCGCGTAGTCCATGTCGAGCGTGACGCCGATCACCGGATGGGTGGCCTTACCGGTGTTGATCAGCTCCTCGGCCACGCGCTTGCCCTGGTTGATGGGGATGGCGAAGCCCAGGCCGATCGAACCCGCCTGGCTGCTTTCCAGGTCGGAGCCGCTGTCGGCGGAGCGGATGGCGCTGTTGATGCCGATGACACGGGCCTTGGAGTCGACGAGGGGCCCGCCCGAGTTGCCCGGGTTTATCGGGGCGTCCGTCTGCAGCGCGTCGACGTACGAGACATCGCTGCCGCCGCCCGACTCCCCGCCCGCGGTGATGGGCCGCTCCTTGGCGCTGATGATCCCGGAGGTCACGGTGTTCTCGAGGTCGAAGGGGGCGCCGATGGCCACGACGGGGTCGCCGACCTGGACGTTGTCGGAGTTGCCCAGCGGCAGGGGCTTGAGGCCGCTGACGCCGGTCACCTTCACCACGGCGAGGTCGTAGCCGATGTCGCTCCCGACGACCTTGCCCTTGGCGGTCTCGCCGCCGCTGAAGGTCACGGAGATCTCGCCGTTCGATCCGGCGGGCTCCACCACGTGGTGGTTGGTGAGGATGTGTCCCCGTTCGTCGAGCACGAACCCGGTGCCGGTGCCCTGCGCCTCCGACCCGCGCACATGCAGGGTCACCACGCTGGGCAGCGCGCTGGCCGCGATCCCCGCCACACTGTCCGGCGCGCGCCCCTCGGCCTCCGCCCCGGCCTGCGGCAGCTCGACGTCGTCGATCCCGCCGTTCCGCTCCAGATACGCCCCTACGGCGCCTCCCACGCCTCCGGACACCAACGCGATGAGTACGGCCCCGAGGACCAGCATCCGCTTGGCCCGCCTACGCCGCCCGCCCGTGCTTTCGACCGCTGCCCCGTTCTGCTGGAGGGGAGCGGCGGCCCAGGGGTCGTAGTGCTGCCAGGGGCCTTGGGGCTGAGAGCCTTGGGGCTGCGGACCTTGGGGCTGAGGACCTTGAGGCTGCGGGCCATGGGCCTGCGGGCCAGGGATCCGCGGGCCCTGGGTCTGGGGATCTTGTGCGTGGCTGTGCTGATGGCTCGCATGAGGGCCGGTATGAGGACCGTGCAGCCCCTGCGCCGGCGGGGGGACCGGGGCGGTGGGCGAGGGTATGTGCGTGCCGTAGGCGGGGCTGGGGGCGCCCTGGGCGGGGCTGGAGGTGCCCTGGGCGGGGCCGGGGTTTCCATGGATCGGGGCCGCGACCCCGACCGGGCTGTTCGGCGGCGGAGTTGCCGCCTGCCCAGACACACCGCGATCAGCGCTCGCCCCGGGTATGGCGGTACCGTGCGCCGGTGTCCCCGGCGCAACGGCCGTACCGTGTGCGGGAGTTGCCCCCGGATGCTGCACCGGCGGCGCGGGCGCCCAGGGACCGGGCTCACCGTACGGCGGCGTGCTGTAGGGGTCGGGGTCGTGCAGGGGCTTGGGCCGCTCACCGGACGCGGGCTCACGTGAGCCAGGATCACTGGACGGGCTCGCGCCACCGCGCACCTCGTCCGAAACGGAACCGCCCGACACCGAACCCCCTGACACCGAACCGTGCGCACCACCGTCGGATCCGGCCCGGACAGGCGCGGCCCCCGCGGGCCGCTCCAGCTCGAAGTCCCCGTCGGTGTCGCTCCCGCGAAGCCCGCCCGCGGCATCCGCCGCGTACCCGGCCGGAGCAGGGGCCGGGGCGCCGTCGACCGGCGCCGTCTCGTCCCCGGCGGGGCCGACCTCATCCCGCTCCACCGCGGCAGCGGAATGTGCCCTGGGCCGGCTCCACCACTTCGGCTTCGCGGGCTTCCCCTCGTCCATGCTCTCCCCACACCTGGCCCGCGGCAGACCCGTCGCCGGTCGCCGCGGATTGTCGACTCCGCGCCCCGGTTCCCTCCGGCTGGCGCGGCCCATCCCTGGATTCAACCAGGTTCACGGGCCGCCGCGCAGACGACGGGGTCAGCGCGAGGGGGGAGGCGCAGCTGAGGCCGACGAGTCGGGCATCGGCACGGCCGGCAGCCCGGACGTCGCGAACTCCGACGCCGTCGACCATGAGGTCAGCGTGACCGGCGGGGGCGTGCTGAGCGGCCGTATGAGCGGGGACATCGCGGCGGCGCCGGCCACCACGGGTGTGGTGAGCTCCGGCAGGGATTCCATGCCCTGATCGACCGGCTGGGGTGCGCCGGGCATCAGCGGCGCGGCCGCCTCGGTCGGCGTGCCCAGGTCCGCGCTGAAGGAGCGCTGTCCCTGCGCGAGGAGCGGCCCCGTGCCACGGCGGCGCTGCGACTCGGGGGCCATCGCACCGGCCGTGCCCTGTGTGCGCATCGGCGTCACGTTGCTGCCCGAGCCCGAGGGGCCGCCCCGCGCGTCCGTGGTGTCAGCGGGCACGCCGGTCGTCACACCGCCGAGCGCGATGGCGGCGAGCGACACCGCCCCGGCCGCGACGAACGCGAAGCGCAGCCCACGTGAGGCCGACCGGTCGGCGTCACGTCTGCTGATGTCATGGATACGGAATCCGTGCTGCTCCGACGGCAGCATGGAGGCGTGGGGTCCCGACGGCACGTACTCGAACGGTTCCGGCTTCACTCCGAAGAGGCCGGACGATCCGAAACCTCCTCCGCCCAGCCGAGAGCCGCCCCCGTCCCCGTCACTTCCCCCGGGCAGCCCCTGAAGGCGGGCCAGGAAACTCTCTGAGGGAGGCGGTGGGGCCGCCTCCGCGAACACGTTCTTCAGGCGTCGCTGCTCGTCGGCCTCGGCCTTGCACTTCGCACAGGTGGCGAGGTGGGCCAGGACGCGCTCGCGCGCCTCATGACCGAGCTCTCCGTCCACCAGGGCGGAGAGTCGGTCTCCCAGGTGCTGCTCTGCAGGCGTAGGACGTGATCCACTCACGCGGTCGCGCCCCCTCCTCCCAGTGCGGGCACTCCGGTGATCGCGAAGCCGCGCCGCTCGGCGCGGGCCTCGGGCGACCGGTGGGCGAGGGCCTTGCGCAGCTGCGAACGGCCGCGGTGGATCCGGCTGCGGACCGTGCCGAGCTTGACGCCCAGGGTCGCGGCGATCTCCTCGTACGAAAGCCCCTCGATGTCGCAGAGGACGACCGCGGCGCGGAACTCCGGCGCGAGCGTGTCGAGCGCCTGCTGGACATCGGCGTCGAAGTGGGTGTCGTTGAAGACCTGCTGTGGGGATGGCTCGCGGCTGGGCAGCCGCTCGGCCGCGTCGTCGCCGAGCGCGTCGAAGCGGATGCGCTGCTTGCGGCGCACCATGTCCAGGAAGAGGTTCGTGGTGATGCGGTGCAGCCAGCCCTCGAAGGTGCCCGGCGTGTACGTCGACAGGGAGCGGAAGACCCGGACGAAGACTTCCTGGGTCAGGTCCTCGGCGTCGTGCTGGTTGCCGGTCAGGCGGTAGGCGAGCCGGTAGACCCGGCCGCTGTGCATGCTGACGATCTCCTCCCAGGTGGGCGGAGTCCACGCCTGCGAGTCCGCTTCGGACGTGAAGGTCGCGGTCTGAGCGGAGTCAGCGGTGCGGGAACGGTCAGCGATGTTGTTCACGGATTTCGGCTCACCCGCCGATCTGAGCAGGCGCCTCAGCACCCCTCCTCGATCCACAGGCGCAGCCGCACCTCCCCTGTCGGCTCTGGTGGTGTCCAGTGGAGCCCCTACCATAGCCACCTCGCCCGTTAGCTCCGGATAAGCGGTTTTACGAGAATTTGATGCGCGCTTTTGGGGCTGCGTCAGCACTTGCTCGGCGTCCTGATCCATCTCTTTCCCCCCGCGTCGTTCCCCACCCCTCTAAACGACCGGTCCCATCTGCGGGTTCCCGACGCCAACGGATACAGTCACGCCCAGGCAACCACGGGGACAGGAGAGGGCCATTACCGGCAACCGGCAGACGAGCTGGGCGTTCGCCGACGCCTTTGTCGCCGAGGACGACGCGCTGCACTGGGCCCGGGACCGGGCCCAGGAGGTCGGCCTGCGCTCGGTGTCGCCCGGCACGGGCGCCGCGCTGCGGTTGCTCGCCGCCACCGTGGGCGCCAAGGCGGTGGCGGAGATCGGGACCGGAACCGGAGTCTCCGGAATTCATCTGCTGCACGGTATGCGGCCCGACGGCGTACTGACCACCGTGGATACGGAGCCGGAGCGCCAGCAGTTCGCCCGGCAGGCCTTTCGGACCGCCGGCTTCGCCAGCAATCGCGCCCGCTTCATTCCGGGGCGCGCCCTGGACGTCCTGCCCCGGCTCGCGGACTCCGGATACGACCTCGTCTTCTGCGACGGGGACCGTCTGGAATATCTGGACTATCTCGCTGAATCGTTGCGCCTGCTGCGTCCGGGCGGCCTCGTCTGTTTCGAGGGCGTCTTCTCGAACGGCCGGACCGTGGACTCGGGCCCTCAGCCCACGGAGGTACTGCGCCAGCGCGAGCTGCTGCGCGCGGTCCGCGAGAACCAGGAGCTGGTGCCCTCGCTGCTGCCGGTGGGCGACGGCCTGCTCTGCGCGGTCAAACGCTGATTGAGGCATCGAGTTGCCCGGGCCCGGCGAGTGAGCCGAAAAGCGGTTGACAGGTACGCGACGAGCCAAGTTTCCGCCCCAAAAACGAGCCGAGCCGAAAAAAACTGCCCCGGCACCGCAAACCGCGGTGCCGGGGCAGCTAAAAGGTATGTCGCTTCCGCTCAGCCGACGACCTTCTTGAGGGCGTCGCCGAGCGCGTCGGCCTCGTCAGGGGTCAGCTCGACGACGAGCCGACCGCCGCCTTCGAGCGGAACGCGCATGACGATGCCCCGCCCCTCCTTGGTCACCTCGAGCGGGCCATCGCCCGTCCGCGGCTTCATGGCCGCCATGCTCGTTCCCCTTCCTGAAACCAGCTCATCCTCGCCGACGGCCCCTTGATGGGCACGCGTCCTCTTGTCGGACGCGCGTCACCGGCATCGAACACATTGCTTCCAGGCCATTATCCCGCATCTCAGGACCCGATGACCAACATCAGTCGGCATCGCTTGCGCAACGCGCTTGAGCAAAACCACTCAATTCGCCGATGTGACTGCGATACTGCGCCACCGCATCGACTTTCGGGCGCGGGAATTCTTTGACGCAGGTCACATGTCCGCACCCTGCCGTCCTTCATGATCTCCGCCATGCTGTCCTCAGACGATGACCGAGCCGCGACAACGGAGGGGATCCACCATGGCCGACACCGTGCTCTACGAGGTGAGCGACGGACTCGCGACGATCACGCTGAACCGCCCCGAGGCGATGAACGCGCTGAACACCGAGACCAAGGTCGCCTTCCGGGACGCGGCGCAGGCGGCAGCGGCGGACGACTCCGTACGGGCGGTGCTGCTCACCGCTGCCGGTGACCGGGCCTTCTGCGTGGGCCAGGACCTCAAGGAGCACATCGGCGGGCTGCTCGCGGCGCGTGAATCGGGCGGCGCCCAGGACCAGGGCGGGGTCATGAGCACGGTGCGGGAGCACTACAACCCGATCTTGCGGGCCCTGACCGGGGCGGCGAAGCCGGTCGTGGCGGCGGTCAACGGTGTGGCGGCCGGAGCCGGCTTCGGCTTCGCTCTCGCCGCGGACTACCGGATCGTCGCGGACACTGCCTCCTTCAACACCTCGTTCGCGGGGGTGGCGCTGACCGCCGACTCCGGCATCTCCTGGACGCTGCCGCGCGTCGTCGGTCCCGGCCGGGCCGCCGACCTGCTGCTCTTCCCGCGCAGCATCACTGCCCAGGAGGCGCACGACCTCGGTATCGCCAACCGCGTCGTCCCCTCCGCCGACCTGGCGGCCGAGGCCCTGAAGCTGGCCCGCACGCTGGCCGAGGGGCCGACCCTGGCGTATGCCGCGCTCAAGGAGTCCCTTGCCTACGCGCTCTCCCACTCCCTGGACGAGACGCTGGAGAAGGAGGACGAGTTGCAGGCGCGGGCGGGGTCTTCCGAGGATCACACGATCGCTGTGCAGGCTTTCGTCAACAAGGAGAAGCCGAAGTATCTGGGGCGGTGACGCAGCACCGGGCAGTTACGGGGCGCTTCTGGCCACGCAGTCCGCCAAGTGGTCGTCGACCAGGCCGCATGCCTGCATCAGGGCGTACGCCGTGGTCGGGCCGACGAAGCGGATACCGCGCTTTTTGAGGGTCTTGGCGAGGGCCGTCGACTCGTCGGTGACCGCGGGGACGTCGGCGAGGGTCTTCGGGACCGGTCGGGACGCCCGATCCGGCGCGTACGACCAGATCAGCTCGTCCAGCTCCCCGGGGGACCAGTCGGCGAGCACGCGCGCGTTGGCGAGCGTCGCCTCGATCTTCGCGCGGTTGCGGATGATGCCCGGGTCGGCGAGCAGCCGCTCCTTGTCCTCGTCCGTGAAGGCCGCCACTTCGGCGATCTTGAAATCGGCGAAGGCGGCGCGGAAGCCCTCACGGCGGCGCAGGATCGTGATCCAGGACAGGCCGGACTGGAAGGCCTCCAGGCACAGCCGCTCGTACAGGGCGTCGTCACCGTGGACCGGACGGCCCCACTCCTGGTCGTGGTACGTCACGTAGTCCTCGGTCGACAGGGCCCAAGGGCAGCGCAGGGCGCCGTCGGGTCCCTTCAGGGCGTCGGTCACCGCTGGTCGTCCTCCGTGGGCTTCTCCAGGGAGTGGGACCCCGGCGCCCTGGCTCCGGCCAGCGCGGTCTCCAGGTCGGCGATCCGGGCGTCCCGCTCGGCGAGCTCGGCACCGAGGCGGCCCAGGGCGTCGTCCACATCCCCCATGCGGTAGCCGCGGACGGCCACCGGGAAGCGGAGCATCTCCACATCGGCGCGGTGCAGCGGGCGGTCGGCGGGCAGGGGATCCTGGAAGCGCTCGGGCGAGGCCTCGGGCAGGGCGCCGCTCTCCCCGCCGCCCACCACGGTCAGGGTCACCGCGCCGACCACCACGACGAGGGCGACAACCAGGAACAAGAACATGAACATCGCTGAGGTCCCCACGCTCTGTTGTCGGCTGCTGCCGACAGCGATTGGTGCCGACGCGGACGCGTCGGCGCGGAAAGTGTCAGGCTCCGATCGTGCCATGCGACGCTGACAGTCAGGGTCGCAGGCGGCCGAACAGCGAGAACTACTCGGAGAGGCCACAGGGGATGCTCAGGCTGGGCAGGCGCGAATTCGACGCGCACGAGCCGGTGATCATGGCGATCGTGAACCGGACCCCGGACTCCTTCTACGACCAGGGGGCCACGTTCCGCGACGAGCCCGCGCTCGCGCGCGTGGAGCAGGCGGTGTCGGAGGGCGCGGCGGTCATCGACATCGGCGGGGTCAAGGCCGGCCCCGGGGAGGAAGTGACGGCCGAGGAGGAGGCGCGGCGGACGGTGGGGTTCGTCGCCGAGGTGCGGCGTCGCTTCCCCGACGTGATCATCAGCGTCGACACCTGGCGGCATGAGGTCGGCGAGGCGGTCTGCGAGGCGGGGGCGGATCTGCTCAACGACGCGTGGGGCGGCGTCGATCCGCGGCTCGCGGAGGTCGCCGGGCGGTACGGGGTCGGGCTGGTGTGTACGCATGCGGGGGGTGCGCGGCCGCGCACCCGTCCGCATCGGGTCGCTTACGACGACGTGATGGCCGACATCCTGCGCGTGACGCTCGGGCTCGCCTCGCGGGCCGTGTCACTCGGGGTGCCCCGTGAGTCGGTCCTCATCGATCCCGGGCACGACTTCGGCAAGAACACGCGGCACAGTCTGGAGGCCACGCGTCGGCTGGGCGAGATGGTCGGGACGGGGTGGCCTGTGCTGGTGTCCCTGTCCAACAAGGACTTCGTCGGGGAGACGCTGGACAAGCCGGTGAAGGAGCGGGTGCTCGGGACGCTGGCGACCACGGCCGTGTCGGCTTGGTTGGGTGCGCAGGTGTACCGGGTGCACGAGGTGGCCGAGACCCGGCAGGTGCTGGACATGGTCGCGTCCATCGCCGGCCATCGGCCGCCCGCGGTCGCCCGGCGGGGGCTGGTGTAGCGGTTTGATCGCCCCCGCCGCCCCTACCCGTCCCATCCTCATCCTGGGGGCTGCGCCCCCAGACCCCCGCTATCGGCCTGAACGGCCTCGTCCTCAAAC
>NZ_VCHX02000345.1 GCF_005768555.2 Streptomyces sporangiiformans
GAACCCGGAAGCTAAGCCTTTCAGCGCCGATGGTACTGCAGGGGGGACCCTGTGGGAGAGTAGGACGCCGCCGAACAATCTTTCAAAGAGCTGGTCCCCGAACTTCGGTTCGGCGACCAGCTCTTTTTTGTTGTGCGTCACTTGAAGTTCACGTTGCGCACGAAGCATCTGCAGCATGGGGACTGTGGGAATGCTCAGGGCAGCGGGCGTCGGCGTAGGTGACGAGGTCATCGTGCCGGCGTTCGGGAACGTCGAGGTCGCTGAGGCCGTGAGCCAGACCGGTGCGATGCCGGTGTTCGCCGACATAGATCCGACGACGTACTGCCTCGACGCCGCAGCGGTCGACGCCGTCGTCGGCCCGCGGACAGTGGCCGTCGTCGCCGTACACCGCTTCGGACGGCCCGCTGACGTCCCGCGGCTGCGGGACGTAGTGCAGCGGCACGGTCTGCTGGTGCTGGAGCAGGCGGAGTCCGAGGCACCGTACGACGAGATCGAGCAGCGAAGGGCGCACGCGGCATATCTCGACGGGCGTTTGAGCGGGGTGCGGACGCCGGAGCGCGGCAAGGGGCACACGTACCAGCAGTACGTCGTGCGTGTGCCGGGCAACGGGCGGCCGGACCGGGACGCCTTCGCACGGGCCGTACGGGCCAGAAGAGTCGACTGCCGGGTGCCGGTGAAGACACCGGTGCACCGTATGCCAGGGTTCCGACGGGACGTGTATCTGCCGGAGACCGAGCGAGCAGCCGACGAGACGCTGACGCTGCCTGTGGACGCGTCTTTGACGAAGCGTGAGATGCATCGGATCGTGTCCGCGTGCAATGCCCTCGGTGGGCTGCTGCAGCCCGCTTTCTAGGCGAACGCGGTTGGGAGCACTCAGCCGTTCGGGGTATGATCTATGTCGTTGCGGCGGGGAAACCCGAAGGCGCAACAGGCCCCTATAGCTCAGTCGGCAGAGCGTCTCCATGGTAAGGAGAAGGTCAACGGTTCGATTCCGTTTGGGGGCTCTGACAGGAAAGGCCTCCGCCCCAATGGGCGGAGGCCTTTTGCGTGCTCCGGAACTGCGGTGCCTCAGTCCTTGTGGAGGCCCGGAACGCGCATGGCCAGGATGGCCATGTCGTCGGACGGCGCATCGGACGCGAAGCGCTCGACCGCGCGCATGATGCGGGCGGCGACCGCGCCGGCCGTCAGACCCGTGCAGGTGGTGAGGACGTCCGTGAGGCCGTCGTCGCCCAACATCCTTGTGCCCTCGCGGCGTTCGGTGACGCCGTCCGTCACGCAGAGGAGGACGTCTCCGGGATCGAGCGTCACCGTCTGCTCGTACAACTCGAGGTCGTCCATGACGCCGAGGAGGGGCTGTGGTTCGGCGGCCGGTTCGACGGTGCCGTCCTGGCGCAGGCGCAGCGGGAGCGGGTGGCCGGCGCAGACGACCTTCAGCACGGCGCTGCCGTCCTCCTGGGGCCACAACTCGCCGTACAGCAGCGTCAGAAAGCGGCTGCGGGCCCCCTCGTCGAGGATCGCGGAGTTGAGGCGCTCCAGTACGGCCGGACCGCCGAAGCCCTCGCGGGCGAGGAGACGGAGGGCGTGGCGGGCCAGTCCTGTGACCGCCGCCGCCTCCGGGCCCGTACCGCACACGTCGCCGATGGCGAAGCCGTACGCGCCGTCGCGGATGGGGAAGAGGTCGTAGAAGTCGCCGCCGACCTCGTTGCCCTCGCCCGCCGCGCGGTAGATGACCTCGACCTCCACGCCCTCGATGTCGGGGAGTTCGGGAGGCAGGAGGCTGCGCTGGAGGGACTGGCTGATGGCCATGCGCTCCGAGTACAGGCGGGCGTTGTCCAGGGCCAGGGCGGCCCTTCGGGAGAGGTCCTCGGCGAGTTCCAGGATCTCCTGACGGAAGTGTTCGTCCGACGGTTTGCCGAGCGTCAGCATGCCGATGACGCGGTTGCGGGCCACCAGGGGGAGTACGACCGTCTCGCCGCCGACCGCCGAGGCCGTCTCCAGCGTCGTTCCGATGCCCGAACTCACCGTCGCGGGTTCGCCCAGGCCCAGGTT
Source organism: Streptomyces sporangiiformans (assembly GCF_005768555.2). Taxonomy (GTDB): domain Bacteria; phylum Actinomycetota; class Actinomycetes; order Streptomycetales; family Streptomycetaceae; genus Streptomyces; species Streptomyces sporangiiformans. Next base: position 2,050 of record NZ_VCHX02000345.1, read on the forward strand.
GCGCATGGAGGTCCTCAAGGCCGCCTGATGGGCGGCCTCCGCCGGCGCCGACCAGATTCGGGCGCCCGGAGTCGGTACGGGGTCCGGTGGGGCGATCTTCGACAACAGGGCCTTGAGTCCGTCGATGCGCTCCTCGTCCTCATGCAGAACGTACGAGAGATACGGGTCCGAGGCCTGGTCGGCGATCGTGTAGACGGCACACCAAGTGGCCAGGGTCGGGACCGTCATCTGTGCCATCAGGGCCAGTGTCTGATCGCGGTCCAGGGTGCCCGCGAGGAGGTCCGAGGCCTCGACGAGGAAGGACAACGATCCGCGGCGCAGGCGCTCCAGCTCGCCCAGGCGGGCCGATTCGACGGCGAGCGCGATGCGGTCGGCGGCGAACTGCAGACGCAGCGCTTCCTCGTTGGAGTACCGCGTGGGGGCCTCGGCCGCGACGCCGAGCGAGCCGGTGAGGCGGCCCTCGACCTTCAGCGGGACCGTGACGACCGATCGCATGCCCGTGCCGCTCAGCAGCGGTACGGCGCCAGGAACGGCCGTGAGGTCGTCGTGGACGGCCGGCATCCGTGCCGAGCCGTAGCGGCCGGGGCCCGCCTCGACGGGGACGCGTGCGAAGCGCTGGCGGGCGGAGGGAAGCCCGGTGGAGGCGCGCACCTCCAACTCGGTCTCGTCGTCGGTGGCCAGCAGCAGGAAGGCGGAGTCGCCGTCGAGCATGTCGCGGGCGCGCTCCACGGTGCGCTGGAGAAGGCCGTCGAGGTCGTCCGGTGCCGGGGAGCCGATGAAGACCTCGAAGGGGTCGGTGGGCTGGCCCCCTTCAGAGTGGTTCGCCGTGTCCGGGGCGGGTACGCGCAGGGGAGTCTGAAGGACGGCGCGTTCGTGATCTCGTACGAGAAGGCAGACCGTGGAAGGATCGCCGTCGGTGTCGCGGACGCGCAGATGCGAGGCGTAGACGGGCGTCACGCGGCCGTTGGCGCCGCGGATGCCGTAACTGCCCTCCCAGCGCGAGAGTTGGAGGGCATCGGCGATGCCGGTACTGGTGCCGGGGGTGTGCGGCCAGGCCGCGAGGTCGGTCAGTGGTTTGCCGATGACCTGGTCGGCCGGGTACCCGAAGAGTTCTTCCGCGTCCTCGCTCCAGGCGGAGATGGCGCCGGCTCGGTCGATCTGGACGACGGCGACGCGTACGCGGCCGTCGGCGAGGGGCAGGAGGTCGGCGGGCAGCGAGGGACCGGCGGTGCGCGTCCCCACCGCGCGTTCGGGCAGGTCGAGTTGGAACCAGACCTGCTTGTGGGTGGGCGTGTACTCGACGCCCCAGCGGCCGGACAGGGCCGCGCAGAGCTGGAGGCCGCGACCACCCTCGCGGTCGGGACTGCCCATGTTGATCGCCGCCGCCTGGAGCGGGATCTCACGCTCCGGATAGCGGTCCGCGACCTCGATGCGCACGCCGTCGTCACTGCGCAGGCACAGGACGTCCGCGGATGTGCCCGCGTGCACCACCGCGTTGGTGACGAGTTCGCTGGTGAGGACCACGGCGTCGTCGACGATATCGGCGAAGCCCCAGCCCTGGAGGGTGTCACGGACAAAGGAGCGGGCGGTCGCGACGGACCGCCCGACGGGGTCGAAACTGGCAGCCGCGCGCGCGGTGATCACAGAACTCCTTGTCCGGTTCTCGACGTGCAAGGCTTCGTGGCCGACTTGCTCCTGCCGTGGCAGAAGACGGTTCCCCGTCGGCCCGGGTTCTTGAGGCTGTCCCCCAGGATGCAGTCCGGTGGTCATGCGGCCGCCCCTCCGATGCCTGCCCGCTCGTGCTCGTGCCACCGCCCAGGCCGGGCGGACCGGCGTGGCTGGACAGCCGTATGCAAGGTTACTTACCTTCGCGGTCCATGCGGATGCCGGTCACCCGTGTTTCCGTCCGGAGGGTGTGTGCGGACGATGTGCGAAGCTGCCGAACTGTTATGGCCTGGTTCAGCCATGGTGAAACACTGGGCAAGCTTCATGAGACGGTCCGAAGACGCACAGCAGTACCCGAGCACGCCGAGCAGTAATGGTCGACCCTTGCGGGAGGGACACAGTGGAGTCTGGCGCAGCGACGCAGGGCACTAAATCGCGCGCGAAAGGCGGACAGTCCCTGAGTAACCAGCGCAAACCACGCAACGGAACCACCACGGTGGACACCGCGGCGCTGAACAGGCTGATGGCGGCCCTTGTGTCGATGCGGGAGGGGAACTTCCGCAAGCGCCTGACGGTGTCGGGTGACGGCGTGATGGCCGAGATCGCGGCGGTTTTCAATGAGGTGGCCGACCGCAATCTGCATCTGACGGGCGAGTTGTCGCGCGTACGGCGCATGGTGGGGCGCGAGGGGAAGCTCACCGAACGCCTGGAGACGGGCGTCTGCGAGGGTTCCTGGGCCTCGGCGATCGATGCCTCCAACGCGCTGGTCGACGACCTCGTACGCCCCGTTTCCGAGGTCGGACGGGTGCTGTCCGCGGTGGCCGACGGTGACCTGTCGCCGCGTATGGAGCTGCGGGCGCCGGCGGCGGACGGCAACGGGCATCCGCTGCGTGGGGAGTTCCTCAAGGTCGGGCGCACGGTCAACAACCTGGTCGACCAGCTGTCCACGTTCACCGACGAGGTCACGCGTGTGGCCAGTGAGGTGGGCACGGAGGGCAAGCTGGGCGGGCAGGCCCGGGTGCGCGGTATGTCCGGTTCGTGGAAGGATCTCACGGATTCCGTCAACACGATGGCGTACCGGCTGACCGCACAGGTGCGTGACATCGCGCTGGTGACGACGGCGGTCGCCAAGGGTGACTTGTCCCGAAAGGTCACGGTTCATGTGGCCGGCGAGATGCTGGAGCTCAAGAACACCGTCAACACGATGGTGGATCAGCTCTCCTCCTTCTCCTCCGAGGTGACGCGAGTCGCGCGCGAGGTCGGCACCGAGGGGGAGCTCGGCGGCCAGGCGCAGGTGCCGGGTGTGGCAGGAGTGTGGAAGGACCTCACCGATTCGGTGAATCTTATGGCCGGGAATTTGACGGCCCAGGTGCGTGGGATCGCCCAGGTGACGACGGCCGTCGCCAACGGTGATCTGTCGCAGAAGGTGACTGTTTCGGCGCGCGGTGAGATGGCGCAGCTCGCCGAGACGATCAACCAGATGACCGAGACGCTGCGTACGTTCGCGGACGAGGTGACGCGGGTCGCCAACGAGGTCGGCGGCGAGGGGCGGCTCGGCGGTCAGGCGAATGTGCCGGGTGCGGCGGGAACGTGGAAGGACCTCACCGATTCGGTGAACACGGTCTTCCGGAATCTCACCACCCAGGTGCGCGACATCGCCGCCGTGACGACGGCGGTGGCCAACGGTGATCTGTCGCAGAAGGTCACCGTCGATGTGGCCGGCGAGATGCTGGAGCTGAAGAACACCGTCAACACGATGGTGGATCAGTTGTCCTCCTTCGGTGACGAAGTCACGCGGGTGGCGCGGGAGATCGGCGTCGAGGGCGAGCTGGGCGGTCAGGCGCAGGTGCCGGGCGCCGCCGGTACGTGGAAGGACCTGACGGACTCCGTCAACACGGCGTTCCGCAACCTCACCGGGCAGGTCCGCAACATCGCCCAGGTGACGACGGCGGTGGCCAACGGTGACCTGTCGCAGAAGGTCACCGTGGACGTCTCCGGCGAGATGCTCCAGCTGAAGAACACCGTCAACACGATGGTGGACCAGCTGTCGTCCTTCGCCGACCAGGTGACGCGGATGGCGCGTGACGTGGGGACGGAGGGCCGTCTGGGCGGGCAGGCGCGCGTGGACGGCGTCAGCGGCACCTGGAAGGACCTCACCGACTCCGTCAACTTCATGGCGGGCAACCTGACATCCCAGGTCCGCAACATCGCCCAGGTGACGACGGCGGTGGCGCGCGGCGATCTGTCGCAGAAGATCGAGGTCGACGCGCGCGGCGAGATCCTGGAACTGAAGAACACCATCAACACCATGGTCGACCAGCTCAGCGCCTTCGCCGAGCAGGTGACCCGGGTGGCGCGTGAGGTGGGCACGGACGGCCGGCTCGGCGGTCAGGCGCAGGTGCCCGGCGTGGCCGGTGTGTGGCGCGACCTGACCGACTCCGTGAACGGCATGGCGGGCAACCTCACCGCGCAGGTGCGCAACATCGCCCAGGTCGCGACCGCGGTGGCCCGCGGTGACCTGTCGCAGAAGATCGATGTGGACGCGCGCGGCGAGATCCTGGAGCTGAAGAACACCCTCAACACGATGGTGGACCAGCTGTCGAACTTCGCCGAGCAGGTCACGCGGGTGGCCCGTGAGGTGGGCACGGAGGGCATCCTCGGCGGTCAGGCCGAGGTGCAGGGTGTCTCCGGCACCTGGAAGGACCTCACGCAGTCCGTGAACTTCATGGCGAACAACCTGACCATCCAGGTGCGCAACATCGCCGAGGTCACCACGGCGGTCGCCAACGGTGACCTGTCCAAGAAGATCACCGTCGACGCGAAGGGCGAGATCCTGGCGCTCGTCACCACCGTCAACACGATGGTGGACCAGCTGTCGAACTTCGCCGAGCAGGTGACCCGGGTGGCCCGCGAGGTGGGCACGGACGGCAACCTCGGCGGTCAGGCGCGGGTGCCCGGTGTCACGGGCATCTGGAAGGACCTGAGCGACAACGTCAACGTGATGGCGGCCAACCTGACCAACCAGGTGCGCAACATCTCCCAGGTCGCGACGGCGGTGGCCAACGGTGACCTGACCAAGAAGGTCACGGTCGAGGCGAGTGGCGAGGTCGCCCAGCTCGCGGACACCGTCAACACGATGGTGAAGACGCTGAGTTCGTTCGCCGAGCAGGTCACGCGGGTGGCCCGCGAGGTGGGCACGGACGGCATCCTCGGCGGTCAGGCACATGTCCCGGGTGTCGCCGGTACGTGGAAGGACCTCACGGAGTCCGTGAACGGCATGGCGTCGAACCTGACGGGCCAGGTGCGGAACATCGCGATGGTCACCACGGCCATCGCGAAGGGCGACCTGACCAAGAAGATCGACATCGACGCGCGCGGCGAGATCCTGGAGCTCAAGACCACCATCAACACCATGGTGGACCAGCTCTCGTCCTTCGCCGAAGAGGTCACCCGAGTCGCCCGGGAAGTGGGCACCGAGGGGCAGTTGGGCGGCCAGGCGCGCGTACGCGACGTCGACGGCACCTGGCGCGACCTCACCGAGTCGGTGAACGAGATGGCCGGGAACCTGACCCGGCAGGTACGCGCCATCGCGCGCGTGGCGACCGCGGTGACCCGTGGCGACCTCAACCTGAAGATCGATGTGGACGCCTCCGGCGAGATCCAGGAACTTCAGGACTACATCAACAAGATGATCGCCAACCTGCGCGACACCACCATCGCCAACAAGGAGCAGGACTGGCTGAAGGGCAACCTGGCCCGGATCTCCGGACTGATGCAGGGCCGCCGCGACCTCGCCGACGTGGCCTCCCTCATCATGAGCGAGCTGACTCCGGTCGTCTCGGCGCAGCACGGAGCGTTCTTCCTGGCGATGCCGCTGGATGACGGCAAGGAACTGGGCGCGGCGCAGGACGACTCGTACGAACTGCGCATGCTCGGGTCCTACGGCTACTCCATGGGGTCCATGCCGACGTCGTTCCGGCCCGGTGAGACGCTCATCGGGACGGCCGGCAAGGAGAAGCGCACGATTCTCGTCGAGAACGTGCCGCCGGGGTACCTGAAGATCGCGTCCGGGCTCGGGGAGGCGCCACCGGCGCATGTGATCGTGCTGCCGGTGCTCTTCGAGGGGACCGTTCTGGGCGTGATCGAGCTGGCGTCGTTCCAGCCGTTCACACAGATCCAGAAGGACTTCCTCAACCAGATCGCCGAGATGATCGCGACGAGCGTCAACACGATCGCCGTCAACACGAAGACCGAGGTACTGCTCAAGCAGTCGCAGGAGCTGACCGAGCAGCTGAGGGAGCGGTCGGCCGAGCTGGAGAACCGGCAGAAGGCACTCCAGGCGTCCAACGCCGAACTGGAGGAGAAGGCCGAGCTGCTGGCCCAGCAGAACCGCGACATCGAGGTCAAGAACACCGAGATCGAGGAGGCGCGCCAGGTGCTGGAGGAGCGCGCCGAACAGCTCGCGGTCTCCATGCGCTACAAGAGCGAGTTCCTCGCGAACATGTCGCACGAGCTGCGCACGCCGCTCAACTCGTTGCTGATCCTGGCCAAGCTGCTCGCCGACAACGCGGACACCAACCTCACTCCGAAGCAGGTCGAGTTCGCCGAGACGATCCACGGTGCGGGCTCCGACCTGCTCCAGCTGATCAACGACATCCTCGACCTGTCGAAGGTCGAGGCGGGCAAGATGGACGTGTCGCCGACCCGTATCGCGCTGGTCCAGCTCGTCGACTACGTAGAGGCCACTTTCCGTCCGCTGACCGCGGAGAAGGGCCTCGATTTCTCCGTACGCGTGTCGCCCGAGCTGCCCGCCACGCTGCACACGGACGAGCAGCGGCTCCTTCAGGTGCTGCGCAACCTGCTCTCCAACGCGGTGAAGTTCACCGACTCCGGAGCGGTCGAGCTGGTCATCCGGCCTGCCGGGGCGGAGGTGCCGGTCGCCATCCGGGAGCAGCTCCTGGAGGCGGGCTCACTGCGGGACGCGGACGCCGATCTGATCGCGTTCTCCGTGACCGACACCGGCATCGGTATCGCGGCCAGCAAGATGCGGGTCATCTTCGAGGCCTTCAAGCAGGCGGACGGAACCACGAGCCGCAAGTACGGCGGTACGGGACTGGGGCTGTCCATCTCGCGGGAGATCGCGCGGCTGCTGGGCGGTGAGATCCACGCTCAGAGCGAGCCGGGGCGCGGCTCGACGTTCACGCTGTATTTGCCGCTGCACCCGAGTGAACTGCCGCCTCAGGGCTACCCGCAGCTGGCGGCGCCGGCGATGGAGGGCAGGGAGCTCCTCGATGCCGTGACGAACGGGGACGGGCCCGTGGAGACGCCCGCCGAGGTCAAGTCGTACCGGGAGACCCAGAACGGGGCCGCCGCGCTCTTCAGGCGGCGCCGCAAGGCGGTGACCGCGTCCGAACCGCGACCCGCGCTGTCGGCGCAGCAGGCGCAGGCACCGGAGTCCTGGGCCATGGGCGGACAGGAGAAGTCCACCCAGCCGCGCGGGGTTTTCCACTTCGAGGGCGAGAAGGTGCTGATCGTCGACGACGACATCCGCAACGTGTTCGCGCTCACCAGCGTCCTGGAGCAGCACGGCCTGTCGGTGCTGTATGCCGAGAACGGCCGCGAGGGCATCGAAGTCCTGGAGCAGCACGATGATGTGACGGTCGTTCTGATGGACATCATGATGCCCGAGATGGACGGGTACGCGACCACGACGGCGATCCGTCGGATGCCCCAGTTCGCCGGACTGCCGATCATCGCGCTGACGGCCAAGGCGATGAAGGGCGACCGCGAGAAGGCGATCGAGTCGGGCGCTTCCGACTACGTCACCAAGCCGGTCGATCCCGATCATCTGCTCGAGGTGATGGATCAGTGGATGCGCGAGGTGTGAGTGGATGGGACCCTCTTCGGACGGAGCCGAGAGCCCGACATCGGGCAGGGCACACAGAGTTGCTGACTGACTGTGCCCGGGGCCGTGTAGAAACCCGGGATTCGGGGAACCTTCTGGTCTCCCGCTACGTTTCTGCTACGTGCACAGTGACATCGCGGTGACAGGGTGTGGCGACAGGCAGGGTGCGGCTACCATGACCGGCACAAGGACGGGCGGCGTAAGGGAGTCGTCCCCTGGGGCGGCGCCCGGTGCACTGCCGGGGCGAGGAGGGCGGGCCATGGTGCAGAAGGCCAAGATCCTCCTGGTCGATGACCGGCCGGAGAATCTGCTGGCGCTGGAGGCCATCCTCTCTGCGCTCGATCAGACACTGGTTCGGGCATCGTCCGGGGAGGAAGCGCTCAAAGCACTGCTCACGGACGACTTCGCGGTCATTCTGCTGGACGTCCAGATGCCGGGCATGGACGGTTTCGAAACCGCCGCGCACATCAAGAGGCGAGAACGGACCCGGGACATCCCGATCATCTTCCTCACGGCCATCAACCACGGGCCCCACCACACCTTCCGGGGGTACGCGGCGGGTGCGGTGGACTACATCTCCAAGCCGTTCGATCCGTGGGTGCTGCGCGCGAAGGTCTCGGTCTTCGTCGAGCTCTATATGAAGAACTGTCAACTCCGGGAGCAGGCGGCTCTGCTGAGGCTCCAGCTCGAGGGCGGCGGTGGCGGCAAGGCCGAGCTCGGCGAGGCCAAGGAGCCCGCCGGGCTGCTCGCCGAACTCTCCGCGCGGCTCGCGGCCGTGGAGGAGCAGGCCGAGGCGCTCTCCAAGCAGCTCGACGACGACTCGGCGGACGCGGCGGCGGTGGCGACCGCGGCTCATCTCGAGCGCAAACTCACCGGCCTGCGCAGGGCTCTGGACGCGCTGGAGCCGGGGACAGGGAACGGGGCGGCTTCGCTGCCTTCGCAAAACTGAACGGGTGCTCCGCGTCGGCCCGGCTCGGCTGAGAGCGGCCGGCGGGCGCGGCCACACGGCCACGCCGCCCGTTGGCAGAGCTGGATCGCGGGGCTGGGTGTGCGCCCGGTCGCCGTGCCGGTGGGCCAGTAGGCCGGGGCCACAGCATGCTCCGCGGGTTCTCACAGCGCCGTCGTGTCCGGTGTGAGCTGAGCCGAATGGCGTTGCCCGGCGGCCGCCAACTCGCCTACGCCCGACGCGGCTGCGTCAACCTGACGCCTCGGTCGGGGCGACACGAATGAGTGAAGCAGTGGGCACACGTGTCCGCAGGGGTCTCCACCGGTAACCTCACACCCATGGCCCCACGTCAGTCCGCAGCCAAGAAGTCGCCCGCGAAGAAGGCGGCCGCTCCCAAGAAGGCTGCGGCGAAGAAGGCCCCCGCGAAGAAAGCCCCGGCGAAAAAGGCGCCCGCGAAGAAGGCCGCGGCCAAGAAAGCCGCGCCCAAGCCGGCGCCCAATCCCACCGGGGGCGTGTACAAGCTGGTGCGCGCCCTCTGGCTCGGAGTCGCGCACGCCGTCGGCGCTCTGTTCCGCGGCATAGGGCGGGGCGCGAAGGGGCTCGACCCGGCGCACCGCAAGGACGGTCTCGCCCTCCTGCTGCTCGGCGTGGGGCTGGTTGTCGCCGCCGGCACCTGGTCCAACCTCCGCGGCCCCGTCGGCGACCTCGTCGAAATGCTGGTGACCGGCGCGTTCGGCCGACTCGACCTGCTCGTACCGATTCTGCTCGCAGTCATCGCCGTACGGCTCATCCGGCACCCCGAGAAGCCCGACGCCAACGGGCGCATCGTCATCGGCCTGTCCGCGCTCGTCATCGGTGTGCTCGGCCAGGTCCACATCGCCTGCGGGGCGCCCGCGCGCAGTGACGGCATGCAGGCGATAAGGGACGCCGGCGGGCTCATCGGCTGGGGTGCGGCGACGCCCCTGAGGTTCACGATGGGCGACGTCCTGGCCGTGCCGCTCCTCGTGCTGCTCACGATCTTCGGCCTCCTGGTGGTCACGGCGACTCCCGTCAACGCCATTCCCCATCGACTTCGGCTGCTCGGCGCCAAGCTCGGCCTCGCACCGTCCCACGAGGCCGCGGACGGCTTCAGCGAGGACGACGAGAGTTACGACGACGAGCGCTACGACGACCAGTGGCGCCAGGCGCTGCCCGCGCGCTCCCGCAAGCGCCGCTCCACGCCTGAGACGTACGACCCGGACGGGGCCGAGCAGGAGGCGCTCGCCAAGCGCCGCGGTCGCGCCAGGCGGCCCGCGGTGCAGCAGCCCGCCCTGGACCGGCCGATGGACGCGGTCGACGTGGCGGCGGCCGCCGCGGCGGCGCTCGACGGCGCCGTCATGCACGGGATGCCGCCCTCGGCGCTGGTGGCCGATCTGACGCAGGGCGTCGGGACCGATCGCGGCGAGCGCGAGGACACGGACGGGCGCGACGAGACCACGCCCGTACCCGCCGCGCGCGCCAAGGGCGCCAAGGCGGCCAAGGGCGGCAAGCCCAAGCAGGAGATGCTGAAGACCGAGGTCCCCGATCTGACCAAGGCCGCGCCGGACGCGCCGCGCGAGCTGCCGCCGCGCGCCGAACAGCTCCAGCTCTCCGGCGACGTCACGTACGCGCTGCCGTCGCTCGACCTCCTGGAGCGCGGCGGCCCCGGCAAGGCGCGCAGCGCCGCCAACGACGCCATAGTCGACTCGCTCACCACGGTCTTCACCGAGTTCAAGGTCGACGCCTCCGTCACCGGCTTCACGCGCGGCCCGACGGTCACGCGGTACGAGGTCGAGCTCGGGCCGGCCGTGAAGGTCGAGCGCATCACGGCGCTCACCAAGAACATCGCGTACGCCGTCGCCAGTCCGGACGTGCGGATCATCAGCCCGATCCCCGGCAAGTCCGCGGTCGGCATCGAGATCCCCAACACCGACCGCGAGATGGTCAACCTGGGCGCTGTGCTGCGCCTCGCGGAGTCCGCGGAGGACGACGACCCGATGCTGGTCGCGTTCGGCAAGGACGTCGAGGGCGGCTACGTCATGCACAGCCTGGCGAAGATGCCGCACGTCCTGGTCGCGGGCGCCACCGGATCCGGCAAGTCGTCCTGCATCAACTGCCTGATCACCTCGGTCATGATGCGCGCGACCCCGGAAGACGTCCGGATGGTCCTCGTCGACCCCAAGCGCGTCGAGCTGACCGCGTACGAGGGCATCCCGCACCTGATCACGCCCATCATCACCAACCCGAAGCGGGCCGCGGAGGCGCTGCAGTGGGTGGTGCGGGAGATGGACCTGCGCTACGACGACCTGGCGGCGTTCGGCTACCGCCACATCGACGACTTCAACCGAGCCGTCCGCGAGGGCAAGGTCAAGCTGCCCGAGGGCAGCGAGCGCGAGCTGCAGCCGTACCCGTATCTGCTGGTCATCGTGGACGAGCTGGCCGACCTGATGATGGTCGCGCCCCGGGACGTCGAGGACGCGATCGTACGCATCACCCAGCTCGCCCGCGCGGCCGGCATCCACCTCGTGCTGGCCACGCAGCGCCCCTCGGTGGACGTCGTCACCGGCCTGATCAAGGCGAACGTGCCCTCCCGCCTGGCCTTCGCCACCTCCTCGCTCGCCGACAGCCGCGTCATCCTCGACCAGCCGGGCGCCGAGAAGCTGATCGGCAAGGGCGACGGTCTCTTCCTGCCGATGGGGGCCAACAAGCCCACACGCATGCAGGGTGCCTTCGTCACCGAGGAGGAGATCGCCGTCGTCGTCCAGCACTGCAAGGACCAGATGACACCGGTCTTCCGGGACGACGTCGTGGTGGGCACCAAGCAGAAGAAGGAGATCGACGAGGACATCGGCGACGACCTCGACCTGCTGTGCCAGGCCGCCGAGCTGGTCGTCTCCACGCAGTTCGGGTCCACCTCGATGCTCCAGCGCAAGCTGCGCGTCGGATTCGCCAAGGCCGGCCGGCTGATGGACCTCATGGAGTCCCGCAACATCGTGGGTCCGAGCGAGGGTTCCAAGGCTCGTGACGTTTTGGTGAAAGCTGATGAGCTGGACGGCGTGCTCGCGGTGATCCGTGGGGAGGCTCAACCGTAAGGAATCACCGTGAGGAACCGATGCGGGCCGGGTCCCTGTGCGGAGTGGGTCGAGGGTGCGCAGGTATTCGAACGAGACTCACCCGTTAGGGAAGCGTGAGCAACCGTTTCCCTTCGGTGCGCGTCAAGTTGAGGGAGGGGACGGGTACATGTCCCACCATCGGATGTCCGGCCATTCTGATGGCGTACAAAGTCCTACCGCCCGGTTGCCCCACCCTTTCGCACCCCCCCTAAACTGAACCCCCAGCACAGGTGGCTACACGCTCGAAAGGCGCCCCCGTGTCCATCGGCAACTCCCCTGAGGACAACTCCCCTGAGGACGAGCGTCCCTTCGTAGAGGACGACCGCCCCTCGATCGGCCGTGTCTTGCAACAGGCACGTATCGAGGCAGGGCTGACCGTTGACGAAATCAGTAACGCCACCCGGGTCCGCGTCGCCATCGTGCACGCGATCGAACAGGACGACTTCGCCGCCTGCGGCGGAGACGTCTACGCGCGCGGTCACATCCGGACCTTGGCACGCGCCGTCCACACCGATCCGGCGCGGCTGCTCGCGCAGTACGACGATGATCACGGAGGGCGCCCGTCGCCGACGCCGGCGGCACCGCTGTTCGAGGCGGAGCGGATCCGTCCGGAGCGCCAGCGGCCCAACTGGACCGCGGCCATGGTCGCCGCGATAGTCGCCGTGATCGGCTTCGTCGGGTTCACGCTGCTCAACGACAGCGACGACGGGGCCGGTACGAAGACGCAGGTCGCCGAGGGGTCCACGCCCACCACCAGCAAGTCCCCCAAGCCGAAACCGACCAAGCCCAACGACCCCAAGCCCGACCCGTCGGACAGCGCCATCGCGGCCGCGCCCCGGGACAAGGTCACCGTCAAGGTGAATGCGGCAGACGGCCGCAGCTGGATCTCGGCCAAGGACCACAACGGCCGGACGATCTTCGACGGCACCTTGCAGCAGGGCGACTCGCAGACCTTCCAGGACAAGGAGCAGATCGACCTCATCCTGGGCAACGCCGGCGCGATCCAGCTGTTCGTGAACGGCAAGCAGATCGAGGACGAGTTCCAGACGGGGCAGGTCGAGCGTCTGAGGTACACGAAGGGTGATCCCGAGGTCGGCTGAGCCGCCCGGTTCTTCCGCGCGGTTCTTCCGTTCGGACGTCTTCCGTTCGGACGAGGGCAGGCCGCTGCCGGACGAACGGGCACAGGCTTTTCGGGCAGGCGGGCACGGGGTTGGCCAAGCTCGGCCAACCCCGTCGACGTGGGCTGTCACTGGGACGAAGTAGTCTTGAGCCCATGCCTGAACGCCGTACCGTCGCACTCGTCACTCTTGGCTGCGCTCGTAACGAGGTGGACTCGGAGGAGCTCGCAGGCCGTTTGGAGGCGGACGGCTGGCACCTCGTGGAGGACGCCGAGAACGCGGACGTCGCCGTCGTCAACACGTGTGGCTTCGTCGAGGCCGCCAAGAAGGACTCCGTCGACGCGCTCTTGGAGGCCAACGACCTCAAGGGAGAGGGCAGAACCCAGGCCGTGGTCGCTGTCGGCTGCATGGCCGAGCGATACGGCAAGGAGCTCGCAGAGGCACTGCCAGAGGCCGATGGTGTGCTGGGCTTCGACGACTACGCGGACATCTCCGACCGGCTCCAGACCATCCTGTCCGGCGGCATCCACGCCGCACACACGCCACGGGACCGGCGCAAGCTCCTGCCGATCAGCCCTGCGGAGCGGCAGGAGTCCGCCTCCGAGGTCGCGCTTCCGGGGCACGGCCCTGCCGATCTTCCGGAGGGCCTCGCTCCGTCTTCGGGCCCCCGTGCGCCCCTGCGGCGCCGTCTCGACGGCTCCCCGGTCGCCTCGGTCAAGCTGGCCTCCGGCTGCGACCGGCGCTGCTCCTTCTGCGCCATCCCGTCCTTCCGCGGCTCCTTCATCTCGCGACGGCCGTCCGACGTCCTGGGCGAGACGCGCTGGCTCGCCGAACAGGGCGTCAAGGAGATCATGCTGGTCTCCGAGAACAACACCTCGTACGGCAAGGACCTCGGCGACATCAGGCTCCTGGAGACGCTGCTCCCCGAGCTCGCCGACGTCGACGGGATCGAGCGGGTGCGCGTCAGCTATCTGCAGCCCGCCGAGATGCGCCCCGGGCTCATCGACGTGCTGACCTCCACGCCCAAGGTCGCGCCCTACTTCGACCTGTCGTTCCAGCACTCCGCTCCGGGTGTACTGCGTGCGATGCGGCGCTTCGGGGACACCGACCGGTTCCTGGAACTGCTCGACACGATCCGCGCCAAGGCCCCGCAGGCCGGTGTGCGGTCCAACTTCATCGTGGGCTTCCCCGGCGAGAGCGCGGACGACCTGGCCGAGCTGGAGCGGTTCCTGAACGGCGCGCGGCTGGACGCGATCGGCGTCTTCGGATACTCCGACGAGGAGGGCACGGAGGCAGCGACGTACGAGAACAAGCTGGACGAGGACGTCGTCGCCGAGCGGCTCGCGAGGGTCTCGCGGCTCGCGGAGGAACTGGTCTCCCAGCGAGCGGAGGAGCGCGTCGGCGAGACCCTGGAGGTGCTCGTCGAGTCGGTCGATGCCGTGGAGGGCGTGACAGGCCGTGCGGCGCACCAGGCGCCGGAGACCGACGGCCAGGTGCTGTTCACGAGCGGTGAGGGTTTGACCGCCGGTCGTATGGTCGAGGCGAAGGTGGTCGGTACGGAAGGTGTCGACCTGGTGGCCGAGCCGCTGCTCGGCTCGCTCGCATGTCCTGAGGAGGCGGCCAGATGACGGGAGTCCCGGCATCCGCGGCGGGCGGCCCCGGCACGCCTGGTACGCACGGTGCCGCCGGCGTTTCCGGTGCGGGCGCTGCCGGTGCTCAGGGCTCGAAGTCGCCGCGCGGCGGAAAGCTGGGTGCCGCGGCCGTCAACCAGGCCAGCCTCTGGAACGTCGCCAATCTCCTGACCATGCTCCGGCTCGTGCTCGTACCGGGCTTCGTGGCGCTGATGCTGGCCGACGGGGGATACGACCCCGTCTGGCGGGCCTGGGCCTGGGCCGCCTTCGCGGTCGCCATGATCACCGACATCTTCGACGGTCACCTGGCGCGGACGTACGACCTCGTCACCGACTTCGGAAAGATCGCCGACCCGATCGCCGACAAGGCGATCATGGGAGCGGCGCTGATCTGTCTGTCCTCGCTCGGCGATCTGCCGTGGTGGGTGACAGCAGTCATCCTCGGGCGCGAGCTCGGGGTCACACTGCTGCGCTTCGTGGTGATCCGCTACGGCGTGATCCCCGCGAGCCGCGGCGGAAAGATGAAGACGCTCGCTCAGGGCATGGCGGTCGGCATGTACGTCCTGGCGCTCACGGGGCCGCTGGCGACCCTGAGGTTCTGGGTGATGGCTGTGGCGGTCGCCCTGACCGTGGTGACCGGACTCGACTATGTGAGACAAGCCATTGTGTTGCGACGCCAGGGTCTCGCCGACCGGAAGGCCGCGGCGGAGGAGGCGGAAGGATGACTTCCGTGGCCGCTGAAGTGCTGCGACTACTCAAAGTGAGGGGCGAGACGCTCGCTGTCGCCGAGTCGCTGACGGGTGGACTCGTGGCGGCGGAGATCGCCGCATTGCCCGGGGCCTCCGAAGCCTTCCGCGGTTCCGTCACCGCGTACGCCACCGATCTGAAGCGGGATGTACTCGGCGTGGACGCCACCCTGCTGGATCAGCGCGGGGCGGTGAATCCGCAGGTCGCGGCCCAGATGGCGGCGGGCGTACGCAAGCTGCTCGGCGCGGACTGGGGCATCGCGACCACCGGTGTCGCGGGGCCCGAGCCCCAGGACGGCCAGCCGGTCGGGACCGTTTTCGTGGCCGTCGACGGGCCGCTCGGCCCGGTTTCCGGGCCGGCTGATGGCGAGAAAGTGGCGTCGCTGCGGTTGAACGGCGACCGGACGGAAATCCGTATGGAGAGTGTACGGAGCGTACTCGCACTGCTCCTGAAGGAGCTTGCGGGCGAACAGACCGGGAATGAGCGGGCACAGGATACGGAACAGAACGGGGGGACTTGATGTTTGCAGCCCTGAGTGAACACGACATCGCTCCCCGCACGGCCGCGGCGCGAGGCGGTACGGTGGGGCGAGAAGGATGCGGCTACGCGGTCCGAGGAGGGAGCCACCGATGATTCTGCTCCGTCGCCTGCTTGGTGACGTGCTGCGTCGGCAGCGCCAGCGCCAGGGCCGTACTCTGCGCGAAGTCTCCTCGTCCGCCCGAGTTTCGCTCGGCTATCTCTCCGAGGTGGAGCGGGGGCAGAAGGAGGCTTCCTCCGAGCTGCTCTCCGCGATCTGCGACGCGCTGGACGTACGGATGTCCGAGCTCATGCGAGAAGTGAGCGACGAGCTTGCCCTCGCCGAGCTGGCCCAGTCGGCAGCGGTCACTGAGCCGGTGCCCACGCCGGTGCGCCCGATGCTCAATTCTGTGTCGGTAACCGGTGTGCCACCGGAACGAGTGACAATCAAGGCGCCTGCCGAGGCGGTGGACGTCGTCGCCGCCTGACGCTTGCGGGCGTGCGGTCATGAGCTCCGTGCTCGTGGGCGTGCAGGCCATGGGTGCGAGCCCATGAGCTGAGAACGTGTGAGAGCCCCGGCCGGGGGCTTCTCCAGGGACACCTGGAGGGGTGCGGTCGGGGTTTTTGCGTTCTTACCCCGTTTGCCGGTGTGTCGTGCTGCGGCCATGGTGGAGGGGCCGGGTGCGCCTCGTCGGGGTGGCTGCGCCCTCCCGGTGGGTGACGGTGCGGTCTGGCTTCGGTTGGCGGGTTGGAGGTGGCGCCATGGCGGGGCGGACGGGATGGGCTGGGCGGGCTGGGCGAATAGAGCGCATGGAGCGGATCGGGCGCGTGCAGCGCATCGGGCGCATGGGGCGGTGGGGGCTGGCTTTGGGGGGCGGGGTGCTGTGGTGGTGGGGAGCGACGCGGTTGGCCTTCACGGCGGACGCGGGTGTGCTGGAGGGGGCGGTCATGGCGGGCGGGTGGGGGCTGAGTCTGCTTCCGGTCCACTGCGCGCCCAAGGCGCGGGTGGGGCGTGAGGCCGGTGTCCAAGGCTGGGGACGTGGGTCTGGCCGGGGCGGATCAGTGAGTGAGTCGAGTCACTGAGCCACTGAGTCGCTGAGTCGGCAGGGGTGGTGGATTTCGGAGGCTCAGGGGCGTTACCGGGCGCCTGGAGGCTCCCGGGGCGCCTATCACCTCCCGGGTGTGACCGAGGGGCGCTCAGGCCCTTCTGGGGCGAATGAGGGGCTTTTCTCTTGGGGTGGGTGAGGGGTGTCCGGGTGGTCGCCGTCACTCGCTACCAAGGCATGGCCACGCCGCCGTTCGGCCGCAGGATCTGGCCCGTCGTAAAGGCCGAGGCGTCGGAAGCGAGATGCAGGACCGCGTGCGCGATGTCCTCCGGCTCGCCGACTCTGCCCAGCGGTGACATTCGGGCCATGAACGCCTCGGTGCGCGCCTGGGCCTCGCCGTCGTGGTGGTCCGTCATGGGCGTGCGGATCCAGCCCGGCGCGACCGCGTTGACGCGGATGCCGTGCGGTCCCATCTCGGTCGCCAGGGTCTTCGTCAACTGGACGACGGCCGCTTTCGTGACGCCGTAGCAGAGCAGCCCGGCCCCGCCGGTGTCGACGGCGCCCGATGCCATGGTGATGATGCTGCCGCGGGTACTGGACGCGATCATGGCGCGGGCCGCCTCCTGGCAGGCGTACAGCACACCTTTGAAGTTGACGTCGAGGACGCGGTCGAGGTCCTCGTCCCGGGTCTCCAGGACCGGGCTGCTGTGCATGATCCCGGCGATGGCGGCCATCACGTCGAGGCGCTCGCAGGCCGCGACCGCCTGGCTCAGCTGGGTTCGGTCGGTGACGTCGAGAGGGTGTGTGTGGGGCGTGCCGCCCTTGTCCTTGATCAGGGCGGCCGTCTCGTCGAGACCCTGGGCATCGCGGTCCGCGCAGTGAACGTCGGCGCCCGCTTCCGCAAGCAACACGGCACTGGCGCGGCCGATTCCGCTCGCGGCGCCGGTGACGAATGCGGTGCGTCCGGTGAGGTCGTACGCCGTGACGGGCATGAAGTGACGGTACGAGGGTTTCTGACGGATCGTCAATTGCCCGTGCGTGACGGTTCCGTCCGCGTCCGGGGGGCTGGGCCGGGCTGGCATGCCGGGCACCAGTAGGTGGGGCGCTCGCGGGAACCGTCGCCCTGGCTCGCCACACGGATCGAGGTGCGGCAGCGCAGACAGGGGCGGGGTGCGCGACCGTACACGTAGTGGTTCTGGTCGCGGTGGCCCGTGGTGCTGCGCAGCGGCCGCTCGCGGTTGGCTTCCAGGAGTTTCCTGGCGAGGGCGGGCAGTTGGGCGGCGCGTTCGGCGGGAAGTTGGCCGATGGGCAGCCATGGGCTGGCCCGCAGGAGGAAGCAGAGCTCGCTCTTGTAGACGTTGCCGATCCCGGCGAGGTTTCGCTGGTCGAGGAGGGCTTCACCGAGGGGGCGGGCCGGGTCGCGCAGGAGATTCTCCAGGGCCTTGTCGGGGTCCCAGTCCGGGCCGAGGAGGTCGGGGCCTAGGTGGCCCACGGCCCGGTGTTCGTCGGTGGTGCGCAGCAGCTCCAGTACGGGGAGCCGGTAGCCGACGGCAGTGCGCTCCGCGGTACCGAGGATCGCGCGGATCTGGTGACCGGGGCCGCCGCTCCAGCGCTCGCCGGGTGCGTACACCTTCCAGGAGCCGTCCATCTGCAGATGAGAGTGCAGCGTCAGCCCGCCCTCGATACGAGTGAGCAGGTGCTTTCCGCGCGGGGTGACGTCCAGGACGGTGCGCCCGGTGAGGTCGGCCGTGGCGTACTTGGGCACGCGGAGGTCGGAGCGGGTGAGCAGATGGCCCGCGAGGGCGGTATGCAGGCGCCGGGCGGTCTGCCAGACGGTGTCTCCTTCGGGCATGGATCCAGAGTGGCACGGGGTGGGAGAGGGAGTCTTGTCCTGCTGTCCCGCCGTCCTCGTTGTCCCGGTGAGGCGGACCAGTGCCGGGGCTGGAGTTACGCGCGGAGGCGTAGGCCTCGCGGGGTCGCGTGGAAGCCGGCTCCCTCCAGGAGCGTGCCGAACGGGGATGTCAGGGCCGAGACGCCGTTCACACGCTCCACCGTGACCGTGCCGAGTGAGCCGGCGCGGGCGGCCGTGGCGAGTGACTCGGCGGCCATGCGCAGGCGTGGGTCGTCCAGCGGCGTGTGGTCCGGGGCCGAAGGCCAGGCCAGGAGGGTCTTGCCGCCGCGCTCCATGTACAGCGTCAGTTCGCCGTCGACCAGCACGACCAAGGAGCCCGCTTTGCGGCCGGGTTTGTGGCCCGCTCCGGTCGGAGGTTCGGGCCAGGGGAGGGCCGCACCGTACGCGTTCGCCGGGTCGGCGGCGGCCAGGACGACGGCACGCGTGGCGTTTCCCGTGTGCGGGCGGGAGGCCTGGCCGCCCGGGTAGCCGGTGTCGGTGCGGCTGGTGAGGGGGGCCGTGAGGTCAAGTCCGGTGGGGTCCGAGAACCCAGCTGCCGGCGTGCCCGGGAATCCCGGCCCGGGAAGGGCCTCGCCCCGTTCGCCGGCGTTGGCCGCCGCGCGCAGCCGGTCCACCGCACCGTCCATCGCGAACTGAGCCGCACCGAGTCCCTCCACCACATAGCCACGGCGCGCCTGCCCACTCTCCTCGAAGGCGGACAGGATGCGGTACGTCGCTGAGAAGCCGCCCTCGACGCCCTCCGCGGCGACCGCGCCCCGGGTGACCACGCCGTGCCGGTCGAGCAGGGTGCGGGCCAGAGCGTGGGCGCGCACGGTCAGGTCGGGGTCGCGGTCGGGGAGCAGCGACCAGCGGCCCGCGACGGTGGGTGGGCCGGTCCGGGAGGCGGGCCGCGCGGCAGCCGTCAGAGTGCCGTACCGCCCGCGTGGCACCGTGCGCTTCGCTCGATGGGCGGTGGAGCCCGCGGTTCGGCCCGAGCCCAGGAGGGAGCGCATCGGTCCGAGCGTGTCGTTCGTCAGGCGGCCCGACCAGGCCAGGTCCCATAGGACGTCGGACAGTTGGGGATCGGTGGCGTCCGGGTGGGTGGTGGCGCGGATCTGGTCGGCGATCTGACGGAAGAAGAGACCGTAGCCCCCGGAGAGGGCGTCCAGGACCGACTGATGAAGCGCGGTCAGCTCCAGAGGGTGCGGAGGTGGCAGCAGCAGGGGGGCCGCGTCCGCCAGATACAAGGACACCCAGCCGTCCTTGCCGGGCAGTGAGCCCGCTCCGGCCCACACGACCTCTCCGGCGGCGGTCAGCTCATCGAGCATCGCCGGAGCGTAGTGCGCGACACGGGAGGGCAGGACGAGCTTCTCGAGGGCGGACGCGGGGACTGAGGCGCCCTGCAACTGCTCGATGGCACGTACGAGGCCGTCGATGCCGCGCAGCCCGTGCCCGCCGCCCATGTGCTGCCACTGCGGCAGGAACTGGGCGAGCGCGGCGGGCGGTACGGGCTCCAGCTCATGACGCAGCGCGGCGAGCGAACGGCGCCGCAGCCGGCGCAGCACCGCCGCGTCGCACCACTCCTGGCCGATCCCCGCCGGGTGGAACTCTCCTTGTACGACACGGCCGCCCGCGGCGAGCCTCTGGAGGGCGCCCTCGGTGACCGCCGTGCCGAGGCCGAAGCGCGCGGCCGCCGCGGTGGAGGTGAACGGGCCGTGGGTGCGGGCGTACCGGGCGAGGAGGTCGCCGAGGGGGTCCTTGACCGGATCGGTGAAGGCTTCCGGGACGCCGACGGGCAGCGCTGTGCCCAGTGCGTCGCGCAGTCGGCCCGCGTCCTCGATCGCCGCCCAGTGGTCGGCTCCGGCGATCCGGACCCGGATGGCGCGGCGGGACGAGGCCAGCTCGCGGACCCACTCCGGTTCGGCTCCGCGCTCGGCCAGCTCGGCGTCCGTGAGCGGGCCGAGCAGGCGCAGCAGGTCGGCGACGCTTTCGACGTCCTTGGCGCGGCGGTCCTCGGTGAGCCACTGGAGTTCGCGCTCCAGCTCGGTCAGGACGTCGGCGTCCAGGAGCTCGCGCAGCTCGGCCTGGCCGAGGAGTTCGGCGAGGAGCCGGGAGTCCAGCGACAGCGCGGCGGCGCGTCGCTCGGCGAGCGGGGAATCGCCCTCGTACAGGAACTGCGCCACGTATCCGAACAGCAGGGACCGCGCGAACGGGGACGGCTCCGCTGTCGTCACCTCGACCAGCCGCACCTTGCGGGACTCGAGGTCGCCCATGAGCTCCGCGAGGCCGGGGACGTCGAAGACGTCCTGGAGGCATTCGCGGACCGCTTCCAGGACGATGGGGAAGGAGCCGAACTCGCTCGCCACCTGGAGCAGTTGGGCGGCGCGCTGGCGCTGTTGCCACAACGGGGTGCGCTTGCCGGGGTTGCGGCGCGGCAGCAGCAGTGCGCGGGCGGCGCACTCGCGGAAGCGGGACGCGAACAGGGCGGAGCCGCCGACCTGGTCGGTGACGATCTGGTCGACCTCGCCCTTGTCGAAGGCGACGTCCGCGGCGCCCACGGGAGCCTGGTCCGAGTCGTACTCCGTCCCCGCCTTCATGGGTTCCTGGTCGAGCAGGTCCAGGCCCAGCAGGTCGGCGTCCGGGAGACGCAGCACGATCCCGTCGTCGGCGTGCATGACCTGCGCGTCCATGCCATACCGCTCGGAGAGGCGGGCGCCCATCGCGAGGGCCCACGGCGCGTGGACCTGGGCGCCGAAGGGGGAGTGCACGACGACCCGCCAGTCGCCCAGCTCGTCGCGGAACCGCTCGACGACGATGGTGCGGTCGTCCGGGACGTGGCCGCAGGCTTCGCGCTGCTCGGCCAGGTAGGACAGGACGTTGTCGGCGGCCCAGGCGTCGAGGCCCGCGGCCAGGAGCCGGAGCCGGGCGTCGTCCTGGGGCAGTGAGCCGACCTCGCGCAGGAACGCGCCCACCGCGCGCCCCAGTTCGAGCGGGCGGCCCAGCTGGTCGCCCTTCCAGAACGGCAGCCTGCCGGGCACGCCGGGCGCGGGTGAGACGAGGACGCGGTCGCGTGTGATGTCCTCGATGCGCCAGGAGCTGGTGCCGAGCGTGAAGACGTCGCCGACCCGGGATTCGTAGACCATCTCCTCGTCGAGCTCGCCGACCCGGCCTCCGCCCTTCTTGGGATCGGCGCCCGCGAGGAACACTCCGAAGAGGCCGCGGTCAGGAATCGTGCCCCCGGAGGTGACGGCGAGGCGCTGCGCGCCGGGGCGTCCGGTGATCGTCCCGGCCACCCGGTCCCATACGACGCGTGGCCGCAACTCCGCGAAGGCGTCGGACGGATAGCGGCCCGCGAGCATGTCCAGCACCGCAGTGAACGCGGACTCCGGAAGCGAGGCGAAGGGGGCGGCCCGGCGGACCGTCGCGAGCAGGTCGTCGACCTGCCAGGTGTCGAGCGCGGTCATGGCGACCAGCTGCTGGGCCAGCACGTCCAGGGGGTTGGCGGGGATACGGAGGGACTCGATCGAACCGGTGCGCATCCGCTCGGTGACGACGGCCGCCTGGACGAGGTCCCCTCGGTACTTGGGGAAGACGACGCCGGTGGAGACCGCCCCCACCTGGTGGCCCGCGCGGCCGACGCGCTGGAGCCCGGAGGCCACCGACGGCGGTGACTCGACCTGTACGACGAGGTCCACCGCTCCCATGTCGATGCCGAGTTCGAGGCTGGAGGTGGCGACCACCGCGGGCAGACGGCCGGCCTTCAGATCCTCCTCGACCAGCGCGCGCTGCTCCTTGGAGACCGAGCCGTGGTGTGCGCGGGCGATGACCGGCGGGGCGCCCTGGGCCGCGCCCGAGCCGCCCATCAGCTCGGCCGGGGCATGGTGCTCATCGAGGGGCTCGCCCGTCGCCCTCTCGTACGCGATCTCGTTGAGCCGGTTGCAGAGCCGCTCAGCGAGACGCCGCGAGTTCGCGAACACGATCGTCGAGCGGTGTGCCTGGACGAGATCGGCGATCCGCTCCTCGACATGCGGCCAGATCGACGGGCGCTCGGCGCCTCCTTCCGAGTCGGCCACCGGGGAGCCGCCCAGCTCCGCGAGATCCTCGACGGGGACGACCACCGACAGATCGAACTCCTTGCCGGAGGCCGGCTGGACGATCTTCACCTTGCGCTGCGGCGAGAGATAGCGTGCGACCTCGTCGACGGGCCGGACCGTCGCCGACAGGCCGATGCGGCGCGCGGGCCTCGGCAGCAGTTCGTCGAGCCGCTCCAGAGTCAGCGCGAGATGGGCGCCGCGCTTGGTGCCCGCGACCGCGTGCACCTCGTCCAGGATCACCGTCTCGATACCGGTCAGCGCGTCGCGCGTGGCCGATGTGAGCATCAGGAACAGCGACTCCGGCGTGGTGATCAGGATGTCCGGCGGGCGCGTGGCCAGCGCGCGGCGCTCGGCGGGCGGGGTGTCGCCGGAGCGGATACCTACCTTCACCTCGGGCTCGGGCAGTCCGAGGCGCACCGCCTCCTGCCTGATGCCGGTCAGCGGACTTCGCAGATTACGCTCGACGTCCACCGCGAGGGCCTTGAGCGGTGACACGTACAGCACCCGGCAGCGCTTCCTCGGGTCGGCCGGCGGCGGGGTCGAGGCCAGCTGGTCCAGCGCGGCGAGGAACGCGGCCAGCGTCTTGCCGGAACCGGTCGGGGCGACGACGAGGACGTCCGAACCCTCTCCGATGGCCCGCCATGCCCCGGCCTGGGCGTCGGTGGGCGCGGAGAAGGCCCCCGTGAACCAGCCGCGGGTCGCGGGGGAGAAGCCGTCGAGGGCGCCGTGTGCAGACCTGACCATGCCCCCATCCTGCACCCGCCCACTGACAATGGCCCGGACCTGCGGAAACGGTCTTACGGGCGGGACGAACCGGCCGTCCGAACGGCGTGGGCGCGGGCCGTCTCGGCTCGTGGCGCAGAATGAGGGCATGGCACGTTCGGGGGAGAGAGCGCGGCACTGGCGGTACGAGGAACTGCCCGGCGTCGACCTGCTGCGGGCCCGGTACATCCACAAGACCTTCGTCCGGCACACCCACGAGAACTTCGTCATCGCCGCCATCGCCGACGGGGTCGAGGTGTTCCACCACGGCGGCGCGGACCAGTACGCCGGCCCGGGCTCCCTGGCCCTGGTCAATCCCGACACCCCGCACACGGGTCGCGCCGGCGGCCCCGAGGGCTGGCGGTACGGGGCCGTCTACCCGTCGCCGGACCTGGTGGCCGAGATCGCCGCAGAGACCACAGCCATCCGCGGCACTCCAGGATTCACCAGCCCTGTGCTCGACGACCCATACGCCGCCCGTCTGGTCCACCAGGTGCTGCGCGCCGCGGACGAGGGCAACGCACTCGCCGCCGACACCCTGCTCAGAGTCGCCGTGACCAGATTGCTGCGACTGAACGGCGGGTCGCTCCCGCAGCGCGCCCCGCGCACGGCGGGCGCGCGAGTAGCGGCACGCGCGCGTGCCCTCCTCGAAGCACGGATGACCGAGCCGCCCTCTCTGGAGCGACTCGCCGCCGACCTGGGCACCAGCCCCTTCGCGTTGCTTCGCGCTTTCCGGGCCGCGTACGGCATGCCGCCCCACACCTGGCTGACCGACGCCCGCGTACGCCGCGCCCGCAACCTCCTGGACTCGGGCACCACACCCGCGGAGGCCGCACTCGCCGTGGGCTTCACCGACCAGCCGCACCTCAACCGCCACTTCACCCGGATCGTGGGCGTGCCCCCGGGGGCGTACCAGCGCGAGCGCAAGAACGTACAAGACCCGCAGGAGCGGCTCCCTCTACCGTCCGGAGCGTGGCAGAACAGACAGCTCACGCAGACACGCGCACCAAGGACGGCGGAAAACCCGACGCCGCCGTCGTACGAGACGCTCTCGGAGTCGGGGTTGCCGTCGGACTGTCCGGTTTCGCCTTCGGGGTGACCTCGGCCGGCAGCGGGCTGACTCTGCTGCAGACCTGCGCGCTCAGCCTCCTGGTGTTCACCGGTGCCTCGCAGTTCGCCCTCGTGGGAGCGCTCGCGGCCGGAGGCAACCCGTTCACCGCCGCCGCGGGCGCGTTCTTCCTGGGGGTGCGCAACGCCTTCTACGGGCTGCGTCTGTCGCAGTTGCTGGCCCTCCCGCGCGCGGTGCGGCCGTTCGCCGCCCAGTGGGTCATCGACGAGACCGCGGCCGTAGCGCTCGCCCAACCGACCCGACGCAGTGCGCGGATCGGCTTCACCGTCACCGGACTCACGCTCTATGTGCTGTGGAACCTCACCACGCTGCTCGGCGCGGCAGGGGCCGAAGCCATCGGCGACACCGACGCATGGGGCCTGGACGCCGCCGGTCCCGCCGTCTTCCTGGCCCTGCTCGCGCCGATGCTCAGGACCACCACGGAGCGGGCCGTCGCCGGTCTCGCGGTGGTCCTCGGCATCGGGCTCCTGCCGGTGCTGCCCGCCGGTGTCCCCGTCCTGGTGGCCGCGCTCGCCGCCCCGGCCGTGCTCTGGGCCGGGGGCCGCCGCGGGGGACGTACGACCGATGTGAAGCCCGCCGACGACGAATCTGGGGACGACCGTTGAACATCTGGATCGCGATCGGTGTGACCGCCGTCGGCTGCTACGCCGTCAAGCTCGTCGGTCTGCTCGTCCCCACCGGTGTCCTGGAACGACCGCTCGTCAAACAGCTGGCCGCCCTGCTGCCCGTCGCACTCCTGGCCGCTCTCACAGCCCAGCAGACCTTCGCCGACGGCCGCGTCCTGGTGGTGGACGCCAAGGTTGCCGGCCTCGCGGCGGCCGCCGTGGCGCTGCTCCTGCGGGCTCCCTTCCTGCTCGTCGTCGCCGCGGCCGTGGCGGTGACGGCAGGGGTACGGGCGATGACGGGCTGATTCCGGCGGCGGCACGCGCGCGTGAGGCTTTCCCTCTCGCACGCGCGCGTGCGGGCCCTTCTCGGAGACTGTCAGGCGATCGGCATTCCGTACGCCCGCAGCGTGCGCAGCGCCTCGATCGTCACGATCGGGCGTGCTTCGAGGGCGGTGCCCGGTGCCCACTGACGCCAGCGGATCGGCCAGCCGCCGTCCTCCTGCTGTTCGCTCGCCAGGAAGTCCAAGGAGCGCGCCATCTCCTCGTCGGTGAACCACGCGCGCGCGAGCGAGTCCGGAGTCTTCGCGTAGTCGTGCGCGAAGTGACGCTCGCCCGGCGCATAGCCGGGCGCCACCGGGAACTCCTCAGGGCGGTCGGGGTCCAGCGCCGCGAGCCGCTGCTGACGCACGAGGCGTCCGAGCCGGTCGGCGGCCGCCTCCGCGCGCGGGCGGTCGGGTGCGCAGTCCAGGAAGGCCACGGCCGCCTCGATCTCGTACGGATGCGACTTGTCCAGGGACTCCACCGCCTGCCAGCAGAAATCGGTGGCCCGGAACAGCCAGGCGTGCCACACCTCGTTGCGGTGCAGCAGGCCCACCACGGGGCCGGTGGAGAGGAGCTCGCTGGGCGGGTTGTCCATGATCGGCACAAAGGGTGCGGCCGGATAGCCGCGCTGGCTGGGATGGATCGCCGGCAGCGCGCCGTCCTGCGTCGACACGGCGGTCAGATAGCGGCACACGCGCTCCACCCGCTGTCCGCCGCAGCGCCCGATCGAGTCCAGGACGCGCAGTGCGTGCCCGGTGTGCAGAGGCTGGCTGACCGGACCGCGCAGATCGGGTTCGAGCGCATGACCGTACCCCTCGTCCTCGTTGCGGTAGGCGGCCAGCGCGGTCTCGACCGCGTCGGCACCGCCACCGAGGAAGTGGTACGCGAAACGCCGCTGCTCCAGCACGCGCGCGGTGAGCCAGACGAAGTGCTCGGCGCGGGCGAGCGGTGAACGCGCCGGGGGCGTCGGGGGGAGTGGGGATGCTCCTGTTTCGGCCATGCTCCGACCGTAGGACGGAAAGCGTTCTCGGCAAGCGGGTCCCGGCTCGGCCCCACTCTCAGGGGCGGGATACTGGGGTCATGCGGTTGACGGTCTTCTGGCAGTTGATGTCGGATCACTTCGGTAAGGGGTACGCCGACACCTTCGCGCGCGATCACGTGATGTCGGAGCTCGGCGGGCGCACGGTGCGCGAGGCGCTCGACGCGGGCTGGGAGGCCAAGGACGTGTGGCGTGCGGTGTGCACGGCGGTGAACGTTCCCTACGAAAAGCGCTGACCGGCCACGAACATCTGGGGGCCGGGACCGATTGCCGGCGGCGTGGGTGAAACTTGGACCGTGGCATCGACAGACGAGTCCGCCCAGGTCGGACAGGACGCATCCCCGCCCGGCATGACGCCGCCCCCGCGACCCCCGGCCGAAGGGGCGGTCGGCGGCCGTGGGGGCGCCCGCATGCCACGCTGGCTGCCGCGAGCCATGGTGCTCGCGCTCGCCCTCATCGCCTCGTTCCAGCTGGGCAGCTGGGCCTTCCACCAGCTGACCGGACTGCTGATCAACATTCTGATCGCGTTCTTCCTGGCGCTCGCCATCGAGCCAGCGGTGAGCTGGATGGCCTCGTACGGCATGCGCCGAGGGCTGGCCACGGCGCTCGTGTTCCTCGCCGTGATAGTCGTGAGCGCGGGCTTCGTCACGCTGCTCGGCTCGATGCTCGCCGGACAGATCATCGACATGGTCGAGGACTTCCCGAAGTACGTCGACTCGGTGATCAGCTGGGTCAACACGACCTTTCACACAGAGCTCAGCCGCGTCGACATCCAGGACAGCCTGATCCGCTCCGACTGGCTCCGGAGGTACGTGCAGAACAGCGCGAGCGGCGTCCTGGACGTGTCCGCGCAGGTGGTGGGCGGTCTCTTCCAGCTCCTGACGATCACGCTGTTCGCGTTCTACTTCGCCGCCGACGGACCGCGACTGCGGCGAGCGCTGTGCTCAGTACTGCCGCCCGCCCGCCAGGCCGAGGTGCTGCGCGCGTGGGAGATCGCCGTCAAGAAGACCGGGGGCTATCTGTACTCACGCGGTCTGATGGCGCTGATCTCGGGCATATCCCACTTCATCCTGCTGGAGGCCCTCGATGTGAACTACGCGCCCGTGCTCGCCGTCTGGGTGGGCCTGGTCTCGCAGTTCATCCCCACCATCGGTACGTATCTCGCCGGCGCCCTGCCGATGCTGATCGCCTTCACGGTCAACCCCTGGTACGCGCTGTGGGTGCTGATCTTCGTCGTGATCTACCAGCAGTTCGAGAACTACGTGCTGCAGCCCAAGCTGACCGCGAAGACCGTGGACGTCCACCCGGCGGTCGCCTTCGGGTCGGTCATCGCGGGCACCGCGCTGCTCGGTGCCGTCGGCGCGCTGATCGCCATCCCCGCGATCGCCACGCTCCAGGCGTTCCTGGGGGCGTACGTGAAGCGGTACGTCGTCACGGACGACCCTCGGGTGCACGGGCACCGCGAGCGGGGCTCGGGCACCTTCCTCGCGCGTCTGCGGGGTGCTGTGCGCGGGCCGGGGGCGACGCGGCCGGCCGCGGACGACACGGCGCGGGAGTCTTCGTAGCGCGTCCCCGAGCGGTCCGCGCATCCCTGCGGCACCGCCCGTACGGGCTGGGATCGTCCGGGCGTCGAGCCGTGAAGCTGCCCGCGGCGGAGCCGTGTCGTGCGCTTGACACAAAAATCGAACATCCATTCTTATGGAGTCTCCGGCCGGGTTCTGACGGCGATTTCGCTGGGAAGTGCCCGAGTTATCCACAGGCTGGGCGGCTGTCGGGACGCATTGTCAGTGGCAGGCGTTAGCGTCTTTGACGTGAAGCGATCGACTCAAGCAAATCGGGTGGAACCCATGGCAGGAACCGACCGCGAGAAGGCGCTCGACGCCGCGCTCGCACAGATTGAACGGCAGTTCGGCAAGGGCGCGGTCATGCGCATGGGCGAGCGGCCGAACGAGCCCATCGAGGTCATCCCCACAGGGTCGACCGCGCTCGACGTCGCCCTCGGCGTCGGCGGCATCCCGCGCGGCCGAGTGGTGGAGGTGTACGGCCCGGAGTCCTCCGGTAAGACGACCCTGACCCTGCACGCGGTGGCGAACGCGCAGAAGGCCGGAGGCCAAGTCGCCTTCGTGGACGCGGAGCACGCCCTCGACCCCGAGTACGCGAAGAAGCTCGGCGTCGACATCGACAACCTGATCCTCTCCCAGCCGGACAACGGCGAGCAGGCCCTGGAGATCGTGGACATGCTGGTCCGCTCCGGCGCCCTCGACCTCATCGTCATCGACTCCGTCGCCGCGCTCGTCCCGCGCGCGGAGATCGAGGGAGAGATGGGCGACTCGCACGTGGGTCTGCAGGCCCGACTGATGAGCCAGGCGTTGCGGAAGATCACCAGCGCGCTCAACCAGTCCAAGACCACCGCGATCTTCATCAACCAGCTGCGCGAGAAGATCGGTGTGATGTTCGGCTCCCCGGAGACCACGACCGGTGGCCGGGCCCTGAAGTTCTACGCCTCGGTGCGCATGGACATCCGCCGCATCGAGACTCTGAAGGACGGTACGGACGCGGTGGGCAACCGCACCCGTGTCAAGGTCGTCAAGAACAAGGTGGCGCCCCCCTTCAAGCAGGCCGAGTTCGACATCCTCTACGGGCAGGGCATCAGCCGCGAGGGCGGCCTGATCGACATGGGCGTGGAGAACGGCTTCGTCCGCAAGGCCGGCGCCTGGTACACGTACGAGGGCGACCAGCTCGGCCAGGGCAAGGAGAACGCGCGCAACTTCCTGAAGGACAACCCCGACCTCGCCAACGAGATCGAGAAGAAGATCAAGGAGAAGCTGGGCGTCGGCGTGAAGCCGGAGGAGCCGACCGCCGAGCCGGGCGCTGACGCGGCGGTCTCGGCCGCCCCGGACGCGGCCGTGAAGCCGGCGGCCGCGCCTGCGGCCAAGGCCGCCAAGTCCAAGGCCGCGGCGGCCAAGAGCTAGCCCGTGACGCGACGAACCGACTGGGCCGAGTACGTCTCCGCCGGTGTTCCGGAAGGGCCGGGGCATGGGGGCGGCATCGGCTCCGAAGGAGACAGCGACAGGGCGTACGGCGGTGAGGGGCCGCTGGACACCGGGCACTCGGGCGACGACGATCCGCGTGGCGGTGGCCGTGGTGGAGGAGGCCGAGGTCGCCGGCACGGATTCGGTGAACCGTCCGGCGGCCCGCAGGACCGGGGCTCCCCTTCCTCGTCGAGGGCCGAGAAAGGGGAGCCCCCAGGGGACCCGGCTGAGCGGGCGCGGGCCATCTGCCTACGCCTGCTCACCGGGACCCCGCGCACGCGGAAGCAACTGGCGGACGCGCTGCGCAAGCGAGAGATCCCGGACGACGTGGCGGACGAGGTGCTGTCCCGCTTCGAAGAGGTCGGCCTGATCAACGACAGCGCCTTCGCGGACGCCTGGGTGGAGTCCCGGCACCACGGGCGGGGTCTGGCCCGGCGGGCGCTCGCACAGGAGCTGCGGACCAAGGGCGTGGACTCGACGCTGATCGACGAGGCCGTCGGACAGCTCGACTCCGAGCAGGAAGAGGCGACGGCGCGCGAGCTCGTGGCCCGCAAGTTGCGCTCCACCCGCAGCCTCGACCGAGACAAGCGGCTACGGCGCCTTGCGGGGATGCTCGCCCGCAAGGGCTACTCCGAGGGCATGGCCCTACGGGTGGTCCGCCAGGCCCTGGAGGAAGAGGGCGAGGACACGGAGGGGTTGGGAGAAGAGGGCTTCTGACCCGAAGGGCCTTGGAAAGCACCGTCCTTCCAAGGTCCCTTGGGGATCGGGAAACCTTGGGACCGAGTTCTCCGGCCGGGCCCGGAACACGGTAGACGCGCGGGGGCGCCGATCGCGTTCAGGGCCCGGATCTTCGCCCGGATCTCGAGGTGCGCACGGCCCAATTCCCCTAGGCCGCACGGAGAGTGGGGTCAACCCGCTGCTGAAGACGCCGGGCCGCCGCAGTGCACGGATACCTGTGCACGGCGATACATGCCCAGGATGCCGACGGCCAAGAACTCACGCTAAGAGTCCACGCTAAGAACTCACCGGAAGCCCGGCAGCCCTCCACGCCTGAAAGCCCCCCACCAGGTCCGTAGCCCGATGGATCCCCAACTGCCGCAGTGACGCGGCCGCGAGGCTCGACGCGTAGCCCTCGTTGCAGACCACCACGACCCGCAGATCGTGGCTCGTGGCCTCGGGGGCGCGATGGCTGCCCTGCGGGTCGAGCCGCCACTCCAGTTCGTTGCGCTCGACGACGAGGGCGCCGGGAATGAGCCCGTCGCGCTCGCGCAGGGCGGCGTACCGTATGTCGACCAGCAGAGCCTCGTCGGCCTGCGCGGCCCGGTAGGCCTCGGTGGCCTGGACCCGGTCGAGGCCCGCACGGACGCGTTCCAGCAGCTCATCGATGCCGACGGGACGGTCGGCGCTCACTGCCAGTCCGCCGGACGCTCGACCTGCTCGAGGCGCAGAACCTGGCCGGTGCGGCTGTAGCGACGGATCTGCGGCAGCGGCGGGTAGTACGCGTGGACGGAGACGGCATGCTCATCGGTGGACTCGTTGAGCACCTCGTGGACATGGTGGCGGCCGAAGGCGCGGCCCTTGCCTGCCGGCAACCGGCGTTCCCGGTCGACCCCCTCAGAGAGTTCCAGCGTCTTCCAGCCGTCGGCGGGCAGCCGGGCGGTGAGCGAGTTCTCCTTCAGCTCGCCCGACGCGGTGAGGAACGCGCCGACGGACTCGGCGTGGTCGTGCCAGCCGGTGCCGGTGCCGGGGGGCCAGCCGATGAGCCAGGCCTCGCTGCCGCCGGGGCCTTCGAGGCGTACCCACGTACGACCCTCGGGGTCCAGCGGG
Organism: Streptomyces sporangiiformans; assembly: GCF_005768555.2. Lineage (GTDB taxonomy): Bacteria > Actinomycetota > Actinomycetes > Streptomycetales > Streptomycetaceae > Streptomyces > Streptomyces sporangiiformans. The sequence continues at coordinate 33,455 of NZ_VCHX02000345.1, forward strand.
AGCGAATCGATCAACTCGGTGTCGGCGGCCGTCCGCCGGACGAAGTCGAGGAGCTCGGTCTGATCGGGGCCGTGTACCGGCGTGGAGACGGTGGGAGTCGAGTGGGAGACAGAGGGTGACGAAGACACGGGTACCGTCCAGTGAGTGTTCGCGTGGGAGTGCGCGGCGGCACAAGCGGCTCGCGCGGGGGAGTGGAAGGCGAATTCAGCAGGACGTGTGACACACGCAGCCCGCATAGCGGAGGAGGTCCATATGGACCCTCCGCCACAGGCGCACACAGGTGTCGGTCACGATCCGGAGTAGACCATGACGGTGCGGACCGGTCAACTCAGTGTCACTGAATGGACGGCGGCTCAACTGGTGCCCGCAGCCTGGGTGGTGGCCCGCGGGCCACCCAGAGCCGCCTCGGCTGCCTCGTACAGATCGGCCGGCCGCACCCCGTTCAACGCCGTGACCAGGTGGCCGTCCGGACGGATCAGCAGCACCGTGTGCGCGGCGGCTCCCGGGTAGCTCTCGGCGACCAGTAGTTCGGCACGGTGCGGGAGCGCGGTCACGGCGGCCGCGAGCCGGGGCATGATCCCAGCCGTCACCCAGTGCCTGCGTTCCCACACACCGGTGCCCGGCGCGATCAGCAGTACGAGGAGTGCCCCGCGCCCCAGCCTCTCCCGCAGCCGTACGAACGAACCGTCCTCCGCCGTCACCCGCACATCGGTGACCGGAGCACCCACCGCTGTGGCGACGTCGAGAGCCGACTCGGCGCGTGGAGGCGCGAGGGGCGAATCGGCGTACGCCCCCGGCTCACCCAGCGGGCCGCGCCCCAGGTGACCATCTGTGAGCAGCGCGTCATGACCACGCGCCGATCCGGGCACGACAGCGCGCAGACCTCCGCCGGAGCGCAGCACCGGCAGGGCCTGGTCGGCGGCGCGCAGCCGTGCGGCGACGATGGCACGCCGCTCCACCTGGTAGCTGTCGAGCAGCGCCTCGTGCGGCCCGTGATGCCAGGCGAGGGCCAGCTTCCAGGCGAGGTTGTCGGCGTCGCGCAGGCCCTCGTCGAGTCCCTGGGAGCCGAGCGCGCCGAGCAGATGCGCGGCGTCCCCGGCGAGAAAGACACGGCCGACCCGCCAGCGACGGGCGAGGCGGTGGTGGACGATGTGGACTCCGGTGTCGAGCAGTTCGTACGGCGGTGTGGAACCTCCGCACCAGCCCGCGAGGGTCTCCCGGACGCGCGCCACCAGCAGGTCGGGTGTGACCAGGTCCTTCCCCGGCGGCAGCAGCCAGTCCAGACGCCACACACCGTCGGCGAGGGGACGCCCGGTCACCTCCCCGGCCGAAGGTCCTGACGTCCGCCACGGCGGCATCCGGTGCAACAACGCCTCGCCGGGCCATGGAAGTTCCGTACGCAGTGCCGCGACGGCGTGTCGCTCCACGGCCGTACGTCCCGGGAAGCGGATGTCCTCGAGCTTGCGCACCGTCGAGCGTGGGCCGTCGCAGCCGACCAGGTAACTGCCGCGCCACCACGTGCCCTTGGGGCCGCGCGTGTGCGCGGTCACGCCTTGCGTCTCCTGCTCTATGGAGTCGAGGCGGCTCTCCACGGCGACCTTGATCAGGGGCTCGTTCGCGATCGCTTCCCGCAGGGCGCCGGTCAGCTCGTGCTGGGCGATGTGCAAGGGAGCGGGATCGTCGTCGCTGAACGTGATCTGCCGCATCACCTGCTTGCGCCGCATCGAACGCCATCCGGACCAACGGAAACCGGTCTCGGTGAGGGAGGATCCCGTGAGCCGCGCCATCAGTGCCGCGGTGTCCTCACGCAGTACGACGGTTCGTGCCAGCCGCTGTTCGTCCTTACCGGACCCCTCGTCCAGGACGACGGAAGGCACCTCCTGACGCGCCAGCGCCAGGGCGAGCGTGAGCCCGACGGGCCCCGCTCCGGCGATGATCACCGGATCCACGGCGTGGCTCCCCCTGCCTGGAGCGGTGTCCTGAGTGTGTTGCCGGAACTGGCAGGTGGGGCGGGGTGCACGATCACAGAACGTATGCAACCCACTGCCGGTACTTGCGTCAAGTGACGGAGGCAGTGGCGATCATGCCACTGCCTCCGTACCGCTCATGCCACTTGACTGTTCATCAGATGGTGCCGCCGCCACCGGTCGCGGTCGTGCCCCCCACCTCGCCGGCGTTGATGTCGTCCACGTCGTCGACCCCGAGGACCGCACCCGTGCCCTTCTTGCTGCGCCGCAGCCTGCCCTCCAGCCAGCTCGCGAAGCTGGTGAGGATGAAGTTGAGCACGATGTAGATGACCGCCACCACGACGAAGCTCTGAACGACGTTGGCGTAGTTGGCCGCGAGCGTTTGGCGCGTGTTGAGCAGCTCGGTGAACCCGATCATCACGCCGCCCAGCGCGGTGTCCTTCACGATGACCACGAGCTGGCTGACGATGGCCGGCAGCATGGCCGTGACGGCCTGCGGCAGCAGGACGTTGTTCATCGTCTGGCCCTTGCGCAGGCCGATCGCCATCGCGGCCTCCGACTGGCCCCTGGGCAGGGACAGGATGCCGGCCCGTACGATCTCCGCGAGGACGGACGCGTTGTAGAGCACCAGTCCGGTGACGACCGCGTAGAGGGGCCGCTGTTCGCTGGTGACGTTCGTGTAGCGGTCGTAGAACTCGTTGGCGAACAGCATCAGCAGCAGTACCGGGATCGCCCGGAAGAACTCGACCACCACGCCGGCTGAACCCCGCACCCACCGGTGGTCGGAGAGGCGCGAGATGCCGAAGACCGCGCCCAGCGGAAGGGCGATCAGCATGGCCATTGACGCGGCCTTCAGCGTGTTGGCCAGGCCCGGCAGCAGATACGTCGTCCAGGCCTGGGACTCGGTGAACGGCTTCCACAGGGCCCAGGTCAGCTGGTTCTTCTCGTCCATCGTCCGCCAGACCCACCACAGGAGCAGGGCGAGCAGGACGAAGAAGACCACCGAGAGGAACACGTTGCGCCGCTTGGCGCGGGGCCCCGGAGTGTCGTAGAGAACGGAGCTCATCGCTTCACCGCCAGTCGCTTGCTCAGCCAGCCGAGGATGAGGCCGGTGGGCAGAGTCAGTACCACGAACCCGAAGGCGAAGATCGCGCCGATGAGCAGCGTCTGGGCCTCGTTCTCGATCATTTCCTTCATCAGGAGGGCGGCCTCGGCCACGCCGATCGCGGCTGCCACGGTCGTGTTCTTGGTCAGGGCGATCAGCACGTTGGCCAGCGGGCCGATCACCGAACGGAAGGCCTGCGGCAGGACGATCAGCCGCAGGATCTGGGTGAAGTTCAGCCCGATGGCACGGGCCGCCTCGGCCTGTCCGAGCGGCACCGTGTTGATGCCGGAACGAATCGCCTCGCAGACGAAGGCCGCGGTGTAGGCGACGAAACCGAGGACCGCCAGGCGGAAGCCCCGGACCTCGAAGTCGGACGCACCCATCGTCACGCCGAAGATGTCGGAGAGGCCGAGCGAGGTGAAGACGATGATGACGGTCAGGGGGATGTTCCGGACGATGTTGACGTAGGCCGTGCCGAACCCGCGCATGAGCGGCACCGGGCTGACCCGCATCGCGGCCAGGATGGTGCCCCAGACCAGGGAGCCGACGCCGGAGAGGACGGTGAGCTGTACCGTCGTCCAGAAGGCGCCCAACAGGCTCGGGTCGTCATAGTCTGAAAGAAAGTCGAACACGATTTCCCGCGCTTCCGGGTGTGTGGCGTACGTGGACAGCGCGGCGTGCCGCCGCCTTGATCGCAGTCGGCGACGGCACGCCCGTGAACCCTCGCGCTACTTGACGATGTTGCCGATCTTCGGCGCGGGCTCGTTCTTGTAGTTGGCCGGACCGAAGTTGTCCTTGACGGCCTTCTCCCAGGCGCCGTCGCTGACCATCTTCTCCAGGGCGGTGTTGATCTTGTTGAGCGTCTCGGTGTCGCCCTTCTTCACACCGATGCCGTAGTTCTCGTTGCTGAGCTTGAGGCCGAGGAGCTTGAACTGGCCCTTGTACTGCTCCTGTGCGGCGAAGCCCGCGAGGATCGAGTCGTCCGTGGTCAGCGCGTCCACGGCGCCGCTCTGCAGAGCGGAGATGCACTCCGAGTAGCCGCTCCTCTCGGTGAGGTTGGCCTTCGGGGCGAAGTCGTTCTTGACGTTCTGCGCCGAAGTGGAGCCCGTCACCGAGCACAGGTTCTTGTCGTTGAGGTCCGTGGCCTCGGTGATGTCCGAGTCGGCCTTGACCAACAGGTCCTGGTGGGCCAGCAGGTAGGGGCCGGCGAAGTCGACCGACTTCTTGCGCTCGTCGTTGATCGAGTAGGTGGCCGCGATGAACTTCACGTCACCGCGCTTCAGTGCGTTCTCCCGGTCGGGGGTCTTCGTCTCGACGAACTCGATCTGGTCGGCGTCGTAGCCGAGCTCCTTGGCCACGTAGGTCGCGACGTCCACGTCGAAGCCCGAGAAGGTACCGTCCGGCTCCTTCAGGCCGAGGCCCGGCTGGTCGTACTTGATGCCGACCTTGATCTTGTCGCCGCCACCGGAACCACTGCCGGAGGCGGAGCTCTTGTCGTCGTCACCGCCGCAGGCGGTCGCCGTCACGGAGAGGACGATCGCGGTGGCGGCCGCTGCCGTAACCTTGCGGAACTTCATGGTGAACATCCTTTGCTGGTGAAGAAATGCTGGCCGTTCGATGCTGGTGGCACGGGCTCCTGTTCGTGGCCCGGTGCGCAGGCGCCTCAGTGGTGCAGGATCTTCGACAGAAAGTCCTTGGCACGGTCGCTGCGCGGGTTGCTGAAGAACTGGTCCGGCACAGCCTCCTCGACGATCCGGCCGTCAGCCATGAAAACGACACGGTTGGCAGCCGAACGGGCGAAGCCCATCTCGTGCGTGACGACGATCATCGTCATACCGTCACGGGCGAGCTGTTGCATGACTTCCAGGACCTCGTTGATCATCTCGGGGTCGAGAGCCGATGTCGGCTCGTCGAAGAGCATCACCTTGGGGTCCATGGCCAGCGCCCGGGCGATCGCGACACGCTGCTGCTGACCGCCCGAGAGCTGTGCGGGGTACTTGTCCGCCTGTGTGCTGACGCCCACCCGGTCGAGCAGCGCGCGTGCCTTCTCCTCGGCCGCCTTCTTGTCCGCCTTGCGGACCTTGAGCTGGCCCAGCGTCACGTTCTCGAGCACCGTCTTGTGGGCGAAGAGATTGAAGGACTGGAAGACCATGCCGACGTCGGCACGCAGTCGGGCGAGCGCCTTGCCCTCCGCGGGCAGTGGTTTGCCGTCGATCGATATGGCTCCCGAATCGATCGACTCCAGACGGTTGATCGTGCGGCACAGGGTGGACTTTCCGGACCCGGAGGGCCCGATGACCACGACAACCTCACCACGAGTGATGGTCAAGTCGATGTCCTGAAGCACGTGCAACGCGCCGAAGTGCTTGTTGACGTTCTGCAGTACGACCAGATCGTCGGCCATGGGTACGGCGTCCTTGGTCACCGATACTTCGGTCATCGGCCTTTTGCTCCGTCCTCCTCGGTTGCGGAGACAGTAGTAATGCCTGACGACCAGCGTCATTACATCTGAGGGGAAATTGAGCATAACGATCTGGTAGCAAGCGGACACTCTTCGTGAAGGGAGCCATCCAGGGTGTACCTGTACGAGCTGAGTACCGGCTGAGTAACGGAAGCCGCCCTCGACCCGCTCCCCCTTGACGCCGTCCTTGTCCATCGGCGTGACTTCCTTGGAGCATCCGCGCGTGCACACGTATATGTGTCGACATTGTATGACTGATGAAGGGAAGGGGGCCGGAATGAGACTGCTCCTCGTCGAGGACGACAACCATGTCGCCGCCGCGCTGTCCGCGGTCCTCGCACGGCACGGCTTCGAGGTCGTGCACGCCCGCAGCGGCGAGGAGGCCCTGCAGGCGCTCGTCCCGGAAAGCGAGGGCTTCGGGGTGGTACTTCTCGACCTCGGCCTCCCCGACCAGGACGGCTACGAGGTCTGCGGCAAGATCCGCAAACGCACCAGCATTCCGGTGATCATGGTGACCGCGCGTTCCGACGTACGCTCCCGGATCCACGGCCTCAATCTCGGTGCCGACGACTACGTGGTGAAGCCCTACGACACCGGGGAACTGCTCGCCCGTATCCACGCCGTCAGCCGGCGCACCGCTCCCGACGACGCGGCGGTTTCCGGGGAGACCGCGCTGAAACTCGGGTCCGTGCACATCGAACTGCCCACCCGCCAGGTCAGTGTTGACGGTTCGGTCGTCCAACTGACCCGCAAGGAGTTCGACCTTCTCGCGCTTCTCGCCCAGCGCCCCGGAGTGGTGTTCCGACGGGAGCAGATCATCAGCGAAGTGTGGCGCACCAGCTGGGAAGGGACCGGCCGCACCCTGGAGGTGCACGTCGCCTCCCTGCGTTCCAAGCTGCGGATGCCGACCCTGATCGAGACCGTGCGCGGCGTCGGCTACCGGCTCGTCGCCCCCGCGTCGTAGCGGGCCCGGGTGAGCGCACGCCTCCTTCCGCTGCTCATCGTTCTGATGGCGGCCGTACTGCTCGCTCTCGGCCTCCCGCTCGCCATCAGCGTGGCCGCGGCCGAGCAGCAGAAAGTGGTCGTCGACCGCATCGACGACACGGCACGCTTCGCGTCGCTGGCACAGTTCGTCACCGACCGCCCGACCGGTTCCCGGGTCGCCTCCACCCCCACGGACGAGCGCCGCGAGACCCTCCGCCAGGAACTCACCAAGTACCACGGCGTGTACGGCATCCGGGCCGGGGTCTTCTACCGCAGCAAAGAACCCATGGCCAACGCGCCCACGGACTGGTACCTCCCCGACGAGAGCGAAGGCCTCCAGGCGTTCAACGAGGCGCTCCTGGGCCGCCGCAGCCACGACCCGGAGCAGGTCTGGCCCTGGCAGCGCAACCGGCTCGTCGTCGCGTCCCCGGTCATCCGGGACGGCGACGTCATCGCGGTCGTGGTCACCGACTCGCCCACCGGGCAGATGCGTTCGAAGACCCTCCACGCCTGGCTGATCATCGGCGCGGGAGAGGCCGCCGCGATGCTCCTCGCCCTCGGCGCCGCGCTGCGCCTCACCGGCTGGGTGCTCCGGCCGGTGCGCGTCCTGGACGCCACCACGCACGACATCGCGACCGGACGCCTCAAGTCCCGGGTCGCGGTCGCCGGAGGCCCACCGGAACTCCGGCGTCTGGCCCGCTCGTTCAACGAGATGGCCGACAACGTCGAGGACGTCCTGGAACAGCAGCGCGCCTTCGTCGCCGACGCCTCGCACCAGCTGCGCAACCCCCTGTCCGCCCTGCTGCTGCGCATCGAGCTGCTCGCCCTGGAGCTCCCTCAGGGCAACGAGGAGATCGCCTCCGTCCGCACCGAGGGCAAGCGCCTCGCCAACGTTCTGGACGACCTGCTCGATCTGGCCCTGGCCGAGCACGCCGAGGCGGATCTGCGGCTCACCGACATCGGCGAACTGGCCGCCGAGCGCGTGGCCTCCTGGTCGCCGGTCGCCGACGACAAGGGCGTACGCCTGGTCGGGAACTGCCCGGCCACGACCGCCTGGGCCGACCCGGTCGCTCTCTCCAGCGCACTGGACGCGGTGATCGACAACGCGCTGAAGTTCACGCCCGAGGGCGAGTGCGTGGAGGTCGAGGTGGCGTCCAACGGGGTGACCTCGACCATCGTGGTCACCGACCGCGGTCCGGGGCTCAGCGACGACGAACTCGCCCGTATCGGTGACCGGTTCTGGCGCAGCGCCGGCCACCAGAACATCAAGGGTTCGGGTCTCGGACTGTCGATCTCACGGGCGCTGCTCGCGGCGGGCGGCGGGTCGATCGCGTACGCCCATCACGAGCCGCACGGTCTGAAGGTGACGGTGATCGTGCCGCGCTCGGCACCTACGGCCTGATGACTCGGCACCTACGGCCTGATGACTCGGCAACTACCGGCTGAAGGCTCGGCGCCCACGCCCTGATGCCAGGGCTGGACCGGGTTACGGCTTGACCGAGCGGTAGTAGCGGCGCGCGCCCTCATGCAGGTCCAGGGGATCGGTGTAGATCGCCGTCCGGAGGTCCACGAGCTGCGCCGCGTGCACCTCGCCGCCGATGCGGTCGCGGCTGTCGATCACCGTACGCGTCAGCCCCTCGGTCAGCTCGGCGTCGGTGTCGGCCCGCGTCACGAGCAGGTTCGCCACCGCCAACGTCGGTACGGCGGTGCCCGCCTGGGCCTTGGGATAGGCGTCCGCGGGCATGACGGCGGCGCGGTAGTAGCGGGACTCGCGGCCCTGCTTGTGCAGCTTCGCGATGAGGTCTTCGTCGATCGGGACCAGCCTGATGTCGACGCTCGTCGAGAGGTCGGTCACGGCACTGGTCGGCAGCCCGCCGGACCAGAAGAAGGCGTCGATCTTGCCCTCCTCAAGCAGCTTCGGCATGGTTCCTATGCCCTCGGACACCGGGGTGATGTCCTTCCCCAGGTCGAGACCGGCCGCCTCGAGCACATGCCCCGCGATCAGCCGTACGCCCGAGCCGGGCTGCCCCACGGCCACCTTCTTCCCCCGGAGATCCCTGATGGAGTCCACGGAGGACGCGCGCGGAACGACCACGTGCATGTAGTCGTCGTACAGCCGGGCGCAGCCGCGCAGCTGGTCCGCACCCGGTCCGCCCGCCAGCTTGTACTTCTCCACCGCATCGGCCGCCGCGATCGTGAAGTCCGCCTCCCCGGTGGCCACCCGCGCCACGTTCTCCTGCGAGCCCTCGCTGTTCAGCAGCTTCACGTCCAGGCGCGGCATGTCCTTCGCCAGTGCCTTCTGCAGCAGCTCCCCGTAGAGCTGGTAGACCCCCGTCCGCGTACCCGTGCTGAAGGTGACCGTCCCGCCCGGCGAGCTCTCGCCCAGGGGCAGCAGCCACCACAACAGCAGCCCGAAGGCCACGAAGGCGGCGGTCGAACCCTGCAGGACGCGGCGTCTGCCGATGCGGCCGAGTACCTGGAACATGCGCGCGATCCTGCCAGCTCACGGGCGGCGATGACCAGGGCAGGGCCCATGAGCCACCCTCCATGCGCCGGTGCCGGCCCGGGCCCGCCGGGAATACCCGGCCACGCGCGCGTGGCGACCCCGTACCCTGGTGTACGAGATGAGCGCGAAGACTTACGAGGTGCGCACCTACGGGTGCCAGATGAACGTCCACGACTCCGAGCGGCTCTCCGGGCTGCTGGAGGACGCAGGTTACGTGCGGGCACCCGAGGGTGCGGACGGCGACGCGGATGTCGTCGTCTTCAACACGTGTGCCGTGCGGGAGAACGCCGACAACCGCCTGTACGGCAATCTCGGCCGTCTCGCGCCGATGAAGTCGAAGCGGCCCGGGATGCAGATCGCCGTCGGGGGCTGTCTCGCGCAGAAGGACCGCGACACCATCGTGAAGAAGGCGCCCTGGGTGGACGTCGTCTTCGGCACGCACAACATCGGCAAGCTGCCCGTCCTCCTGGAGCGCGCCCGCGTCCAGGAAGAGGCACAGGTCGAGATCGCCGAGTCGCTCGAGGCGTTCCCCTCGACGCTGCCGACCCGCCGCGAGAGTGCCTACGCCGCGTGGGTCTCCATCTCCGTCGGCTGCAACAACACCTGCACGTTCTGCATCGTCCCGGCGCTGCGCGGCAAGGAGAAGGACCGCAGGACCGGTGACATCCTCGCCGAGATCGAGGCGCTGGTCGGCGAGGGCGTCAGTGAGATCACGCTGCTTGGCCAGAACGTCAACGCCTACGGCGCCGACATCGGCGACCGCGAGGCCTTCAGCAAGCTGCTGCGGGCCTGCGGGAAGATCGACGGCCTGGAGCGCGTGCGGTTCACCTCGCCGCACCCCCGTGACTTCACGGACGACGTGATCGCGGCGATGGCCGAGACGCCGAACGTGATGCCCCAGCTCCACATGCCGCTGCAGTCCGGCTCCGACCCCGTCCTGAAGGCGATGCGCCGCTCGTACCGGCAGGACCGGTATCTCGGGATCATCGAGAAGGTCCGTGCCGCGATCCCGCACGCCGCCATCACCACGGACATCATCGTGGGCTTCCCCGGCGAGACCGAGGAGGACTTCGAGCAGACCCTGCACGTGGTCCGCGAGGCGCGTTTCGCCCAGGCGTTCACGTTCCAGTACTCCAAGCGCCCCGGCACCCCGGCGGCCACCATGGAGAACCAGATCCCCAAGCAGGTCGTGCAGTCGCGCTACGAGCGCCTCGTCGCCCTCCAGGAGGAGATCTCCTGGGAGGAGAACAAGAAGCAGGTCGGCCGCACCCTGGAGCTGATGGCCGCCGAGGGCGAGGGCCGCAAGGACGGCGCCACGCACCGTCTCTCCGGCCGTGCCCCCGACAACCGCCTGGTGCACTTCACCAAGCCCGACGTCGAGGTGCGCCCCGGCGACGTGGTCACCGTGGAGATCACGTACGCCGCCCCGCACCACCTGCTCGCCGAGGGCGCCGTCCTCGACGTGCGCCGCACGTGCGCGGGAGACGCCTGGGAGAAGCGCAACGCGGCCGAGACCGCCAAGCCGGCGGGCGTGATGCTCGGGTTGCCCGCCGTGGGTGTCCCGGCGCCGCTGCCGGCCGCCACGGGCGGCTGCTCCGCTCACTGACCGCACCGAGCGCTGACCGCACCGAGCGCGACCATTTGGACGGGCAGCCGCGGCAGTAGGCTGCGATCATGCTGGTCGCCGCCGCCGTCTGCCCCTGCCCGCCCCTGCTCGTGCCGGAGGTCGCGGCGGGCGCGGCGCCCGAGCTGGACACCGCGCGAGCGGCCTGCGAGGACGCCCTAGGGGTACTCGCCGCGGCGCGGCCCGACCGGCTGATCGTCGTCGGCCCCGCCGAGCCGAGCGGACGCGGACCGTATCCGGAAGGCTCGCACGGCTCGTTCCGCGGCTTCGGCGTGGACCTCGACGTCCGCCTCGGTGAGCACGGGCCGGGCGTCGACTCGTCGGAGACGTCGGCACGTGAACTTCCGCTGTCGCTGGCCGTCGCGGCCTGGCTGCTGAGACGAACGGACTGGTCCTACGCCCCGGTCGAGGGTCTCGGCGTGGAGGAACGTCTCTCGGTCGAGCGCTGCCTTCGGGCCGGAGAGGACATCGCCGCGCGGGCGGGACGGGTGGCGCTGCTGGTGATGGGCGACGCCAGCGCGTGCCGGACGGTCAAGGCGCCGGGATATCTGGACGAGCGGGCGGCGGAGTTCGACGCGGGGGTCGCGCGTGCGCTGGGGACGGCGGACGTGGCGGCACTCAAGGCACTGGACGCCGACTTGGCGTACGAGCTGAAGGCCTCCGGCCGCGCCTCCTGGCACGTGCTCGCGGGCGCGGCCGAGGGTGCGGGCCTCGGCGGCGCGCTGCTGTACGAGGACGCGCCCTACGGCGTGGGGTACTTGGTGACGGCCTGGTCTTAGGCACTCGACGCCGGACGGCTACGAGGTGCGGGCCTCGGGGCGCCGCCAATATCTGGGCGTGGCTGCCGAGTTGGCCCCCAGGCGTGGTGGCCGGGCCCCGGGGCGTGACGGCCGGACCCCGGGCCGTGCGTGGCTTCGCCCGGCAGCAGATGGCGTCGGCCAAGCACACGGCGGACGGCCCGGAGCCTCATGTGCTCCGCGAAGCCGTCCGCCGAGGTGCTGTTTCACGATGTCGGGGGCGGCGGAGGCGCAGCGCCGCCGTCCGTCCCACCGCGCTCCTTGTGCGCGAGCCGGTCCAGGGCGTCCTTGGCCTTGCCGGCCCTTGTCTGGATCTTGTCGCTGTACTTGCCCTTGGTCTTCTCATCGGCCAGCTTGGCGGCCCTGTCGAGACCGTGCTCGATCTTGTCGATCGGGCCGGGATGCCGCTGTGCGAGGTCTGAGACCTTCTCCTTGGCAGGCGCGAGCCTGCCCTTCAGATTGTCCAGGAGACCCATGGTTCACCCACCCTCGCGGGACCGTTACTTGTGGGCGCCCTCGTCGGCCTGGTTGTCGGCCGCCGCCTCGGCGGACTGCTGCTTGGGGATCTCGACGCCGTCCCCCGACGCGGTTTCGGCGGGCTCGGCCGACGTCGCCGCGGACTCGGTCCCCGTCTCGGCCGCCCCCTTCACGGCGTCCTCCGTCTCAGCCTTCACCTCGGGGTCGGCCGTCAGTGTGTCGGCCTGTGCCTCGGTGCTTGACGCATCTTCGGACTTCTTGGACTTGGATCCATCTTTCCTAAGAAGCCTTGCAAAAACGCCCATATCATCTCCATACCCTACTCGTGCGGGCGAAATTCCGCGTCGCCCGGTGCGTCCCATTGCCTCGCCCGGGTCGCCGCCCCTCGAAACCGGCGGCTGGAACCTCCCAAGAGGCAACGACCCCGGGCCCGTGGCGTCACGTATCTCGTTCGAGAAGAGGCCCTGGGGTTTGCGAGACTGTTGCGGTGAGTAGTTCAGCCCCCGCTCCGCGGGTCATCGCCGTCGTCGGTCCGACCGCCGCAGGAAAGTCCGATCTGGGTGTCCACCTGGCCCAGCGTCTCGGGGGTGAGGTCGTCAACGCCGACTCCATGCAGCTCTACCGGGGAATGGACGTCGGCACCGCCAAGCTGACGCCCGAGGAACGCGCCGGCGTCCCCCACCACCTTCTGGACATCTGGGACGTGACGGTGACCGCGAGTGTCGCCGAGTACCAGCGGCTCGCCCGCGCCCGTATCGACGCGCTGCTCGCCGAGGGGCGCTGGCCGATTCTCGTCGGCGGTTCCGGCCTGTACGTCCGCGGGGCCGTCGACAATCTGGAGTTCCCCGGCACCGACCCCGAGGTGCGGGCCCGCCTCGAGGACGAGCTCACCCTGCGCGGCTCCGGCGCCCTGCACGCCCGGCTGGCCGCCACCGACCCCGAGGCCGCCCACGCGATCCTGCCCAGCAACGGCCGCCGTATCGTCCGTGCCCTCGAAGTCATCGAGATCACCGGGCAGCCTTTCACCGCCAACCTTCCCGGCCATGACTCCGTGTACGACACCGTGCAGATCGGCGTCGACGTGGCGCGCCCCGAGCTCGACGACCGCATCGCCCGCCGGGTGGACCGGATGTGGCAGGCCGGACTGGTCGAGGAGGTGCGCGCACTGGAAGCACAGGGGTTGCGCGAGGGGCGTACGGCATCGCGGGCGCTCGGTTACCAGCAGGTACTGGCGGCGCTCTCCGGGGAGTGCACCGACGACGAGGCGCGAGCCGAGACCGTACGCGCCACCAAGCGCTTCGCGCGCCGCCAGGATTCCTGGTTCAGGCGCGACCCGCGGGTGCATTGGCTGAGTGGGGCCGCGACGGATCTCACGGAACTTCCGCAGCGTGCGCTGGCATTGGTCGAACGACCGGTTACAGCCTGATCACGTCATGGCATCGGGACGCTCCGCCCGCCATCCCGGCCGCCGGGGCCGTGCCATCATCGAGCTTCGATCGACCAAGTGGAGTCCGAGTTGGGAGGGCGCGTGGCGATGGAGGCCGGCCCTCGCGACACCGCACAAGGCGCGGAGCTTGACACCGCACAGGATCCGCGGGAACCGGAAGGGGAGCGACTGAGCCCCGACGGGCCCGACGAGACGTCGGGCGGCGTGACCGCCGACGGACCCGAGCCCGACGAGATGTTCGCGGAGCCCGAGGTCGAGGTCGAGCTGCGCCCGCAGCGCCGGCTGCGCATCTGGCAGCTCGCGCCCATCGTGGGCCTCGCCGCCCTCGGGTCCCTGATGTTCGCCTTCCCCCTGGCGTTCAACTTCGGCGACAGCGGCGCCATGATCGCCATGCTCGGTCTGCTGATCTCCTCCTGCGCCGCGGGCTGGGGCATGATGGCCGCCCGCCGCGTCGGCCACACCTGGCCGGGCCTGCCGCAGCGCGGCTCCGGCGGTCGCTCGGACTGGCGGGTCGTGATCGCGTACGCCGTGGTGGTCGCCGTGGTCGTCGTCCTCGCCGTGTGGCGCGTGGCCCGCCTGCGCTGAGGCCCCGGAGCCGTCACGGTGTCGTACCGACCCCGTACGATCGAGGAATGAGCACGCGGATCGCCTTCCTCAAGGGACACGGGACCGAGAACGACTTCGTGATCGTCCCCGACCCCGAGAACGCCATCGACCTGCCCCCGGCCGCCGTCGCCGCCCTCTGCGACCGCCGCGCGGGCATCGGCGGGGACGGTCTGCTGCATGTCGTACGGTCCGCGGCGCATCCCGAGGCCAAGGACATGGCGGCCGAGGCGGAGTGGTTCATGGACTACCGCAACGGCGACGGTTCGATCGCGGAGATGTGCGGCAACGGAGTGCGGGTGTTCGCCCGCTACCTCCAGCGCGCCGGCCAGGTCACCGAAGGGGACCTCGCGGTCGCCACGCGTGGGGGCGTGAAGTCGGTCCACATCGCCAAGCAGGGCGACGTCACCGTCGGCATGGGCAAGGCGTTCCTTCCCGAAGGCGACGTGACCGTGAGTGTCGGGGAGCGCAGCTGGCCCGCGCGCAACGTGAACATGGGCAACCCCCACGCGGTCGCCTTCGTCGACGACCTCGACCACGCCGGAAACCTGTTCGCACCCCCGCCGTTCAGCCCGGTGTCCGCGTACCCGGACGGGGTGAACGTCGAGTTCGTCGTCGACCGGGGCCCGCGGCACGTGGCGCTGCGCGTGCACGAGCGCGGCGCCGGCGAGACCCGCTCGTGCGGCACGGGCGCGTGCGCCGTCGCCGTGGCCGCGGCGCGACGGGACGGGGC